>JAOAIP010000045.1 GCA_026414605.1 Bacteroidia bacterium
CGAGGAGCGAAGCGACGAGGGGATTACCGAAGCGATAGCGTAGCCCGTAGCAGCCCGACCCGAACACACTACAGCCAATTGAAATTTTTTAAACGACATTTTTTGTCGTTTTGAAAAATTGATTGTGAATATCAGCAATAGTTGAAACTGTTGTGGTGTGTGAGGGGCACGCCCAAATAAAAATTAAAATTATCCTTTATCGGATTTAATGAGATATTTTTTTTGATTAAAGTTGTAGGTTAGTCCAATAATAAATCTACCTTTATTTTTCAAGGCATCTGCAGTGCGTTCTTCGTATACACGCCATTGCCAAGCCGTAGTGAGTTGGATATTCTTATATGTCCAATCGCATCCTAATCCACTTAACCATACATTCATTGTTGTGCCATTTACAAGTGTATTGTTGATATAAAGTCCTTTTGTGTATTCATAGTAATTTTGCCAAGATGGAACAAAAATGAAATTTTTAAGTTTTATTTTGTAAAATAAAAAATGATTGAGTGTGATGCTATTGGCGATTTTTTCTTTGTAATAATTTTTTCCGTTTATTTTGTAGTTGAGGTTGATCATTGAACCTAATTTTTTATATCCTATTATATAAGTCAATCCTATTGAATAATCTACACTGCCTGTGCCGGGTTGTAATAACAATGGTATTCTTTTGCCCCATTGGTCTTTGGCATAATAATTTCCACTTGGAATTTTTATTCCACTATAAAGTATCAAACGATGTTGAAATTTTTCTTCATAAATTTTTTTGATAAGATGGTATCCTATTAAAAATGTAGGGTCTGATAATCCAAAGTGTTGGATTTGAATGGTATCTTCTCTGGAACGGGTTTCTAAAAAAGGTAGCATAGCATTGATTTCTATTCTTGGATGAATAAACCATTTGATACGAAATTCATAGTTTTTGTAGGATTCATAATCAGATGAAAGATATTTTTTGGATGTATCTAAAGTAGGTTCTGTATAACTGCCGTGCATTACTCTGTAAGATCCTGATGGGAAAAAAACACCTCTTTGATGTGCAGCATAATATCCATTAAATATGCGATAACGATGAAAAAACGCTATGTTACTTTGATTATCATAAGGTAAAATGCCCATAAAACAACCACAAATATCACAAGCCAAAATTATTTTTGTTGTGAAAATTAAAACACTTAAATACAATAATTTTTTCATAAGTATAAATTTAATTGAATGAATTTGATTTTTAATTGATAAAAAACTTTTTTACCAAAAAATTAATTAGAAAATAGAATGTATCAACTAATTATAGATAAACAACAGATTGCTTTGATGGATGGCTTACATTTTAATCCCCTTCTGTTACATACAAATCCAGGGATCTTTTTTCATTAAAACGAAGATGTACTGAAGTGCCTCCTTTTACAACATAGGGCGGTGGAATAGCATAATCGTATCCAACAGCATATAAATAATAATCTCCTTTATAAAAATTGATTTTATAAAAAGCATTAGCATCTGCAGAAACTTTGGCGTCATAAATGGTAGTGTCATCTCCTGGAAAATCTTTGGCATTGTATTTAATAAAAATTCTTGCGTAAGGAATGTTTTTTCCGTGATGCTTTACATATCCTGATACTTCGGCTTTCCCGCCTATTTGATTTTTTTTGCAGGAAATACCAAGTATCAAAATAAACACACTACCGATTAGGATTGTCAAATTTTTTGTCGTAAATAAATTCATAATCCGTTAATGTATAAAGGAATTGGATGAGGTCTTGTTTTTCTTGATCACTCATAGGAATGCCATTTTGTAATAATGTATCTAATGTAGGACTTTGAACAATTCCAAATCTGTAATGATCTAATACTTGTTCTAATGTTTCAAATCTTCCATCGTGCATATAGGGGGAGGTGAGAGCCACATTGCGTAAAGATGGCACTTTGAATTTATTTCTATCGTTTGGGTTTCCTGTAATTCGCATTCTTCCGCTATCTTGTAATGCAGGATTTACAGATAAGCCATTATTCTTAAATGAAAAATCTGTCATCAATGGTTCTTTGTGGCAAATAGCACATTTTTGTACAAATAAATTATATCCTCTTTGTTCGGCTGCACTAAATGTGGCTTTTCCTTTTTTAACCATATCGTATTTGCTTTGATAACTATACATTGATCCCATAAATTGGGCTAATGCACGGAATATCCTTTGTGTTGTAATGCTATCATCTCCAAAGGCATCTTTGAACATTTTACGGTAATTGGATTTGTTTTTTAATTTTGCGATTACATTTTCCATTGTTTCATCCATTTCTACAGGATTTGTAATCGGTGCAAGGGGCTGTACTTCAATGTGATTGATGCCTCCATCCCACATAAAATATGGATGCCAAGTAAGATTGAACAATGGAGGGGCATTTCTATTGCCTAATTGACCATTTACACCGTGACTTAAACTGTGTCCTGCATTGGCAAATGCGACAAAGTGCTGATGACAATCTCCGCAAGATATTGTATTATCTCGTGAAAGTGCAGGTTCATAAAACAATGATCTTCCGAGAATAAATCCTTCTTTGGTAAGGGGATTATTTTCAAAGTTGTAATGGGGTCTTGGCCAGCCCTCGGGCACTACCACACGGATATCATCCGCGGGTAGTGCGGGCTTTATTTCAGGATCTACTTTACATTGAGTAAAAAGAACAGTTATCAATAATATGTAAGCAACCTGTTGTTTCATAGATTAATTGTGAATATGTTCTACGGTTATCATATCAGCGTAGTTGTCTGCAATCATTTTGGCCATAAGTCCTGGCGTTGTTACGTTATAGGTAGTAGCAAGATTAATAGTATTAGGAGTTTTGAATATCTCACTAATATCTGTTTTGAAGTGAATTTCAGGGGTCATTGAACCAGATACATTTGCGGTAGCACTATTAAACGAAGGGGTTATCCACTTTAGTACATTATTCGTTCCCGAAAAACCTCCTATATGATAAAAAAAGCTTTTTGAAGCAGAACCAGATTGTGGTGATGTACCTTCCAGTTTTAGCATAATGTATCCTGTGCTCCAAGACCAAAACATACCATTAGCGGGATCTAATGCACCTGTTTGAGCCCCTGAAACATTTCTGGCAGAATCAACTCCTATCAACATTTTGATGGCTTTGTATTGTCCTACGGGGATATTATTGAGTGTAAAAGACACCGTACTTGAACTATTATGATTTACCAAATAATAACTTTCAGGTACAGTATAAGTTGAATTATCTGTTTTTGTAAGGGTGATATTACTGATGTAGTATTTGAAAGTAGATATTTTTACAGAGTCACCATTGGCAGTAACATAAGTTTTGTTGTTCAATACCAAAGCACTATCGCCAAACATTGCTTCAAAAGTAAGAATTAACTTTCCTGTTGTGGCAGTATTAGAGTTGTTGTTATTATTGTTATTAGATGGTTCTGATGGGTCTTTTTTACAATTTGTAAAAGTGATTATTGAAAGTGCTGAAATGATTAATGCTATTTTTTTCATAGTTTTAAAATTTTAAGTTTTTCATTAATGAATTTAAATAGAGAAAATAATTATTGAAAATTTAGGTATCCATTGATAAAATTTGGATTTATTAGGATATTAGTTTGCATTAAATTTAAGCAAATCAATTTAATTTAGCCAAAGTAAAGTAATAAGTAGATGTTTTTATCAAAGATGGAATACCTAAAATTTATTTGACAAAAGTAATAATAAAAACTAACTTAAACAAGGGGGATGAAAGATAAATGTTGAAAACTCAAAAGAATATGAATAATAAGGGAGAATGTTGTGTGTTATTTTTTCTTCTAAAAATTTGAATTCGGTTAATGAATTATGGATGTATTCTTTTTGTTGAATAGATAATAAAATGTTTAATGAAGTTTCTGATTTTGTATTGTCAGTGGATTTGAATTTTACAGAAAGATAACATTTACCGTGGCAATTTAATTCAATATTGTTTTTATTAATACAGAGATTATTCTCAATAAAATTTTTATTAAGAATATAGGACACAGCGATGTAGGATTTGTAAAAAGGAATAAAAAGTAATAAAACTAAAACTTCTGCTACTACAATTATTTTAATCCAATTTTTCATATTTCAAAAGCGGAATAAGTATTTTTTAAATTTTCATTAAGTAGTTTCATATCGTTACTAATTCTTTTTTTGGGATTTATAGACATACATTAAACTGTCATTTGTATCAAAAAATACGTATAGGTTTTTATAGTTTAGTAAATTTGTAAGGTAAATTTCTTTAATTTGAGAGGGATAACCTTTGGCTATAAGCGAATAATTTTTTTTAATTATTTTAGGATTATTGAAAGACATTTCTTTTATCTTGATAAAATCGGAGTAGTAGAGATCAGGTTCATACCAGACCTTAAAATATTGATTTTGCTTATTAAAATACTGATCTGAAGGATAGTAAGCAATATACTTAAAAAACATCTATATACCGCCTGCTACTCCTCTTATCGTTTCTAACTTTTCTTTTTCAGAAAAATGTAAGGAAGCGGTGTCGCGCCAAAGATAAGCAAATTCACTTGTATCTATTTTTGTTTGAGAAAAAAACAAGAAATGAAATAATTAATAATAATCCTATTAAATACTTGCATTTCATTTTAATTCTTATTGACATCTTTTTTAATGATGCCCGCCGCCGTCTAATTCACCTTCTTTAAGTGGAACTGTTTGTGGTACAAAATCTTCTTCATAACCGGGTTTGCTATAATCATAAGCCCATCTATGTACAACAGGTAATTCACCTGGCCAATTACCATGGATATTAGCCACTGGATTGGTCCATTCAAGACCATTGGCTTTCCAAGGATTTTGTGGGGCTTTAGGTCCTCTAAACATACTATAAAAGAAATTAAAGATAAAAATTAACTGTGCTAATGCTCCTATTATTGCAGAGATAGTTATGACGACATTAACATCATACAAAGCATCAAACATAGGGAATTCACTATTCGTATAATATCTACGAGGAACACCTGCTAATCCTAAAAAGTGCATTGGGAAAAATACACCATAAGCACTAATAAACGTAAGCCAAAAATGTAAGTAGCCAAGTTTTTTATTCATCATTCTTAAATATAATTTTGGAAACCAGTGATATACTCCTGCAAACATTCCAAATATAGCAGAAAGTCCCATTACTATATGGAAGTGCCCAACTACAAAGTATGTATCGTGTACTGTGATGTCCAAAGTACTATCTGCTAAAATGATACCAGTAACCCCACCTGTAACAAAAGATGAAACTAATCCAATTGAAAACAAAGCAGCAGGTGTATATTGGATGTTACCTTTCCATAAGGTTGTAAGATAATTAAATGCTTTTACTGCTGATGGAATAGCAATCAGCAATGTTGTAAATACAAACACAGAACCTAAAAATGGGTTCATTCCTGTAACATACATATGGTGACCCCATACAATAAAGGACAAGAAAGCAATTGCTAGCATTGAACCAATCATCGCTCTATAACCAAAAATAGGTTTGCGTGAAACATTGGCAATAATTTCTGAAGTAATACCTAAAGCAGGTACTAACACAATGTATACTTCGGGGTGACCTAAAAACCAGAACAAGTGCTCAAACAATATAGGACTACCACCACTATAATCTAATGGTCTTCCACCAATATAAATATCAGATAAATAAAAACTTGTTCCTAATAATCTATCTGACAATAATAACAAAGCAGCGGATAATAATACAGGGAATGACAAAAGACCAATAATGGCTGTAATTAAAAATGCCCAAATTGTAAGTGGTAAGCGGGTCATTTTCATTCCTTTAGTTCTATAATTTAAAATTGTTACAATGTAGTTTAATCCTCCCATTAAGGATGAAGCAATAAATAAAGCCATAGACACTAACCATAAATCCATTCCTAACCCAGAACCCGGCATTGCTTCTGGTAGTGCGGATAATGGGGGATAAACAGTCCAACCGGGACCTGCGGCTCCATCTGGCAAAAAGAGAGAAATTACCATAATTAAAGAAGATAAAAAGAAAAACCAATAAGACAACATATTGATAAAAGGCGAAGCCATATCACGGGCACCAATTTGATAAGGTATCAACAAATTGGAGAAAGTACCAGATAAACCACCAGTTAATAAGAAAAATACCATTATTGTTCCATGCATAGTAACTAACGTTAAATAGGCATTAGGATCTAAGATCCCATCTTTTCCCCACTTATCGCCCATTATCCAATTGATAAAAGCGAACTTTTCTCCTGGCCATGCTAATTGTAAACGGAACACAATAGACATAATCATTGCTATAACCGCCATCACCATTGCAGTGATAAGGTATTGCCTTGCGATCATTTTATGATCTTGACTGAACACATATTTGCTAATAAAACTTTCTTCATGATCTTCATAGCGATGAAGATCTATGTGTTCTTGTGCGTGCAATTCTTTGTTTGTGATGTTTATTGTTTCCATATACTTTATTTTGGGGCAAAGTTAGTTTTAATGATATGTTATTATTAGTGATTAAAGTAACTTTTCTTATTATTTAACAATTTTTATTTGCTTGCTAATGTTTTAAAGGATTTTTGTTGTCTAAGCCATTCATTATATTCTTGTTCTGTTTCTACGACGATTTTCATTTGCATATTGTAATGAGATGCACCGCAAATTTTATTACACAATAAGGTATAATCAAATTCTACAGGTTCTTTTCCTTCTTTAGATCTTTGTTCATTAATTTGTTTCATTAAGTTTTGAACATAAGGGTCTTGACGCATTTCTTTGGTGGTCTTTGTAGGTTTAAATTTAAAAGTGGTAACCATTCCAGGTACGCAGTTCATTTGTGCTCTAAAGTGTGGCATAAATGCAGAGTGTATTACATCTCTTGAACGAAAATAAAACACAACTTCTCTTCCAACAGGAATATGAAATTCATTTTTTACTAAAATATCATCAAATCCTGCTTTATCTGTAGTATCCAGGCCTACAGGATTGCTTCCTTCAATTTGACGATAATCTGTACTTCCTAATTTTCCATCCTTTCCAGGATAACGAGCCGTCCAGTCAAATTGTTTGGCATAAAGTTCAACAACAATAGGATTTTTTTCTTCAGAAGGGGCTGTAATTTCATTCCAATATTTCAATCCAAATGTAATAATGAATGCTAAAGCAGAAGCAGGAATTATTGTCCATAACATTTCTAATTTGCTATTATCTGCATAGTAAATGGATTTTCTATTTTTGTTTCCTCTGTATTTATAGGCAAAATAAAATAATAAAGCATTTACTACTACAAATACAAAACTAATCAGTATCAAATTCCAAAACATCAATTCATCTATGTGTTTTCCGTGTTCAGATGCTGCAGGAGGCAGTGTCTTATCATACCATCTATCGATTTGATAAAAGAACATTCCTAAAAATATGATGCCAAATAGGAGCATTAAAGTTCCCATCAAATCATTTTCAGAGTCCGTAGGTTCCCATTCTTTGGTTTTTCTAATTTCTCTTGCTAACTCTATTACTTTAAGTAATTGATGAACTGCAAGAATGAAAAGAACAACTGCTAATACAATTAAAAGTTTCATACTTTAAAATTTTATTCGGCACAAAAATAGGTATTTTAAAGCATACTTTCCAAATAATTTTTTTAATAAATTTCCACAAAATGGTGACTTGTTTATTTAGCAATTTCCCAATATTTCCCATTGTGTTTTAGGAGTGTAATTTTATTTACAGAAAAGGAATCTTGAATTGGGAATTTTTCTTGAAGGTCTTTTAATATATCTTGTACTAATGTTTTTTTAATATCTCTAAAAGCAATGGTAATATGTGGGTGAAATGGACGAGATGGAAGATCTTTATAAATTTTTAATTCTGTTTTTACAAAATCATTTACTTGATTGTATAGTTTTACTAATTCAGAACTCATTAATACATTTATGAATATTACTTTAGGTAAGAAAATGGCATAGCCATCTATATGGATGTTGATTATAGTTTTATTTAAATGTATATTTAATTCTTCAATTTTATTGTACAAAAATTTTTCTTTTTTAATTGGATATTGAAAAGGAGGGACAATAGTAATGTGTGGGGGTGATTTTAAGGCGTGTTTGCAATGGTAAGTAGAAGCCACATATTCTTTGATGTTTTGAATAGATTTTAATTTATCATGAGGCGGAAGTAGGGCAATAAAATAAAGTGAATGTTTATCAGACATTTTTAGTGGAACTTTTAATTTTTTAAATTAAAAACTATTGATACGGATTTTACAGATGAGAACGGATTTTTACTATCTGTTTTAATCTGTCGTATCTGCGTCATCTGTGTTCTATTAACATCCCTCATCACTGATATTATTTTCGTCCCTTTGGGGCTTATTTTAACTCATCCCCATCCCTTCTCTTTTGAAAGAGAAGGGCGATTTGATAAATCCTTTTTCCCCTCTTTAACTTTGTTAGAGAGGGGGAATTAAAGGGGGTGAGTGAAAATTGAAAAAGAGAAGATCAATGTGAATAAAATTCATTTCCATTATTCGCCTCTCTAATTTGTCGTAGAGAGGGGAAATTAAAAGGGGGTGAGTTAATCCACTTTTAAACTCAATAATTATCTTTATTTACTTAAGTATAAATTGCGTTCGGAGTATATTTTTTGAAAGTATTCATCGTGTAAATCATCAATAAAATAGATGGCTTCGCCCGTACTTTTCATTTCAGGACCAAGTTCTTTTTGAATATCCGGGAATTTTTCAAAACTAAATACAGGAATTTTAATAGCGTATCCTTTTTGTTTGGGTTGAAATTTAAAGTCCTTTAATTTGTTTTTACCCAGCATTATTTTGGTAGCATAATTAATATAAGGTTCTTGGTATGCCTTTGCAATAAAAGGCACAGTGCGGCTGGCACGAGGATTGGCTTCAATAACATAAACAGTGTTATCCTTGATGGCAAATTGTATGTTTATAAGTCCAATAGTATTTAATTTTAGTGCTATGATTTTAGTGTATTCTTCAATAGTTTTAATTATCTCTTTATTTAAATCAAATGGAGGTAATACTGCATAACTATCGCCGCTATGAATACCGGCGGGCTCAATGTGTTCCATAATTCCAATAATATAAACATCTTTGCCATCGCAGATAGCATCGGCTTCTGCTTCAATAGCCCCTTCTAAAAAGTGATCCAATAAAATTTTATTTCCTGGAATGTCTTGTAATAATTTTACAATATGTTGTTCTAATTCTTCGTCATTGATAACAATTTTCATACTTTGACCTCCTAAAACATAACTTGGACGAACTAATAATGGATATCCTAATTCTTTGGCTACTTGCAATGCTTGGTCGGCATCTTCTGCAACACCAAATTTTGGATAAGGGATATTACATTCTTTGAGTAATGTTGAAAAACTCCCACGATCTTCGGCAAGGTCTATTGATTTGAAGGAAGTACCAAATATCTTAATTCCATAACGGTCTAATTTTTCGGCTAATTTCAATGCCGTTTGACCACCCAGTTGAACAATTACGCCTTCCGGTTGTTCGTGTTGAATAATATCATATACATGTTCCCAAAAAACGGGCTCAAAATAAAGTTTATCAGCCACGCTAAAATCTGTAGATACAGTTTCAGGATTACAATTTATCATGATGGCTTCGTAGCCGCATTCTTGAGCAGCCAATACACCATGTACGCAGGCATAGTCAAATTCTATACCTTGTCCAATTCTGTTAGGACCACTTCCAAGAATGATTACTTTTTTCTTATTGGAAACAATACTTTCATTTTCTGTTTCAAAAGTAGAATAATAATAAGGCGTTTTGGCTTCAAATTCAGCAGCACAGGTATCTACTAATTTAAATACTCTTCCAATGCCCAGTTCTTTTCTTTTTTTGTGCACTTCACTTTCTAAACATTTTAATAAGTGGGCAATTTGTCTATCGGCATATCCTTTTTGTTTGGCTTCTAATAATAATTCTTTTGGAATAGAATCTAATGTATATTTTTGAATTTCTTGTTCTAATGCTATTAACTCTTCAATTTGTTTTAAGAACCATAAATCAATGTGCGTTAATTTGTGAATGGTATTGATGGATATACCTAATTTCATGGCATCATAAATCATAAACAGGCGGTTCCAACTGGGTTTTTGCAATGCTTCTAAAAGAAGTTTTTGGTCTGTTATTTCTCTACCGTCTGCTCCTAAGCCATTTCGTTTAATTTCTAAACTTTGTGCGGCTTTTTGAAGGGCTTCTTGAAAACTTCTACCGATGCCCATAGATTCTCCAACAGATTTCATTTGAAATCCTAATTCACGGTTGGCACCTTTGAATTTATCAAAATTCCAGCGAGGTATTTTTACTACTACATAATCAAGGGCGGGTTCAAAGAATGCAGAAGTGGATTTGGTAATTTGGTTTTGAATTTCATCAAGGGTGTAGCCAATGGCTAATTTTGTTGCTATACGGGCAATAGGATAACCTGTTGCTTTGGATGCTAATGCAGAAGAACGAGACACGCGAGGGTTTATTTCAACAGCAATAATTTCTTCTTTGTCATCAGGGCTAACGGCAAATTGAACATTGCATCCCCCTGCAAAATTCCCGATACTTCGCATCATTTTGATAGCCATATCGCGCATCTTTTGATACGTTCTGTCGCTCAATGTCATAGCAGGGGCTACTGTAATGCTGTCGCCTGTGTGAACACCCATTGGGTCAAAGTTTTCAATAGAGCAGATAATGGTTACATTATCGTTTTTATCGCGTAATAGTTCTAACTCAAATTCTTTCCAACCAATAACGGCTTTGTCAATTAAAACTTCGTGAATGGGTGAGGTCTGTAATCCTCTATTGAGAGCGGCATCAAAATCTTCTTTGGAATACACTACACTACCACCGCTTCCACCAAGGGTAAAAGATGGACGAATAACTAATGGGAAACCAAATTCTTGGGCAATTGTTTTGCCTTCTAAAAAAGATCGGGCAATTTTGCTGGGAGCCATTGGTATTCCAATTTCTTCCATACGGGCACGAAACAAATCTCTATCTTCTGTAACTTTAATAGCATTAATATCAACGCCAATCATTCGTACTCCATATTTTTGCCAAATACCCAGTTCTTCACATTTCATAGCGAGGTTTAATGCTGTTTGTCCACCCATAGTAGGAAGAACAGCATCTATTTTTCTTTCTTGTAAGATTTTTTCAATATACTTTGGTTCCAAAGGCCATAAATACACATGGTCAGCAGTAACAGGGTCTGTCATTATAGTAGCAGGATTGTTATTAATGAGAGTAACTTCAATGCCTTCTTCTTTTAAACTTCTGGCGGCTTGAGAACCAGAATAGTCAAATTCACAGGCCTGTCCAATAATGATAGGACCACTGCCAATGATTAAAACGGACTTAATACTTTCATCTTTCATGGATGTTTTTAGGGGCTAAAAGTAATGAAAAAAGAAATGAAATTAAATTTTCTCAACAATGAATTTTGAAGAGTTGGGTTACTGCTCGTGTTATATTTTACCACAAAGAATACATTAGTAAAAAGTGGAAAGTGAAAAGTAGAAAGTTTAAAGTTTGAAAGTAAAAGGAGATATTTTTCAATATAATGATGTAGCGTTTTAATACTTTTCACTTTTCACTTTTTACTTTCAACTAATTATTGTGGTTAAGTTGGAAGTGTTGAGTTGTAACGAATTTTTATTTCAAAACTAACAAAATATTTGAAGCAAAAATACTTACAAACAAATGAATATGGGATAATATAGTATATGCTAAGAACAATTAAATACAAGTCATAGCCCCTGAAACCGTTACAACGGGGAAAGGAAACTGTTGTTGCGTGCAGGGGATATTGTTAAAGGTTACGGTTACGTTTCCTCCGCTTGTGGTGGTTACGCTTATCATTCCAGAAGCAGAGTACCATACCACACCACTGGGTTGTCCTGGAGGATTGTATACTATCATTTGAGCACTACTATTAGAAGTAGGTGTTCCGCTTTGTAGATTGTAATTTCCAGTAGTAGGAGCAGAATAGAAGTTGATTTGAACAGTAGTAGCACCATTAAATGCCATAAGTGTATTATTGCCCGAACAAGATGCATACGACCATCCTGCTCCTCCCACATTTAATGTGCTATTAGAAGTAGCGGGATTAGTAATAGTACTTGTTCCTGTTGTTGTAACAGAATTGGGGTTAGGATTCCCACCTCCGCCTACTTCGTCTCTATAACCGGGTGCAATGCTATCATCTTTGCTTTTATTACACATTAGTAAAAATAAAGAGATTGCTATAGTGACAGTTAAATAAAGATATTGCTTTTTCATACGTTTAAATTTTGCTACAAAGATAATTTATTTTTCTCTTATGTTCCAAATAAATTTTACAAAAAGGTAAAATTATTTCGTGAATGGGTATTTTGGTTGAGTGAGTGGAAGTGTAAATTTTCATTGTATAAATCTTTTTTCGTTTTCGGAAAATTCTTTTTTTGAGATATTAAAATGTTTAGTAATGAGGATAATTTTTTTGGAAATGATGACAATAATGTTTGATATCCCAAAATAATCAGTTTTGTACGAACGTAGGGTATTGCAGAAATGGACTTTATGCCAATGATCATTTTAGTTCAAAGTTATATGATTCGATCCGACGGGGCGTTGTTCATAAAGAAGAATCGTATTTATGACACTTTTTTATAGATACTTGCATTTCAAAAAAGAATTATCAGTTTATAAAAATAATAAACTAATACCTACTTTCGCAGCAAGCAAAAATTTTATGGAAGAAAAAATAGAACAAGACAAAGAAATGAGTTTTTTAGAACATTTGGAAGAGTTGCGAAGACATTTGGTACGAAGTGCTATTGTGGTAGCAGTATTGTCGGTGTTTGTTTTTATTTATGCTTCGTGGATTTTTGATAATATCATTTTTGCACCACTTCGCCCTGATTTTTTATCATACAAAGCATTGTGTTATTTATCTCAATTTGTAAAAATTCCTGAACTGTGTTTTCAAGTAAAAGTACATCCATTGCAGGCATTATCAGCATCTGAACAATTTTTTAATCATATTTGGATTTCCATTGTTATTGCTATTATTATAGCGTCGCCTTTTATTTTGTTTGAATTGTGGACATTTATTCGTCCAGCATTAAAGGATAATGAAGCCAATCCTGTAAAAAGTTTTATTAGCATCGCAAGTTTTTTGTTTTTTGTAGGTGTGCTATTTGGGTATTTTATATTGTTTCCAATGTCTTATAATTTTTTAATTAACTATCAAATATCGGATTTGGGATTGGTAGAAACACATAATACTTTAGATGATTATATTTCTTTAATTAGTACAATGGTTTTGGTATCGGGCTTGGTGTTTGAACTTCCTGTTGTTGTTTATTTATTGGCTAAGTTTGGATTAATTACAGCAGAGTTTATGCGGAAATATAGACGACACGCAGTAGTCATTATTTTAATTGTAGCAGCAGTGATTACGCCATCGCCGGATGTAGCATCTCAACTTATTGTGGCTTTGCCTATTTATATTCTCTATGAAATCAGTATATTTATAGCGAAAGCCGTGAATAAATAAAAATGTTGTTTTATAGGATAAGTGTATTTATTTTTATTAGTGTAAAATTGTTAGCACAAACATTAGATTCTGTGCAAATTATCCGTTCTTTTCAGATAGGTGCGGGACGCAGTATTTCTACAATTGCTCTTCAAGAAAATAATTATGATGTAGAATTTGTAAAAGGATGGGATTTTAATGCCAATTATTTGTTCAAAGATTTATCAAGAGTAGAATTTCAGTATTGTCGCTATTCACCTATAGATATTTTGCCTATTTGGAAACAAGCCCATTTGGAAAATTTTAATTGGAACTATCATTATATTATTAGTAATGAAGATGGGTCTTTTTTTATTTATCCTAATGTAGGTATAGCGTATACAAAGTTTCGTTCTTTTCAAGTGATGGACAAAAATTTTAATACTATTAATGCTATTAAAACCTATTTTCAATGGGGCTTTAATGTGGGTGGTGGTGCGGAATTTCATATACGATTTTTTAGTATCTTTGTTAATTACAATATGCGTGTAACAAAGATTACTTCAGATAATACACCAAATGTGCGAAATGTAAGTTTTTCAGCAGGTATTCGTTTGTTTTACTTCAAGATGTTTTGGAAAAAAGAAAAAGCAAAAGACATTGATAATCCTGAAATCAAAGAAAATAAAATAAATATTCCTAAATCAAAGCACAAAAAACGAAAAAGAAGAGTTTTATTTGAACGTTTACACGACCGCTACCATTGGTTTTGATTTTATTAAAAATAAGATTAAAAAAATACAGATATTTGCAAAAATCTATAAACTATGTATTCCCAGTATGGAATTGCAAAACTCTCTGTAATACCTTGTAGATCTGAACCTTCCAGCAAGAGTGAAATGACCACTCAATTACTTTTTGGTGAATCATATAAAGTTTTAGAACAACATCAAAAATGGTATAAGATAAAAATGGATGCAGATGGCTATGAATGTTGGATTAATGAATTGCAGCATTTTCCAATTACAGAAGAGTTTTATTTTTTACAACAAAAAACACCAAGATATTATAGTTCTGAACTTTTACAAATTGTTCAGTCGGGGCAAAATCATTATGTTGTACCAATGGGGTCTCATTTTCCTATGTATCAAAATCATCAATTTAAGATAGAAAGCAGTATCTATGAGTGCTATGGTAAAGTTACCGAAATCACCAATAATACACGATACGATGGACAAAAATGTGTGGATTTTGCTTTTATGTTTTTAAATGCCCCCTATCTTTGGGGGGGTAAAACGTTAATGGGCATTGATTGTTCTGGACTTGTGCAGGTGTGCTGTGCTTTGGCGGGTTATCAATTACCAAGAGATGCTAAAGATCAAGTACATCACGGTACGCCATTAAGTTTTTTAGATGAAGTACAAGCAGGAGATATTGCTTTTTTTCATAATGAAGAGGGGAATATCGTGCATACAGGTATTTTAATTAATTCGGAAACAATTATTCACGCATCAGGAAAAGTGCGTATAGATAAAATTGATCACTACGGGATTTTTTCACCAGAATTAAAAAATCATTCCCATCATTTAAGAGTGATTAAAAGATTGAGTTCATCATAAATCATCTATTTTCAATAGAAAAAGTTTTTTGTTGATTACAAGAGAGATTAAGAGAATTTTATTTAATGCAATTGGTGAGGAATTGTTATTTGAAAACAAACACACTTGCTAAAATTTCAAACGAATGAATGATTTATTTAAAGAAAATGAAAATAATGTTTTGACCTTGTATCAATTAAATTTATTGATCAAAGAAGTGATGGATGCTTCTTTTTTGGGGAAAAATTGGTGGGTCAAAGCAGAAATACATAAACTTAATTTGTATAAGCAAAGTGGTCATGCTTATCCTGAATTATTAGAAAAAAAAGATAATGAAGTTGTTTGTCAAATGAGAGGAATTATTTGGAAAAATGATTTTTTGAGAATTAATCAAAAATTTATTGAAACAACAGGGGAGCCATTAAAAGACAATATCAATGTATTGATGTATGTAAGTGTGCAGTTTGAACCACGCTATGGATTGAGTTTGAGAATACGCGATATAGATCCAAATTATACTTTAGGAGAATTAGAAAAATACAAAAAACAAACGATTGAACGATTAAAAAAAGAAGGGATATTTGACAAAAACAAACAACTTTCTCTTGCACTTGTTCCACAAAGAATTGCCGTCATATCTGTGGAAACAAGCAAAGGATACAATGATTTGATTACAACATTTCAAAAGTTTTCTCATAAATATCAGATTTTATACGATTTGTATCCTTCGCTATTGCAAGGTGAAGAAGCAGCGGCTAACATTCGCTTTCAATTAGAAAATATCAAAACGCATTCATCCATATACGACGCTGTGTTGATTGTTCGTGGTGGTGGGGGAGAGGTTGGATTGTCTTGTTACAATGATTATGAACTTTGTAAAGCCATCGCATTATTTCCAATTCCTGTCATTACAGGTATAGGGCATTCTACCAATTTTACGATAGCAGAAATGGTGGCGTATCAAAATGGCATTACACCAACCGATACAGCAATGATTATTATCCAAAGATTTCAGCAATTTGAACAAACTATCCTTGAACTTCAACAAGCACTTATCCAACACACAAAAAATTTCATTTTATCACAACAGCATTTTGTTCAGCAGATGAGTCAAGAGATTTCATTACAAGCAAAAGAATTATTTCATCAACAAAAATTACTATTACAAGAATTTGAACAAATTATTAAAAATACACCTAAAAGTATTTTTCGTAAGCAAGAACATAAGTTAATTCAAAAGGCACATCAATTAAAGCATTTTGCTACACAAATTATTTCATATCAAGAAAAATATATTCAAAGTGTTCAACAAAATCTTTTGTTTTCTACTGAAAAGATATTTACACAAGATCATCAGAAGATAAAAAATTATCAATCAAAAATTATTCAAAGATCACAATACTTTTTAATTATGAAAAATGTGCATTTGCAAAATCTTGAAAAGAATATACAATTATTGCATCCTGATAATATATTAAAACGTGGATATAGTATTGTTTTTGATAATCAAAATAAAACCATTTCATCAGCCAATGAAATATCTGAAGAACAAGATATTAAGATAAAGTTTTATCAATCTGAAGCAAATTTTAAAATAACACAACTTAAAATAAAAAATTTATGAAAAGTAATAATGTAGAGGATATTAGTTACAAACAAGCCATTGAAGAATTAGAGCAAATAGTCAATGAAATAGAAAGTGGAGAATTAGATTTAGATGAATTGCTTAAAAAAGTAGAACGTTCGGCTGCATTGATATTGTATTGCAAAGAAAAACTCAAAAACTCTGAAACAAAACTGAATCAAGTAATTAAGAAATTAGAAAGTGATAAGGAGTAAATTTGGAAATGGATTGGTAAATATATTCTTTAATCTCTCTTCCAAATACTAATACTATCCGTATCGTTTTCAAAAGTGTGTGAAAGTATTAGTGATTGGGGTGATATAGGGGCTTTTATACCTTCATTAAATACAACTTTTTTACTTTTCAACACTCTTATTTCATCAAATAAAAATTGATTGATAAATGCTTGCAAGGTCTTTGTTCCACCTTCAATTAATACACTAACAATGTTTAATTCATATAAATGTTGTATAATTTCTTGTTCTTTATTTTCCCAATTAATTTTTTTGAATAAGATATTTTGACTTTCTTCTTCTTTGATAGTATTAAATAGTATTACTCTTTCTGTTCCTTTAAACATATTGTAAGAAAAGATGTCTTCGGGAATTTCTCTACAGACAACTATTTTAATTGGATTTTTTCCTTCAACATATCGTACATTTAAGTATGGATTGTCTTTTACAAGTGTATTGTATCCTATCAAAATACTATGTTCTTCGCTTCTCCATTGATGTACTAATTTCAATGTTTCTTTTCCGCTAATTATGTTTTCGTTTTTTTGACTAAAAGAGTATTTACTGATAAAACCATCTTTTGTTTCAGCCCATTTTAAGATAATATAAGGACGCTTTAAGCGGTGATAAGTAAAAAAACGTTTATTTAATTCAATGGCTTCTTTTTCTTTTACACCAAGGGTAATGCTCACACCATTTTTTTTCAATTTTTCAATTCCTTTGCCGGCTACTAAAGGATTGATATCTGTTGTTGCAATGATGACTTTTTTAATTCCTTTTTTGAGTATTAAGTCGGTACAAGGTGGTGTTTTGCCAAAATGAGCACAAGGTTCTAATGTTACATAGAGTTCTACTTCATTCCATTGATGGAATCCTTGTTGTTCTAATTGAAGAATAGCATTAACTTCTGCGTGATTGCCACCATAATATTGATGATATCCTTGACTTACAATTGTATTGTTAAGAACAATGACACATCCTACTAATGGATTAGGATGCACATAGCCACCACCTTTTTTAGCAAGGTCAATGGCTACTTGCATAAAATACTCGCTGTTATCAGAAACACCCATTTACAATAAAATGTATTTTACTATGGAATAACTTCTTCTTCACCTTCAATATAATTCAGTTCTTTATGAAAGGTCTCATCTAATTTATACACAGACCAGAGTGCTAATGCAAAAATAATTATGCCGATAATAATAGCAGAATTTACAGTTCCAACAATGTCTTTTAAGTATAAATGAGAAATAGACATCAAAGGAACAGAACCACGAACAAAGTTAGGAGCCGTAGTAGCCACAGTTCCACGGATATTAGTGCCAAAAGATTCAGCAGCAGTAGCCATAAATACTGCCCAATATCCTGCGAAATATCCTAACACAAATACAATAGAATAAAACCACAACAAAGAATCCTGTACAAAAGCAAAATATACAAATGTGGCAAGCATCGTACCAAGGATAAAAATATACAATGCTTTTTTACGACTGCGTAATTTTTGACTTAAAAATCCACTGGACAAATCGCCAAGTGATACGCCCATATATTCAACCATTATTGGTATTCTTGCTTCTTTTGGGTAATTATGCATTCCTAATGCCTTGGTCATTTCTGGGGCAAATTGTATAAGCATATAAGTAACATACCATACAGGTAAGGCAATAATAATCACAGATAGATATTTTAATAAGACATTTGGATGAGAAAATAGATATAAGAAATTTCCTTTTTGAGTTTTACTTGATTTTAATTGGCTATACATTCCTGATTCATACACGCCGATGCGTAAGATTAAGAGCAAAAATCCTAATGCACCGCCGATATAATAAGACATTCGCCAATTATTGATGTAATAAGTTGTAAGTCCGGCAAACACTGCTCCTAATAAACCAATAGTAGCCACCATTGTTGTTCCTATACCACGAGTTTCTTTGGGCATAGTTTCGGATACTAAAGTAATACCGGCACCTAATTCTCCTGCTAAACCAAAACCAGAAATAAAACGAAGTAGTGCATAAGATGTAGTGTCTTGCACCATTCCATTCAAAACATTAGCAATAGAATAAGTAATAATGCTTCCAAATAATACAGATAATCGTCCTTTTTTATCGGCTAATATACCCCACACAATGCCACCTATTAGCATTCCAAACATTTGCCAGTTTAATAACTTTGTTCCTATTTCTTCAACATACTTATCCATATTGGCTAATTCTTCGGGCGGTAATGTGTGAGATAAAATATCTTTTAATGATGCTACTCTTTCCATCCCAAATAATACTAAATCATAGATGTCTACAAAATAACCCAGTGCTGCAACAATGACTACTTTATTGAAAATACTTGTGTAATAACCCGATGAATGTTTCATAGTGTATTTTTTTAAGGAGATTGTTAGAAAGCGATAAAATACCTATATCCAATTTATATTGTCCTGCTTTATTTTTGTAAATAAAAAATTTTAGGTACGAATAACACCTACATTAAAAGGTTTTTCAATAGGAGCGTGATTAGCCATTTCTATACCCATAGAAATTACTTTGCGTGTTTCTAATGGATCAATAATAGCATCAATCCACAAACGAGCGGCGGCATAATAGGGAGACATTTGTTTGTCATAACGTGACTTGATTTTTTCAAAAAGTTCTTTTTCTCTTTCGGGAGTAATTTGTTCGCCTTTGGCTTTTAGAGAAGCCGTTTCAATTTGTAAAAGAGTTTTAGCGGCTTGTGCACCACCCATTACGGCTATTTGAGCCGATGGCCACGCTACAATTAAACGTGGATCATACGCTTTTCCGCACATTGCATAGTTGCCTGCACCAAAACTATTTCCAACAATAATGGTAAATTTTGGAACCACAGAATTACTCATCGCATTTACCATTTTAGCACCGTCTTTTATAATTCCGCCATGTTCGCTTTTTGATCCAACCATAAAGCCCGTTACGTCTTGAATAAACACAAGTGGTATTTTCTTTTGATTACAATTCATAATAAAGTGTGCTGCTTTATCGGCACTATCACTATAAATAACACCACCAAACTGCATTTCACCTTTTTTGGTCTTTACGACTTTTCTTTGATTAGCCACTATACCAACTGCCCATCCATCAATACGGGCATAAGCACAAATTATAGTTTTACCATATAATGCTTTGTATTCATCAAATTCTCCATTGTCTACCAATCGTTCAATGATTTCATACATATCGTATTGCTTATCTCTTGAATCAGGGATTATTCCGTTGATTTCATTGGGGTCTTTCTTGGGCGGAGCAGGTGCAATGCGATTAAAACCTGCTTTTGGAAATTCTCCCAACTTACTCATTATTCTTTTGATTCTATCAAGGCAATCTTTATCGTTTGCACATTTGTAGTCCGTTACACCAGAAATTTCGCAATGGGTAGTAGCACCACCTAAGGTTTCGTTATCTACATCTTCTCCAATAGCGGCTTTTACAAGATAAGATCCTGCCAAAAAAATAGTACCTGTTTTATCAACAATCATGGCTTCATCGCTCATAATGGGCAGGTAAGCACCTCCTGCTACGCAACTTCCCATAATAGCGGCAATCTGCGGAATACCACGGCTACTCATTACGGCATTGTTACGAAATATCCTGCCAAAATGTTCTTTGTCAGGAAAAATTTCGTCTTGCATGGGCAAATAAACGCCTGCACTATCTACTAAATAAATAATAGGTATTCGGTTTTCCATTGCAATTTCTTGGGCTCGTAGATTCTTTTTGCCTGTTATAGGAAACCAAGCCCCTGCTTTTACAGTAGCATCATTAGCCACGACAATACATTGTTTCCCGCTTACATATCCTAATACTACCACTACTCCACCAGAAGGACAACCTCCGTGTTCTTGATACATTTCATATCCGGCTAATGCACCAATTTCAAAACGTGGTTTATCTTTGTCTAATAAATAATCAATGCGGTCACGAGCGGTCATTTTTCCCTGTTCATGCTGTTTGGCTATTTTGTCCTTTCCTCCACCGAGATAAATTTTACTTAAAATTTGATTAAGATTAGATACTGCCAATCGCATTACATCTGCATTTCTATTAAATTCTAAATCTTCTTTTTTTAGGGTATCATTAGTTGCCATAAATTAAATTTTTGCTCAAAAATGCGAAAAATTGGTGTATTCATAAAATCAAAAAAATTATATGTACAATTTTAATACAATGTGGAATTTTGATGTTTTACATATAAATAAAAAACAATTTTCGGGTAGAATGAAATTATTTAATTAAATTGGCGACAAATGAAATGATAGAATATGGCGTCTAAAATTTATACCAAAACAGGAGATAAGGGAAATACTGGATTATTTGGTGGTACAAGAGTTTCAAAAGATGATTTGCAAATAGAAGCGTACGGAACGGTAGATGAGTTGAATTCTTATATTGGATTATTGAGAGATTTGATATTAAGTTCGGATATAGAAGATAAAGAAAAAATCCATCAGTTTTTATTAGATATTCAAGATAGATTGTTTAGCATAGGATCGCATTTGGCAACAGATGTATCTAAAATGGAAAAAGTAAAGGATATGTTGCCACCTTTATTTGATGCGGATATTCAGGCATTAGAAAAAGCCATTGATGAGATGGAAGAACATTTAGAACCAATGAAGTTTTTTGTCTTACCAGGTGGGCATCCTTTGGTATCACATTGTCATATTGCAAGATGCATTTGTAGAAGATCTGAAAGAAATGTAGTGCGTTATTCTCGTCATCATAATACAATAGATCCACATATTTTACCATACTTAAACAGATTATCAGATTACTTATTTGTACTTTCAAGATACATTACCAAACTACTTGGTGCCCCTGAATTTCCATGGATTCCTAAAAGACAATAATTTATATATATATATATATATGATAAAAACTTTAAGATCATTGGTTGATGTTGGAATAGATAGTAATACAGATCTTAAAAGTGTATTTAAAATTCGCTTTGTTAATGGATTGCATATTCTAATATTAATTATTTTGTTAATCGGCATTACAAATTGGATAATATTAAATAAATTGCCATTTGCTATTATTGAAGGAGTATGCTTGGCTTTGTCTATTGTAGGATTGATATTAAACAAATGGCGATATTTTAATGCATCATTGGCTTTGTTTTATATTTATACAAATATCCTTATTATCTATAATGTAGAATTGTATCCCCTTGAAGTCGCTGGTTATGCATATTATTTTCCCTTTGCAATGGTTCTTGGTATCAACAATATGTCTGTATTGAAAAATAAAATTACTTATTCATTTTTATTGTTATCTTTTATTGTGTTTCTAATAGTAATTTTTCTTGATCTTTCATTTTTAATACCTAAAAGTTGGTATGTTACATTTTCAAATCATGAAATAGATTATATCCGTTCTCTTAATATCGCCATTGCAGGGCTTTGTGTGGTGTTTTTTACGGCATTTTATATGTGGTTATCTAATAAACAAACAGAGGAAATTAAAATTTTAATTCAAAAAGAAAAAGATCTTCATGAAGAATTGAAACAATCTTTAATGCAAAAAGAAATTTTATTAGCAGAAGTTCATCATAGAGTAAAAAATAATTTAGCCGTTTTAAATAGCATGATAAATATGAAAATGAATAATCATAACAATCAAAATATAGATCAGATATTAAATTCATTACAAAACAGAATACACAATATGAGTATGATACATAATTTGCTTTATCGTCAAGAAAATATAGATTCTATAAAGATAGAGGATTTTATTCAAAAAACAATTCAATCAAGCATTCAATATAATCAAGCAGATTCTATACAATTAATAGAAAACTATGATGAATTGGGTACTATAAAAACAGCCGCTATTATACCAATAGGTATTATTGTGAATGAAATGGTTACGAATTCTATTCTACACGCTTTTCCTAACAAGTATAATCCTACTTTAAACCTTAATATCTATATGCAGGGAGATGATATTGTGATTAATTATTCTGATAATGGAATGGGATTAAATAACTCATATCAAGAGGGTTTAGGTTTTGAAATTATTTACTTATTGGTTGAACAATTAAATGGTCAAATTCGTTTGGAAGACAATAATGGATTGCATATCAAAATTAATATCCCTAAAAATGAACTCGTAAATTAAATAACAATAACAAATTCGCCTTTGGGAGGATGATGTGTAAAATGAGTAATAAGTTCTTCTATTTTACCTCTTAAATGTTCTTCAAACATCTTTGATATTTCTCTTGAAATACTAATTTCTTTATCACCACCATAGATATTTTTCAAATCTTCAAGAGTTTTAATTAATTTATGTGGGCTTTCATACAAAACTATAGTATAAGGCAGTTGTGCCATTTCTTTTAGTTTACTTTGTCTTCCTTTTTTAGGGGGTAAAAAACCGATAAACACAAAATGATGTAAGGGTTTTCCACTACACACAAGTGCAGGTACAAATGCAGTAGCACCAGGTAAGCATTCTACTTTGATATCATTTGAAATACATTCTTTAACGATTAAATAGCCAGGGTCAGAAATAGCAGGTGTTCCTGCATCGCTGATGAGTGCGATGTTTTTTCCTTGATTTAAATCGTTAATGATGTTTTGAAGTATAGAATGTTCATTAAAAGCATGGTAGGATTTTAATGGCGTAGAGATATTGTAATGTTGAAGAAGTGGCTTAGAGGTTCTTGTATCTTCAGCAAGAATGTAATCTACTTGTTGCAAAACTTCAATAGCCCTTAGTGTTATATCTTTAAGATTGCCTATTGGCGTGGGTACTATGTATAATTTTCCTTTGTTGGACATAAATAATCAAATTAGTAATTTAATAACGGATAATTTGTTGTTTGAAATTCCATAAATCAGAAAGTATTAGAGTATTTGTCCATTCTTGGGCTTTGCCAGTAATGCAAAACACAATGAGTTGAGCCATTAAAGATGCACAGTGTGTGGTTACTGTATTGATGACACCTGCTTCTGCACAAGATGGGGCTTCTTCGGGGTTAGGTGGTTCTGGAAACAAATCCCGAAGATGTTTACTGCCATTGTAATTAAACAATGCTACTTGTGATGTCCATTTAAAAATGCTTCCAAATACTAATGGTTTTTGATATTGCACACAAACGTCATTTACTAAATAACGTGTTGTAAAATTATCTGTTCCGTCTGCGATAATATCATAATTAGGAAGAATGTTATGAATGTTTGATTCGTCTAATAGTACAGGATGTTCTATAATTTCAATAAATGGATTTCGTTGCTTAATTTTTTGAGTGGCTAAAGAGGATTTGGGTTGATTAATTTCGTTGTAATAATAAAGATACTGTCTATGTAAGTTGTGAATAGCCACAGAGTCAAAATCTACAATGCCTATTTTCCCAATTCCAATTCCACTGCACATTTGTAACAATGGCGATCCGAGTCCGCCTGCACCTATTATTAGTAGAGATGTGTTTTTGGCTTTTTCTTGATGGAGTAGACCAAAATTATCCAGTATGATTTGTCGTTGGTAGTATTTGAACTCATCAGGAGTAAGCATAGAGTAAGGGATATTATTAGATTAGTCAAACAGAGCGTATTCCCAATCTTTGAAAACGGCTTCCAGTCCTTTGTTTTTGAGTACTTGTATGATTTCTTCTAAACTACGATGGTCATCTATTTCAAATTGTTCTAATGATGTGGGTTCTATTGTATAGCCACCAGGATTTGTTTTTGATTCAGCACTCATTGTGGTAAAGCCAATATCTACTAATTCATCTCTAAATTCCGCCCTTTCTCTTGTAGAAAGTGAAAGTTCTACATCGGGATTAAAAATACGATAAGCACATACTAATTGTTTTAATTCTTCATCTTGAATATGAATGTTTTCTTGAATAGCACCAATAGCAGGACGAATGCGAGGAAATGATATAGAAAATCGGGATTTCCAATACTTTTTTTGTAAATAATTTAAGTGTAATGCTGTGAAAAAAGAATCTACACGCCAATCTTCTAAACCTAATAAAACACCTAATCCAATTTTGTGAATTTCTGCTTTGCCTATTCTATCGGGTGTTTCAAGACGATAATAAAAATTGCTTTTTTTCCCTTTTGGGTGATATTGCTTATAGTTATTGATGTTGTAGGTTTCTTGATAAACTAATACGGCATAGATATTTTTTTGTGCTAATAATTGATATTCTTCATATTCCAAAGGTTGCACTTCAATTGAAATATTTGAAAAATAATTTTTTAATATGTCAATAGCATTGTTTAAATAATCAACGTGTACATTTTGATTGTCTTCTCCTGTTACGATTAAAACGTGTTCAAATCCTTTTTTCTTCAAAAATTCTGCTTCTTGTCTAATTTCATTATCATTTAGGGTTTTACGAGGTATTTTGTTATTAAAACTAAATCCACAATAAGTACAGATATTTTTACATTCATTAGATAAATATAATGGAGCAAATAACCAGATGTTTTTACCAAACCGTTGTCTTGTAAGATATTGGCTTTTTTGGATCATTTGTGGTAAAAATGTTTTGGCTGCAGGAGAAATGAGAATAGCAAAGTCATTAGGAGTGAGTTCGTTTTTTTGTAAGACCTCTTTCACTTGATGTGGCTTTGTAGAATAGATAAAATCTTTTATATCCTCCCATTTGTATTGTGCAAATATGTCTTTAAAAGAATTAACCATTAATTTTTTATTTAAGAAATTGTGTATGAAAGAAATATTCGTTCATTTAAATTTTCAAAAGAGAATAACACAAAGATAGCACAAATTTCTGTGGCAGTAAAAAAATTTCGTTTCAAAATTCACTGATCCATTATCTATTTAAATTTAGATAGTAATGCTTGAAGTGCGTTTTCTTCTGTGATTTCAATAGATTTTTGTTTGGATGTTTGGTTATTTCCTTTTTTCTTTGGGGTATCAGCAAATGGTTCTGATTTCATTGAAAGAGCAATGCGTTTTCTTGGGAGATCTATTTCAATGACAGTAACTTTTACTTTTTGACCAACTTTTACAAAACTATGTGGGTCGGATACAAATTCATCTGAAAGATGTGAAATATGCACTAATCCGTCTTGATGTACACCAATATCTACAAATGCTCCAAAATTTGTAACATTCGTAATAATGCCGGGTAATTGCATTCCTACTTTTACATCTTCAATGGTATGTACGCGTTCATCAAAACTAAATATCTCAAAGGATTTGCGAGGGTCTCTGCCAGGTTTTTTTAATTCACTCATAATATCTTGTAGTGTTGGTAGTCCTACTTCGTCGGTAATGTAGTTTTCAAGTTTTATTTTTTTTCGTAATTCTGAATTATTAAGTAAATCATCAATTGTGCAGTTTAAATCCTGAGCCATTTTTTCTACAATATGATAACTTTCGGGATGCACGGCACTTTTATCTAATGGATGTTTGCCATTACGAATGCGTAAAAATCCGCTGGCTTGTTGAAATGCTTTTTCGCCAAAGCGAGGCACCTTAAGAAGGTCTTGCCTTGATTGAAATGGACCGTGTTGTTTTCTATAATCAATAATGCTTTGGGCTAAGGATGGACCAATGCCTGATACGTAAGAAAGTAATTGTTTAGATGCTGTATTGAGTTCTACACCTACAGCATTTACACAACTCATCACTACTTCGTCTAATTTATCTTTGAGTAGTCCTTGATCTACATCGTGTTGGTATTGACCTACTCCAATGGACTTCGGATCTATCTTTACCAATTCTGCTAAAGGATCTTGCAATCTTCTGCCAATTGACACAGCCCCTCTTACTGTAACATCTTTGTCGGGAAATTCTTCTCTTGCAACATCAGATGCAGAATATACGGATGCTCCGGCTTCATTGACCATAATTACAGGGATATCATTGGGCAAAATGGAGATATTTCTAATAAATAATTCGGTTTCTCGTGAAGCCGTTCCATTTCCAATAGCAATGGCTTCTATATTGTGTTTAGCGGCTAATGCGAGTATTATTTGTTCGGCTTCTTCTGTTCTTTTTTGAGGTTCGTGTGGATAGATGACAGCGTCTTCAATTAGATTGCCTTGTTCATCTAATACTACTACTTTACAACCTGTTCTAAAGCCAGGGTCAATGGCTAAGACACGTTTGTTTCCTAATGGTGATTGCATCAATAATTCTCTTAAATTATTAGCAAATACTTTAATGGCTTCTAAATCGGCTTTTTCTTTTGTAAGTATTCTAAATTCTGTTTCTAAAGATGGATGTAGTAAACGCTTGTATGCATCTTCAATGGCTTTTTGCAGTTCAATAGCCGTAGGATGATTTTTTCTTTTGATTATAAATTGGCTAATGATGTTGTGTGCTAATGCTTCATCAATACTGATATCTAAGTATAAAATATCTTCTTTTTCTCCTCTTCGCATTGCTAACATTCGGTGAGATGGGCATTGCATAAGGGGTTCTGACCAATTAAAATAATCTTTGTATTTAATGCCTTCTTCTTCTTTTCCTTTCATCACTTTGGAAGTAATCACTGCTTCTTCTTTGAAGATAGTTCTTAATTTTTCACGAATATCTGCATTTTCATTAATCATTTCTGCGATAATATCTCTTGCACCTTGTAATACATCTTCAATGTTGTTTAATCCTAATTCAGCATTAATGTATTTTTCGGCTTCTTTCAGAATATCAATATCTTCTTGGTTAAAAATTTGAAGAGCAAGTGGTTCTAATCCCTTTTCACGAGCAACGGAAGCACGGGTTTTCTTTTTGGGTTTGTAGGGCAAGTATAAGTCCTCTAATTGTTGTAATGTTTCAGCAGCAAGGATTTTATTTTTTAATTCATCTGTTAGTTTGCCTTGTTCTTCAATTGTTTTCAAAATAGTATTTCTACGATTTTCAAGGGCTAATAACTTTTCAAATCCATCTTTAATTTGACTAATTTGCACTTCGTCTAAGCCGCCCGTTTTTTCCTTGCGGTAACGAGCAATGAAAGGAATGGTGCATCCTTCTTCAAAGAGTTCTAATACTGCATTTACCTGATTAGGTTTAATGTTGAGTTGTTCTGATAATTTTGTTACAAAGAAATTCATAGTTTTATTTTTTAAAGATAACTTTGTCTTAAAAATCATCATAAGTAGATGGAGATTGTAATCGATAAGGGTATTTTTTAACTTTAATTAATCGCTTGATGAAGTAAGGAACAAAATGGAAGTAAATAAAAGAACTTATATGATTAAATTTGACTTTTAATTGCGTTTTCCAACAAGATAAGTGAATGGGTTTAAAATCATTATGAGATTGATAATTAAGTTGCTTTGCTAATTCTTGAGTCATTGTCCAAGTAGCATTAATAAGATGGGCTATTTCAGGTTGATTAATATTATGTTTCCATTCATTGACTTTTTGTGGAGAAATTGGTTGCGTTAAACTTTTATGCGTAATAAAAAAATAATCTTTAAGTTTAGGGTCTTGAATGTTTTCAAAAAGATCTTGAATAATTGAAGGGTAATCAAAAAACTTAGATGTATACGGTAAATCCAAAAAATTGGAAATATTTTTTAATGTATCTGTACTTTCACTAATTAATTTTTCATAATTGACAATTAGAAATGGAATCTTGGATTTTTGCAGTATACTAAAATAGGTTTGAAATGCTTCTTCCCAAGTATAAATATAAAGACAACTGTTGTAATGTGTTCTTAATCTTTGGTTGTAGTTAAATTTTGAATATACATTATCTCTTGGATCTCTGACTAATAGTAGAATTTTGGCATTTGGAAAAAGTTGAAGATAGTAGCGTGATAAGTAGTACCGTAATTGTTTGTCCACAATGTGGGTAATTTTAGATACATCCTTATTTATACCAAATGCTAAATAGGATAGTCGTATCACTCTTTCATAATTCAATTGATTTTGAAATTTTAATAGTAATTGTTTTAATACTTCCTTACCAGCAAAAAGAGGATATAATTTACCTTCACTCATCAATACAAAATCATCGCAATATTGTTGGATAGTTTTAGTTGTCCAACTTTTTATAGATCGGTATTTTTGACGAAGAATAATAGGAAACACTTCTTCAGAAGTAAATACCACTTGTTCGTGCATCATTAGCATTACTCCAAGTAGTGTAGAAGCAGACCTTCCCGTAGTGAAAATATAATTGATTTTCAAATTATCTACTTGTTCTAATGTTACTTTATCGATATTATATGGTTGGGCGACAATAGGATTAAACTCGGGAGAAGTATTGATGTGAAACTTAGAAATTATCCCATTTTTTTGTTTTAATGATGATGTTAGTATAGATGAAGAATTATTCATAGCAGTATTGTTCAAGATCGTTAATAGATATTTTTTCGCCATCGCATAAGATGTAAATTCGTTCAATTAAATTTTTCAATTGTCTTACATTTCCCGTGTAATTTATGTTTTGAAGATATTCAATGGTTTTAGTATCAAATACTTTTTTGGGAATATTTTGTTGTTGGCTTATTTGGTCAGAAAAATATTCTACTAATAAGGGAATATCTTCTTTTCTTTCATTTAAGGATGGAACGGAAATGTGAATAACATTCAATCGGTGATACAAGTCCTCTCTGAAGTTTTGTTTTTTAATTTCATCTTTTAAGTTTTTATTTGTTGCAGCAATAACACGAACATTTACTTGAATGTCTTTTTCACTGCCTACTCTTTGAATTTTGTTTTCTTGTAATGATCGTAACACTTTTGCTTGTGCGGATAAACTCATATCGCCAATTTCATCAAGGAACAATGTGCCATTGTTGGCTTGTTCAAATTTTCCTTTTTTCTGTGCAATAGCCCCAGTAAATGAACCTTTTTCGTGTCCAAACAATTCGCTTTCAATCAATTCAGATGGAATGGCGGCACAATTCACTTCAACGAATGGATAAGTAGAACGATGCGATAATGCGTGAATACGCTTTGCTACTAATTCTTTACCTGAACCATTAGGTCCTGTAATTAAAACTTTTGCATCGGTTAAGGCCACTTTGTCAATAATTTTTAAGAGTTTAACAATGGCTTCGCTTTTGCCTATAATTTCAGGGATTTCAACACTACTTGTTTTTTTAACGGAAGAATGAGATTTGTTTTTTTGATCAATAATTTGATTTCTGTTTAAAGCATTTCTACAAGTATTGATAAGTTTGTCTAAACTAAATGGTTTTTGTAAATAGTCAAATGCTCCTGCTTTCATAAATTTTACAGCCGTATCTATATCGCCGTGAGCACTCATTACAATAAATGCTGTTGGATAATTTAATTCTGTAACTTTTTGAAATAATTCTTCTCCATTCAGTTTGGGCATTTTAATATCGCATAATAAAATATCAAAGTTTTCTTTTTGAATGGAATTGAGTGCTTCTGCACCATTACTGCATTCTTGAACTTGCCATCCTTCGGCTTCTAATATCTCTTTAACTACACTTCGTATGGCTTTTTCGTCATCTATTACTAATATCTTTGGCATAACTAAACTATTACATTTATTTTTTAATTTTAATTTATTGATTTCGGCTATTTAGCCGAAATTTTAAATTTTCGGTTCATTCGCCGAAAGTTAATTATTCTTTGTTTTTGGTGTCTATCCATATTGTTACAGGACCATCATTGATTAAATGTACTTTCATATCTGCACCAAAAATTCCTCGTTCTACTTTTTTTTGTAATAAACTTTCGCATTTTTCAATAAATTGTTCATATAATGCTTTTGCCTTTTCAGGTGGGGCACTATTTATAAATGAAGGGCGATTTCCTTTTTTAGTAGATGCAAATAAAGTGAATTGGCTTACTATTAAAAGAGATCCATTAATGTCTTGTATACTTTTATTCATCTTGCCTTCTTCATTTGAAAATATCCTTAATTGAATTATTTTTTGAGATAGCCAATTTATATCTTCTTCATTATCATCATTGCCAACGGCTAAAAATACAAGCAACCCATCATTGATTTCACCTACAATGTTATTATTTACGATTACTTTTGCTTCTTTTACTCTTTGTATCAATGATCTCATCTTTAATTACATTTTTTTAAAATGTGAGAATAAATCTTTTTCTATTGTAGATAATTTATCCTTTAATCGTAATGATAATTTTTGATAGAATGTTTTGTTTTTAAGTGCTTTAATTTCTACATTTATTATTTTATGGAATCTTTGAACTGTAAGGTTGATGGTATTTATTTTATTAATGCTTTTATCGGTAAATGCATCTTTGCTTGTAATAGAATTGACTGCCAATATCTCGTCATTTAATGATAGGGCATAATAAGCAGGACTTTCAGGTAAGATATGATTGACGATGTATTTCCCTTGTTGTTCTGATGCTTTGAAACCAAAGTATCTTTCCCACCAATTTTCAGATTCTTTGTATTCAATGTATAAGCCAAAGTTTTTAATGATTTTTTCAAATAGTGGAATATAATCATTGGGAAATAATAATGTATTATCAAAAAATACTATGTCTGTTTCATCTTTTGTAAATTCTAAAAAATACTTGATGAAGGATTGTAGTGTATATGGTTCATTATTGTTGATTTGATTATCATATAATTTTAAACACACATCTCGTAAAGATTTTCTCTTTTTGGTTTTGAAAATAATATACAAGTCCATCATCATTGCTAATAGGCATCCTTCGTCGTAAATAGAGACCTTTTTATGTGGTGCGTGATTGGCGTATCCATCTACCCAAGTATCTATGCTTGAATTAAGCAAGGATTGTGAGAATTTACCATAATTGATAAAATGCCTGTTTAATCGTTCATTAATGCAATTAAAGAACTCATCATCATTAAAAACACCTGATTGCCATAATAATTTATCCCCATAATAGGTAGTAAATCCTTCGTAAATAAATCCTAATTCTGAATAATTTTCTGTGTAATAGTTGTAAGGAAACATTTGTTTAGGGCGAATGGTTTTGATATTCCAAGCGTGGAATAACTCGTGGGATGCTACTCCTAAAAGTTCATTGTATAGTTTGGTCATTATTTGTGTATTCGGACCTAATACAATGACTGTGTTTTTTAAGTGTTCTACGCCGTGATAGTAAGAATAAGGTAATAAGTGTATGATAAAGTGGTATTTTTTGAAAGGTGCAGTGCCCCAAAATTTCAGTATTTGTTGAGTAAATTTTTTAAAATCGTTTTTCGTTTTTTCTTCATCAATGTATTTTTCGTGAATATCTATAGTATGCACATAAAAAGTATATTCATCTACTTTGTATGAAAAGGATTTGACATAAGGTGTGGCAACAATTGGGCTATCTACTAATTCGTCATAATCAGTAGATTCAATGGTATTATTTTTAATGTTTAATGAAGTAATTATCTTGTAATTTTTTGGAACATTAATGTGAATGTAAAATTTTTGGATAGTATCTGAATAACTTGGTTTCATTAGTAAATGCACAGGATTAAAATACAATATATTTTCATCTGCATAACACGCCCCTGCATTGTATTCATTAGCATAATAATTATATTCTACAAAAATTTCTTTGTTTAAATTGTCATTGAAAATTTCCCAAGAGTGTGTATTTGATTTTATAACTAAAAGTTGTTTACCTTTGCTATCATAAGCACGAAAGTTTTGAATGTTTTTTGAAAAATGACCTAATTCGTATCTACCAGGACGCCATCTCGGAAGTAAGAGAATAAGTTTTTTATCAACAACATTTTGTATTTTTAATTTTACATTGATATAGTGAGATACAGGATTGGATTGAGAAATTGAAAAGAATAATTCCATAAGCGATTTTTTATTCGTATTATTACCCCGCAAATCTATGTAAAATAAAGTAAATGCGAGACCTCTATTTTTGGAACTTGTTCTTAATTGTTTTTTTATCTTTTCAAAATTTCATTGCTCAATCTAAAAAAGATAGTGTAGAATTTCAACATTATTTTGATAAAGCGTATAAATTAAGAAGCGTCAATGTAGATTCTGCCTTTTATTGGATAGATAATGCATTAGAAGTGGCTAAAAAATTAGGCAACAAAGAATGGTTGGCAAAAGCACACAATCTTAAAGGGATATTGTATTACAAGAAAAGTCAGTATTTTGCTTCTATTACAGAGTTAGATAAAGCATTAAAACTTACTAATGACAAAGAATTAAAGGGTAAAATATACATCAATCTTGGCAATGCACTCTCAGATTTGAATTACCCTTATTCTGCCAAAAGATATTACGAAGATGCTATTCGTATGTTTAATGAAACACAAAATTATCCTTTTTTAGTGCGGGCTTTATTGAATTTAGCCACAGAAGAATTTAATTTAAAAGAACAAACTGCTGCTCGTGTGCATTTGAAATTAGCACTTTATTATGCTCAACAGCAAGATTTAGTAGAAGAAGCCGCAATTTGTCTGAATAATCTTTCAGCAATGTTTATCAAAACAGGTCAAATAGATAGTGCCAGTAAATACATTTATCAATCATTTAATAACTATGAAAAAACAGAAAATTATTATGGTTTAGCAGATGCGTATTTGACGGCCATTTCTTTGCATTTAGCCAAAAAAGAATTGAGTTATGCTAAAGCACTTATAGATTTAGCGGATTCTATCATAGATCATTTGGGATATTTAGAAGGAAAGAAAAATCTTACAGAACATAAAGTTAATTATTATTTGCTTTCTAATGATAATGAATTAGCCAAAAGATATTTTAATGAATATATCCAATTAGAAGATAGTTTTTATCGTCAAAAAAAGGGAAATATCACATTACTTTCTGAAACCAATCAAACAATTCCAAATAAAGAAATTACAAGTTTTAAAAATATAAAAGTTTCTTTCCTTCAATTGTTTATTACCATTTTAATTGCCCTTGCTTGTTCTATTTATTTATTCAAACAATATCGTTATGGCGAGAAATAAACAAGACAACAAAAGTTCATTGGTCTATTCTACAAATGCAGATTATTTAAAGAAATATCAAGAAGAAAATTCGGAACAAGAACCCGATACATTGCCGCCCTCTCAACAGCAATTAAAAATTTTTTTAGATCGTCTTGGGGGTAATAAATTTGTATGTAGAATTACAGGATTTATTGGAAAATCAGAAGATTTAGAAGCATTGGCTAAAACCTTAAAAAACAAATGTGCAACAGGGGGCAATGTAAAAGATGGGGCTATTTTAATTCAAGGTAATCAAAGAGAAAAATTGCAAACTATTCTCACACAAATGGGATATAAAGTGAAATTAGCAGGGGGCTAATAATCAAAACTATTTATTAAGTCCGATATTTCTTCATTACTTACTTTAAACTTTTCTTTCTTTTGATAATTGTCTGTAGTAGAATGAACTTGTAAGTTATTATCTCCTACACCCATTTCATTATTTATGGAAATCATCTCGTCAATATTCTTTCTTTGATAATAAGATTTTGTTTTGCCGAAATAAGCAATAATTCCAAAGTTTACAAAAGCTGTACGACCTTGTTCATCCTTAAAAAATGGAATATAACTTCCTTGAGTTCGTCTATTAAAATGCAAAGAATAAAGTGCTAAATAATTATTAACTGATTTACCTACAGATACATACATTCCAAGAAAATTGACGGGCTTTATGTCTATGCGTATACCGCCCAAAAATTCATATCTTCCAAGATAAACGACTTTGTTTTCTCTTAAAAATGCTGCATATAATGTATCGGAATTACTAATACTAAATACACCACCTTGGGGCTTGGTAAATAATGATATTTGAAACTTGTTGGATATAGGATAATTTAAACTCATTATTCTTGGAAACTGTAAACTAAAATTCAAACGATTTAATGATCCTATTCTAAAACCTATTACAGGCAAATAATATCTATTTCCCCACAAAAATGATTTTGTTACTCCTAATCGCAAATTAAACTTTGTGGAAGGACTAAAACTCCATAATAACAAACTTGCCATTCTGATTACTCTTGTTTCAGAACGATTCTGCTTATCTACATTTGAAAATGGCGAAAAATCTACAAAGAAGATGGATCGCTTTCCATTATTGTAAATAAAGCGAATGCCGATACCATTTTTTTGTAAAATATGTTTTTCTGTAAGTCCCGAAAAATTGGGATTGTAAGACAAAAAATAACCTGTGAGTAAAAAATTAAAATTAGCAAAAGTAGAATCGGTATTCATTCTATCTCTTGTAAATACAGGGATATTGAAGGCAATAGTAGTTTGCTGAATTTGATACGATTTTAATTTAGTATGAACATAATCTGTTGGACTTAATTCAACTTTTGGTTTTTGATAATAATCTACTAATACGATATTTTTAAAATAGTGCTTGGGTGTGCGAATAGACACACTATCACTTTGTGGATAAAGATGAATAATGAACGCGATATTTAATACAATAATATATTTATACATTTAATCGGGCTTATCAGATTTAAGGAGTTTTACAAGTTCTAATCTAAACTCTTCTTCTGCACGAATAAGATGTGCAGTTTTTACAGTGCCAATGATTTGTTTAAATTTTTGTATGTACTCTAATTTTAATTGTTCTTCGGCTGTTTCTAATTGACTGTATTTTTTCAAAAATTGTTCTGCTTCTGCTGGATTATTAGAATAATTATATTCTTTAAATAATTTTCTTCTTTCGTGACGAATGCTTTTTAATTTATCTACATACTCATTGTATACGGGCCAAAATTTTTGAGCCACGGCAGGTTCAAGATTTAATTTTTCAGTAATAAATTGAATCCTTGCCTTGTCAATCTTTGGAGATTGTGCAAAGTAGGAATAACTTACGCAAAGTAGTAAAAGAAATAAAATATGTAACTTAAAATGTTTCATTTACGATATTGGAATTGGTTGGAGATGGTGAAGGATAATTTTTTGAATTAAAATGTTTTTCAATATCTTGTTCAGATACGGCTTCTTCTATGTCTGCTTCGTCAAGATATTCTATGTCTTTTGAAATGTCCTTTTTTGTAAGGCAAGCAAGCGTTTGACAATCTTTGTTTTTTGTGATTTCGGAATGAGAATTGGGCTTGGGTTGCAATAAAATATAAGTAGTTAAAATAAAAAGAGTTACAGATGCCGCAATTCCAATAGTTCTAATCAATGGAATAATTCTTCTTTTTTGGGGTTTTAAACTTTGTATTTCTTTAAATAATTTTTTTTCTGTGTCTTCAAAATATCCTTCAGGATATGTAAAAACATTTTCAAATGAGTTAGAAAGAAGTTTTTCTTGTAATTTTAGTGCATTGGTTTCAAAATAATCTTCGGGTACATTAAAGGTTTCAGTAGATGTAGAATGTATTTTTGCAATTATTTTTATTGCATTTGTATCAAAATAATCTTCGGGTACATTGAAAGGATTTTCTTTCAAATGCGGATTATCAAGTATGGATTTTTTATCTTTCATATTTGCATTTAGATGCGAATTATTCACTTTGGTTTAAAAGATATTCTTCAATTTTAGTAACAGCGTGATGATAGGATGCTTTTAATGCACCGACAGATGTATCAAGAATTTCAGCCATTTCTTCATAACTTAATTCATCATAATAACGCATATTAAATACAATTTTTTGTTTTTCAGGTAAGCGTAAGATGGCTTGTTGTAATTTTTTTGAATTTCATCGCCTTTGAAGTACGGATCACTGGTTAATGAATTACTCAAATAATGGGCGACTTCATCATAGGGGATATTTTTTTCTTGGGCTTTTTTTCTTAAAATTTGTAGTGCTTCATTAGTGGCTATTTTATACAGCCAAGTAAATAAACTGCTATTTTGATTAAAATTTTTAAGTCCTTGCCACGCCTTGATAAATGTGTTTTGTAAAGCATCATCGGCATCATCGTGATGTATAACTATTCGTCTTATTTGCCAATAGAGTCGTTTTTGATAAGTATCTATCAATAGTTTTAGTGCCTGATTATGTTGATCAGGATGTGCAATGAGTTCCAGAATTTTTTTATCGATTTCGGCGGGTGTCATAGGATAAAAAAAAGGGCTATTTGCTTTGTATTGCAAATAGCCCTACATTATGATTTTAATAGATTATGGTAATGTTACATTACAATTGGTATAACTATATGCAGGGATGGATACGCATACATTGAAGTCACATGAACCATTTCCAAAGTCAATGACTCTTGCGGGCTTGTTAGAAGGTGTAAAAGTAATAGTACCTGACTTGAAAGGATGTCTACGTGGTCTTAATATAGGGTCGGGTGTACAGGTGGCATCCCATATTAAGTTACTCATTGTAGCAGTATAACTAACACCGCTTGCTGTAGTGCCACTGGCTGTTCCATTCAATCGTAAAATAACTTTATTCCAAGCAATGGGGTAATTTCCGGATGGATCATAAACAGTAGGATCGCTTGTATTTGTTAACTCTGTATTTCTTGTGGCTGTCCAAGTGATAGTTCCGCCCCCTGCAGTAGATGGTTTTATGATTTGGATATTTGCAGAGGTTGTCCAAGTGATGTTGGTAGTGGATGGATTAAATCCAAGAGGTGTAGTGTTGGTATGTGTTCTATTGATGATATTTACGGTGTGGCTATCTACTACATAGTTTTGAGAGGTGCAAGAGATAGAGAAGCCGGGTTGTCGAGGCCATTTAGCCCCATTTGTAGAGGCAGAATAGTTATAAATAAGTTTGCCCGAACGTTTTCTTCCATCAAGGCAAGTACAAGGTGTTGTTCCAAAGTCCACGGTGAATGTTTTAGCAGCGGTATCTAAGGTAACGGTGGCACAAGGTGCGGCTGTAATTCCGCCTACATAAGTATTCCCTGTTACACGATAATTAGAAAGTGTGCCATTTTCTTTTGCTTCCATTCCGATATTACCAATATCATTGTTGTAAATTTCTGCCTGATTATGGTCCTGCACATAGGAATAACTGGTGTCGGGTTGTTCTTCTTGTTGTTGGTCTTTTTTCTTGCAACCTGTAATGAATAATACGGCTATTAAGCCAGCGGTTGCACTGCTGATTAAAATGCTTTTTGTTTTCATAATTTTAAGTTTTTTGGGTTTTCATCATTTTGATGCAAAGTAAGGTAAAAGGTTTAAAAGTTTAAAAAAAAATTTTTTTGAGGGATATTTTAATCATCTTTGCCACTCAAAAATTTTATATGGGAAACATCGTGTTTATCATCATTACAATTATATCATTTTTTGGAATAGCGAAAATTTTCAAACTCTTACAAATTCCAGTTTGGCACGCCTTTATTCCTATTCATAATTTTTACAAATTATCGCAAGTATTAAAAAAGCCGTGGTGGTGGTCTTTAATAATGATTATACCAGGGGTGAATTTGATTATGTGGGGCGTATATGGATTTAATACAGCCCGTGCTGTGGATAAGACCAAAACATCCGATTTATTATTAGCATCTTTATTACCGCCTTTCTTTTTTATATCATTGATAGTTGATAAAAATTTAAAGTTTGTTGGTTTAGACAAATATACACCAGAACCATCCAAGTTTATTCGTGAATGGGCAGATCCTATTGTATTTGCTACTATTGCCGCATCTATTATTCGTACTTTTTTTATTGAAGCATTTACTATTCCTACATCATCATTAGAAAAAACATTAATGGTGGGGGACTTTTTGTTTGTTAATAAATTGGCTTATGGTCCAAGGATTCCACAAACAGTGATTGCATTTCCATTTTCGCATCATACACTTATAGGCACTAATTCTATTCCTGCTTATGTTGATTGGGTAAAATTACCTTATATGCGTATTCCTATTGGTGGAAAGGTGGAACGAAACGAAATTGTAGTATTTAATTATCCCGATGGTGATACGGTTATTCAAAATATGCAAGATATTAGTTATTACCAAGCCGTCCGTTTAATTGCAATGCTAATGAAAAACGAAGATATTCAAACAGGGAAGCCAACCTTAGATGATGCTTCTTATCAAAAAATGGCTTGGGAATATGTGCATCAGCCCAATAATGTCAATCCTTTAAATAATCGTCCTTTTGGAAAAATTGTAGCAAGACCTGTAGATAAAAGAGAGCATTATGTAAAACGTTGTGTGGCTATTGCAGGCGATACTTTAGAAATCAAAGATGGGATATTGTTTATCAATGGCAAAGAACAACCTACACCAGAACACGCTCAATTTAAGTATTATGTAACAACCAAAGGACCACTCTTTGGTGAACGAATGGAAGTCAATGGAAGGATAGTATTGAGTAACTTTAAATTATTGGATGAGTTGGATATTTATGTGGGTGAAACCGATTTAGTAGAAACAAAAAAGGATACTTGTGTGTATTTATTAACTATGCCCAAAAGTACATTAGAAAAGGTAAAGCAATTGGAAGGTGTGATTTCTGTAAAAAGAAAAATTGATCCAAAAGGACAAAGAGATATTACGATATTTCCACATCACGAAAAATTTCCTTGGAATAACGATAACTTTGGACCATTAGTAATTCCGCATAAAGGAATGACAATTAAAATGGATAGTGCTAATTTTATTTTGTATAGAAAAATTATGGATACTTATGATGATTTTGGAAAGGTGCATCAGGTAGAAATGAAAAATGGTAAAGTGTATTATGATGGAACGCCCATAGATACTTATACATTTAAACAAGATTACTACTGGATGATGGGAGATAATAGACACAATAGTGCTGATTCTCGTAGTTGGGGATTTGTACCATTTGATCATATTGTTGGAGAACCATTTTTTATATGGATGAGTGTGAAGTATGAAGATAACAATCCAATTAGTGGTAAGTGGTCTTTATCTACTGCTTTTTCTAAAAATGGAAAATTGAGATGGGAAAGATTTTTATGTTATGTTGGTCATAATGGCTTGGTATCTTTGAAAATTCCTATTTTGTCTATCCTATTTGGTATATGGGCGTATAATAAGTGGAAGAAAAGAAAGCAAGTGAAGAAAAAATAATGTTTGTTGATGATTATCAGAAATAAAGCACTATTAAGCAAAGTATTTAAGAATATCACATTTTGCAACTCTATTTTTCTATGCATAGATGCAGTCGTTGTAATTGTTTTTATTTATTAGTATATTTGCAATAATGAAAAAGCAAGTAGTCAATTTATTAATTGGTGTTATTTTGTTTCTTTTAGTGTATTGGAATTTTGGGATTATTAAGATGCCCGAAAAAGATATGAAACAAAGTATTCAAAAAGGAGATGTTTTGTTGTATCGTAAATTTTTGTTATTTCCTAATCATAATGATGTTGTGGTATATAAAAGCAATTATTTTCTACAAGAAGATTCATTAGATGATAAGCGATATTTGTTTATTCAAAGAATAGTTGCATTACCAGGAGATACCATAAAAATTGACAGTGGTAATGTTTTCATAAATTCCTTGCTTGAAAAACCAAATGTATTTTACCAAAGAAATTATATTGTTCAATTAAAAGATTCTATTGAAAAATTTAGTTACTTAAATGAAAGTATTTCTGAAAAAGTAATGATTTCAAAAAAGTTTGAATATGCAATGAGTTTGTCGTATCAGCAATATCAAGAATTAGTAAATGATACAAATGTTTTAAGTATTGAATCACAACTTGATCATCCTTCTATTTTTGAAGAAAATGTTTATCCTTATTCTGAAGATATTCGTTGGAATAAGCACTTTTTTGGACCAATTTATTTGCCCAAGAAAAAAGATAAAATAACATTAACTAAAAAAAATCTCTATATTTATTTCCCAATTATTCAAGGAGAAGAAAAGTTTTCAGAAATGAGAAATGATAGTTTGTTTATCAATAAAAAATATGTCAATGAGTATGTTTTTAAAAATGATTATTATTTTGTTTTAGGTGATAATCGTGATAATGCTATAGATAGTCGGTTTTTAGGACCTATCAAAAGAAAAGATATTGTAGGCATTGTGTTTTATCATTTTCATTAAAAAATAATTATGTCAGTTCTTCCTGTTTTTTCTACTCAATATTTTGGATGCATTTATTTTTATCATTGCATTATACAACACACAGATATTTTGTTTGAAACTCAAGAATATTACATTAAGCAAACATATCGTAATAGACAATACATACTGACTGCTAATGGTGTAATGCCATTGATAATTCCAGTTGTTCATCATTCTCATCAAGAAAAAATGATTGATAAAGAAATTTGTTTTAAAGAAAAATGGCATAAAAAACATTATACGGCTATTGTGTCTGCTTACAAAAATGCACCTTATTTTGAATACTATGCAGATGAATTGTTATCACCACTTCTTCATCCACCTACTAATAAATTATTTGAGTTTAATTTTTTGATTATACAAAAAGTTTTGTCATTGCTTAATTGTAATGTTCATTTTCATTTTACAAAAGAATATTATCCTAATTATGAAAAAGATTTTAGACAAGCATTTCATAAAAACATAAATTTACCCGATTCCTTAAAAATACCATATTTACAGGTATTTTCAGATAGATTTAAGTTTCAAGAAAATTTAAGCATTATAGATGCGATTTTTAATTTAGGTCCAAAAGTTAAAACTTATCTTGATTCAAAAAGCCAATAAATTTTCATTAAATTTCTGCAAAAAATAGGTATGCAAAAAGTAACGGATATTTTGTTTTTGGAAGAAGTTATAAATAAGCCCAATTTATTGAACTATAAAGAGAATAAAGAGTGGAAGTCCTTGTCAGGAAAAGAGTTTTATACAAAAGTATTTCAATTGGCAGCGTATTTAAATTCACAAAATATAAACAAAGGCGATAGAGTTTTATTGATGTCAGAAAATCGTCCTGAATGGAATATCGTTGATTTTGCTTGTCAGTTGATAGGTGCTGTTACTGTACCTGTGTTTCCTAATATATCTGAAAATGATTTGTCATTTATCTTAAATGAATCACAACCACGATTAGCATTTATATCTACTACCTATTTATTAAAAAAATACCATTCCTTGCTAAAATCATTTTTTGATAACAAAATAGTACTGTTTAATAGAACCGAAAATGCTTTATTCATTGATGATATTTTAAAGACATTTAATTTGTCAGAAATAGAAAACAAACTAATTTCTATTTACAAAACAGTTCAGCCCAACGATTTATTGACTTTGCTTTATACATCAGGTACATCGGGGCAGCCCAAAGGAGTAATGTTATCACATCAAAATTTATTATCTAATGTACTAAATTGTCAACATATTGCACCATTTCAAAAGCATTGGAAAGCATTGAGTTTTTTGCCGCTTAATCACGTGTATGAACGAATGGTAAATACATTATTAATTTACAAAGCAGTATCCATTTATTATGCAGAAGGAATTGAAAAAGTAGTGGATAATATCAAAGAAGTAAAGCCCCATTTGTTTGTGTCTGTTCCAAGATTAATTGAACGAGTGTATCAGAAAATTACAAGTACAAGAGATACATTGAAAGGATTAAAAAAACACATTTTAGCGTGGGCTATTGCATTAGCAGAAAACTATGAATTACACGGCAAAAATGGATGGTGGTATGAGTTTCAAAGAAAAATTGCAGATAAATTAGTGTATAAAAAATGGCGTGAGGCATTAGGGGGAAATATAGAATGTATGATTTCAGGTGGGGCAGCATTAAATCCCAAAATGGAAAGAATGTTTTTGTGTGCTCGCATTAATTGTATGCAAGGATATGGATTAACAGAAACATCGCCTGTTGTAGCCGTGAATACATTTGATGATAGCGGAAAATGTATAGGTACCGTGGGACCTATTATCCCAAATACACAAGTAAAAATCGCCGATGATGGAGAGATATTGGTCAAAGGACCAGGAGTAATGATGGGCTACTATAAAAATCCAACGGCTACTGCAGAAGTTATAGATAATGAAGAATGGTTTCACACCGGAGATATAGGTGAATGGGTAGACAATCGTTTTTTGAAAATTACAGATAGAAAAAAGGGGATATTTAAGACCACCGCAGGAAAATACATTTCACCTGCATACATTGAAAATAAATTAAAAGAACATCCTTTTATTGAACATTGTATGGTGATTGGTGCGAATGAAAAATTTCCCAGTGCATTGATTACTTTAAATATCAAAAATATCCAAGAAAAATTTCCTTCTTTGAAAAAAGCATCACTTGATGAATTGGCAAATGATAAAGAGATTAAAAAGACCATAAATGATTTTGTTCAAAAAGTCAATAAAGAATTAGCCCCTTATGAACAGATAAGAAAACCTTATATTCTTAATACTCAATGGAGTGTAGAAAGTGGAGAATTAACGCCAAAGATGAGTTTGAAAAGAAAGTTTATATTGGAAAAATATCAAAACATTGTAGATAGTATTTATCGTTCTAATGATGTTTAGCAGGATAGTTTTTGAAAATCTTTTTTCAATACTTTGTTTTGTTATGCAGATTTGATGGCTATTTCGTGATAGGGCTTACAATGATGGCCTAAAAATAATCTTGCATACATTTTTATACCTGTAATACCTGTTAAGATAAAATGAATGGCAAAATTGAATGCTAATAAAACTTGATGTGTGTGAATGTGTTCAATGATAATATCTTCGCCTAAAAATGTAGGTGTAATAGGAAATCCAATAATGCTTAATATAGAAATCAAAAAAACAAATCCAAACCATCTGTGTTCGTAAATGTGCCCATAGTATTTATTCAAATCAAAATATCTTTCTTCTTTTGATTTTAAATAGATTAAACAAATCAATGCGATTAAAAAGCCAGGAATAATTCCTGATAAATAAATTAAGAAAGATAATACATCGTATTTTTCATTGTAAGATACGGCTAATGCGATAAATAATTCACTAAACAAAATCAAATACAATACTAAAAAAACTTTATATCTTTCTGCAAAGGCACGAATAATGAGTATTACTGCAACAAAAGAAAGTAAAATAGCATAAATGTTTTCTGAAAAATGAAGTGGAAGATGTATTTTGTTTTGATGAATATAAAAAGAAAGTACAAACAATGGTAGAACAAACAATAAAAATGTTTTGGTATTGATGAATTGAAAAACTCTTCCAATTTTTTTTATGGTACCAAATAAATAGGTATTTATGAGTGGGTCTAAATACCATTCATTGTGTGCTAAAACAAATAAAGTATACTTTAAGCGATTAGGTAAGTAATGAATAAAGTGTTTTTGTATTTTTTCTATCAATTCTGAAAAATATACTTGTTGTCGCATTAAATAAGCGGCTACTGAAGGGGATACAATTAATTGATAAGTTCTTAAAAACGCATTGCTTACAAAATGTATAAGTACTAACCAATATAATCCTAAAGAAAGTTCAATGTACATAATACCTATTTGAGCAATAGAACTATAACCAATTTGTGGTTTAATAGAAGATTGTAGTTTAGCAGATTTATTAGCAGTAAAATAAGTAATGCTTCCAACCAAAAACATTAGTATTCTTAACTCATAAAATTGATTCCAAAGATAATAGGTTTTTAATAATAAAAGTACGCCCATATGAACAGATAATGATCCATAAAATATTGCAGAAGAAGCGGTAGGACCTTCCATAGCACGGGGTAGCCAATACGAAAAAGGAAATAAAGCGGACTTGCCTGCAGAAGCCACTAATATACCTAACCCAATGGCTAATGCTGTATAGTAATGATTATCTACATAATCATTAATATAAGAAGACGGACGAAAATTATAGAATAATACATTTTCGTGTAAAATATGATGAAGTGCCCACATACTTACTATTAACCCAATATCTGCAATACGATATACAGAAAATACTTTTACAGAATTTCTAACAGGTAAATATCTATCTCTATAAAATCCTATCAATAAAAATGAAGATATACCAAGATATTCCCAACCTATAAATAAAGTAGTGAAATTGCCCGATAATACAGTGATAGTATATGCCATATAAAAAAACATAAGTGTGTTGAAAAATCTTTTGAATCCATTCTCTCTGTGCATATAATAACTACTAAAATATAATATCAATAATGTTATAATATTTCCTGTCATTAAAAAGATGAGTGTTGTTGTATTCCACAATAAATCAATTGAAAAACCGTGCATTAACTGAAATAAAAATATATTATATGAAGGGAATAAATGTCCAATATGTAAGATCAATAATAGGATTAATATCAGTCCAATGAGTAAAACGACGCTAAAAGAAAACAATGCCAAAGGGCGCTCTTGTTGTTCTTTCTCTGAAAAAAATAATCCAATAATAAAACCAATTATATTTAATCCAAGTATTAGTGAAAGCAATATCTTTAAAATCTCCATCATAGTTTTTTATTTTAAAAAGTAAACATTTAAATTTTGTGAGTTGTTTTCAAAAATCTTTAATAAATCTGATAATGTAATACTGTTTATTTCCTTATTATTCATATCACTTATTTTTTCCATAGTTTCAAGTGTAGTATTAAAAACATAAAATTCATTTGTTTCTGGATGATAGACAACTAAATTTATCCAAGCATTTTTATACCATTCATACACTTCAGGATAGAAGCGAATAGCATTTAAAACCATTTGGGGATAATGTTCAACAACCATTAATAATCGCAAAGGATCGTGAATTTCTACCATTTGTGAGGGCAAGCCAATTCTTAAATCTCCTTCTGCACCATTAGCCACACTTAATAATCCAAAGATATTATGAGGTAATTTTGAACCAGAACCTAATTTTTGATTATCTACTCTTGAATAGTAGTATTCCAAATTGATGCCACCACATACTGCTGTAATTGACTTTAAGACATAAGGCAAAAGTTCTCCATCTTTATCTGTTGTATAGTCATACGATTGTAAAAATGATCTTCTGTCTAAAAAAATATCTTTTGTGAGTGCCCTTCTCCCAACTACACATAATGCATTGGTAGCGTGGTTGTATTCAGGTCTTACTTCAAATAATGCATATTGTCTGTTTTTCACTTCGTTGTGAATTTCTTCTTCTGATTTGTTTTTCATATTCACAATTGTTCCAAATCTTCTTGCTCTTTCTTTTGCATTCAGATGTAGTGCTTTCTCAAAAATCTCTTGATGCTTTTTCAAATCTTGTTTTTGCTGTTCATTCAAGTCATCAGTATCATAAAAAAGAACTTCATCTGTTGTAGTATTGTGAAGCACTGGAATAAACCTTGTATCATTAGGAATATCAATGCCTCTATTTTTCAATTCTTCACGAATTTCTTTTTGATTTAAGAAAGCACACATTACACGAGCATTTACAGAACCTGGTTTCCCTGAACATGCCCCACAATCATAAGCCGCATAATAGGGATTATTAGTACTCCCCGCCCCGTGTGCCATAATATAAACAAAAGGAGCAAAGTTTTTAGTTAAACCAATACTTTTTAATAATAGTTCAGATCGTTGTATGGCTTCTTCTTTTGTATATCCAACTTTTAATTGACAAGAATCAATAGAATGATGTGGTGAGTATTCATACTCTATACTGGAACTTGGGGATATGTGATTAAAGGCACTTATTGTTAAAGGATTATTATGAGGTTTAAATAAATGTAATGCTAATTTAATGGCTGACCAATAACCAATAGTTTGTGCAATCAACCACCCACCTAAATAAGTATGATGCCGTGCTTCTAAATGCACGTCAGTAGTATGTTCTACCAGTTCAGATTTTTCTTTTAATAAATGTTGTGGTTTTACAGGTGCAGGGGCTATCTTTAATAAATGTTTACTATGTTGTGGCTGATAATATGCATCTATATTAAAAAATCCTGCTGTAGAAAAGGTTTCACAATTGTTATCTAATAACTCTAAATAGCGTCTAAAAGATTCTTCTCTATCATCAATACAATGTATAGTTTGAAATGATTTTTGAGAGGCACATAATGTATTATTGATTTTTGATGAATGTTGTTTTATAGCATTCAGTACCTTTTCATAATAACTCCATTCAAATGCTTCTTGCCATAATTGTAACAATTCAAAATTTAATTCCTCTTCGTCAGAAAATTTTTCTTCAAATAAATGATCTTCGGGCATTTTAGACACTTTGGTTAATGCTTGCCATTCTTTTAATTTATAATCCAAATAATCAATTTGAAATAATAATTCCAAAACAATAAATTCTTCTAATGAAATTTTTCTTGGATGCGTTAAATAATCAGGATGATCTTCTAAAACACTTACCATTCCACTCCATCCAGGATGTTCAAAACACAAATCATACAAATAATCTTCAAACCATTCATCATCACCTACTAATATCTTTAGTAGATAAGGAATCTGTAATGCTTCTTTATTATTTTCTAATAGCCATTTTCGGGATCTTCCTTTTTTTAGTAAAAAATACGATTGAAATGAATGCAATTCAATATTTCTTACATTATTTAATAATCCCTCTTCTACTATCGGAAATTCTATTAAAGATATGCCTTGATCTAAATAATTACTAATAAGCCGAAATAATTTTGGTTGTATATATTTACTGATATTCACTTTATACTCATCCTTCCATTTATGCATTATTCTGCCCATTCTTCCCTGAAAACTTACTTCAACATTATCATATAATAATCTAAATTTATATTCTTCTAATTCTTCTTGCGATTTGTGTTTTAATATCACGTTTTCAATAATTTTCTCCTCTATTATTCCCGACCTGTACAATTGTCTAAATTCACTTATATTAAGATAGGTCTTATAACCAAAAATTTTAGTAGAACGCTTATTGGCCTCGCTAAATGAATGGTCTTGAAAAAAATGTAATAAATTATGATGAACAAAATCTTTCAATGGACTTTGAGATGGTAGAAAATGCTTTAAATGATGTAAAACTTTTTTTGTTTCAAATGCGATTGTGTGTTGCATAAATTTTCTTTTTAATGAACTAAATCAAAATAGAACAGAATAGGGTTGAGAATGATTTTATTTTACAATAGATATATGCTACTTATTTTTATTTCAGTAGCAAAATGTATTATGATAATGGATGTGATATTTATAGATAAAACTATAATAATGTAGAAACAATAGAATAACTAAAAGTTATTTTGGGATTACTCTAAATAAAAACCCTTTTAGTTGTATTAAACAGTATTTCATAAATGTGCAGCAAATATACTTAGTTTTTAATTATATTGATAAATATCATCATTCTCACACTTTAATTTTATATGGTAAAGTATTTAAAAAATTTTTCCCTTGTTTATCTAATAATTTTGTATATTTGTCTAAAAATCTTCTTAAATAAAACAAAAACTTAAAAAAGATTGGAATAAAATTCTTTATATTTATAGTCCAAAATTAAAAATTTTAATAAAATGAGTAGTACAGTTGAATTGCCTAAAGCAAAGAAAATGACAAAATCAAAAGATGAAAAGGCAACAAAAGAAAAGAAAACTAAAGCAAATGAAATTACAAAATTAAATACTGCCAAGAACGATTCTAATCGTAGACCTTACTCGGACGAAGAAATTTATGGTACATTAAAAAGTTTCTTTGGATTTAATGCTTTCAAAGGAAATCAAGAAGCCATCATCAAAAGTGTTTTGAATGGTGAAAATGTTTTTGTAATAATGCCTACAGGTGGGGGAAAATCTTTGTGCTATCAGTTACCCGCGATATTAATGGAAGGTACGGCTATTATTGTATCTCCTCTTATTGCTTTAATGAAAAACCAAGTAGACCTTGTTCGTGGGTTTAGTACCAATACGGATATTGCACACTTTTTAAACTCTACATTAAATAAAACAGAAACTAAAAAGGTAAAACAAGACGTTTTAAGTGGTAAATGTAAAATGCTTTATGTCGCACCAGAAACTTTAAATAAAGAAGATAACATTGCCTTCTTCAAAGAATTTAAAGTATCCTTTTTTGCTATAGATGAAGCCCACTGTATTTCTGAATGGGGACATGACTTTAGACCTGAATATAGAAAGATTCGCCCTATCGTAGATAAATTAGGCAGTCCTCCAATTATTGCACTTACTGCTACGGCTACGCCCAAAGTACAACAAGACATCCAAAAGAACTTAGGAATGATGGATGCTACTGTTTATAAATCTTCCTTTAATAGACCTAACTTGTATTACGAAATAAGACCCAAAATTGGTGCTACCAAACAAATTATTTCCTTTATAAAAAAGAATTCAGGAAAATCAGGTATCATTTATTGTTTAAGCCGTAAGAAAACAGAAGAATTAGCAGAACACCTTCAAATAAACGGCATTCGTGCTGCCGCTTACCACGCAGGAATGGAAGCCAAAGATAGAAGTAAAGTCCAAGATAAATTCTTGAACGAAGAAATAGATGTAATTGTAGCTACCATTGCGTTTGGAATGGGAATTGACAAACCCGATATTCGCTTTGTGATCCACTACGATATTCCCAAGTCCTTAGAAGGATACTATCAAGAAACGGGTCGTGCAGGCCGTGATGGCGGTGAAGGACATTGTTTGGCATTCTATAGTTATTACGATATTCAAAAGTTAGAAAAATTCATGCGTGACAAACCTATTAGCGAACAAGAAATTGCTAAACAAATGTTGCAAGAAACGGCTGCCTTTGCTGAAACATCTTCTTGTCGTAGAAGATATCTTCTACATTATTTTGGTGAAGAATTTGACGAAGAGAATTGCAATAAAATGTGCGATAACTGTCGCCATCCAAAAGAAAAATTCAATGCCCAAGACGATCTTGAACTCGTACTTGAAACTATCATTGAAACCAAAGAAAAACATAAAGCCAAAGACATTGTCAATATCCTTATTGCCAATATGACTACTACCGCAAGATCCTATAAACATAATCAACTTGAAATGTGGGGCAAGGGTTTAGAAGATGATAAAGATGAAAAACATTGGAATGCTATTATTCGCCAAGCCATCGTCAATGGTTTTATTCAAAAAGAAATAGAAACTTATGGAGTATTGAAATTAAGTGAACAAGGTAGAAAATTCTTAGAAGAACCATATCCAGTAATGTTTACAAAAGATCAGGATTTCAGCGATGCAGAAAAAGATGATGACGATTTGATTATGGCTCCCAAATCAGGAAGTACTGCATTGGATGAGACCTTGTTCCAATTATTAAAAGACGAAGTGAGAAAAATTGCAAAGCAAAATAATTTGCCACCTTATGTTGTTTTCCAAGAAAGTTCACTTTCAGAAATGGCGACTCAATATCCTATTACAATTGAAGAATTATCCCGAATTACCGGCGTTGGTCAAGGAAAAGCAATGAAATTTGGCAAACCCATTATTGCATTGATTAAAAAATATGTTGAAGAAAATGAAATAGAAAGACCTACAGATATAGTTATTAAAACATCTGCTAATAAATCTCAATTGAAAGTTTCCATTATACAAAGTATTGATAGAAAAATAGATTTAGAAGAAATTTGCAAGTTGAAAAAAATTGATTTTAATGAATTACTTGATGAATTAGAATCTATCGTTTATTCAGGAACCAAAATTAATATTGATTATTATATTTATGATGTAATGGACGAAGATAAGTTAGAAGATCTTTTATTGTATTTCAAAGAAGCAGAAACAGATAGTTTAGAAGAAGCCATCAAAGAATTCGGCAAAGATGCTACTGAAGAAGAAATCCGTTTAGCCCGTATTAAATTTATATCTGACTTTGGCAATTAGTTTTTTTCAAATAGTTTTATTTTTAATAGCCCTACCTAAAAAGTAGGGCTTTTTTATTTAAGATGTGTTGGATAAATTTTAAAATTTAGACGAAAGGGTAAAATGAGTTCGTGAATAGCCATTTTTATTGAGTGAAAAATTTGGATGATTACCCTAATTCTATTTAAATTCGTAACATCAAATTTTAATTTGAACGACAATCAAAATTGTGCATAATTTTAAAAATATTGTTCATAAAATTTTTTAGGATAAAATAATAATCAACTAAACCAACGGCATACAAATTTCGTATAAATATAAAAATAGATAAATATGAAAAAACTTTTATTAATTATAGTTCTGTTAAGTTCTCTGGTACTAAAATCTCAAAGAGATTACATTCAGAGAATTGCTAATTACAAATTCTCACAAGATTCTTTATTAGGATTTGATGAGCAAGCAGCAAGTCAAGAAGCATTGAGAACCAATTGTTTTGGAGATGAATACAAAGTTTTTATGTATTATGCTAAAAGAGATTTTATTAAACAAAAATACAATTTGCATAACGAAGAAAACAATGATGTATTTGAAATTTCTATGACTTGGAAAGGTTATGGAAATGGCGAGAATCCTGTTCCTACTGGAACGCCTTGTGTAAATGAAGATTTTGAAACAGGAACATTAACAGGTTGGACAAATACTACTGGTAACAATAGCAATTCTTGTACTATGGCAGGTTGCTGTGGAGGAGGGGCAGGTTTGGTATGGATAATGACTACGCCATTTTCAGATCCTATTGTAGGAACGATTCCTGCCTCTCCCTTTGGTGGAACAAAAGTGGCTAAAATCAATGATAATGCGACGGGTGCGAGAGTAGCACGACTCACTCAAATAGTACCTGTAACTTCTTCAAATGCCCTGTTTCAATTTGCTTACATTGCTGTTTTACAAAATCCAGGACATACTTGCTGTCAACAACCCTATATCAAAATAGACATTTCAACATGTAGTTCTTGTAATGCTTCTAATTGTAGTAATACTCCATTGACTTGTCCAAAAGTAGATATTTCTCCTCCTACTTCAGGTTGTCCTGCTTTACCAGGTGGATGGACGCAATCAGGCGGTGTTGCTTATACACCTACATGGCAAATTGGTTCTGTAGATTTAACGCAATATATTGGACAATGTGTCATGATTAGAATTACAGTCGGAGATTGTGCTGCAGGTGGTCATTATGGTTATTGTTATTTTGATGCTCGTTGCATGCCTATGACATTAAATGTCAATGGTATTGACTTTCCTGCTGGTTCATCTAATGTGTACGTAAATTCATGCGGTATCTCTACCGCTACATTAACTGCTCCCTCTGGCTTAGCACCTTATACTTGGAATGGACCTCCAGGTAGTGGCATTGTTAATAATAACAATCAAACGATTACTACTTCTGTAAGTGGAAATTATACATTAGTGATGAATCCGCCTGGTGTGTGTACTCCTATTACAAAAACCGTGCAGATAAATATCTCACCGAATCCTACTGCAGGTTTTTCTTTTACAAATAATTGTAATACATTTACTTTAGCAAATACTGGTACAGGATCGCCTGCAGTTCAAACATATTCATTTATTGGGTCATCAGCCCCATCCAGTTTTACTACAACGGCTAATACTTCTACGGTAATTTTCCCCAACCCTGGAACGTATACTATTATGCAAACTGTAACTAACTCTGCTTCGTGTACAGCCACCTATTCTACAATTGTCAATGTGCCTACTCCGCCTAATCCCGCATTTACAATCAATAATCCTATTCAATGTTTAAGTAATAATGCGTTTGTTTTTACAGCAGCATATACGAATGGAAGTCATCAATACTCTTTTTCTCCCACCAGTGGTGCTCCCCCTTCTTCTAATGTTCAAAATTATGGTCCTGTCTCATTTTCCGCACCTGGTACATATACAGTTACACACACAGTTGTTGATTTTGGTTGTGTGATGAGTACACAAAGTGTTGTAACTATAAATCCAATGCCTGTTGTTTCTACATCTTATACCAATGCCACCTGTGGTAATAATAATGGGATAATTGTAATCAATAATTTATCTCCGCCTGGGCAATTTGTTTCTTCCTATCAATATGATGGTTCCAACATTCCTACTTCTACCATCATTAACGTTCCCGCAGGTACCCATACCGTGGGAATTATTAATAACTTTGGATGTAGTACGCAAACTATTATAAATATATCTAATACGCCTCCTATCACAAATGTGAGTTATACTACTTATCCTGCTACGTGTGGAAATAATAATGGCGTTATTAATGTTACTAATGTGATAGGCGGTACGTCGGGCTATCAATATTCTTTAAATGGTGTTACTTATACTGCTTCCCCTTCATTTAGTGGTTTAGCCCCAGGAAATTACTCTCTATATATCCAAGATATAATAGGATGTACTTATTCTACAAATGTCTCTATTATTTCAGCCCCAGGACCATCGGGCATTAATTTTCAAACAGCACCAAGTGCGTGTGTAGGAAGTACAGGGTCTTTTACCATTAATGCAGTTATTGGAGGAACTTCTCCATATTCTTATGTGGTAGATGGCATAGGTACTAATGTAGTTACTTTCCCATTAGGAGCGGGTATTCACACTGCTTCTATAATAGATGCTAATAGTTGCGTTTATACTACAACTTTTGCTATAAACACAATTCCAGGACCATCTGCTGCCACGGTTAATGTCGTTAATGCCTCTTGTGGAAATAATAATGGGGGTGCCACTGTTGTAAATGTAATGGGTGGGGCAAGTCCTTATCAGTATTCTTTTAATGGAAGTGCATTTAGTACTAATAACTCTGTTTCTGGATTGGGTGCGGGAATGCATAATGTAGTAATTAAAGATATTAATTCATGTACATTGGCAGTCGTATTTAATGTTTCAAACATTGGTGGACCTACTGCATTGAATTTTACAGTAAATAATGTTTCTTGTAATGGAGGAAATAATGGTGTTATAAATGTAAGCACAACAGGTGGAACGGCGCCATATAATTATACCTTGTCCCCAAATAATGTAACAAATGGTTTGGGAATATTTAATAACTTAAATGCAGGGACTTATACTATTTCTGTAAAAGATGCTAATAATTGTGCATATACATCTACTGTAAGCATTTCTCAACCTGCACCATTATCTCTTTCTTTTAATGTAACAAATGTTTCTTGCTACTCAGGTAATAATGGAATGATTAATTGTGTTGGTAGTGGAGGAACTTCGCCTTATCAATTTTCCTTAAATGGTGGGGCTTTTCAATCATCTTCTACTTTTTCTAATTTATTTGCTGGATATTATAATGTTACCATAAAAGATAACAACAATTGTTTGGTTACAAACACAATACAAATCAATCAACCTACCGATATTCAACTTTCAGTAACGACTAAAAATGCTAATTGCACAACGGCTAATGGATCCGCTACGGTAAATGTTACAGGCGGAACACCACCTTATGCTTATGTGTGGAGTAGTATTGGTGGAAATGCTCCTATTTCTAATAGTTTAACAGCAGGTAATTATACAGTCAATGTAATGGATATTAATGGTTGTACAAAAAGCATAACACTGACAATAAATTCTATCCCTGGTGGTACTGCTGTAATAACGGCTGCTTCCAATGTAACTTGTAAAGGATACAACAACGGATGGGCAACAGTAAGTTATGTCGGTAATATGACCCCTCCAATTTCTTATTCTTGGTCAAATGGACAAAATACTCAAACAGCAAACAATTTAGCACCAGGTAATTATAACTGTATTATACAAGATGTGTGTGGTTGCACATCTTCTATTGGAATTGGAATTTCTGAACCTGATTCTTTACATTTTTCAATATCGTCTAACCCTGCATTGTGTTTTAATCAAAATTCTGGATCTGCTTCTGTTAGTTATATTAGTGGTGGAACACCACCATTTACTTATTTGTGGACACCTGGTGGGCAAACATCTGCTACTGCTACTAATTTGGTGGCTGGTACTTACTCTTGTTTAATTACAGATGCCAATGGATGTACCAGAACCTATTCTGTAAATGTTACACAACCTTCGTCTGTTACTATAACCTCTACTGTTAATACAGCATATTGTATGCAAAGTAATGGGGCAGCAACGGTTAGTGCTTCTGGTGGTTTTCCTGCCTATTCCTATACATGGAGTACAGGAACTACAGGAAATGTTTTAAGTAATGTGGCTGCAGGTACTTATACAGTAATGGTTAAAGATGCAAACAATTGTGTAAATGTATTTGGCATCACTATTCCAAATACCAATGGACCAACACTCACTGTAACAGGTTATACAAATGTCTCTTGTTATGGAGGTAATAATGGTGTAGCCACTACTTCTGTAAATGGTGGGGTTCCGCCCTATTCTTATATGTGGAGCAATGGTCAAAATGTTGGAACGGCTATTAATCTATCAGCAGGTATTTACACAGTTTCTGTTACAGATGCTGTAGGTTGTGTAGCATCAGCAAGTGTTCAGATTACTCAACCTCCTGCTTTGTCCTTAAATATCATACCTCAACATCCATTATGTTTTAATTCTAATAATGGAAGTGCTACTGCTTTAGTGAATGGTGGAACTTCTCCATACTCTTACACTTGGTCTCCTGTTGGAGGAAATGCCTCTACAGCAAGTAATTTGTCAGCGGGCATTTATATCGTGAATGTAAAAGATGCTATGAATTGCGGAATTAGCGGTACTGTTCAATTAAACAATCCTCCTCAAATGCAAGCGAATGTAAATTATACGAATGTAACTTGTAATGGGGCTTGTAATGGTATTGCTACTGCTAATGCTATTAATGCCAATGGAAGCATCACTTATTATTGGATAGGCGGGGTATCTCCTCAAACAACACCTGTATTTAATAATCTTTGTCCTGGAAATTATACCCTTATCCTGACAGACCAAAACAACTGTACTGCATCTGCTGTATTTAGCATCACAGAACCTCCTCTATTGAATGTAACGATAACAAATTCAGCCAATGTTACATGTTTTGGTGCCAATAATGGATATGCATCTGTGATAGCATCAGGAGGTTCTCCCTCTTATTCCTATCAATGGTTACCCTCTGGTGGAAATAGTTTTTCAGCCAATAATTTAGCACCTGGTACTTATACAATTAAGGTAACAGATTCAAAAAATTGTCAAAAACAACAGGTTATTACCATAACACAACCCTCTCCATTACAAGCTTCTGTCAGTATCAATAATGTATCTTGTTATGGATTAAATGATGGAAGTGGTATTGTTTCTGCATGGGGTGGCACCGGACCATATAATATCTTATGGTATCCGTCATTACATAATACTTTTAGTGCAAATAATTTAGCCCCAGGTACGCATACGATTCAAGTTACAGATGCTAATAATTGTGTAACAACGATAACTGCTATGGTTAATCAACCTCCCCAATTATTGGCTAATGTAACTACAACAAATTCTAACTGTAATATGAGTAATGGTTATGCCTGTGTAATGGCAAGCGGAGGTGCTGGCGGGTATTCTTATCAATGGAGTGGAAGCCCAACATATACTAATGCATGTTTGAACAACGTATCTGCTGGAATATATACGGTGATGGTCAAAGATGCTAACAATTGTGTAGTTTATGCTAATGCGGTTATTAATGATATATCTGGACCAGTTGTTAGTATCACAGGATACACAAATGTGTCATGTTATGGACAAAACAATGGGGCTGCACAAGCAAGTTTATCAGGAGGAACTCCACCATACAATATCGCATGGACTTATCAGGGACAAAGCGGTTTATCTATTACAAACTTACCAGCAGGAAATTATGGAATAACAGTAGTGGATGCTGCTGGATGCGTGGGAAATGCTACCGTGAACATTTCTCAACCTTCTCCATTAAATAGTGCTATAGTGAATGTAGGACACGTATCTTGTTTTGGTTTAAATGATGGAAGTGCAACAATGTTAGTTAATGGAGGAACTCCTGCTTACACTTATACTTGGACAGGTGGAAGTGGGGTTCAAAATTCTCAAACGGCGGTAAGTTTAATCGCAGGAAATTATACTTGTACTGTTAAAGATGCTAATGGTTGTACTTCTACACAAACAGTTCAAATACTACAACCTAACCCCATAGCAATAGGAAGTTATACTATTCAAAATGTTTTGTGTAATGGTGGAAATAACGGGCAAATTGCCGCTAATATCGTAGGAGGTACTCCACCTTATACTTTTACATGGAACCCATCTAATGTGAATGCACCTGTTATATCCAATTTAAGTGGTGGAAGTTATACCCTTAATATCAATGATGGTAAGGCGTGTATGGCAACTTTTATTTTTACTGTAACAGAACCTGCACCATTAGTGGCTAATATCAATTCTACTCCTGCTTATTGTGGAAATGCGGTGGGTAGTGCTACAGTACAAGTTAGTGGCGGAACGCCTCCGTATCAATATCTATGGAATACACCTAATCCTCAAAATACTTCTATTGCTACTAATTTGTCGCCAAATACTTGGACGTGTCAAGTAGTGGATGCTAATAACTGTATTATTAATCCAACCGTTCAAATTATTCCTACACCACATCCAACTATTACAAGCACTTCATTTACTCCACCGTTATGTTATGGACAGCAAAATGGTGCGGCAGGTATACAAGTAACAGGAGGAACATCCCCCTATTCCTATACATGGAATGCCCCAAGTGGCGGAAATACAGCGACACTTACAGGGCTTGGGGCAGGGGTTTATCAAGTTGTAGTATCTGATAATTATGGATGTCAAACATTTACTACTGTAAATGTACAACAGCCCAATCAAGTAGTAATAAATGCAACGCCTAATCATACTATATGCTATGGTACTAATAGCCAAATCTTTGCAGCAGGAACAGGAGGAATTGCTTCTTACACCTATACTTGGATTCCTTCAATTTACAATGGACCTGGTCCTTATGTTGTTCAACCTACTGTTACTACATCTTATACCGTAATGGTAAAAGATGCCAATGGATGCGTAGCACCTCCAAGAGTTATTACAGTATTTGTTAATCCGCCATTAGCGGCTGTGGGAAAAACACTGGATGTATGCGATGCACACATTGCTGTTTTAAGCCCTACTATTACAAGTTTAGGAAATGGAGGACCTTATCAATTTTTCTGGAGTGATGGAACTAATCAAGCGTATGATAGCGTAATGGTTAATTTGCAATTGGGAAGTGTTTATTCTTATTCTGTAATTATCAAAGATGGTTGTACGATTCCTGATGCAGTTGCAAATTTTGTTGTCAATGTTAAACCATTACCATCTCCTACTTATAGCATTTTGCCCAATAAAGGATGTCGTCCTGCTAAAATTACCTTTACAGCAACAGAAACAAATACCAACAGTATCAATAATTATTATTGGCATATTGAATATAATACAGGTAGTTATGATACTACAAATGGTGTATTTGATATAGATGTTTTAGGAAATCCAGCAAGTATAGTTTTAAGCAATAATGGAAGTTATGCTGTAAGTATTATGGTTTCTAATCAATACGGATGTTATGTAAATATCCCCTTTATAGATAGTATTAAAGTGTATCCTAAACCAGTGGCTGCTTTCACTTATTCACCTTTTTATGTAGATATGGTGAATCCCGAAGTTCAATTTACCAATCAATCACAAGGGGCATCGCAGTATCTATGGAATTTGGGGGATTATTCATCTAATGATAATTTATCTACGGATACGAATGTTACTCATTATTATCAATATGAAGGTGTGTATATGGTTAATTTAATAGCCACTAATCAATATGGATGTAAGGATACCGCAGATGCAGTAATACAAGTACGACCACAATTTGCAGTGTATATACCAAATACTTTTACACCAGATGGTAATGATTTGAATGATGTGTTTATTCCCGTAGGAATTGGTATTATGGAGGATGAATACCAAATGCTTATTTACGATAGATGGGGCAATTTAGTATTTAGTTCTAATAATTTAAAAGTAGGATGGGATGGTAGTATTAAAGGAGACCCGAATCCAAAAGATGGTGTATATGCTTACAAAATAACCTTGCTGGATGTTTTTGGTAATAAACACGAATACGTAGGTCATGTATATTGTCAAGTGGTAGATAGAGATCGTGGAAAATGATAAATGAATTAAAGGTTTAAGTTTAGTAAATTGTTATTCTATTTTTTGATTTAAATCATTCTTTTTTGTTTTATTTAATAATTACATTTGCCACAAAAAATGTATGGCTGTTTTAGAGATTAAAAAAGAAAAAGAAGTCGTTTATATTTATTTAAATAGACCTGAAAAGTTTAATAGTTTTAATCGTGAAATGGCATTAGAATTACAATCTGCTTTGAAAAATTCAGAACAAGATGAATCGTGTAGATGTATTGTTATTAGTGGAAATGGTAAAGCATTTAGTGCAGGGCAAGATTTGGAAGAAGCCATAGATCCTAATGGACCTGGTATATCCACAATTGTTACTTCTCATTACAATCCTATTATTGAACTTATTCGAGAAATAAAAAAGCCCATTATTGCAGCAGTTAATGGTGTAGCAGCGGGGGCAGGTGCCAATATTGCATTGTGTTGTGATATAGTATTGGCATCCGAGTCGGCTTCTTTTATTCAAGCATTTAGTAAAATAGGTCTTATTCCTGATAGTGGAGGCACTTTCTTTTTACCAAGAATTGTAGGATTTCAAAGGGCTTCTGCATTAATGATGACGGGAGATAAGGTTTCTGCACAAGATGCATTCCTAATGGGTATGGTGTATAAAGTATTTCCTGCTGAAAATTTTATAGAGGAAGTGAAAAAGTTTGCAGAAAATATCGCTCAAATGCCAACAAAAGCATTGGTTGCTACCAAAGAGTTATTGAATCAATCATATACAAATTCATTGCATAGTCAACTTTCTCAAGAAGCAGTTTTTCAAGTAGAATTGGCTCAATCTTATGACTATAAAGAAGGAGTAAATGCTTTTTTAGAAAAAAGAAAGCCCGTGTTCAAAGGCAAATAATAAAGTGAGTGTTTTATTGATAATTTGGTTATTATGGAATTCATTAGAAAAATTGATGTTGTAGAAAATATATCTGAAAAGGATTTTTTGAATCATTATTTTTATCCACAAAAGCCCTGTATTATCAAAGGTTTAATTAAAAACACAGCGGCTGAACATTGGGATTTTGATTATATGAAAAAGGAATTAGGTAATGTAGTAGTTGATGTTTTTGATAATACTATCAACAAAACAAGTGCGTATGTAGGCGGTGATAAAAAAATGAAGTTCTCTGAATTTATTGATGAAATTTTAAAGAATGAAGATCAATGCCCTTATCGTTTGTTTTTATTTAATGGGTTTAAGCACTCTGTTCAGTTACAAAAAGATTTCCCTTGTCCTACGATTTTTAAGGGGATATTGGATAATGTGGGTTTTATGTTTTTTGGAGGTAGAAATACTATAGTCCGAATGCATTATGATATAGATATGAGTGCTGTATTACATACTCATTTTTATGGAAAAAAGAGAGTGTTGCTTGTTCCTTATGAGTATTCACAATATATGTATCGTCCTTATTTTAATACTTATAGTATAGCAGATTTTTCTTATATTGATGATATTGATTATGAGAAGTGGCCTGCTTTGAGAAAAGTAAAAGCATACGATATTTATTTAGAACACGGAGATTCATTGTTTATGCCTTGTGGTTGGTGGCATTATATGATTTATTTAGAACCCAGTTTTTCAGTGGCTTATAGAAAATTTCCTTATGGTTTTAATAATATCGTCAATGGGGCACTGAATTTAACTACTCGTTTGTGGACAGATAAGTTATTAAATAAATTTTTTGGTAAAAAATGGGCAGATTTTAAATACAATAAAGCCCTTGAAAATTCAAATAAACTTGCAGGGCTTTAATATGAGGAATGTATAAATTGTAAAAATACTTGGTTATTAAATCTCAAATTTCTGAAGAGTTTGAACAACGTGATTTATCATTTCATCAGTGATGTCTCTGTGTGTAACCATACGAATAGTATGTTTTCCAAAACTGGATACTTTGATGTTATTTTGTAATAAAAATTGTTCAAATTGAAGTGGCGAGACATCCTCTTTTAATTCAAAAATGATGATATTAGTATAAACAGGTTTTACGGATTTGATGAAGTGTAAGTTGATTAAAGTAGTATAAATTTGTTTTGCACGAATATGATCTTGTTTTAATGCTTGAATGTGATGTTTTAAAGCATACAAACCGGCTGCTGCCAAGATACCTACTTGTCGCATTCCCCCACCCATTTGTTTTCTGATTCTGCGGGCCCTTTTAATGTCATCTTTATTACCAATCAGTAAAGTTCCAACGGGAGCACCAAGCCCTTTAGATAAGCATACTGAAATAGTATCACAATATTTTCCTATATCTTGTGCTGAATAATCATTTTCAACAATGGCATTAAATATCCTTGCTCCATCTATGTGGAGTTTTAATTTTCTTTTTTTACAAAGGTCATAAATGGCTTTAATACCTTTTAAAGAATAATAAGTGCCGCCTGCTCTATTGCAAGTGTTTTCAATGACAACTAAAGACGATCTTGTAAGCCAATCGTATTCAGGATTTATATTTAACTCAATCATTTCGGCAGAAAGTATTCCATCAGTAGTGTGGATAAGTTTGGGTTGAATGCCTGAATGAACAGCCATTCCACCGGTTTCATAATGATAAATATGCGAATGAATATCGCAAATCACTTCATCGCCTGGCTGGGTGTGAAGTCGCAATGCAATTTGATTACTCATTGTTCCACTGGGACAAAACAAGGCGGCTTCCTTCCCAAATAAACCTGCCGCATACTCTTCTAACTCATTCACTGTCGGATCTTCACCAAATACATCATCACCTACTTCGGCTTGTAGCATTGCTTGAAGCATTTCTTTAGTAGGTTTTGTAACCGTATCGCTTCTTAAATCTATAATTACAGTCATTGTATTAGTGTTTTTGTTTTTCAAAATAATTCAGTGTTTCCTTGGCAGCAGCAGCCAAACGATGATTGGCACTTTGGCTGGCTTGTTGCAGATATTGTTTTACTTTGTTATTAAAATAGTTGATTTTTATAAGCGTATTAAATGCATTGATACGCGTGCGAAATTCAAATGATGGTGAAGCATAAAAAACAATTTTATCAGCAAGTTTTTTATCTTTTGTTTGTAAGTATTCTATGGCTAATGCCGTTATTTCTATGTTTCGGTCGTTGGGTTTAAATTTATTTGTATTTGAAATGATTTGCTGATATTCATTGGGATAGTTAGAATAGAGCAACCACATTAATTTCTCAATGTTGATGTAGGATTTTGTGCTTTGTATAGCACTAAAAAAATCATTTTTGAGTAAAGAAGGTATTTTGGGTGTATTATCAATCAGTGTGCGAGTAACCAAAGGATGTGCTTGCAATAATGCGTGCTTTAAGATTTGTAGAGATGTTGGATGGGCTGTATCTGTGGCTAATTGTTTTACAATTTCAGATAAGATGGCGTGAAAATTTTCTTTGTAATAACTTTTTTGTAATAATTCTCTTTTTTTATCAATAGGCATATCTCTCATTGCTACAAAAGCATCGTAGCGATCAAGCATATTTTGGGCTTGTGCGGCTTGATTTTTAAGCATTTCAAAGTCCTTTGGAAAATTTACTTTTTTCAAGATGTTAGAATTTGGATCAAAGAGAACATAACTAATTGTCTTATTTTTATCAAATGGAATTTGAACTATTTCATCTTTATTTTGAATAATCATTCTTTTATTGATAAAAGTTCCATCTGTAAAATGGATTTCAAATTCAATAGGCATCTTAAAGAGATAAACATTGTCTTGAAATGCTTGTACTTGTTTTACATAAAAGACGCCAATGCTTTGATTATCTTTTTCCATTCTTTCAAATTTCACATCATAACTTGGCTCACCGCCACGATATAACCATTCATCAAAAAACCAATCCAAGTTTATACCGGTTTCCTTGTATATTGCCATCATCAAATCATTGGATTCAACATTTTGATAAGGATGTTCTTGTAAATAACGTTTTATAGAAGCATTGAATAAGTCCTTTCCAATAACATATTTCATCATATGCAAGACATAAGCCCCTTTGGGATAAATACGTGTTGTCCCTGCCAATGAATGAGCAATGGGGTATAAATTTTTTTCAGATTCTTTAATTATTCCTTCAGTTGCAGATTTTCTCAACCAATCATAATGATCTTTTCCAAAATATGCTTCTTCTACAAGCCAATTGTAATGTGTTGCAAAACTTTCTTGAAGCCACACGTGTGCAGGAGAATAAGCCGTTACATAATCACCAAACCATTGATGGGCTAACTCGTGAGCCGCTACTGGTAAGAAATCACGATCATTGATAGAATATTCATCTATTAAAAAGAAATCACCAAAGATAGTTGCTGTAGTATTTTCCATTGCACCAAACATATATTCTTGAACAGGTATTACAGAATATCTTTCCCAAGGATATTTAAATCCCGTTTCATTTTCTAAAAAGTCCATCATTTGTGCAGAAAAACGAAAGGTTGTATCCACACAATATTCTTTTTCTGGATAATAATAAGCAGTTATTTCAACACCACTTTTGCTTTTAAATTTTTTGAACTTGTAATTTCCAATGGCTAACATTATTAAATAAGGGGCGTGTGGCTTGTTCATTCTATAATGCCAAACTTTTATGTTGTCTTTGAGTTCTTTTTGGTCTATTAAAACACCATTTGAAATAACAGGATATTTTTTATTGAATTCTATAAAAATATCTGTGGTAATTTTATCCGACATATCATCAAACATAGGAATCCAATGTCTATTGTCAATGCCTTGACCTTGTGTCCATATTTGTCTTTGAGAATATCTTAAAGAGTCCGTCCAACCAATAAAATACAGCCCTCGCTTTGGGGTGCATTCATAAGAAATACTCATTTTTTCAATATTATCTTTGAATAGTTTTTTTGGAAAATAAATAGTTAGTAAATTGTTTTTTTGTTTGAAACTACTAATTTCTTGATTTTGAAATACAATTTTATTGACTTTAATATTTACAGCATCTAACTCAATTGAATCAATAGAAGATCTCGTCACTTTGAAAGTATGCGTAACTTCACCAAAAACTTTTGAATTTAAGGTATCAAATTTTAAGTGTAATTCCAGATGTTGAAAATTTACAAGGTGTTCTCTTGCTGATTTTTCTTGGTCTTTTAAGTAACAATTGAATTGATTGAATTGAGCATGGATATTAATCTCCCACTGGATGATGAATAAAATAATGATGGTTTTTCTCATATTTTTTTGTCGCCAAGGTAATAAGAAAAAATAAAGTTATTTTAAGCAATAAAATTTCTTAACAAAGAAAATAATCTGTAATTTCGCAATTTGAAACTATTGGAAAAACAATTACAGCACTATGATTGAAAAATTAGAAGAAATAAAAAGAAAATTTCAAGACATTGAACTGAAACTTTCTGACCCCTCTACGATGTCAGATATGAAAAAATTTAAACAACTAAATATTGAATACAATCAACTTAAAGAAATTGTTGATAAATTTGAAGAATATAAAAAAGTTTACAATTCTGTTCAACAAGCCAAAGATATATTGACAAATGAAAAAGATAAAGATTTAATAGAATTAGCCAAACAAGAACTTGCTGAAAATGAAGACAAATTGAAACAATTAGAAAGTGAAATTCGTATTTTACTTATCCCCAAAGACCCAGAAGATGCCAAAAATGCTGTAATGGAAATTCGTGCTGGAACAGGTGGTGATGAAGCCGCTATTTTTGCAGGTGATTTGTTTGAAATGTATAAAAGATATTGTGATAAAAAAGGTTTTCAAGTAGAAGTAGTAGATTCTAACCCAGGTACAATGGGCGGTTACAAAGAAATTATATTTAATGTAAAGGGACCCAATGCGTATGGTACTTTGAAATTTGAAAGTGGAGTTCATCGAGTTCAACGAGTGCCTGCTACTGAAACACAAGGACGAGTGCATACATCTGCTGCGAGTGTAGTGGTACTTCCCGAAGCCGATGAATTTGATGTAGATGTAAAAGAATCGGATGTAAAAATGGAGACCGCACGAAGCGGTGGAGCAGGGGGGCAAAATGTCAATAAAGTAGAAACAAAAGTCATTCTTACACATATTCCTACGGGTATTACTGTGATGTGTCAAACTGAAAGAACACAGTTGGGAAACAGAGAAAAGGCAATGCAAATGTTGAAAAATAAACTTTATGAAATAGAATATCAAAAACGATTAGAAGAAGTTTCACATAAGCGTAAAACAATGGTCAGTACAGGCGATAGAAGTGCTAAAATTAGAACCTATAATTATCCACAAAATAGAATAACCGATCATCGCATCAATCTGACTTTGTACAAATTAAATGAGTTTATGAATGGCGACATTCAAGAAATGATTGATGCTCTTCAATTTGCTGAAAATACAGAACGATTAAAAGAATCAGGATTACAAGAAATAAACACTTGAAAAGATATTTAATTACATATTTGGTTTTGTTTTTAAGTAGCATTATTTATGCTGACTTTGATAAAAATGAATTTTTAAAAAAATTTAATGAATTAAACTACAAAGAAAAAGTTCAACTCATAGCCAATACCGACTTTAATGACCTAAAAGACATCTATCCTCAAATAAAAGATACATTAGAAAGGATAAAAAAATTAGTTTATACACAAACCAATAGCAACGAAGCAAAGTTTTTGTTTGATTTAATTGAGGCAAAGGAATCTATGTGGTTTAATCAGTATCCTAAATGTATAAACATTGCTAATAGTGCATTGCAGTACCATTGTGAAAATGTCAACGATTCATTAAGAGCATTGTTATTATTAAAAGAATGTTTGATCAAAATTAGTGATTATACAAAAGCATTAGAGATACATAAAATTATTGAAAAAAATTGGAATAGAAAAAGTATTGCTTTATGGATGGGTACGGCTAAAAGTACCTTGTATAGTTATCTTGGACTGCATAAATATGCGATTGTAGAAAGACGACGAGAGTATGAATCAGGATCTCACGATCATTGGGAAACTGCACGGATGTTTAATGATATCGGTGTTTTCTTTAATAGAATGCAACGTTATGATAGTGCAGAAGTTTGTTTTAATAATGCCCTTAAAGAACTTCGCTTGGTGAATAAAAAAGATGTAGACACCAATTATTATAATTTTTTTGAGTCCTTGATAAAATCTAATCTTGCAGTTGGCTATTTAAAAAATAAAAGATATAAAGAAGCATTGCCCTATTTATTGATAGATGTTCAAAATAGTTTGAAAAATAAAGAATATGAAAGCGCTTTTAATGCCTATATTGGTCTTATTGAAATTTACTTGAATCTGAATCAATTAAAAATTGCAAAAAGATATTTAGATACTTTAGAAAATTCAGATCTTCCAGCGTTTCGCTATCCGTCCAATTTAGCCAAACTTTATTATTGGAAATCTGTTTATTATGAAAAGATAGGTGAATTAAGTAAATCTATTGATTACTTAAAACAATTTATTAAACTAAATGATAGTGTTCGTGAAATGGAAAAAGAACTACAAACGATAAATGCCGAAATAGCATATAATGTACAACAAAAAGACAATGCTATTAAAGAAAAAAATATAGCACTTTCTATTCTTAAAGTGCAACAAGAAAAAAGCAATGTTATACGAACTTATTTGATTATTTTTATTATTGTTTTGTTGATAGCAGGATTTATTCTATTTAGATATTACAGAGAAGTTCAAAAGCATTCAGAAGAATTAGAGCAAACTAACCTTACTATTCAGCAGCAAAATCAATTGATTCAAAAAGCATTAAAGGACAAGGAAATGCTAATCAAAGAAATTCATCATCGTGTCAAAAATAATTTGCAAATAATAAGCAGCATCATTCGTTTACAAATGAGCAAAGAAAATAGCGAAAAAGCCCAAGTTTTACTCAATGAAATTTCTGCACGAATACAATCTATAGCCCTCACACATCAAATGCTCTACAAAAAGGATAAGTTTTTAGAAATAAATGTTGTAGAGTATTTAAAACATCTTTGCGAACAAATTATTGCTGCTTTTTCAGATCATTCCAATATCCAAATACACTATGAATTTACGAATGATGAGGTTGAAATCCCATTAGATACGGCTATTCCATTAGGGCTTATATGTAGTGAAGTAATTACCAATGCTATTAAATATGCTTTTCCTAATAAGCAAGGAATTATTCAAGTGAAATTTCATTGTGATACAGATTATTGTTACTTAGTTATAAAAGATAATGGGATTGGTATAGATTTAAATAAAGTGAAAAATTCAGATTCTTTGGGCATGGAATTAATACAACTTTTGACTGAACAAATAGATGCTCAATATGTATTTAAAGTAGATAATGGAACTATTTTTGAACTAAAGTTTTTAAAAAAATAAAATATGAAAAAAGATAAATTGTTATTTGTTTGTCTTGGAAATATCTGCAGATCGCCATTAGCAGAAGGTATTATGCTGCATTATATTAACAAGCACAAATTACCAATAGAAGTTGATTCAGCGGCTATTGCACCTTATCATATTGGCGAACATCCCGATCCTCGCACCATTAAGAATGCACTTAAACATGGTATTGATATTAGACCATTAGTGGCTCGGCAATTTCAAATTTCAGATTTTAATCACTTTGATAAAATCTACGTAATGGATAATTCTCACTATTATCACTTAGAAAAATTAGCACCCACTAAAGATGATTTTAAAAAAGTAGATTATTTAATGAATTTAGTGTTTCCTAATGAAAATAGAGAAGTGCCAGATCCTTATTATGGAACCGAAAAAGATTTTGAAGAAGTATTTCAAATGATTCATACCGCCTGTCAAAAATTAGTAAATCAGTATGCTGAAAATATTTTTGTATAATTTTTTTGATTATTATTATTTTTTTCCATAATTTTGCAAAAACAAAATTTAAATCTATGAAAACAACATTTACACCCAAAATTTTTATTTTAATTGGCTTGATAGCAACAACTTCAGTTTATGCTCAACAAGTACCTTTGTTAAACCAATACATGTTTAACAAAATAATGACCAATCCTGCAATGAGTTATCAAAATGAAATGGGTGATTTATACGCCCTTCACCGTTCTCAATGGGGAAGTATGCCCGATGCACCGGTCAATCAAGTACTTGTATTTTCAACTCCCTTACAGAAAAACAAAAATGGTTTTGGAATAATAATTACTCACGACAAAGCAGGTTTGTGGGATCAAACATCAGGGTATGCTAATTATTCTCATGCAGTCAAAATTAATGAGGATGCCATTTTTAGTGCAGGATTAAATGTTGGAGCATTTCAAAGAAGATATGATTTCAATCGTGTAGTGGTGAAAGATAATAACGATCCCGAATTGTATTCCAACTCATTTAGCCGTGCTACTTTTGATATGTCCTTTGGATTTAATTTTAAATGGAAGGATTTTAATACTGGATTTACCTTGTGGCAATTGCTTGACAGCCGTGTTCGTTTCAATGATCCTACGGGACATTTTACAAAATATATTACAACACGCCATTTAACATGGAATGCTTCTTATGTTATAAAAGCTATTGAAGGCGGAAACTTCCCATTGAATGTTATTCCTTCCATTTATTTAAGATATGTTACTGGTGTGGGTTCTTTTTCAATGGCAGCACCTGTTCAGGTAGATGCACAAGTAGTGGCTGAAAGTGAAAAATATGGATGGATATTTGTAGGATATAAACACGGCTATTCACTTACATCAGGTATTGGTGCTATTGTGTCTAAAAGATTAAGAGCAGGGTTAAGTTATGATTTTCTTTATATTAATGATGTCAAAACCTACTTAGGACCCGCTGCAGAAATTTTTGTTTCTTATCAATTCTCTTTTTCAGGAAAAGGTAATAACTCTCAAACTTTATATTAATGAAAAAGATACATAAGTGGATTGCTTTTATAGCAATCAATGTATTGTATTGGCAATTCAGCAATGCTCAAGTTCAACAGCCCGATTGGGTCAATCAGTTCAAAGATAAAAAAGATTCTTGGATTGCTTCCGAAGCAGAAAAGTATTATTCTTCTGGTAACTTAAGAGAAGCATTAAAGTATTATTTTGTTTTGCATGAAAGAAAGCCAAAAGATGAATTTATTCAATACCGATTAGGAATCTGTTATTTATACAAAAGTGATGAACCCGATAAGGCATGGGAATTATTATCTCCATTAGAAAATTCTAAAAATAAAAAATTAGAAAATTTATCTTTTTATTTAGGAAGGGCACAACATATAAAAGGTAATTATCAAGAAGCCAATAAGTATTACTCCCAATTTTTATCTTTACAAAAAGATACCACAACCGATTTGTATTTGCGAGGAAAATATTTTTTGCAACAAACTATTTCAGCCCAAAATGTTATTAAGAGAGACATCGAATTGAAAAAAAATGATGTTATTCAAGTACTACTTCAAAGTCAAAATATCAATACGGAATACGATGAGTATATGCCCGTTACAGATGCAGATGAAACGAAAATTATATTTACCTACAGAGGACCAAAATCTAAAGGAGGAATGCTTAATGAAAATGGCGATCCTGACCCCAATGGTGCATTCTTTGGAGAAGACATCTATGAAGCGTTACGCACACCCGAAGGCGACTGGGGCATTGCTCATCCTATTGATAATCTTAATACGGATAGAAATGACGCCCCCGTAGCCCTTTCTGCCGATGGACAAACCCTATTTCTTTATAGAAACAGACCTGATTCTTCTGGAAACATCTACTATTCCAAATTAGTTGGTACTCAATGGTCTCCTCCCGCTGCCTTACCTGGCGGCATTAATACCGAATATTGGGAAGGAAGTGCTTGCTTAGCGTTTAATGAAAATATGATTATCTTTTCATCAGAAAGACCAGGCGGCTTTGGTGGAAGAGATTTGTGGCGATCCGTCAAATTACCTAATGGTAAATGGTCATTGCCTATTAACCTTGGACCGAACGTCAATACCCCTTATGATGAAGATTCGCCCTTTTTGTTTTATGATGGAGTTACACTTTATTTTAGTTCAAATGGTCCGCATTCAATGGGAGGATATGATGTGTTTTATTCAACATTACAGCAAGATAGTACATGGTCTGTTCCTGTAAACCTTGGCACAAAAGTCAATACTCCATTTGATGATAAGTTTTATGTAATCAATGCGAGCGGATCTCATGGGTATTATTCATCTATGCGTAAAAGTGGAATTGGCGGTCAAGATATTTACTTAGTAACACCTGGTCATTTTAATAATACTTCTGCTTTTGTATTAAAAGGTATTGTTTATTTAAATGAGGTTCCTGGTTATTCTGATATTACAGTCAAATTTAGTGACCAAAATAGTGAGCCATCTAATTTTAATTCCAATGCTTCCACGGGAAAGTACTTATTAGTATTTCCGCTTAGTTTCAAATACGATGTGTCTTTTGAAGCAAATGGTTTTGTGCCTTATAGAATGAAACTTAATCTCAAAAATGTGTTTTCATTTAGAGATAGTGTATTAGATATTCATTTATACAACAAAGAAGATTTTGATAAATACATGCGAATAGCAGGTACGGTTTATGATCCTAAAACAGGAAAACCTTTGGCGGGGGTAAAAGTAGAATTACGTTCAAAAGATGGAGAAGTAATAATGACAACCACTACTGATGAAAATGGTAATTATGTATTCAACAAAGTACCAAAAGGAAAAGAATATGAGATAAATGTAGATTATCCTGGAGAAGTATTTGTAGAAGGAAAAGCCACTGATTTATATGGGCAGAATGGTTTAGCAGGTGTTAGTATCAATGATCAAATAACGGGTGATGATGGATCCTTTAAGTTTAATGCTTATGGTACAGGTGCAGAAGATGCTTATATGAACATAGCCGGAAAAGTCATTCATCCAAAGACGAAAAAACCTATACCAGGTGTACGAGTTCAATTAAGGTCTAAAGATGGAAGCATTGTACGAAATACAATTACGAATTATGAAGGAGATTTTGTATTTAAAAAAGTGCCTAAAAACAAGGACTATGATATTTTTGTAGATTATCCTACAGCATCTGTTGTTAATGGCATTGTTACAGATCATACGGGTAAAGGTATAGAAGGCAAAAAAATTGGAGATCAAATTACAGACAAAGATGGTAAATTTAGTTTGCTAACAAGTAATAAAGGTATGTTAGTAGGTTCGCCATATCCTCCCGGTACATTAGAAAAATATCTGATGCCTTTTACAAAAGATAATTTAAACAATGCATTAAAAATGGATGAAGCGATGTTGGCGGAATTTTTGAATAAATTTGGTGATTATTCAGCAAAAGATTTGGTGTTCAAAGTTCAAATTGGTGCTTATTTATATGCCAATAACTTCAAATACTTTAAATATGAAACCTTAGATAAAGTAGATAAAAAACTCTATGATGACAACCTTACTCGTTTTGTTTTATCTACAGCATATAAAACATTCCGCCAAGCGTGGACAAGACAATGGGAAGCACGTAAATATCCAGATCACGATGCTTTTGTTGTTATTTTCTATAAAGGTCAAAGAATGTTGATTAGTAAGGACTTAATAGAGTTATTGAAAGCAGATAATAAATAATTAATTTTTGTAGAAACCTTAGAATATTATTACTGAATTTTTTAAGGTACATTTAGTATTAGTAAAATTAAATTTTTTCTAAATTTAAAATAGGGTTTGGTGAAAAAGCCAAAAATTTGGTTTTCAAAAAATCGACGAATAATTCCATAAATCCGCCGAAGGTGGATAAATATGAATAGCCATCGGTGAAACCGATGGTAAAAAGCAACATATTTATTTACAACCCTGAAAGGGTTGAATAAAAAATAAAAAATAAAAAATAAAAAAATATCCTTTGTAGAACATTCAACCCCTTCGGGGTTGCAGCATTTATTACCTTTTTATACCCCCAATTTCATTGGAGGCTATTCATATTTAATTCCTTCGGGATAATTTTTAAAAATTAAAACAAGTGCAAGGATTTTTAGGAAAGTTTGATAAAACCATTGTACAGAAAAACAAAAAAGTTAAATATTAATTGATTGAAATTTTTTCACCAAGCCCTATATAAAAAAACTCTGTTATAAGATTTTACAAGGATCCCAAAATACTTTCTCAAAATTTTGTATTTTATCATCTTTCACTACAATGCCTTCCGCTTCTAATAATTCTTGCATTAAAGTAGGTGTCGCAAAGTGGTGTTTCCCTGTTAATAAGCCATTTCTATTGACTACTCTGTGAGCAGGTATGCTTGGATCATATTGATGAGATAAGTTCATTGCATATCCCACCAATCTTGAAGATTTTGCAGACCCTAAACAACGAGCAATACTTCCATAAGTGCTGACTCTGCCGTGAGGTATTTTTCTTACAATCTCATATACTTTGAGATAAAATTCATTCATGGCTTGGTACGAATTTTTCAATAATATAATGTCCAAGATAAATAAAAGGGATTAAGCACACTGCTACAATTAACTTAAATGTGTAGCCGTATAAGGCATTTTCAACAAATTCAGAAAATTTCCAATATCCAGGTAAAACAAAAGCAATGAATTGTACGACAAAAGTATCAATTAATTGACTGATGGCTGTACTTCCGGTGGATCTTAGCCATATAAGATATTTTCCTGTGGCTTTGCGAATTAACCAAAAAGTATATACATCTACGATTTGTGATAAAATAAATGCTGTAATACTTCCAATGATAATCCATTGAGATTGACCAAAGACAGTATTAAAAACCATATCATTAACAGGAGAAAAAGGAACAGCAGGTATTTTCATTGCTACATAAAGCAATAGGTAAATGTAAATAATTAAGCCAACCGTGATGAAGGTTAATTTTCTAACCCCTTCTTTTCCAAAATGCTCATTCATCAAGTCCGTCAGTAAAAAAACAACAGGCCATAAGATAATACCAATACTTTGTGTAAATAACCCAAAAAAGTTAACTAACTTTCCTCCAATAATTTCCGCTACAATGGCGTTGGTAATAAAAAATCCTGCAAGGATTAAAAAAACAATGTCTTTCTTACTTTTAAAATCCATTATTGAACTTTGAATACACGAATCTTTGCTTTACGATGACGACTGTGAAGGCCATCAGGACACTTATCTAAATCTTTTTCATTGCAATATCTATAAGTACCTTTACCTTTATATTCTAAAATTTGTTTTTTAGATAGACCATTATCTACTAAATATCTATAAACTGTTTTTGCTCGTTCATTAGATATTTGTTTGTGTTTAAATGAATTTCCATACATATCACTCCATCCTTCAATTTTTACAGATAATTTATATTGATTGAGCAGTTCAATATTTTTATTGAGTTTGGGAATGTATTCTTCTTTGATGTTGGCTTTGTCAAAGTCAAAATAAATGGAAGTGGTATCAAAACCGAGTTGGGCTAAAATAGCATCTGGTATTTCTCCTTTGGGTAATGTATTGATGTCAATTTTTTCAGTAGTAGAATGTGTGGCTAATGCAGGTGTATTTTCTATAATTTTTTCTAAATGAATTTTTATAGGATTTAAACACGTATCGCATACAAGCAGGGCTTCATAAGATACCTTTTCTTTTTGGCCAATTGGTAATGTGAAGTTAGTTTCAGCGTTATTTATGGTCTTATTTTTAATTATCCAGGTAGGGTAGTAGGATTGATAAGGTGCAGGAATTTGAGCAGATAATGAATACACAGAATCATTGTTTTTATTAGCAATAATTTCACCAATTACATTAGAGGAAGCAGGTATATTCTTAAACTTATCAAGATACAAAATTTTATAAATATCCATATCGCCATAACCACCTACTCTGTAGGAAGAGAAATAAACATTTTTTTTAGTATCATCTTCAATATAGAAGATATCATCACCATAGGAGTTAATAGGCATACCAAGATTGATAGGTTCTGACCAACGAGTACCCGTCCATTGGCTTTTGAAAATATCGTATTCACCAAAGCCGGGATGACCTTTTGAAGAAAAATACAAGGTTTGTTCGTCATCGGATAAAAAGGGAGCGTCTTCGTCGTATTCAGTATTGATAGGAGCACCAAGATTTTCAGGAGAAGACCAAGATCCATCAGGATTTTTTCGGGAAACATAAATATCTAATCCACCTATTCCATTTTCAGATTCACTGGTAAAAAACAATTTTTGTCCATCTTTCGTTAAAAAAGCATGATTTTGATAATAACCCATGTTGATGGTTTTATTCAAGGGTTTATTTTTTTTATTGTTTATTGAATCAATAGCAACTTGTGTAATTTTATTATCTTCAAAAATAAAGAGGTATTTTTTATTCCCTGAAATAGAAATAACAGCACGGTTTTTATTGGCTTTGATTTTCTTTTCTACAGCAGGGATGTAAAGATAATCTACTTTGTCAGGACTTCCATTTTTCATCTTTAAGGAATACATTGCTTCAAAATATTTTCCATCCCAATCGTTTCTTTTTTCTTTATCGTTATCTTTTCTTTTTGAAGTAAAATAAAGTTCTTCATTTAATACAACAGGAACATATTCAGGATTTGGGGTATTTACTTTTTTACCTAAATTGACTACTTTAACATCAGAGGCGATATTGTTCTTATTTTGTAAAGCGTATTGACAATCGGCTTTGCGTTTTTTTAAATCGTTTTGAAACTCTTTATCATCATCTACTATGGCTGTTGCATCATTTAATTTTTCAAATAAAGGTAATGCTTTTTCACATTGCCCATAAAATTGATAGGACTTTGCCAAAGCATAAATAACATCGCCTGAAGTATCTTTGGGGCTATGGTTGTAAGCATTTTCTAAATAAGGCAGAGCATCTTCGTACAAGTGCATATAATTGGCTAATAATACACCCAAGGAGGCATTGGCTTTATAATTATCTTTGTCAATAGACAATGCTTTTTTGTATTCATCAATGGCTTTTTCTATTTTTAATGCTTGTGCATAACGTTCTGCTCGTTTAATATGTTTCTCAACACTTGAACAAGATGTCAATAAAAGAATAATCAAAAATGTAAAATAAAATTTATACATAGTATAATTTTTTTGGCAAATATAGTATTTAAAAAACTAAACATAAACAATCTCACCTGATGAGGTGGCTTTTATTGATCCAGTAGCGGTAGGTATAGTGTTTGGTAGGTGCAGATATCTTAAATATCCTAATAATGCAAAAATGATGGATTCTTTGAATTTGACAATTTCTTTATCAGGAATAATAATGTTTTTTTGAGGGGATAGATATTTAATTCTTGAAACGAGATATTGATTGAATGCACCGCCGCCCGTAATAAGTACTTTTTTGATGCTTTTGTGATGAATGGACTGGGCAATCTGAATAGCAATATGTTCGGTCAATGTGGCTAATGTATCGGGAATAGACAAAGAATGTTTTTGAATAATGGGTAAATAGGTATTTTCAAAGTATTCTCTATTCAAAGATTTTGGGGGTTTTTGTTGAATAAATGGAAGTTGGTTGAGTTGATTGATCATTAAATTATGAACAGTTCCTTTTTTAGCGATAGTGCCATTTTTATCGTATTTTTTGTTGAGTTTTTGAGCAAAATAATTGAGTGCTAAGTTGGCAATACAAATATCATAAGCAGTGCTTGTTTTTTGAACAAAGATATTGGCAATGCCGCCGATATTAATGCAAGCATCGTAGTCAGAGAATAACAATTTGTCGCCGATGGGCACCAATGGAGCACCTTGACCTTGAAGGGCAATGTCTAAGTTTCTAAAATTATGAACTACGGGTTTTCCAATTTTTGCGGCAATTTGTGCAGGATTTCCCAATTGTACAGAAAATCCTTTTTGAGGGTAATGAAATACTGTATGGCCGTGTATAGCGATAAGATCTGCATTAAGATGATTTTTCTTCATCCAATTTAAAAGTACTTGGGCAATCCATTGTCCATATTTTACATCTTTTTCAAAAAAAAGTTCTGTAGAAGTAGTACGAATGGTAGATAATAATTGAAGGATATTTTTAGGATAAGAAATAGTAGTGGCTTTGATGAGTTGATATTTGATTTTTTTATTATGAAAATAAAATTTACATAAAGCCATATCTAATCCATCCATTGATGATCCTGACATTATTCCTATAACATTTAAGGGCGAGGCAGGCATAGGTTATTGAATGTTATTTGGTTGTATGCAAAATAAAAATGAGGAACTATTTTGGGACAAAATTACTGTTTTATATTGAATAATTTTTTCTTTTGATTTTTCATTTCATTTAAACAAAACTGGTTTTACTTTTTATCATTTTGGTTATACAAAAATTTTTATCTACTTTTGCATAACTAATCCAAAAAAATATCACTATGGGTACATTAACTATTATTTTAATTATTGCTATTGTCCTTTTAATATGGGACGGATTCAAAGTAGTTCAACAAGGGAAAGTGGCTGTACTTACGATATTTGGAAAATTTAGCCGCGTATTACATCCAGGTTTAAATCTCAAAATTCCATTTATTGAACGAGTATTTAGAGTAATATCTATTCAAAACCGCAGTGTAGAATTGGGATTTCAAGCCATTACTGCTGATCAAGCGAATGTCAATTTTACAGCAATGTTATTGTATACTGTGTTAGATCAAAGAGAAGAAACAATTAAAAATGTGGCGTTCAAGTTTATTGATGAAAAGAGTTTTATGCAAGCATTAGTAAGAAGTGTAGAAGGATCGGTTCGTTCATTTGTGGCTACCAAAAAACAAGCAGAAGTGCTTTCGCTTCGCAAAGAAATTGTAGAAGCCGTGAAGTTACAATTAGATAAAACATTAGAAGATTGGGGGTATCATTTGATTGATTTACAAATCAATGATATTACTTTTGATGAAGAAGTAATGCGAAGTATGGCCAAAGTGGTCGCTAGTAATAATTTGAAATTGGCTGCTGAAAATGAAGGACAAGCATTGCTTATCACAAAGACCAAGGCCGCTGAAGCCGAAGGAAATGCTATTAAAATAGCCGCTCTTGCTGAAAAAGAAGCCGCTCAACTTCGTGGTCAAGGTATCGCACTCTTTCGTCAAGAAGTGGCAAAAGGAATGGCGTTGGCTGCCCAACAAATGCAAGATGCTAATTTGGATGCGTCTCTAATTCTATTTAGTATGTGGACAGAAGCCATTAAAAATTTTGCAGAACATGGCAAAGGAAATGTTATCTTTTTGGATGGCAGTACAGAAGGCATGGAAAAAACTTTGAAACAATTGATGGCTATTGGTAATATTAACATCAAGCCCAATAATTCTAAAAATTAAGTAGGTATCAAATAATCATTTGATATTACGAATATTGGTTATTCAACAAGTTTTTTAAACAATAAAGAAATTTACAAAAAGTATTTTTAAGTAAGAATGCAAGATGTCAAAGTTTTCATCTTTTCCATTATTGCGTTTATTAATTCCGTTTGTCATTGGTATTTTATGTTATGTTTATCATTTATCTATTCCTGTTTTTGTAAAAAATATAATTGAGAATTTTTACTATTTATTTTTTGTTGTTGTCATAGTTATAGCACTAAGCATTGTTCAGTTTTTCTTTAATATAAAATATTTTTTCAGTTTTATTGTTGATAGTAGTTTGTTTCTATTTGGTTATGGATTGAGTTATTATCAAGATTTATTACATCGTCCTGATTTTGTTGGAAATTTTATTAAAGAGAATGAATATCAATACATCATTGTAAAACCTACAGATGTTATCGTGCATAAAGAGGGCTTTAATAAATTGATTGTAGATTCCTATTTAATTTATGATAAAGATCAACACTTTCAAAAAGCGGAAGGGAAAATTCTCATCTATCTGCCTGCAGATACAACATTTGACGCCATTTATCATCCAAATGCTTATTATCTTTTATCTGCTCAATTAAAACCATTAAAGCATCCTGAAAATCCTTATGTTTTTGATTATGCCAATTACTTAAAAAAGCAATCTGTTTATTTTACTGCAAATATCAAGAGTACCAAAGAATTTCAATTTTTATCTTACAAAAAATTTTGGAGTATTAAAGATTGGGCATTGTATGTACGTTATTACATTGTTCAATATTTTCAAAAAAACACCTATTTAGATAAACACAGCAAAGCCATTGCTACAGCCCTTCTCACGGGCTTTGATGATGAGTTAGACAATGATATTATTCGTTCATTTGCTTATTCAGGAACTTTGCATATTCTTTCTGTATCAGGATTTCATACGGGCTTGTTATTTTTATTGATAAATTTTATTTTTTCATTCATTGATCCATACAAAAACAAAAAGTGGTGGAGAATTATTATTACAATTAGTTGTTTGTTTTTTTATGCGTTTATATCAGGATTTTCGCCGCCAATTGTTCGTGCAGCCATAATGCTTTCATTAGTTTTAATTCAACAGTATATTTATACAGATAGAATTATTCACACATTGAATATCTTATCAGCAGCAGCATTTTTTGTATTAGTGATTAATCCTTTGTTTATCAATGATGTGGGCTTTTTGTTGAGTTTTTCGGCGATTATTGGGTTGGCTTATTTCTCACCTAAAATGATTTTTGAAAACCGATTTATACAAAGTATTTGGGATATTGTAAGTATGTCTATTGGTGCTCAAGTTGCAACATTACCTTTTGCATTGTATTACTTTCATGGCTTTGCATTTTTATTTATTATTTCTAATATCATCATTATTCCACTTTCAACTATTATAATGTTCGTTGCTCTTCTTGCATTGTTTCCATTCTCTTATTTTTCTATTTTACTCAATTATTTAATTCAATTATTATTGTATTTGAATTCTTTTCTTTCAACATCTTATACATATTACGATTGGATACATTTTACTTGGATAGATGCGATATTTTTAAGTTGTTTAATCATTATTAGTGGATTATTGATTCCCAAAATTTTTGATAAAGAAGTTTCTATTTTCAAATACATTAATGCTGTTTTAATATTACTTATTCTTTGGATAAATGGGCATTTTATTTTTCAATTTTTTACTAATGATAAAAAAGCATTTTACTTGTATACAGATAAAAAACAAACTTATTATTGGATACAAAAGAATCAATCTATTGTTTTTAATACTTTGGATTCTATTGCAATCAATTATTGGGCTAAAAACTTACTTTTAAAAAGTTGCTATAAAAAATATAGTACTTATCCTTTTAATTATGTAATCATAAATGGTAAAAAAATTTTTATTGCAGATAAAGACAGAGATACAAGTTTGATACAACAATTAAAACCAAATATTATTATATGGAAAAACAAAAGAAAAGCAAATTGGGAAAAATTTTATCATTCTGAATTGCAAAAAATTTATTGGATAAAAAAGCAATTTATTCAAACCTTTGATACTTCAAAAGTAAGTATTATTCAAAATGGCAAATGGTTGATGTTTTAAAAATCTTCTTCAATTTCGTTTCTTGAAATATCATCAAAATCACCATCGTCTTTTGATTGATTCATACGAGAAGGAAGGATTTTATATTGACCAAGTTCTGAATCTCTTTCAAAATCAGTATTAGGAGCGATAGTATTGGTGTCAAAATAATGGATATCGTCGAAATCGCTGAAATAACTGTATTCACCATTAAAGCGAAGTTTTACTTCAGTGGTTTTGCCATGTCTGTTTTTGGCTATATTGACAAAGGCAACACCTTTCAATTCGGGCTCTGTATCGTCTTTTGAATAATACTCAGGGCGATAAATAAAAAACACCATATCAGCATCTTGTTCAAGTGAACCTGATTCGCGAAGGTCTGAGAGTTTAGGCATTTTGGTTTCCTTTTCTTTTTCTACAGCACGATTTACTTGTGATAATGCAATAATAGGGATATTGAGTTCTTTGGCTAAACTTTTTAGTCCTCGGGATATACCGCTGATTTCTTGTTCTCTATTCGTATTAGCAGAACTTCTATCTCTATTACTCATTAATTGCAAGTAGTCAATGATGATGAGTTGAATGTTGTTATTGGCTTTTAATCTTCTGGCCTTGGCTCTTAATTCTGTGAGAGATAATCCCGAAGTATCATCTATGTAAAGCGGAACATCTTTGAGTTTTTCTAATGTTTGTGCAATTTGGGCTAATTCATATTCAGTTAAGGTAGCGTTATTGATTCTATTGAGAGGAATATGTGTAACAGACGCTAACAAACGTTTTACGATATCTTGAGCAGTCATTTCTAAGGAGAAGATGGCTACAGGCATATTGTATTCTATGGCTGCATTTTTTGCAAAGGTCAGCATTAAAGCAGATTTACCCATCGCAGGACGAGCCGCCAATATGATAAAATGAGAGTTTTGCCATCCATTCGTTACGATGTCAATTTCTTTCAATCCAGATGGTACGCCCGTCAAGCCCGATTTATTCATGGATTCTTTTAAATTCTCAACAGTTTCTTTGATGAGTGTTGCTAAGTTTTTTTCACGGGCTTTTGTTACTTTTTCAACTAATTCAAATATGCTTTTTGTAGATTCTTCAATTAAATCAAACACATCTACACTATCTTCAAAAGCATTTTCAACAGAGGCCGTAGAGATTCTAATGACTTCTCTCTTTAAGTATTTTTCCATTAAAACACGAGCGTAAAATTCTATGTGTGCTGCTGATGCTACTTGATAAGTGAGTTGTGTCAAATAAGAAGCCCCGCCTATTATTTCTAATTTGCCCATTCTTCTTAATTCTTGTGTAACAGACAATAAATCAATGGGCTCTGAACGATTAGATAAATTCATTATCGCTTGAAAAATAATTTGGTGTTGGTCTTTGTAAAAAACTTCAGGAAATAAAATATCTGCCACTTTATTGAAAGCATCTTTTTCTAACATCAATGCCCCTAACAATGCTTCTTCTATTTTTATATCTTGTGGTAAAACCTTTCCCTGTGCCAACAAAGTTTCAGGATGCAAATAAACTTTGGATTTTGTGAGTGAATTAATTTTTTTTGATTGGGTAAAACTTTCTATCTCCTTCATAATCGGAATAAATTTTTGCTGCAATTTTAGGTTTAAAGTTACGAATTTTTATGCATGTGAATAAAAAAAATTTTTCCCTTAATAATCAATGATTTGCAGTACATTTGCTGTTGAAAAATTTGTTTATATTTTGAGAATAAATTTATTTAAAAATGATGAAAAAAATTATTAAAGCCGTTATTGCAGAAAAAGTACATCCTGTATTGTTTGATATTTTTCAATCTAAAAACATAGAATGCATAGATACTCATTCATTGACTGAACAAGAATTTCTGAATGCTTTACAAGATGCTACAATATTGATTGTGCGTAGTAAGAAAATTGATGCTCATATTATAGATGCGGCCCCTCATTTGAAAATAATTGGCAGAGCAGGTTCAGGACTTGAAAACATTGATGTTGCTTATGCATCTCAAAAAGGTATTATTTGTCTTAATTCTCCCGAAGGAAACAGAGATGCGGTAGCCGAACATACTATTGGAATGTTATTGATGCTTTTCAACAACTTAAAGAAAGCAGACACAGAAGTAAGAAATAATATCTGGGATAGAAAAAGTAATTGGGGCATTGAAATAAAACATCAAACAGTTGGAATTATTGGTTATGGTAATATGGGTAGTGCATTGGCTAAAAAATTAAGTGGTTTTGAGTGTTCTATTTTAGTATATGATAAATATAAACAGGACATAAAAGATGATTTTGTGCAAGTGGTGGATTTAAAAAAGATTTTTGAATTAGCAGATATTGTAAGTATTCATTTGCCATTAAATAAAGAAACCTTGTATTTGGTGGATGATAAATTTTTTGAAAAATTTCAAAAGTCAATTTATTTTGTAAATACATCACGAGGAAAAATTGTACGAACATCTTCTTTGGTCAATGCCTTAAAATCAGGGAAAGTAAAAGGGGCATGTTTGGATGTTATTGAATATGAGGATACTAATTTTGAACAGATGACAACAATACAAACAGATGATTTTGAATATCTGAAAAAAAGTGATAAAGTAGTGCTTACTCCACACATTGCAGGATGGACATATCAGAGTTATGAAAAAATATGCAGAATTATTGCAGAAAAGGTGGTGGAAAAGTTGAAGTGATATTTTCTTACTTTTTGCTTTTTAAATCTTTTTGTTGTAATTTTTTTCAATTACAATATATGTCCTAACTTTGTTTTTTTCGTGGCTAAATAACAGGCATTGTGTGGATTAGCAGGAATAACAATAGGCACATTTTCTACAATTTCTAAATCGTATCCTTCTAATCCTACTCTTTTTTTAGGATTATTGGTTAATAAGCGAATTTTTCTAACGCCCAAGTCCCTCAATATCTGTGCTCCAATGCCATAATCTCTTTCATCGGGGGCAAAGCCCAATTGCAAATTGGCTTCTACAGTATCTAATCCTTCTTCTTGCAATTTATATGCTTTAAGTTTATTCAATAATCCAATGCCTCTTCCTTCTTGATTTAAGTATAATAACACACCTCTTCCTTCTTTTTCTATTGCTTGCATAGCGGCGTGTAATTGTTCGCCACAATCGCAGCGTAAAGAACCTAATACATCACCTGTCAAGCAAGATGAATGTACTCTGCATAAAATTGGTATATCTGAACTAATTTCTCCTTTGACTAAGGCCAAATGTTCTTGTCCTGTTGTTTTTACTCTATAAGCATGTAGTTTGAAATGCCCGTATTTTGTGGGCATATCTACAACTACAATTTTTTCTACAATGCTTTCTCTTTGCAAACGATAATGTATCAAATCTTTGATTGTGATAATTTTAAGTTGAAATTTTTGTGCAAATTTGATGAGATCTGGTAGGCGTGCCATTGTACCATCGTCATTCATAATTTCTACCAAAACGCCACTCGGTTGAAGTCCTGCTAATTTTGCTAAATCTACGGCGGCTTCGGTATGTCCGGATCTTCTAAGTACACCGCCTTTTTTGGCAACTAAAGGAAAAATGTGCCCAGGACGAGCAAAGTCCTCGGCTTTTTTATTAGGATTTATTAATGCTTGAATGGTTTTAGAACGATCATGTGCAGAAATTCCTGTAGTGCAACCATCTCCAATTAAATCAACAGATACAGTAAATGCCGTTTCGTGAAAAGAGGTATTTTGTGGTACCATAGGATCTAACTTTAATTCATTGGCTCTCTCTTCGGTGATAGCAACGCAAATTAATCCTCTTGCGTACTTGGTCATAAAATTCACGGCTTCGGGCGAAGCAAATTCAGAGGCCATAATAATATCGCCTTCGTTTTCACGATCTTCATCATCTACTACAATGACCATTTTTCCTTGCTTAATGTCTTCAATGGCTTCTTCAATGGTATTTAATTGGATGTCGGGCATAGTCAAATTTTTCGCAAAGATAGGAAATTATTTACCGAATAAGGTTCTGCAAAATAGATTGAAAATTCTTAAAAAACATTGATTTTTTAATAAATTATATTTGATGTAAATTTGAAGCAAACAATGTTTATGAAGTCGCCCGAAGAAATTGTCAATTTAATGATGATGAAAAATGATGCTTTCAGTCAATGGCTGGGCATACAAGTACTTGAAATTAAACAAGGATATTGTAAATTGCAAATGCAAATTAGAAAGGAAATGCTCAATGGTTTTCATATTGCTCATGGCGGGATCACTTATTCTTTATCGGATAGTGCTTTGGCTTTTGCTTCTAATAGTTATGGTTACAAAGCCGTTTCTATTGAAACATCTATATCGCATACAGAGTCATTAAAAGAAGGAGATATTATTAGGGCTGAAACAGAAGAACTACACCGTTCAGGAAAAATTGCTGTTTATCAAGTAAAAGTTTATACAATGCCCGATAAAAAAGTAGTGGCTCTATTTAAGGGGACTGTTTATATTACTTCCCAAATATGGTAATATTCTTTATTCGGTACTGATCATCTATTTTACCACAAAGAACAAATTTGTCAAAAGTCAAAAGTTTGAAAGTAAAAAACATTTTTGCAATTGAGTGATTTAAAATGATGGGGGCATATAACTTTCTACCTATCACTTTCAACCTTCCACTTTTTCAAAAGGTCTTTTCCCTAAAATCTCTTCAAGATCTTCTTTGAATATAACTTCTTTTTCTAATAATCGTTCGGCTAATTTGGTTAGAAATTCTTTCTTTTCGCTTAATATGTTCTTGGCTCTTTGATAAGCAATATCGGCCATTTTCTTTACTTCTTCATCAATAATTTCAGCAGTTTTTTCACTATATGGTTTTGAAAAAGCATATTCAGATTGCCCTGTACTATCGTAATAACTGATATTACCAATTCTTGGATTTAATCCAAAATAAACTACAGAGGCATACGCTTGTTTGGTTACTTTTTCAAGGTCATTCATAGCACCAGTAGATATTTTTCCAAAAATAACATCTTCGGCGGCTCTTCCGCCAAGGGCTGCTGTCATTTCGTCTAAGATTTGTTCGGTGGTTGTTATTTGTCTTTCTTCGGGCAAGTACCATGCAGCGCCCAATGATTTTCCTCTTGGAACAATGGTAACTTTTACCAATGGGGCAGCGTGTTCTAAAAACCAACTGACTGTGGCATGACCTGCTTCGTGGAAGGCAATAATTCTTTTTTCCTCAGGTGTAATAATTTTGTTTTTGTTTTCTAATCCGGCAATCACTCTATCAACAGCATCCATAAAGTCCTCTCTGCTGACGACTTTTTTGTTTTTGCGTGCGGCTATTAATGCGGCTTCGTTACAGATATTAGCAATGTCTGCACCACTAAATCCTGGTGTTTGTTTGGCTAAAAATTCGGGATTAACGCTATCGTCAATTTTGATTCGTTTTAAATGTACTTTAAATATTTCTTCACGATCTTTAACATCAGGCATATCAATGTAAATATGTCTATCAAAGCGTCCAGGTCTTAATAATGCTTTATCTAAGATATCTGCTCTATTGGTGGCGGCTAATACGATAACACCGCTATTGGCGGCAAAACCATCCATTTCAGTTAATAATTGATTTAATGTACTTTCTCTTTCGTCGTTTGCACCTGTAGAGATATTTTTTGAACGAGAACGTCCTATAGCATCTATTTCATCAATAAATATGATACAAGGGGCTTTTTCTTTGGCTTGTGCAAATAAGTCACGAACACGAGATGCTCCCACGCCTACAAACATTTCTACAAACTCAGAACCTGATATGGAGAAAAAAGGAACTTTGGCTTCACCGGCTACTGCTTTTGCTAAAAGTGTCTTTCCGGTACCTGGAGGGCCGACTAATAATACGCCTTTTGGAATTTTTGCTCCTAATTCAGTATACTTTGTTGGATTTTTGAGAAATTCAACAATTTCTTGTAACTCTATTTTGGCTCCCTGTAATCCTGCTACATCATTAAATGTAACGCCTGGTGTTTTATCTTTATCAAACAATTGAGCACGTGATCGCCCAAAACTAAAAATAGATGCAGGTCCTCCGGGTCCATTTGCCATCCGTCTTAACATCAACATCCAAATTCCAAAAAAAAGAATAATGGGAAGTAACCAAGATAAATGGTCTGTCCAACTGGTTTCTTCTACTGAACGAGGAAATACCATTTTATTTTTCGGAATACCCGCACTCTCTTGAACTTTTTCTACTCTATTAAGGAAAAATTCTACCGATGGAATGGTAACAACAAAATGAGGACCTCTAAATTTTTTATCTAAAAAATAAGGTTGCCCCGTATTGGGATCTCTGTATCTTGTTGATTTAATTAAAGAATCTTTGTTGATAAAAATCTGTGCATATTTTCCATTTACAATCACAATATCGGTTACATCTCCGTGAGCGAGCATATCTTCAAAACGTGTTTGTGTAACTTCAATTTGTCTTCTTGCTATATTGCTATTGTCAAACAAAACTAAATAAAGAATTATGGCTACTACTATTCCATAAACCCAATAAAAAGAATTTCCTCCGCCTGATTCAGGTGAATTTTTCTTGTTTTGAAACAATTTTTCTTTTAATTGTTCAAATTGTTTTTGGCGAATTTGTTCTTCGGTGAGTTCACTCTTTTCTTCTTCGTTTTTTGTGTTATCTGAAGAGGGTTGAGAAGAAGGCGAATGAGTATCTTTTTCTGTGTCAACAGAATTAGAGATGGTTGCTTTTTGTTCTTGCAAAGTAGAAGTATCTGTATGAGAGGATTGTTCTTGATTATTTGATTTTTCGGGTGTGTTTTGCATATTATTTTTCCGTTTAGTAGTTAATTAGATGGCTGATAAAATGAATTAAAGATCAGGGATGTGTTGAATTTTTGCATCTGCCCACAATTCTTCTATTTTGTAGTAAGAACGAATATCACTGCGAAAAATATGAGCAACAATTGTTAAGTAATCTAATAAGATCCATTCAGCATTTTGGACACCTTCAATATGGTGGGGCTTGATTTTAAGTTTTTTGGTAGTAAATTCTTCGATAGAGTCGGTAATGGCTTGTAACTGCGGACGGCTATCTGCTTCACAAATTACAAAATAATTACAAAAACTATTTTCAATATCTTGAAGATTTAAAACAGTGATATTACGGGCTTTTTTTTCTTGCATTCCTTCTATGATGATTTGCAAAAGTTCTTTATCTCTATCAAGATGAGATAGTTTTATTTGTTTTTTTTCTTTTGATAATTTAGGAAGTGCAGGTGATTTTTTTGTTTTTTTATTAGCAGTAGTGGTAGATGTTTGGCTTGTCTTTTTAAGAGTCGTAGTATTTTTTTTCACTGATTTTTTAGCAGTGGCTTTCTTGGCAACTGTTTTTTTAGTAGCGGTCTTTTTTTTAGTTTCTTTCTTTGCCATGAAGTAATTTATTTTAAGAGTGTGCAAAAATAGTGTATTTATAAATAACAAAACGAATTATGTATAACTTTATACATTTTTAGCACTTTATTGAATTCAAAACAATTTTTTATCTCATAAATTAGCAAAATCTATATTCGTGAGTTTTTCAAAAATAATGAATTTGTTGATGTTAATATAAAATTTTTTTGGGTGTTTAAATTAGATTACACAAATAAAAGTTTTTGATTAAAGATTTAAATGCAGTAAAATTTGTACATAGAAAATTAAAATCCCCAAAATATCTGTTACAGAATAAATCCCATCTATCCAATATGAAAATTAATACTTTAAAAACTCATCTATTTGTGAAATAACGGCTTGTTTTTGTTCTTCTGTTTTTGGTCCTTTTTCATTCCAAACATCTTCTATTCTTGAAATCGGTAATTTATTGTAAAAAACATTCATTCGCAGATATTGAAGCACCATTGCTAATTGATCAATGCCCCTCAAATTTCCTGCTCTTCCGGATGCTACACCGACTAAACAAACTTTTTTATAATAAAAATATCGGGGATGAACGGCATCAATAAATACTTTGGTGATACCTGCAAAACTTCCATTATATTCAGGAACAATCCAAAAAAATTTATCCGAGGCCCCTATGTATTTTTCAACATAAGCATCAAACGTTTTGGTTCTTTTCCCATACACTTCTTCGAAAGCAATATCCTTGGGTAAATCTCTAAAATCGGCTAACCAAACATTTTTATTATGACTTTTTTCTTTTACAATAGAATGATAAAATTGTGCCACTTTTAAAGTATAACTATCGTCTCTATTTGTTCCGCTAATGATTGTAATATCTGCCATTTTTTATTTTTGTTGATAAATAATTTTTTAAGTTAATAATAACTCTATTAAATTTGCAGGCAAATTTGCAAAATTTTCAACTATGAAAATCACTTATTTTGGACATTCTTGTTTTTTGGTAGAAGTAAATGGCAAAAAACTTTTATTTGATCCTTTTATTAGCCCTAATCCTCTTGCAAAGCATATTGATGTCAACGCTATTCAAACGGATTATATCTTACTCAGCCATGCTCACGAAGACCATATTGCTGATGCTTTATCAATCGCTAAAAGAACCAATGCTAAAATAATTAGTAATTGGGAAATATGTATGTGGGCTAATAAAAACGGTATCACTAATTTTCATCCAATGAATATTGGCGGAAAAATCAAGTTGGATTTTGGAAATATTAAAATAGTCAATGCTGTTCATAGTAGTAGTTTTCCGGACGGCACTTATGGCGGAAATCCTATGGGATTTGTCATTGAAACTTCAGATAAAAATTTCTACTATGCCGGAGATACTGCCCTTACCGAAGATATGAAATTGATTGGTGATTATCGTCAAGTTGATTTTTCATTCTTGCCTATTGGCGATAATTTTACAATGAGTGTAGACAATGCTATTATTGCCACCGATTTTCTCAAATGTAATCGTGTTATAGGAATGCACTACAATACTTTTGATTTAATAAAAATTGATACCCAAGAAGCCGTTGAAAAATTTAATCGTGCAGGCAAAGAACTTATTTTAATATCTATTGGTGACTCTATCGAAATTTAAAAATATGGGAAAAATTATCGCAATTGCCAATCAAAAAGGGGGCGTTGGAAAAACAACAACAGCCATCAATCTAGCAGCATCCTTAGCCGTTTTAGAATATAAAACCTTATTAGTAGATGCGGACTCACAAGCCAATGCTACATCGGGAGTTGGTGTAGATCCAAATAGCATTGAAGCAGGTTTATACGAATGTATTATTCAAAGTAAACATCCCAAAGATGTTATTATACCTACTGAAACGCCTAATTTATATCTTTTACCAACCAATGCCGACTTGATAGGAATAGAAATAGAATTGGTGAATCTCAGCGGACGAGAGTTTATGATGAAAAAAGCATTGGATAAAATTAAAAACGAGTATGACTTTATCATCATTGACTGTACACCATCATTAGGATTAAGTGTTATCAATGCCTTATGTGCGGCTGATAGCGTGCTTATTCCTGTTCAATGTGAATATTTTGCATTAGAAGGTATGGGTAAATTATTACAAACTATAAAAATCGTTCAAACCCATCTCAATACCGACCTTGAAATAGAAGGCGTTTTACTCACTATGTATGATTCTCGTACGCGTTTGGCAAATCAAGTAGTTGAAGATGTTAAAACCCATTTTCAAAATATGGTATTCAATACGATTATTCAACGCAATACTAAATTAGCCGAAGCACCCAGTTTTGGTAAAACAATCATTATGCACGATGCCGCAGGTAAAGGAACTATCAATTATTTAAATCTCGCCCGAGAAATTTTACAGCGAAACAACCTTACTCGTCTTTCAGACGAACAAAGACAAATTAAAATTCAAGAATAAACCGAAACTTAATAATCTATGAGTAATTCTAAAAAACCCGCTCTTGGCAGAGGATTGAGTGCTTTGTTAGAAAATGCTAAAACCGATATTACAACCAAAGCCACAGATAATGCACCTGTTTTGGGATCTGTTAGCAATATACCTATAAGTGCTATTGAAACAAATCCATTTCAACCTCGTACAGAATTTGAAGAAGTAGCACTCAATGAATTAGCCCAATCCATTAAAGAACACGGTATTATTCAGCCCATCACCGTTCGAAAATTAGGATACGATAAATATCAAATTATTTCCGGAGAAAGACGCTTTCGTGCGGCACAATTGGCCGGACTTACTGAAATACCTGCTTTTATACGCGTGGCTAATGACCAGCAAATGCTGGAAATGGCATTAATAGAAAACATTCAAAGAGAAGATTTAAATCCTATTGAAATTGCTCTTTCGTATCAACGACTAATGGACGAATGTAAATTAACCCAAGAAGAAGTCAGCAAACGTGTGGGCAAGCAAAGAAGTACAGTAGCAAATTATTTACGATTACTCAAACTTCCAGCCCCTATTCAAAAAGCATTAAAAGAAAATGCAATTACAATGGGGCATGCAAGATCACTTATTAATATTGAAAATGAAGATAAACAATTAGCCCTTTTTGCATTGATTTTAGAACAAGATCTCTCTGTCAGAGAAGTAGAAGAACTTGCCAAAGGTGCAAAATTAAACTACAAACCAAAAGTAAAAAGAGAAACAACCCCTTTATCTATTGAAGAAAAATTAATTTTTGGACAACTTAAAGAACGTTTTGATAGATTTGTAGAATATAAGAAAAACGCCAAAGGCGGCGGAAAAATAATTTTAAATTTCTCTAATGAAGATGATTTAAATATTATCCTAAAAAAATTAGGAATAGAATAATTTTAAGGTTTGATAAGTTATTTTTTTAGTAACTTAAATCAGACAAAGGATAAAAATTAAATAGATAAAACATAGAATGCAGGCAAGTTGGAAGGGTGAATAATAAGTAATTCTTACAGGGACTAAATTTGGACGATACCAACTTTGAAATTTTTGTAGAAAAATAATTCGTTACACATTAAAATAAATTAAATGCATTTATCAGAGTTATACAAAAAAGCACTTCAATTAGAATTTCTTAGTTTAGAAGAGGGTTTGTACTTATATCATAATGCTCCGCTTCCTGAATTAATGAATATCGCTCATCAAATTAGAAATATCAAAAAAAATAATTCTCCGTATGTAACTTGGATTATAGACCGAAATGTAAATACTACAAATGTATGTGTTGCTAATTGCAAATTTTGTAATTTTTATCGTATTCCAGGGCATCCTGAGTCATATATTACAGATATTGAAACTTACAAACGGAAAATTCAAGAAACTTTTGATTTAGGGGGAGAGCAGTTGCTTTTACAAGGAGGTCATCATCCAGAACTTGGGTTAGAGTATTATGTGAATCTCTTTAAAACCTTAAAAGAATTATTCCCCAATTTAAAACTTCATGCTCTTGGTCCGCCCGAAATTGTTCATATTGCTCAGCTTGGTAATTATACTTATGAATATGTATTGTCAGAACTTATAAAAGCAGGGATGGACAGTATGCCTGGACCTGGTGCAGAAATTTTGAATGATAGAGTGCGCAGAATAATTTCAAATGGCAAATGTTCAGGTCAAGAGTGGCTGGATGTGATGCAAGTAGCCCATCAATTAGGTCTTACAACCACGGCTACGATGATGTTTGGTCATGTAGAAACTATTGAAGAAAGAATAGAACATTTAATTTTAATTCGTGATGTTCAACAGCAGAAACCTAATCATAGCAAGGGGTTTATTGCTTTTATCCCATGGCCATTTCAAGATGAAGGTACTTTACTCAATAAAGTTAGAAAAGTAAAAAATCAAGTAACTGCTGATGAATATATTAGAATGATTGCTCTTTCAAGAATAATGTTGCCAAATATTGAAAATATACAAGCATCATGGCTCACAGTCGGCAAACAAACAGCACAATTATGTTTGTATGCAGGGGCTAATGACTTTGGAAGTATTATGATTGAAGAAAATGTAGTAAGCGCAGCAGGTGCAGATCATCGTTTTGATGCTATTTCTATCCAACAAGCCATTAAAGAAGCAGGTTTTATCCCATTATTAAGAAATCAACAATATGAACCACGACCAATACCTTCACAATTATTAGAAAAAATAAATTACCAACCTCTGTAATCTTTTTCTCGTATAAATAAAAATAAAAAAGTGCTTTTTTAATTAAATTTTGCAAATAAGAATTTTATTACATACTTTTGTAACTCAAATTTTAAATGATGACTATATGAAAATAAAATTTTACTTTTTTATCTCAATAATTGCAATTTCAGAATTTGTATATGGGCAAGATCCTCAATTTACTCAATTTTACGCTAATCCGCTCTATCTAAATCCCGCATTTGCTGGAACAGCAAGGTGTGCACGCATTACATTTAATTATAGAAATCAATGGCCAAATTTAAGCGGTACTTATGTTACTTACTCAGCAGGATATGACCAACATTTTGATGTATTAGCAGGCGGTGTTGGATTATTGGTAGTTACAGATGATCAAGCAAGAGGGACATTAAAAACGGTTTCTGCAAGTGGAATCTATTCGTATCATTTACCTGTCAATAGACATTTTTCAATAAAGATGGGGTTAGAAGCAAGATATTTTCAAAAACAATTGGATAAAACAAAATTGAACTTTGGAGATATGATTGATCCTCGTAGAGGATTTGTTTGGAATACAATGGAAGCAGTTCCTGCCCAAAATAAAAGTAACTTAGATTTTGCAGCAGGTATTCTTGGATATAGTAAAAATTATTTCATAGGGTTTGCTGCACATCACCTCACTCAGCCCGATGAAGGTCTTTTAGGAGTAGCAAAATTACCTATTAAATTTACAGGACATGCGGGAGCAATTATTAATTTAGAAAAAGGAGGTTCAAGTTATATTTCTCCTAATGTATTATTTCAAGCACAACAAAAATTTCAACAACTTAATTTAGGTTTATATTATGTTAATGATGCCTTTGTAGCAGGTTTATGGTATAGAAACTCAGATGCTGTTATTGTTCTTATTGGATTACAAAGTAAAAATTTCAAGATAGGATACAGTTATGATGTTACTATTTCAAAACTTGCAAGTAATACGGCTGGATCACACGAAGTTTCTTTACAATTGCAATTTGAATGTAAACCCAAAAAGAAAAAATATAGAACAATTAGTTGTCCATCCTTTTAAAATTCTTGTAACATTTTTACTTTTTATGCATTATATTACTAAAAAAATAACTATTATTACGCCCTAAAAACTAAATTAATACTATGAAAAATATGAGAAACAAAAAACAATGGCTTTCATTAGCATTGACCGTTTTATTTTTATCATGTGCTAAGGAAAGATCGCCGATTACAGGATGGGCATATAATGATCCATCCAATGGTGGCTTTGAGAAAGTACCTTATGAAGAACAAGAAACTGGTCCTGGATTAGTGCTTATAGAAGGAGGTACATTTACAATGGGACGCACAGAACAAGATGTGCCTTTTGATTGGAATAACGTGCCTCGTCGTGTAACGGTTTCTTCTTTTTATATGGATGAAACAGAAGTAAGTAATTTCTCTTATTTAGAATATCTCTATTGGACAGCGAGAGTGTTTGGTCCTACTTTCCCAGACATTTATTACAAAGCACTTCCTGATACATTAGTTTGGAGAGAAAAATTAGCATACAACGAACCTTATGTTGAATATTATTTAAGACATCCTGCTTATAGAGATTATCCTGTAGTTGGGGTAAATTGGTTGCAAGCCAATGACTTTTGTGCTTGGCGTACGGATAGAGTGAATGAATTTATTCTTATTCGTGAAGGTTTATTAGAACATACACCTAATCCTACAGATCAAGATTATTTTAGTACTGAGGCCTATTTATCAGGAAAATGGCAAGGACAATTAGTACAAAAACTTCCATCTTATGATGAAAACAATCCTGAAAGAGATGTGAGAATGGAAGATGGTATTTTTTTACCAAAATATCGTCTCCCGACAGAAGCCGAATGGGAATTTGCTGCTTATGGTTTAATTGGTAATACCATTGGTGAAAGAATCACAGATAGAAGAATTTATCCTTGGAATGGACATGGTGTGAGAAATTCTGATGATAAATTTATTGGACAAATGATGGCGAACTTTGTTCGTGGTGCAGGTGACTATATGGGAGTAGCAGGATACTTAAATGACGCTGGTGATATTACAACTCCAGTTTATTCTTATTGGCCAAATGATTATGGTTTATACAATATGGCAGGTAATGTTGCAGAATGGGTAATGGATGTTTATCGTCCTAATACTCTCCAAGATGCAGATGAATTTAGACCATTTAGAGGTAATGTATTTGTTACTCAACAAAGAGATAGTGCTACTTTGGTAGGTGGGTTAGGTGGTGAAATTCTAACCAATACCGAAGGACCTATTTATCAAAAATTCAAACACAAAGTGAATCCACCAACGCCACATGGTGGTAGTGGAGAAACAACAGAAGTAGAAGATAGTGTCTTGACTGTACTCACCAAAGATCCTTATGGAAATAGTAATGCTACTCCCGAAGGAAAATCTAATATCCCTGGAAGAGTGCTATGGAGAGAAGTATCATCAGCCGTTCCCGCAGATAATCTTGATGAAAGAAGAAACTACAAAACTTCTGATTACATCAATTACTTAGATGGGGATTTATATAGTTCTATCTATTGGGGTTCTGATGATGTGGAGGGAACTCTTCAAGAAAAAGGGGATAAACTAATGTATGAATATGCAAAAACATCATTAATAAATGATAAAGCAAGGGTAATCAAAGGTGGTAGTTGGCGAGATAGAGCATATTATATGAGTCCAGGTGTAAGAAGATTTTTAGATCAAAGACAAGCAACTGCTTGGTTAGGATTTAGATGTGCAATGACCAGAGTAGGTAGTCCAAGAGGTTTAGGAAAATAAGATATAGTATCTCAAAAGATATTTCAAAAAATCCGATCTTAATGATCGGATTTTTTGTTTTATTGAATGCTTATACTTAGGATCCTGTTGGTAACATTTCTCTTACTTGTGAAAGTAAATTTTCAATAATGATTTGTGCCTGTTGAATACTTTTGACATTCTCAAATATCAACATTAATTTGTTGTTTTGTTCTTTTACAGTACAATAATTTTTTTGTGCAGATATGTATTGTAACAACTTATCAAAGATATTTGTTTTAAAATAAGGATGTGTAGGATTGCTAATAAATGTAGCAATCATTTTTCCACCTTTCAGAAGTATTTTTTCAAATCCTAAGCGAGATGCTTTCCAACGAAGTTTTACAGATTCAACGAGTTCTTCAGTTTCTTTTGGAATTTCGCCAAATCTATCTCGCAACATTTGTTGAAATTCTTCTAATTGTTGAAAACTGGTACAACTATTAAGTTGTCGATATAAATTAAGTCGCTCAGTAGAGTTAGAAACATATTCTACCGGTATAAATAATGCTAAGTCCGTATCTATAACAGTATCAATAGAAGATGAATGTGAAAAGGCACGAACGGCTTCATTATGGTCATTGATTTCAGATTGTTTAACTTCAGCCATTGCTTCGTTTAGTATTTGCATATAAGCATCTATCCCAATTTCATTGATAAATCCACTTTGTTCTGCTCCTAATAGATTACCTGCGCCTCTTATATCTAAGTCCTTCATTGCTATTTGAAATCCACTGCCTAAGTCCGAAAATTCTAAAATTACTCTTAATCGTTTTTTAGCATCATCGGTAAGTATATGGAGTGATGGAACTAATAAATAGCAGTAGGCCTGTCTATTACTGCGCCCTACTCTTCCGCGTAATTGGTGCAAATCACTTAATCCAAAATTTTGAGCATTATTAATAATAATTGTATTGGCATTGCTAATATCTATACCTGATTCTATGATATTTGTAGAGATTAAAACCTGTGTATCTCCATTGATAAAATTTACAACAGCATCTTCTAACTCATCGCTTTTCATTTTTCCATGAGCCACAGAAATTTTGATAAAAGGGACTAAACTTTGGATGTGTTGGGCTAATTCAAAAATATCTTGCACTTTATTATGAACAAAAAATACTTGTCCTCCACGTTCTATTTCTCTTAAAATGGCTTGCTGAATAATTTCATCTGAAAAATTATGTAATTCTGTTTTAACAGGATAACGATTGGGCGGGGGAGTTTGAATCACAGACAAATCTCTTGCTCCAATCAAACTAAATTGTAATGTGCGGGGAATAGGCGTGGCTGTAAGCGTAAGCGTATCTACATTTTTTTTAATCAGTTTAATTTTGTCTTTATCGGCTACGCCAAATTTATGTTCTTCATCAATAATTAATAAACCAAGATCTTTGTATTCAATTTCTTTATTAAGTAATTTTTGAGTGCCAATGATAATATCTATTTTTCCTTCTTTAAGTTTTTGGATTATTTCTTTTTGTTCTTTGGAAGTCCTAAATCTATTAAGATAATCTATTTTGACAGGAAATTCTTTTAATCGTTCTGAAAATGTTTTGTAGTGTTGCATTGCTAAAATAGTAGTCGGCACAAGCACTGCTACTTGTTTATTGTCACACACTGCTTTGAATGCAGCACGAATAGCAATTTCTGTTTTTCCAAAGCCCACATCCCCACATACTAATCTATCCATTGGATAGGGCTTTTCCATATCCCTTTTTACTTCTCTTGTTACTTTGGCTTGATCGGGCGTATCTTCATAAGGAAATGATGCTTCTAATTCTAATTGCAAATAAGTATCTTTACTAAATGCAAATCCTTCGGATGCTTTTCTTTCTGCATATAATTTGATTAAATCATAAGCCAAGGTTTTTACAGATGATTTAATTTTTTGTTTTAAATTTTGCCATCGTTGACTGCCCAATTGGTCTATTTTGGGCTCGTGTCCATCTTTTCCAGAAAAGCGACTTAAACGATAAAGATTATGGATATTGACAAAAAGAGCATCGTTATTTTTGTATAACAATTTGATAACCTCTTGTTTTTTGCCATTGACTTCTATGGTATGCAAGCCCGCAAATCTTCCTATACCATGATCAATATGCACTACATAATCGCCTGGTTTGAGTTGAATTAAATCTTTTAATGTAAGAGCGGCATTGCTTTCTTCGGCTTTATCTTTTCGCTTGATAGGATGGTATTTTTCAAATACTTGATGTTCTGTATAAAAAGCATAATGATTGTCATTGTCTATAAATCCTTCATTTATTTCAGCATTGAGTAGTTCAATTATAGGATGATCTAATGTTATATTTTTTTGAGATAAAGTATCATCAATTATTTGTGATAAACGTTTGTATTGATTTTTATTGGTGCTTACAAAAAATAATTTATATCCTTTTTGAAAATGTTCATATAAATGTTCTGCTAAAGCATCGTATCGTTTGCTAAATAAAGGTTGGGGTAAAATATTGACAGAAATTATTTCAGATTTACTTTCTTTGTTGGATAATCCATATTTGATAATTTTACATCTATGAATGTCTTTTAATATTTCTTCTTTTGAAATTCTTGCAATTTCTGTATATGAAAAATCATCAGAAAACAATTCTTCATCTTTAATGACAATAATATCTTTTGAATCAAGATATTTCGTTAAACATACCTGAGAATCTGATGTAATTTCAATTTTTGGTGAAATACTTGCTTTATCAATGTTTCTAAAAGACATTTGTGTAGAAGGGTGAAACTCCGATAAACGTTCAATAGTATCATTTTTAAATTCAATACGAATAGGATATTCATTAGCATAAGAATAAACATCAATGATATTTCCACGAACAGCATATTGACCAGGAAAGTAAACAAATTCACTACGAACAAATTGATATTCGTTCAAAAACTCTAATAAAAATTTGTAAGAAATAGATTCTTGCTTATGAATAATAAATTGTTGTTTGGAAAAAATTTCTCTTTGAACAACAGGTTCTGTAATGGCATCATAATAAGTAACGATGACACAAGAAGAAGCAGTAGATAATTGCTCTAATACAGAAGTTCGTTGTTGAAGGTTGAATTCATAGTATTTATGCTTTTCCCCATTTCTTAAATATAAAGCAGGAAAATAAAATATCTGTTGAGAGTTGAGAGAATGGAGTTCATTAAAAGACGCTAATGCTTGATCTTCATCGGGTAAAATGTGTAATATTTTAGTTGTGTTATTTAATAAGGAAAGTAAAACAAAGGCAGGATAAGATGCTTTAGCATTTTCTATAAACAAAGAATTTCCTGCTACAACTTTCCACGTATGATGCAAAGTGGAGAGATAGGATAAAATAGAAGAGTTATCTATATTAGAACTTATTTGGTTCATTGAAGTGATGCGACAAAAATAAGGATTATTTTGGGGATATTAGTGGCATAAAAGAAAATGAAGGGGAATAAAAAAATAAAAATAAATTTGGAATTTTAAGTTTAAAGTATGTATATTTGCAGCCGAATTTAAAACAAAAGTACTTTGACAATGCGGGAGTAGCTCAGTTGGTAGAGCATCACCTTGCCAAGGTGAGGGTCGCGGGTTCGAGTCCCGTTTCCCGCTCTTTTTTATGTACAATAAGTAGTTTAAGCAAATCAATACTTAAAAAGTGTAGAAAAAGAGTAGTTGAGTCAAAATTTTCTCGCCTGGGTGGTGGAATTGGTAGACACGCAGGACTTAAAATCCTGTGGCACTTATAATGCCGTGCGGGTTCAAGTCCCGCCCCGGGTACTCAATAATTACAAATTATCGTTTTTTTGATTGGAGGGTCAGAAAAGTATAATAAAAAATAAAATTTAGTTTTTTATATTTCTAAAGTTTTTGCCCGGGTGGCGGAATTGGTAGACGCGCTGGTCTCAAAAACCAGTGAGTTCACACTCTTGCGGGTTCGAGTCCCGCCTCGGGTACTTTAATGAAATAATAAAAGTAAGTGTTTTTTAGAGTATCCATTTTTTGGTAAGATCTTTAAATTCAAACTTTAAACTCGGTTTATTGCTTTTGCCCGGGTGGCGGAATTGGTAGACGCACTGGTCTCAGAAGCCAGTGAGCTTTGGCTCGTGCGGGTTCAAGTCCCGCCTCGGGTATTTTAGTTTTGTTTATGTTGTTTGGTTAATCAATTAAAGTTCCTAAATTTTTGTAAGTAATTATGAACTGTCTTCTCTGAACAGCAACAATAATTTTAGTACTTTTGTCGTTTGATGTAAAAATTATGAATATCGCTATGACAAAGTTTATAAGATTCCTGATATTATTGGCTTCTGTGTTTTTTACAAAAGTATCTTTTTCTCAAAATTTGCAATCAGTGGGGTCTTGGCGTGACTTATTGGGTTTTTATTCTTGCAATTCAGTGAGTAATTCTTCCGATTGGTCAAAAATTTATGTAAGTAATAGAAATAGTGTGGCGATTTATAATAATAGTACAGGTGAAGTAGAGAAAATTATAAATAAAACAAATGGTTTGTCAGATGTTGAAATACGATTGGTGCGATGTCATCCTTCAAGTAATAAGGTATTGGTGGGTTATGAAAATGGAAATATAGATATTATAGATAACAACTATAATGTTTTTAATATCGCTGATATAAAGAATGCAAATATCATTGGAAGTAAGAAAATTAACGAAGTAACATTTAGAAATAATTATGCTTATCTTGCTTGTGGTTTTGGAATTGTTGTTTTAGATATGAATAAACAAGAGATAAAAGAAACTTATTTTATTGGAAAGAACAACACCTACTTAAATGTTTATCAGGTGGCTTTTGATGATTCTTTAATTTATGCGGCAACAGATAGTTCAGTTTATAGAGCAAACTTAAGTTCAATACTCAATGATTTTAAAAATTGGAGAAAATTTTCAAGTACTGAGATTCCTGATGGTACATACAGTGGGGTTATTAATTTTAATGGTAAAATATATGCTGCATATTCGCCTTATACACGAAGTTCTGTATGGATGAAAGATACACTCTATTCAAGAGATAATACAGGCAATTGGACTAAACCATTTATTTTTTCAGGTTTTAATAATGGTACTATCATAAAAAAACTTTATACATTTAATAATGCTTGTTTTGCACTTATAGGACCTTATGGTGCAAGTGCTATAGATAAAAATGACAATCAAATTTTTGCTATTAGTAATTATAGTTTTGGTTCTCAAAACATTAAAGATATTGTTGTAAATTATTATACTAATCATCCTTCTTCTCTTCCTGTAATATCCTTCATTGCAGATGATTTTCATGGATTTTTAAAGACAGAATGGGATGCAAAACCTATTATTATTGATGGTACTAAAGGCAAATTAGTAGCTCGTATTAAAGCTCAAAATGGGAAAATAGTAGTAGCCCCATCTTTGATTGATGAAACAGGGTCGCCAAATTTTTCTCATGAAGGATTATATTTTTATGATGGTGAAAAGTGGAATTATTTGAGAGATTTTAATAATGATACGATTGTTGATTTGACAGATGCCATTATTGACCCGAATGATGATACACACATTTATGCTTCTAGTTGGATTAATGGTATAGTGGAGTATAAAAACAATAAGTTATACAAAGTGTATAATAAAAGTAATTCAGGTATTGTCAACGCTAGTGCAGTTAATTTATCTTGGCATTTAATAAGTGGTATAACAATGGATCCGGATAGAAATATATGGGTAACTCATCCGATAACGCCTTATCCATTTAGCGTATTGAAACCAAATGGTCAATTAGTAAACTTAAATATCCCAGGATTTACTGCCATTTTCACTTCACGTATTTTATATGATAAAAATAATCAGGTGTGGAGTTTATTACCTCGTGGCAATGGAATCATAGTTTACAAAAATAATGGACTTGCACCTATGAATACTTCTAATACTAAGTATTTGACAAGTGCCAAAGGACAAGGAAATTTACCTTCTGATTATGTTTGGGCTATTGCTGAAGATAAAAATGGATATATTTGGTTGGGCACTTCTCAGGGTGTTGCGGTTATTTATAATCCTGAAAATATCTTTAATGGTGGTAATTATGATGCTCAACAAATTTATATTACTCAAGATGGACAAACCCAATTATTATTAGCAACTGAAAAGGTTACAGCAATCGTTGTAGATGGAGCAGACAGAAAATGGATAGGTACAGAAGCATCAGGTTTATTCTGTTTTAGTTCTGATGGACAAACTCAAATCTTTCATTTTACAAAGGATAATAGCCCTCTCTTATCCAATAATATCATTGATCTTGCTTATGATGAAAAAACAGGCGATATTATCATTGGTACAGACAAAGGCATTCAATCCTATCGCACAGATGTCATTAAAGGATTTGAGGAATACACTAATGTACATGCATTCCCCAATCCTGTTAAAACTACTCAAGAAAATGTTTACATAAAAGGATTGGTAGATGGAAGTATTGTGAAAATTACAGATCTTGCAGGAAATTTAGTTTGGGAATCCAAAGCCAATGGAGGAATGATTACTTGGAACTTAAATACATTGTATAATAAAAGAGTAAGTGAAGGTATTTACATTGTTTATGCTTCTACATCTGATGCTCAACAAAAAGCAGTGGCTAAAATTATGGTAGTAAATAATGACAAATAAAAATGTCTGTCTTTTCAATTACTTCAAATCGGTATTTATTGGTTATTTTTCAACAAGTAGAAAAATGGTTAAAAATTAAAAAAACATATTCTTTTATTCAGTTATTATTCATTACTTTGCACAAAAATTAAATATTATGAAGAAATACATTATTTTAGTATCAGGAATTGCTACCACTTTGTCTTTTGCACAAAAGCCAGCAAAAGATTGGTTTTTATTAGATCCTGAACAAGATAAAGTAAATGGCATAAGCGTAGAACGAACATACAAAGAGTTATTAAAAGATAAGAAATCTACTACAGTAATTGTAGGCGTACTTGATAGTGGAGTAGATTATTTTCACGAAGATTTGCGTGATGTAATGTGGAATAACCCCCGAGAAATTCCTAATAATGGCATTGATGACGATAAAAATGGTTATGTAGATGATATTCACGGATGGAATTTTATTGGAGGAAAAGATGGAAGAAACATTGATAAAGATAATTTGGAATTGACACGATTATACAGAAAATACAAAGCCAAATACGAAGGAAAAAATGAATCTGATTTTAAATCAAAAGAAGAAAAAAAAGAATTTGCTTTTTATCAAAAATTAAAAGAGGATTATGAAAACGAATACAAAGAAGCCGAAATGGGACTTAATCAAATGCAGTTTTTATTACAAGCCATTGACTCATTAATGAGTGAAATAGGTGGTATTAAGAATTTTTCTTATGAAAAATTAAAACAATATGAACCCCGCACCCAAAAAACCAAACAAGGAAAATTTTTATTATTGTCTATTTTATCAAAAGCCGGCACGGCAGAAGAAATTGATAAAAATAAAGAAGATGTGTTCAAACAAGTAAATGATCAATTAAAAAAAGGATACGATTATTATGAAACACAAATTAAATATCACTTGAACTTAGATTTTGATCCACGTGCAGAAATTGTAGGTGATAATTATGATAATCCGTATGAAAAATTTTATGGAAATAACGATTGTAAAGGACCTGATAGTTTTCACGGTACGCACGTTGCAGGAATTATTGGAGCCAATAGAAACAATAATCTTGGTATTAAAGGAATAGCCGATAATGTTCGTATAATGAGCGTTCGTTGCGTGCCCGATGGAGATGAACGCGATAAAGATGTTGCTAATGCTATCATTTATGCTGTTGATAATGGAGCCAAAGTGATTAATATGAGTTTTGGAAAAAAATATTCTTGGAATAAAAAAGCCGTTGATGATGCCGTAAAATATGCCGAAAAGAAAGATGTATTACTCGTTCACGCCGCTGGTAATGAATCTTTAAACATAGATGAAATTACACATTATCCATCTAAAAAATTTGAAAACAGTAAAAAAGAAGCAAGTAATTTTATAGATATAGGTGCGTTGAATTGGAAAGATTCATTGTATATTGTTGCTCCTTTCAGCAATTATGGTAAAAAAACAGTAGATGCTTTTTCACCAGGTGTAGATATTTACTCTACTATTCCCGAAGGAAAATATGAGTTTGCCAGTGGAACTTCTATGGCTGCTCCAACTGTAGCAGGCGTTGCCGCTGTTTTAAGATCTTATTTTCCAGACCTTACCGCTAAACAAATTAAAAAAATCCTCGTTGAATCCGTTCGTACTAACTACAAAAATAAAAAGGTAATTAAACCCGGAACAAAAGATAACTTAATTGAATTCTCAGAATTAAGCAGAACGGGCGGTATAATTAATATGTACGATGCTGTAAAAATGGCTATGAAGATGAGTAAAGTAAAATAAAAGTTATTTTTGGATGCGAAAATACACGTAGAAAGTGAAAAATGGGAAATAGAAAATTTTTTAACTAAAACCTTTAATGATTTATTCCCAAAAATAATTTCTTTACTTTCCAACTTTCTACTTTTCATTTTTCACTTTTCACTTTTTACTAATTCGTTCTTTGTGGTAAAAGAAAACCTATTCAGTAGGAAATTAAATTAAAATGATAGACCTGTATAAATTTTATGTTTCACGATAAAAGATTGTTTGTTTATACAAGGATTTTTTTTGAAATCATATCCAGAAGCATCTTTTATTTTGTTATTATCCTATTGTTTTCTTGTCAAAACAAAAAAGAAGATATCAAAAAATTATCTTTACCTACTGAACGTCCTTCTCAAAAATCAAGTGATGTAACATTATTATACAGTGATTCTACAAGATTAAAAGCGATATTAAAAGCATTTAAAATGATTGCGTATGAAAAAAATCAACAAGATCCATTTGTCTTTTTTCCTGATAGTATAAAAATTATTTTTTTTAATACGCAACAAGTACCAACATCTACACTCACTGCCCATCAAGCGGTTTATTTTACAAAAACACAAAAGGCCTATCTTAAATACAATGTCCATTTTATTAATGATAAAAAAGAACATTTAATCACTGAAAATGTATTATGGAATCAATCTACTGGTAAAATCACTACTGATAAGCCCGTAAAAATTATTACCCCCACACAAATTATTAATGGAACAGGTATAGAATGCGAAGAAGATTTTTCTGATTACACCATCAAAAATATCACAGGAATTATTCAATTAGAACAAGATAAATGAAAATGCTTTTTTTCAACAATAAAACAATCATTAGTAAAATCTATGAACCCTATTAAGTTTTTAAGAATCTCTCAAATAGTTTGGTTAATTGCAGGTCTGTTTAGTTTGTTTTGTGTAATATGGATTCAAATTAAACAACCATCTACTACTGCTTGGTTTTTTCTTTTAAGTTTTGTTGTCTCAATGTTTATGTATTTTTGGCGGGGATATCAAATTAAAAAATTGAAATCAAAAAATGGAAAATAAACCAACAATCATACGATTAGAACATCTTTACAAAAGTTATTTTCTTGGCAAAGAAGAAATTCCAGTACTCAAAGACATTAACTTAAAAGTCCAAAAAAACGAGTATGTTGCCTTAATGGGACCATCAGGTAGTGGAAAATCAACATTGATGAATATCTTAGGATGCCTTGATCAACCCACCAGCGGAAAATATTTTTTGAATGATATAGATGTCTCAACAATGAACGATAATGAATTGGCACATATTCGTAATAAATTTATTGGTTTTGTATTCCAAACCTTTCATTTACTTCCCAGAAATACAGCATTAGAAAATGTTGAAATGCCCCTGATTTATGCAGGATTGCCCAAAAAAGAAAGAACAGAAAAAGCCCGTATTGCTCTTGAAAAAGTTGGATTAGCAGACAGAATGCATCATAAACCCAATGAATTGTCAGGTGGTCAAAGACAACGAGTGGCTATTGCAAGAGCATTAGTAAATCAACCTTCATTGATTTTAGCAGACGAGCCAACAGGAAACCTTGATAGTAAAACATCTATTGAAATTATGAATCTTTTAGAACAAATCTATCAACAAGGAAATACAATCGTTTTAGTAACTCACGAAGAAGATATTTCAAAATATGCAAGACGGATAATTCGCTTAAAAGACGGACAAATTTATGCAGATGAAACTGTGCATCAAGAAATTAATAGCCCCAAATAACAAGTTGTATTTAATTTTTAGTTTATCTTGATAAATATCATTTTTATTTTGCATTGATATTCCCTAAATTTGTCCCTTCAAAAATTTTAAAGATATGATTTTAGGAGAAAAATTTTACGAAGCATTAGGCCATCTCTATTATGCTGTTATTAAAGCGGATAAGGAATTTGATAAAGAAGAATTTGCATCCGCTATAAAATATATTAGAGATTATTGGTTGCCTTTAGAAGAAAAATTAGATAGTAAAGGCGAAAGTATTGCATTAATTGCAGTGGATACTATTCATAATTTAAAAGAAAAAGATGTGCCTGCAAAAGATGCATTAAAAGTTTTCAAAGAATATTACCTTGAAAATCAAAAGCATTTTAGTAGTCATTTAAGACATCATATTCGCAAAACTTGTGAAAAATTAGCAGAAATGAGCCATGGCGTAGATAAACATGAAGCCAAGATTTTGAAGGAAGTAAAAGAGTTGGTTGAAGAGTAATAAATTGCAAAATAATTTTTCTACTTTTGCATAAAAAATAATTTATGAGAGTCATAGAATTTAGAGAGGCACTAAGAGAAGCAATGTCCGAAGAAATGCGAAGAGATGAAAGAGTTTTTTTAATGGGTGAAGAAGTAGCAGAATACAATGGTGCCTACAAAGTGAGCAAAGGAATGCTTGCAGAATTTGGACCTAAACGGGTCATAGATACACCTATTGCAGAACTGGGTTTTGCAGGGATTGGCGTAGGTGCTGCTATGAATGGTTTGCGTCCTATCATTGAATTTATGACATTTAATTTTTCATTAGTGGCTATTGATCAAGTTATTAACTCTGCCGCTAAAATCCGCCATATGAGCGGAGGACAATTCAGTGTGCCTATTGTCTTTAGAGGACCTACTGGAAATGCGGGAATGTTAGCACAGCAGCACTCACAAAATTTTGAAAGTTGGTATGCCAATACCCCAGGACTTAAAGTAATTGTACCTTCTACGCCCTATGATGCCAAAGGATTATTAAAATCCGCTATTCGTGATGATGATCCTGTTATTTTTATGGAAAGTGAATTGATGTATGGTGATAAAGGCGAAGTGCCCGAAGAAGAGTATCTTATTCCTATCGGAGTTGCTGATATTAAACGACAAGGAACAGATGTAACTATTGTTTCATTTGGAAAAATTATTAAAGTCGCCCACAAAGCCGCAGAAGAACTTGAAAAAGAAGGCATCTCGGCAGAAATCATAGATTTGCGTACTGTTCGCCCTATAGATTATCAAACAGTCATTGAGTCCGTCAAGAAAACTAATCGTTTGGTAGTAGTAGAAGAAGCATGGCCATTAGGTAATATCTCTACTGAAATTACCTATATGGTACAAAAACAAGCATTTGATTATTTAGATGCACCTATAGTGCGTGTTGTATCAGCAGATACACCATTACCGTATGCACCAACGCTCATTCAAGAAGCATTACCAAGTCCTGAAAAAGTTATAAAAGCAGTAAAGAAAGTTCTTTATAGAGATTAAGAAATACAAATAGATGAAGGTGAGAAAAATTCTCACCTTTTTCATTTTAAATGATTGGTATTAAACAACGTGTTGCAACAATAGATATTTGTATTAAATATCCTTGTAAAAAATAGAGTATAATTTTGAATCAAATATAATTTTCAAATTAAACACAAAAAATATGTATGCAAAAACAAAAGATGGATTGAATATCTATTATGAAATAAAAGGCAATACAGAAGCAAAAGAAACAATTATTTTTTTAAATGGTTTGTCTCAAGCCACTGTATCATGGTATTTTATGTTACCCTGCTTTGAAGACAAATACCGATTGATTTTAATGGATTTTATTTTTCAAGGACAAAGCGATAAAACTGGTGAATGGCGAACATTTGATCAACACGCTGATGATGTTATTCAAGTTTTGAATGCTACAAATACGCCCAAAGCCATAGTGATTGGTATTTCTTATGGAAGTTTGGTAGCCCAGCATTTAGCACTCAATCATCCTGAATATGTAAGCAAATTAATACTTTTATCAACATTTGCTCATAAAACACCCTATTTTGAAGCAATTGAATATGCTTGGTGGAAAGCATTAGAAATAGGAGGTTACTCATTGATGTTTGATATTATGTTGCCAAATGTTTTAAGTGAAAATTATTTTAAAAATCCCTTGATTCCTGTTGAAACATTAAGAGAAATAAGACAGCAAAGTAACACAAATAAAGATGCTTTATTTAAGTTAATGAAAGCAACCAAAGAGCGGCCTGATTACAGACAAAAATTAAAAGAGATTAATATACCAACATTAGTTATTCATGGAGAAAAAGATAATTTAATTACATTATCAATGGGCATTGAAGTTGCCAATCATATACCAAATGCCAAATTAAAAATCATCCCCGAAGCCGGTCATACCTTGAATATGGAAAAAATAAAAGATGTTTGTGTTGAGATATTAAAGTTTTTAAATGAATAATTGTTTTACATATTTTGAAAATTTTTTGTTGATAAGTAATTGATTTTCATTAAAAGTGTTGTTAAATTTATGGAGTATTACTCCATAAATTATATTCAATTTATGGAGTGATGTTCCATAATTTTTTGTAATAATTTTGTAGTGTTTAATTTTATTCCGTTTTTCATTCTTTATAATATAATTCTTTTGATAAAATTTTTTTGATAATAAATTATTGATAATCAATTAAAATTTATCTTAATTTATGGAGTTATATTCCATAAAATATTAATAATTTATGGATTATTGTTTTAAATATTTTGTATATTTGCAAAAATAAAAGTATGTTTTATCAGCGATATTACAATCTTTCAAAGTTGATTAGTAAAAAGAGAGTACTAATGATTTATGGTCCAAGAAGAGTGGGCAAAACCACACTGATTAAGGATTTTTTAAAGACAACGAAACTCAAATATAAATTGGATTCAGGCGATAATATCCGAGTTCAAAGTTTATTTCAGAGAATGGATTTTGATACTATCAAAGATTATGTAGAAGGTTATGATTTATTGGTGATTGATGAAGCCCAACAAATTAAAGATATTGGACAAACTCTTAAAGTTATTATAGATGAATTTCCAATGTATGTTATTGTAACAGGTTCTTCTTCCTTTGAAATTTCACACCAAACGGGCGAACCATTAACAGGAAGAAAACGAACATTATTGTTACTTCCTTTATCTATTCAGGAATTGAGTCAGTATTACAACAAATATGAGTTAAAGCAGCAACTCAATAAATGGATGATTTATGGAATGTATCCTGAGATATTGAATGCGAAAACCAATAAGGAAAAAATTCAAATATTAAAAGAATTAGTGGACTCTTATTTATTAAAAGATGTTTTTGCATTAGAACGATTAAAGTCGCCTGCTGTATTATTGGATTTATTGAAATTATTGGCATATCAAATTGGGAATGAAGTTTCTTTAAATGAATTGGCAATGCAAGTAAGAATGGATGTAAAAACGGTGAGTAGATATTTGGATTTACTTGAAAAATCGTACGTGATAAAAAAGTTTACAGCATTTAGTAAAAACAAACGAAATGAAGTAACATCCAAATCAAAGTATTATTTTATAGATGTGGGTATTCGTAATGCCATTATCAATCAATTTGAAAATGTTCAATACAGAAATGATGTAGGTGCATTGTTTGAGAATTTTATCATTATCGAGAAATATAAGAATGTGATATACAAAGGGAATTTATCTGAATTACACTTTTGGAGAACCCATCAGCAAAAGGAAATTGATTTGGTTGAATTGAAAGGTAATAAAATTTTTGCATACGAAATAAAGTGGAGAATAGATAAAAAACGGCAAAAGAACGTCATCCAAAATGCTTTTAATGAATTCAAATCAAACTATAAAAATTCTGTCTTAAAGATTATTCATTCAGAAAATTTTTTGGACATAATTGATTGATAATCAATCACTATAATTTAAAATTTATGGAGTTATATTCTATAAATTGAATAAAATTTATGGAGTAAATGTCTGTATTTTATTTATATATTTTCTGATAAATTTTTTCTACATTTTGAAAACTTCTGTGATAAAATGCAATGTTTCTGATTTTCTGCTGTAACTCTGTTTTATTACTATGGAGAATTTCTTCCATTTCTTTAATTGATTTTATGTAAGATTCCTTCGTTAAATTCTCTATAACAACACCTGTTTTATTCTGTTGAATAATATCCGAGTCATCAGAAATATCTCTTGTGATAATTACCGGTAGTCCCATAGCCCAGTATTCGCCATTTTTGATGGGAGAACAAAATTTTTTTGTATAAACCGGTTTTACAGGGGTAAGTGCAAAATCTGCGATATTCAGATAATCAGGAACTTCATTGTGTGGAACAAATTTTAATAAAATATATTTTGATTCTATATTGTGTTTGTGACAGTTATGAAGGATATAATCTTCAGAATGCGAAGATAGAACAATCAATCTGAATTTATCGCCCCAGTATTGAACAGCACATTGTATCCATTCAAACACTTCATTTTCAAGATAAATTCCGCCAAATTTTCCCGCATAAATGCCGATTATTTTATTTTCTAAATTTAATTTTTTTCTTAGATTAAATCTTTTATTATTGTCAGATTTGAATAGTTCTAAATTGACACAGGCGGGTTTAACAAACCAGTTGTTTTTATCAGGATTAAAACTATATCTACTTACCGCATATTCTGTAATCATTTTTTCAGTAGTTGCAATCAGATATTTAGCATGATGAGTCATTTTTTTTTCAAAATAAAAAAGTAAACGAAAAGGTAAACTGTATTTTTTCCACTCACCAACTTCTACCATTGCTTCTGCATGTGGTTCATAACTATCAATTATCAATGGTCTTTGGGTAACTATGGATAAAATATAACCAAATAAGCCCGCAGGTGTGCACCATGCATGGATGTGAGTAATTTTTTGTGTGAGTATAAAAATGAATAAATAAAAAAGTAGATATGAGTAATAAAATATGGCTTTTAATCCAAAGGGGATATATCTGAATTGTAAAACTTTTATTTGAGGGTGAGTAAAATTTATATTATCCGTTGTATTTTTGTTTAATGTGAGCAAATAAATAGTTGAATTTTCGGGAATATATTTTGAAATAATGTATAAGTATGGAAGTGTATAAGTTTGAATAAGAGCATCATTAAAGTCCCA
>JAOAIP010000060.1 GCA_026414605.1 Bacteroidia bacterium
GTTGTTGCAAATATATCAAAGATCCTTTTTTGAAAGCAAATCACAACTAATTGCAAATTAAATCGTGCTTTTTTATTGTTGTTGCAAATATATCAAAGATCCTTTTTTGAAAGCAAATCACAACAGGTAGTATAAATTGTAAAGGCGGTGCAGTGTTGTTGCAAATACATCAAAGATCCTTTTTTGAAAGCAAATCACAACTTAAAAGCAGAATAATTACCGCCAACAAAGGTTGTTGCAAATATATCAAAGATCCTTTTTTGAAAGCAAATCACAACAGCACTTGAATTTCTGTATTTGTGTCTGCTGTTGTTGCAAATATATCAAAGATCCTTTTTTGAAAGCAAATCACAACATTCGCTTAATGTTTTTACTCTAATCCTCGGTTGTTGCAAATATATCAAAGATCCTTTTTTGAAAGCAAATCACAACTTAAACTTTGCCAACAATGTAAGGCAGAAGTTGTTGCAAATATATCAAAGATCCTTTTTTGAAAGCAAATCACAACGTTGTATAGTATCTTCTTGTTCTTCTTCTAGTTGTTGCAAATATATCAAAGATCCTTTTTTGAAAGCAAATCACAACCGTCTGTTGTTGTTGGCGTGCTTATTGTTGTTGTTGCAAATATATCAAAGATCCTTTTTTGAAAGCAAATCACAACAACAATGGAGCATCTGTATGATTCGTAAATGTTGCTGCAAATATATCAAAGATCCTTTTTTGAAAGCAAATCACAACATGTTCAGATACACGGGGCATTGCAGATGCGTTGTTGCAAATATATCAAAGATCCTTTTTTGAAAGCAAATCACAACATGTAATTCAAATCAATAATATTTTCCGCTGTTGTTGCAAATATATCAAAGATCCTTTTTTGAAAGCAAATCACAACAACTATGATTAACTCAACTTATGATGTTCAGTTGTTGCAAATATATCAAAGATCCTTTTTTGAAAGCAAATCACAACATTTTGTTTTCCTTCGTGCTTAAAAATAGGGTTGTTGCAAATATATCAAAGATCCTTTTTTGAAAGCAAATCACAACACAGCCATCTGATTATATTCGTCCCCGAATGTTGTTGCAAATATATCAAAGATCCTTTTTTGAAAGCAAATCACAACAATAAATGTAATTTATCAAATGGAATTTTAGTTGTTGCAAATATATCAAAGATCCTTTTTTGAAAGCAAATCACAACATACATAAATAACACCTGGAAAAAATACCAGTTGTTGCAAATATATCAAAGATCCTTTTTTGAAAGCAAATCACAACGCTGCGGCATTACTTTTATTGGGCTCACTCGTTGTTGCAAATATATCAAAGATCCTTTTTTGAAAGCAAATCACAACAAAGGTCATAACTTTGTCCTTCGCTTTCGCGTTGTTGCAAATATATCAAAGATCCTTTTTTGAAAGCAAATCACAACTCTATTCTTTGTTTTGTAAGCATTGCAATAGTTGTTGCAAATATATCAAAGATCCTTTTTTGAAAGCAAATCACAACGCTTCTCAATTTCAGT
>JAOAIP010000041.1 GCA_026414605.1 Bacteroidia bacterium
AAACTCCTATCTACCGCAAATCATCACCCTTTCCCCTATTCACCTCCAACAAACAATCAAATTAACTCTTAAAAAAGGTCAATATCTGAGAGAGTTTTTCTTTTAATTCTGTACGGGGAATAATTTTATCAAGAAAGCCGTGTTCAAGAACAAATTCGGATGTTTGAAATCCTTTGGGTAAGTCCTTTCCGATCGTTTCTTTGACCACACGAGGACCTGCAAAACCAATTAATGCTCCGGGTTCTGCTATATTCAAGTCCCCAAGCATTGCAAAACTGGCTGTTACACCACCAGTTGTAGGATCTGTAAGTAATGAAATATACGGAATTTTATGTTGGGCGAGTTGATACAATTTAGCGGATGTTTTAGCCATTTGCATAAGAGAGAATGGTGCTTCCATCATTCTTGCCCCCCCCGATTTTGAAATAATGAGTAAGGGCGACTTGGTCTTGATACAAAAATCAACTGATCGGGCGATCTTTTCGCCTACCACAGATCCCATAGATCCGCCAATAAAATCAAAATCCATAGCCGCAATTACCAGGTCGTGTCCATTCACCTTTCCAAAACCTACACGAATGGCGTCTTTAAGATTTGTTTTTTCTTGGGCTTCTTTTAAGCGATCTACATACTTTTTAGTATCTTCAAAGTGTAGAGGGTCGTCGCTTTCTATATTTTCAAATAATTCTAAAAATTGACCTTCGTCAAATAGTAATTCAAAATACTGCTGACTGCCTATTCTTTCGTGATAACCACAGTTTTCGCAAACATAAGCATTTTTGCTATGATCTTGAGTGGTTGTTATTTTTTTACATTCAGGACATTTATACCATAATCCTTCGGGGGTTTCTTTTTTTTCACGGGTAGAGGTTGTTATACCTTCTTTAATTCTTTTGAACCAACTCATAGATTGTGTTTGTGTTTCTTTTTCTGCTATTTCCATAAATTAAATTATGCTATTGTGATTTTTTTATTAAGATAAACATCTTGAATAGCATTTAATAATTGAACGCCTTCTTTCATTGGTTTTTGGAATGCTTTTCTTCCTGATATTAATCCTTGTCCGCCTGCTCTTTTATTGATAACGGCAGTAATGACGGCTTCTTGTAAATCGCTTGCACCTTTACTTTCACCACCACTGTTAATTAAACCAATTCTACCCATATAACAGTTTGCCACTTGATAACGGCACAAATCAATAGGATGATCGGTTGTTAGTTCAGAATATACTTTTGGATGCGTTTTACCAAAGTTTAATGCAGTATAGCCCCCATTATTGGTAGGAAGTTTTTGTTTGATAATGTCTGCTTGAATGGTAACGCCTAAGTGATTGGCTTGTCCTGTCAAGTCCGCAGAAGTATGGTAATCAACGCCATCTTTTTTGAAAGCAGGGTTTCTTAAATAGCACCAAAGAATAGTTGCCATTCCTAATTCGTGGGCATATTCAAATGCTTCTGCAATTTCAACAATTTGACGAGATGATTCGGGAGAACCAAAATAAATAGTTGCTCCTACGGCTACTGCTCCAAGGTTCCAAGCGTCTTTTACAGTGCCAAATAGTATCTGATCGTATTTATTAGGATAGGTTAAAAATTCGTTATGATTGATTTTTACAATAAAAGGTATTTTATGTGCATATTTTCGGGATACAGATGCTAATACACCAAAGGTAGAAGCCACTGCATTACATCCACCTTCTATGGCTAATTCTACTATTTTTTCTGGATTAAAATAAATAGGATTGGGTGCAAATGAAGCCCCTGCACTATGTTCAATGCCTTGATCTACAGGCAAGATATTCATATAACCTGTATTTGCCAAGCGACCAGAACCATATATTTGTTGTAAACTTCTTAATACTTGAGGATTTCTATTTGATAATCCAAAAGATTCGTCAACAAATTTTTTGCTGGGTAATAATAATTGATCTTTGGGTATTCCTTTACATACATGATCTAAATAATAGGAGGCCTTATCGCCCAACAATTCTACGATATCAGGTTTAGAAGTTTTGGTTTCCATACTTTATTTATTTTTGGGCTTAAATTTACCAATTTATGTTTCAACTTAACATTCATATTCGTCTAAAAATATAAAATTTTTATCTTAAATACTTAAAAATCAAAAAGATAAATTTGTTAATATTGTTCTTTTTCGTTGGGAAAATCCCCTGATTTTACATCTTTAATGTAATTTTGGAAAGCATTGGTCATAATTTGATGCAAATTGGCATAGCGTCTTAAAAAACGAGGGCTAAATTCGGTAGTCATTCCTAACATATCGTGTGTTACAAGTACTTGTCCATCTACATATTTTCCTGCTCCTATTCCTATTATAGGTATCTTTAATGTAGATGCTACTTTTTTGCCCAACTCGGCTGGAATTTTTTCAAGCACAATAGCAAAGCAGCCCAATTTTTCTAACAAGATAGCATCTTCGTATAATTGTTTGGCTTCGGCTTCTTCACGAGCCCGGACTTCGTAAGTTCCAAATTTGTAAATAGATTGTGGCACTAATCCCAAATGCCCCATTACAGGAATACCTGCAGATAAAATTCTCTCAACACTTTCTTTGACATTGTATCCTCCTTCTAATTTTACTGCGTGTGCTCCGCTTTCTTTCATAATTCGTATGGCAGAGTTGAGGGCTTCTTTGGAATTACCTTGATACGTCCCAAATGGTAAATCAACCACTACCAGCGATCGCTTTACAGCCCTTACAACAGAGGATGCGTGGTAAATCATTTGATCTAAGGTAATAGGCAAGGTGGTCTCATGTCCTGCCATCACATTACTTGCCGAATCACCTACTAAAATAACGTCAATTCCCGATTGATCAATAATTTTTGCCATTGTATAATCATACGCCGTCAACATAGAAATTTTAACGCCGGCTTCTTTCATTTCTTGTAAGGCGTGTGTAGTAATTTTTTTATACTCTTTTAATGCACTCATATATTGGATTTAAAAATTAAAATCCCGTATAATTTCAGGGATATACGGGATTGTTCAGGGTTTTTACATGTTTTATTAAACAAATTAATATCTTGTAAACCCTTGAATATCGGTTTTTTTATGCTCTATAAGTAGTCCTACACAGGCAGCGTCCTTTGATTTTAATCCATCATTACCTGACTCTGTTGCCCCTTCGGGAACAAAAACTTCTATGATAATAGGTCGTGTAGAGGCACTTTGAAATTCAAAAACCTGTGTATTGTCTGCAGAAGCATTATCAAAGAGAAGTTCGTTAGTTCTGGAGTCGTAAATTTTGAAATTGAGTTTATCACCTAATGCTGTCTCGGCACAAAGAGTCATTCTATAGTCCATTCCTTTATAGATAACGCATCTAATTTTGGAAGTCATTCCTTGTGAAAATAAGCCGCTGCGACTTTGAGAATTGTATTCCCATTTTTCACCTTTTTCTTTTTCTAATTTACAGTATTTTTTATGGAACTGACCGCATACAGATGTCTGTGATACTAACTCTCTTTTTTGAGCGAATAGGTTACTGATTGCTATGCTACTTAATAGGAATATAATACTTTTTCTCATAAGTGTATGTTTTATTGATTTTGTGTATAATTATTACGAAGTTTTAATACTTTAGTTTTAATTTCATTAAATACTTTTTCATCTATAACTAAATTAATGCCTCCACCTATAAGTTTTTTAGATCCTTCTTGTTTAAGAGATGTATCTGAAATTTTTTCTTCTTTTAAAAGATTAAATGATTTCATTAGGTCTTCTAAATCTGCTTTTACTTGTTTTACATCAGGAGAATTTTCTTCGTGTTTTTTCAAAAATTCAATTAAATTTTCTAGTGTATATTTTTGATCGGCTATTCTTTGTATAACGGGATTATCTTTTTGAAATTTATCTACCATATTAATAGCAATATAAACACTTTCCAACCATCCTCCTGCTACTACTAATGCTAATACTTTTCCTTGTTTTCCTTCTTCTAATGTTTCAAAACTGGAATAATATAAATCATCTGTAATCACAACAAGAGAATCGGTATTGTCTATATTTTTTTCTATTCTTGCTAAAATTTCTGGTTTAATAGTAGCAGACAATCCTAATTGATCACCTAATTGTTTTACCACTTTAAAATATTTAATGGATTCTGATCCTAGATTAAAGATACTACAATAACTTAAATCTGTAGAATAAATTCCAAAATTAAGTGCTTTTGACTTTTCATCTGTATATTTGTTTATATTTTCGGTAGGATTTAAAATGCTTATTTTACTCTTATCTCTTTTACCTACTGACTTTATAAAAGATAGCATTTCTCCAGGAGACGGCACTTGAAAAAATGTTTCATATCCCGAAGATTCTTTTTGGACTTCTGCACTCACTTGAGTAGTATCTTTTGCATTAACAATTTCTTCTTCTGTTTTATCACCTGAACAAGACGTAATGAATAAAGTGAATAAAAAAGATGTGGTGGTGATAAGAATGGTTTTAATTTTCATATATTTATTGTTTTATTAGTTTTTTAACCAAGTCAGCGGCTTCTTGAAGTTCTATAGCAGAATATACTTTTAATCCGGACTCATCAATTAATTTTTTTGCTTGTTCTGCATTTGTTCCCTGGAGGCGAACAATGATAGGAACGGGGATGTTTCCAAGGTTTTTATAAGCATCCACTATGCCTTGGGCAACTCTATCGCAGCGAACAATACCGCCAAATATATTAACTAATATGGCTTTTACATTAGGATCTTTGAGGATAATACGGAATGCTTTTTCTACTCTTTCGGCATTGGCTGTTCCCCCCACATCAAGGAAATTGGCAGGTTCTCCACCGGAAAGTTTGATAATATCCATTGTAGCCATTGCTAATCCGGCGCCATTGACCATACATCCTACATTGCCATCTAATTTCACGTAATTTAATCCTGCTGCTTTGGCTTCTACCTCGGTAGGATCTTCTTCTTTAATATCTCTCATTTCTGCCAAATCAGGATGTCTAAATAATGCATTATCATCTAATACAACTTTGGCATCAACGGCTATTACTTTATCATCGGATGTTTTTAAGAGTGGGTTGATTTCAAACAAACTGGCATCTATGGTTTCGTAGGCCTTGTAAAGTTTTATTACAAAATTCACCATTTCTTTGAAAGCATTACCTGATAAGCCCAAATTGAAAGCAATTTTTCTGGCTTGAAAGGGTTGTATGCCTACTTTAGGATCTATGGTTTCTTTCCAAATCAGGTGAGGTGTTTTTTCTGCTACTTCTTCAATTTCCATTCCTCCTTCTGTTGAATACATAATTACATTTCTACCTTTAGATCTGTCTAAAAGTACACTCATATAAAATTCTTTGGTAGGTTGAGGTCCTGGATAATATACATCTTGTGCAATCAGTATTTTATGTACTTTTTTTCCTTTTGGACCAGTTTGAGGGGTAACAAGTTGCATTCCTAAAATAGCGGATGCTTTTTCTTTTAAATCTTCTAAATTTTTTGCTACCTTTACACCACCCCCTTTTCCTCTACCTCCTGCATGAATTTGGGCTTTAATGACAGCAATAGGCGAGTTGTACTTTTTAGTAATTTCTTCATAGCCCTTTATTGCTTCCTCAATGTTTTCTGCCACAACGCCTTCTTGCACGGACACACCAAATTTTTTTAAGATTTCTTTTCCTTGATACTCATGTAAGTTCATAAAAATTTATTTAATTGTAGATGAAAAATCGGCTCAAATGTATATTTTTTTATTCAATCTTTAAAAAAAATCTTGATGATAATTTGTTAGGCAATTAAATTTTATTTATATTTGCGAAAAAACAAGTTTATGACTAAAATAAAAGAAAAAGAACCTGTTTATATTGTAGATCAAAATGGGAAAAAAACGGCTGTCATCCTTCCAATTAGGTATTATGAAGAACTTTTAGAAAATTTGAATGATTTGAGAATAGTTGCTAAAAGAAGTGCTGAAAAAACTAAAAATTGGGAAAACTTAAAGAAGAAACTAAGTAAAAATGGTATCATTTAAGATAGAACATCGAACATCTGTTGAAAAAGATATTCAAAAAATTCCTCACAAGTTCTTACAAAAAATTATTGAACGAATAGACCATCTTTCAAAAAATCCATATCCGATCGGTTGTGAAAAAATTTCTGGAAAAAACTCTTATTACAGAATCCGAGTAAATGATTATAGAATAATTTATCAAGTTATAGAACAAAAGAAATTGATAATTATAGAGAGAATTCGGCATCGCAAAGATGTCTATAAAGGACTTTGAAAAATTTTCTTTGAATACTTTGTTTATTGAATAAATTTTATTTATATTTGCAGCAATTAAAAATTTAAAACTATGAAAAAAATCACATTAATCTTAGGAATTGCAGGTTCATTGGCTTTCTTAATGCCCACATCCATCAATGCACAAGCCCCTACTGCAAAAAGCACTATGACTTCGCCAGCAGATGATTTAAATGCTAAAGCCGATCGTCAAACAGAAAGAGCCGCAAAAGAATTAGCATTGAATGAGGAACAAAAAAGCAAGTTTAAAAAATTTGACATTGATAGATTGTATAAAATTCAACCTATCAATGAAAAGATTAAAGCCACAAAAGATGAAAATGAAAAAGCCCAATTAAAAGCCCAAAAACAACAAATCAATCAAGAATTTTTTAATAACGTTAATAGCATCCTCACTCCTGCTCAACAAGAACTCTGGAAGAAAAAATTTGATGAAGAGGTTAAGAAAGGAAATGCTGATCATTCACATTAAGATGAATTAAAGTTTTCAAAGATAAAAGCCCTCATTATTGAGGGCTTTTTTATTTAAGAATCTATGAGCAGTGTATATATTCATATTCCATATTGTCATCATAAGTGTACTTATTGTGATTTTCATTTTTCTGTACAAAAGCGTTCTTTAAATACTATTTTAGATGCTATCATAAAAGAAATAGACGATAGACGAGAATACCTTGATTCTAAAAAATTAGAAAGCATTTATTTTGGCGGGGGAACACCTTCTATATTATCTATAAAGCAATTAGAAACTATTTTCAAACAATTATCTTCCATTTATAATTGGGACAAAAACGCTGAAATTACAATAGAATGCAATCCCGAAGATTTAAATAAAGAATATGTACAAGGATTAAAAGAATTGGGATTTAATCGTATTAGTTTGGGTATTCAATCTTTGAATGATACGGTTTTGCAATGGATGGGGCGTCATCATACAGTAGAACAATCGTTAAAAAGCATAGAACTTTTGCAAAAAATGAAGATTGATAATTTTTCCATTGATCTTATTTTTGGACTGCCTTTTTATGATTCTGAGTATCTTTTAAAGGACTTAAAATATCTGGTTAACAAATTTCATCCACGACATATTTCTGCTTATCAACTCACTATTGAACCCAAAACCAAACTCCACCATCTTGTTCAAAAGAAAAATTTAATTCCTGCAAGTGATGAAAAAGTCGCAAAAGAGTTTCTATTGATTCAAGAGTATCTTACAAAGAATGGGTATATTCATTATGAAGTATCTAATTATGCTCAAGAGGGCTTTTATTCCAAACACAATTCTGCTTATTGGTTGCAAAAGAAATACATAGGAATAGGGCCTTCTGCGCATTCTTACAATGGCAAAGAAAGACGATGGAATATTGCAAATAATTATATTTATGCTAAAAATGTGCTAAGTGGCAAGACATACAGCGATAAAGAAGATTTGAGTACAAAACAATTATACAATGAATATGTTTATACAAGATTAAGAACAATTTATGGATGCGATTTAAAAGAGATAGAACATTTTTTTGGTAAAAAATTGAAAGAGGACTTTTTAAGAAATTATGAGAATTACAAAGAATATTTTATTGTCAACAATCAAAATTACTGTTTAATTCCAAATAAGGGATACTTAATAGCAGATAAAATTGCAGTAGATTTTTTTGTATAATGTAAGGGTTACTCTGATTCATTGGATGTGATAAAAATTTAATGGGACGAACTTTAAAAAGCGATATGGAATTCATCCACAAATAGGACCTAAAATTTTATTATCATAAACAACTACTGTGAAAAATTAAGACATAAATTGGGGCGTCAAATGTTTAAAAAATATTAAATTTTTATTGAATTCTTTGTCAATTCAAAAATAGTATGTAAATTTGCGAAACTTTTTAAGACAATGGCAAAAGTATTAGAAAAAGAAAAACCTGTTAAAAAAGCAACAGCATCCAAATCCACTAAAAAAAAGGTTTCTAAAAAAGATAACAAAACATCTAAAGAAACTACTCCAAAAGTAGAAACTTCAAAAAAGACGGCTGCGAAAACAAAAGACATTCTACTAAGAGAGCCCAAAGAAATCAAAGAACTGTATCCTTATCAAAAAGAAGCCGTAGAAAAAATCTTTAAGCGATTGGAAGAAATGCCTCCTAATGCCAATCTTTTGTTTCAACTACCAACAGGAGGAGGTAAGACCATTATTTTTTCTGAGATAGCCAAACGTTACATTCAAAAATACAAACGTAAAGTACTGATACTTACACATCGCATTGAGTTAAGCCAACAAACATCTGAAGTACTTAATTCTATTGGTATTTCTAATAAAGTCATCAATTCTGAAGTAAAGCAATTACCTAATCAAACCCCTTATCAATGTTTTACTGCATTAGTAGAAACTTTGAATAACCGCTTACAAGAAAACGATGAATTTTTAGAAGATATCGGGTTAGTAATAGTTGACGAAGCCCATAATAATTCGTTTAGAAAGATTTTTCATTACTTCAAAGATGTTAATATATTAGGAGTTACAGCCACTCCATTAAGTAGTAATAAAAAACTACCTTTGTATCAAATATACAATGATTTAATTGTAGGCGAAAGTATTAAATCACTTATAGAAAAAGGGTATTTGTGCGATGCAGATACTTATACTTATGAAGTCAATTTAAGTTCATTGCGTGTAGGGTCTAACGGCGAATTTACTGTGAGTTCGCACGAACAATTATACACCCAATCTGTAATGCTTAATAAACTTATTCAAGCATACGAAGAAAGAGCATTAAATACAAAAACACTTATTTTCAATGCTGGAATATTGACCAGCAAAGCCGTTTATGAGGCATTTAGTAAAAAAGGGTATCCTATCAAACACCTGGACAGTACATTTAGTGATAGAGACAGAGCAGAAGTTTTAGAATGGTTTAGAAATACTCCCAATGGTATTCTTACATCTGTAAGTATTTTAACACAAGGTTTTGATGAGCCCGCCGTAGAAAGCATTATATTAAACAGAGCCACCCGTTCTTTGACGCTCTATCATCAAATGATAGGAAGAGGGAGTCGTGTTTGGAAAAACAAAAAAAGATTTCAGATTATTGATTTAGGGAATAATTTGAGAAGGTTTGGGTATTGGCAAACAGAAATTGATTGGAGACACGTATTTAGAGAGCCCCACTTATATTTAGAAAATCGCTATAAAGATAATTGGGATTACGAAATGGATTTCACTTATGAACTTCCACCTGAAGTAAGAGAGCGATTTATCAATTCTTCGTACGAAGCATATTCTGTAAAAGATAAATATCAAGAGTATATTAAAAAGGGTATTAAGCCATCTACAGTTTTAGAGGAATCTTTACATGATCATTATGAGAGAATTATTGGAAATGCGTCTGAAAAAGAAGAAGCATTGGAGTTATATGAATTATTAAAAGACGAAATTAAACACCGATTAAAACAGTATTGCAAATGTATTAATGCTACTGATAATTATTATCTATGGCAATACCAACAATATACCTCTCGTCTTAAAAAAATGATTAATAATCATTACGATGTTTGATAGTCCTAAATGGTATCGCCAATTAGAGTGGATCTCTTTAATTATTTCTTTTCTATCTATTGTATTGATTTTTGTTATTCCCTTCTTTAGTTTAATTCTTGCAATAAGTGGATCATTTATTGCCTCTATTGGGATGTTAGTGTATTCTATTTATCCTACAAAATTTCATTTTTCCAAGATATTATTATATTCATTACTAATTTCTTCTATTCCGATATTAATTTTATTTTTTAGATTATTAAAATTTTAATCATGCTATTTGTTCAAAAAATCAAATGGTATCTTCATTTAATTCGCTTTAGTCATACTATTTTTGCGATGCCATTTGCTTTATTAGGCACAGCCATTGCGTATTCACATACACCTGAAAAATTTTCTTTTGAAAAACTAATATACATTATACTTTGTATGTTTTTTGCAAGAACCGCTGCTATGGCATTTAACAGATACTTAGACAAAGATATAGACAAATTAAATCCTCGTACAAAAAACAGAGAAATTCCTTCTAATAAAGTAAAGCCCATAGAAGCATTGATATTGACGATATTGAGTAGTATATTGTTTTCTGTGTTTTCATATTTATTAAATCCATTGTGTTTTTACTTATCGCCCATTGCATTAATGGTGATTTTAGGATACAGTTATACCAAACGTTTTACTTGGTTGTGTCATTTGATATTGGGATTAGGATTGGCATTAGCCCCCATTGGATCATACATTGCTATTACGGGCAATATTCATCCTATTATTATCATTATTGGGGTTTCTGTATTGTTTTGGGTGAGTGGGTTTGATATTATTTATGCTCTCCAAGATGAAGAGTTTGATAAAGCCCATCAATTATATTCCATACCTGCTTTTTTAGGAAAAAAGAAATCTATTTATTTAGCAAGGTTATTACATTTTTTAAGTGGTGCTTTATTATTTTGGATTTATATTCAGTATTCATTAGGAATAATTTATTTAATAGGTTGGTTGGTATTTAGTGTATTATTGATTTATGAACATTATCTTGTAACTCCCAAAGATATAAGCAAAATTCCTTTTGCATTTGGAAATTTAAATGGATGGGCGGGATTAATTTTTGGAACTTTTGGGATTATTGATGTGCTGATAAAATAATTCTTCATTATCTTAATTAAGATACGAAAATTATTCTGTATTTTTGTTTGCATTAACTTAAAATATATGATTCATTCTTTTAGATTATTTTTTATTTTGATAATAAGTAGTTTGTTGTTTTTCAATTCTTGTAAAATACTTCGTCCAAACTTAATGTTGACTACTCCTCCTGGCTATAAATATGCCGATTTAAATGACAGTTTAGCCCGATTAACTTATTTATTAGCCCCTAATGATATTATCAGTTTTCAAATTTTTACAAATGATGGATTTAAAATGGTGGATGTAATTAATAATGCACAAGCCAGTTATTTTGTAAAAGCAGAAGCCCCTATAGAAGCCGATGGAACCATCAAAATGCCTATGGTGGGAAGAGTAAAATTAGCAGGACTTACTGTTCAAGATGCTGAAAAAAAATTGGAAAGTTTGTACTCTGAGTTTTATGTCAAACCATTTGTACGCTTATCTGTCAATAACAAGCGAGTAATCGTATTTCCGGGCAACAATGCTGTTGCAAAAGTAATTCCTTTGCAAAATAATAATACTACAGTGTTAGAAGCCATTGCCTTAGCCGGCGGTATTCCCGAAGATGGAAAGGCATACAAAGTCAAACTCATTCGCACACTTCCGGATGGGAAATCGGTCGTTTATCTTTTAGATTTATCTACTATTGATGGGCTTTCACAAGGCCAAACAACGGTATTAGCCAATGACATTATTTATGTTGAACCAAGATACAGACCGGTTCAGGCCTTTGTAAGGGATATATCACCAATATTATCATTACTATTAAGTACACTCGTTTTTTTAAGAGTTTACAGGTCATTTTAGATAAAGTTACATAATTTACTTTTATGATAATAACAAACGCCGATAACGAGTATCAATCTTATAAGCAAAGGTTAGAAAGTTTTAGTAATAATTTGGATGTTGGTTTATTAGTAGATATTATTATTAAATCAAAATGGTGGTATGTAGTTTTTTTTAGCATTGCAAGTATTAGTGTTTTTTTATACTTGAGATATAGTGAACGTATTTATCAATCGCAAACGGTTATTCAAATTGTCAACTCAGATGCTAATCAAATTCTTCAACTTAATCCTGTAAATAGTGAAGGAAATAATAAAGTATCTGAAGCCATAGAGCAAATTCGTTCCAAGACATTTTTAGAGCGAATTGTTGATATTTTAAATTTGCAAATAACTTATTTTAATGAAGGAACTTTTAAAAATCACGAGTTATACAAAAACACGCCTTACCTTGTAGATGTTAATATAAAACAAGATAATATTTATGGTAAAAAAATTTATGTGCAATTTAATGATAATTTAAAATCGGGGAAAATTATTATTACACTTTCTGAAAATTCTACTATCCCTATTTATTTTAATACCAATCAATGGACAAAACACGATTTATTAGATTTTAATATCCGTCTAAATGAAAAAAAAGACATTAAAACTATTCAAGAAGATTTGCGTAATAATCAAAAGACCTTTTTTATTGTTCAATCAAAAGATGCAATGGCGTCTTATTTACAAAAAAAATTAGAAGTAAAACCCCTTAATGACTTGGCACAAACCATCTCTATCAGTATAAAAGATGTCAATCCGCAAAAAACAGTAGATATTGTAAATACCATCGCCGACGAATATCTCAACTATGACGTTGAGAGAAAAAGTGAAAGTTCTAAAAACATATTAAACTTCATCAACGCACAACTTAGCGTTGTTTATGAAGAATTAAAAAATTCGGAAACAAAATTAAATGAATTTAAAAAACAAAACAATATCATTTCTTCTACAGAACATTCTGCCCTTAACACTTCTCAATCTCAAGTATATTCATCTGTTCAAGAACAATTGTTACAAATAGAACTGCAAGAAAAATTGCTTGATGAAATTTTAAATAACATACAATCTCAAAAAAACATAGATTTGTATCAACTTATTTCACTTGCCAGTGGAACTACTTATGAAGAAAGCATAAAAAACATCACCAGTAATATCCAAAAATTGTTATTAGAAAAAGAAAATCTCTTATATCAAGTAACACCTAATTCTGAACAAATAAAAATCATTAATTATCAAATAGAAAATCAAAAGAAAATTTTAATTGAAACACTTTATGCTTTGAAACAAAAGTATAGAACACAATACAAAAATTTATTAGAACGAAAAAATGAAGTCAAAACAGAAGTTTATCCTAATAGTGAAAATGAAATAGAATTAACCCGATTAAGCCGCATCTATTCTATTAATGAAAAATACTACACCCTTCTTCTTGAGAAAAAAACAGAGTATTCTATATCCAAAGCAGGATTTGTTTCTCAAAACATTATTTTAGAAAAAGCATATTCTGCACAATTTGTTTCACCAAGTAAAAAGTCCTCAATAACATTAGGTTTTTTGTCGGCATTTTTGGCTTCTTTTTTATTGGTCTTTTACAGATATGTTAGCAATGATGTTATTTATTCATTATCAAATATCACCAAAGCCACCAATGCCAATGTGAGTATTTTAGGGATTATTCCTCAATACAAAAAAAAGTTGGATGTATCGCAATTAGTAATAGATAAGAATTCCAAATCAATGATAGCCGAAGCGTTTCGCAGTATCCGTTCTAATTTGCAATTTATTGATAATTCTCCGCATCCAAAGGTTATTGCTTTAACCTCTACTATTTCGGGCGAAGGTAAAACCTTTGTAGCGGTGAATTTAGCAGGTATTTTAGAATTCACAGGGAAAAAAGTCATAATTCTTGATTTGGATATGCGAAAACCCAAAGTAGACAAAGCATTCCAACTCCCAAATGAAAAGGGAATGAGCACCTTACTTTCGGGCATACACACTACAGAAGAATGTATCCAACAAGGGCCTTTACCTAATTTGAAAATTATCACAGCGGGACCATTACCACCTAATCCTTCTGAACTCATATTATCGCAACAAATGAATGAAACTGTTGACTATCTCAAAACACAATACGATTATATTATCATAGACAATCCACCTATTGGTTTGGTTTCGGATGCTACGCCTATTTTACAAAAAGCAGATATACCTATTTACGTTTTTAGGGCTAATTACTCTAAAATGAATTTTGTTCAAATATACGACCGATTAAAAAATGAAAACAAAATTACCAAACTTTCTGTTATATTAAATGGTGTAGAAATTAAGAAAAATGCTTATGGATATAACTATGGCTATGGTTATGGTTACGGCTATGGTTATGTTTATGGAAAGCAAGGAAATTATTATGTAGATTAAAATATAATTTTACTATGAAAATTATTGAGACCCCATTAAAGGACTTGTTGATTATAGATCCACAAGTTTTTAAAGATGAACGAGGATACTTTTATGAATCTTACAATCAAGAAAAATTCTTTAAAGCAGGAATTAGAGATGTATTTGTACAGGATAATCAATCCCTGTCTCAAAAAAATGTTGTAAGAGGTTTGCATTTTCAACATCCACCTTATGCACAAGCCAAATTAGTTCGTGTCATCAAAGGATCTGTATATGATGTTGTTGTTGATCTTCGCAAAGATTCTCCTACTTATGGACAAAGTTTTGGTATTGAACTAACAGAAGAAAATTTTTTAATGCTTTATGTTCCTGTAGGTTTTGCTCACGGATTTGCCACACTTCAAGATAATACCATCTTTGCTTATAAATGCTCTGCTTTTTATAACAAAGCATCAGAAGATACTATACTTTGGAACGATCCTACTCTAAACATTGATTGGAAAGTTCAAAATCCTATTTTATCAGAAAAAGACAAGCAAGGCAAATTATTTCAACACTTTCAATCTCCTTTTTGATTTTTTGTTTTCTTATGAATACGCTTAATCCTGATATTTTCTTTACTTTTTTTATTATCATTAATTTTATTATATCGCTTATTCTGTATAAATTATTTATCTATTTTTCCCATTCTTTTGGTGTCCGAGAATATCAAAAAATAGAAACGAATCGTTGGAATCCTAATTACAAACCATCTGTGGGTGGATTTGTATTTTATATTGTTTTTTTGTTTACTATGATTTTTGGAACGATCATTTTTGGTATTTCATCTTCTGAAAAAATAAAAATTTTAGGTGTTTGGGGCAGTGCATCTATAGCATTTTTTATGGGCTTTGCTGATGATACTTTTAATACACAACCTATCCTTAAATCTGTTTCTCAAATTTCTTGTGCATTATTATTAATTCTTACAGGGACTTATATTCATCTTTTTGAAAACAATTTGCTGAATCATTTCATCACTATTTTTTGGGTGGTGGGTATTATGAATAGTATTAATATGTTGGATAATATGGATGGCATTGCGGGCAGTACTGCACTTTATATTTTATCTTTTATTGTATTAGTAATGTATCAATTAAACACCAATATCTTTGCTTTAAATTTTTTGATTTTATCGGGCTTATGTGTGAGTTTAATTGCTTTTTTACTATTTAATTTTTATCCATCAACTATTTTTATGGGAGATACAGGAAGCCAATTTCTGGGATTAATACTGTCTTATACAGGCATTGAGTATATTTGGAATTTACCTAAAATGAATAATCATTTTTATTCTTACTTGTATGTATTTTTACTCATTGCTCTTATTTATTTGATATTATTGATAGATACAACAACAGTTACTATAAATAGATTATTAGCCGGAGGATCGCCCTTTGTTGGAGGAAAAGATCATACCACGCATTTTCTATGGAAAAGAGTAAAAAGTGAAAGAAAAGTTTTTTACCTATTTTCAATCATCCAACTTATTTCTTTATTTATTGCTTACCAACTCATCTTTAATTATTCTCCAAAATGGTTTTATATTGGAATTTTGTATTCTATAATATGTTTCTTATTTTTGTATTTAAATACAAAACTCTTTGTTTCTGAAAAAGATTAATTTACATCACTTAAAAAATTTTTTATTACAACTTAACTCCCTGCAAATTATTAGCAGTGCATTCTTGTTTTGTTTAGGGGTTTGGATACTATTATCTATTAATACCTCTATTCCAGAATTATATCCTTCTTATTTTAATGCAAACATCAACATATACGGAAAGGGCTTGCCAAAATATATGCACTTTTGTAACGATACATTACCACTGGATGATATTGAAGTAAAACATTCTATTCAAAAAGAATTTTATGAAAGTGGTTTGATCCAAAACAATTCTTCTGTACATCTTCTATTTGCTCGTTGTGAAAGATGGTTTCCTATTATTGAAAAAGTTTTAAATTCTTATCAACTTCCCGATGATTTAAAATTTATTGCAGTGATTGAAAGTCATTTAAGTAATGTAACTTCTCCAATGGGGGCGAAAGGTTTTTGGCAATTATTAGCCAATACCGCACAAACTTATGGATTAGAAGTGAATGATTATGTAGATGAACGTTTGGATGTTGAAAAATCAACCATAGCAGCAGCAAAATACTTACAAGATGCATACAGCGAATTGCACAATTGGACATTAGTTGCCGCCGCTTACAACTACGGCATAAATGGCATTAAATTTCAATTGGAAAAACAAAATGTAGATTCTTATCATCAATTAAAACTTAATAAAGAAACAAAAGAATTTGTCTATCGTGTCATTGCATATAAAATGCTTTTAACTTATCCACAGTATTTTGGCATTAAACGAAAATTAAAACCCAAAAAGATGATTCCTTTAAAAAGCATTAAAATTGATTCTTCTATTACGGATATCTCTTACCTCGCTAAGTACTTAAATTGCCCAAAAATTCTATTAAAAGCATTTAACCCTTGGTTACTCACTAATGCACTTCCTAATCCCGATAAAAAAACTTATACATTCAAATATCCACTTCATACAACTGCCGATTACTCTGGTTACATCTCAGATGTTTTAGGATATTCTTTTAATCCAACTGATAATACATCTTCACCCAAAAATTCAGATACAATCAACTCAAAAGATTCTGCATCTTTGCAACACTTAAACAATAAACATATTTCTCAATAATTATGGAAACTTTAAATTTATTAAAAAGTGAAGAAGTTATAAATGAAGAAAAAGAACAAATTGAAGTTATTAATGCTAAAGTTCACAACTTAAAAAACATCTCGCTTACTATTCCACGCAATCAGTTAGTTGTATTTACAGGATTAAGCGGTAGTGGAAAATCTTCCTTAGCATTTGATACAATTTATGCCGAAGCCCAAAGACGTTTTTTAGAAACTCTTTCTGCTTATGCTCGCCAGTTTATGGGCGAATTAGAAAGACCTGATGTAGATAAAATTAATGGATTAAGTCCCTCTATTTCTATTGAACAAAAAACTGTAAGCAAAAATCCCAGAAGTACAGTTGGTACTATTACTGAAATTTATGACTTCTTACGCTTATTATACGCACGCACTGCAGATGCTTATTCTCCAAAGACAGGAAAAAAATTTAGCAAATATACCCCTGAACAAATCTTGGATGCTGTACAAAAAAATTATGCTCATAAAACTATTTTATTACTTGCTCCATTAGTATATGGCAGAAAAGGTCATTACAATGAATTATTCAATCAATTATTGAAAAAGGGCTATACTCGTTGCCGCATTGATGGTGTGATAAAAGATTTAAGTCCAAATTTAAAGTTAGACCGTAATAAAGTTCATAATATAGAACTCATTGTAGATGAATTAGAAATCAACATTGACAATCTTGAACGATTGACCAATTCGCTTCAAACAGCCCTAAAAATGGGCGAAAACAAAGTAATGGTCTTGTGCAAAGAAGTAAATGATCGCCCTATTTTGTACTCTCTTAATTTTACTGACGAAGATACAGGAACATCTTTAGAAGACCCATCTCCAAATACTTTTTCTTTTAACTCCCCTTATGGATGGTGTCCTAATTGCAAAGGAATAGGCACAGTGCCTACTGTTAATGTTGATGCTGTTATTAAAGATCCTAATGTTCCCATTTCAAATGGAACAAATCCTGATGTCATCAAGTTTTCAAAGAATAAAATATCAAGAATCATTGTAGATGAAATAGAGTTTTCACCCTTCACTGCTAACTTAGAATATAAACAAACTGAATCTATAATAAAAAATTTCAAAAACAAATCTTATGAAGAACTTAAAAACATTTATCCCGAATTAACTCTTTATGTCGTAACCCGAATTTTAGAGAAATCTATATTAGAAGAATTTAGATTACCTTTATCATACGTAATGTCATTAGAACCTGGTGAAATGCCTGACACTTCACGAACAGAAAAACTACGAGAATATGTTTTCAAAAATAATATCGTCATACAAATGCCTTGTCCCGTCTGTGAAGGCAAACGACTTAAACAAGAAGCATTGTACTTTAAAATCAACAATCGCAGTATTGGTGATTTAGGTGACTTCTCTATTCAACAATTGTACGATTGGCTCACACATTTGCCAACTCCCGAAATGCCATCTAAACAGATTGTCCAAGAAGAAATTCTCAAAGAACTTTTGCCACGAATAGAATTTTTATTAGATGTAGGACTTGGTTATCTTACTTTAAACCTCCCTGCCTATGCTCTCAGTGGCGGCGAAGCACAGCGGATTCGTTTAGCCACACAATTAGGTTCTCATCTTTCTAATGTGCTTTATATTTTGGATGAACCCAGTATTGGATTGCATCAAAGAGATAATCATCGGCTTATTACAGCTCTTCAAAAACTCCGCGACCAAAACAATTCAGTTATTGTTGTAGAACACGATAAAGAAATGATTTTAAAAAGTGATTCTGTTGTAGATATTGGACCAGGCGCAGGAAAACACGGCGGACATATTGTGTTTTCTGGAACACCCAAAGAATTATTACAACAACATACTATTACCGCACAATATCTTAACAACGAAAAGAAAATTTATTGTCCCCCTGAAAGAAGAAAAGGAAATGGAAAATATCTCACTATAAAAAATTGTACAGGCAACTATCTTAAAAATATTTCTGTCTCATTCCCATTAGGAAAATTTATTTGTATCACCGGAGTAAGTGGTAGTGGAAAATCAACATTAATAATGGAAACACTATTACCTGCCGTCAAACAAAAATTAGGATATGTCATTGAACAAGCCCCTTATCCTTATGAATCCATTGAAGGTATTGAACTTATAGACCGCGTGATTGAAATAGATCAATCGCCAATAGGACGAACACCAAGAAGTAATCCTGCCACTTACACAGGCGTATTTGATGAAATTCGCAAATTATTTGCAGAAACGCCCGAAGCCAAAGTTCGTGGTTATACCCAAGGTAGATTTTCTTTTAACCTCAAAGGTGGGAGATGCGAAGAATGCGGAGGCGGCGGACAAAAAGTATTAGAAATGCTCTTTTTGCCCGATGTATATATTACTTGTCCTGCTTGCCAAGGAAAACGCTATAATCGTGAAACACTACAAGTCAAATACAAAGGCAAAAATATTAATGATGTTTTGAATATGACCATTGAAGAGGCCTGCGTGTTTTTTGAAAATCATCCGAAAATCTATAAGAAATTAAAAATTCTCAACGACATTGGTCTAGGATATATTCAACTGGGACAATCATCTGTAACACTCAGTGGAGGCGAAGCCCAGAGAACAAAATTAGCCGCCGAACTCTATAAAAGAGATACAGGGAAAACCTTGTATATTTTAGATGAACCCACAACGGGCTTGCATTTTGAGGATATCAACAAACTACTAATTGTATTGCACAAATTAGTAGATAATGGAAACACTGTGATTGTTATAGAACACAATATGGATGTGATAAAAACGGCCGATCACATTATTGATTTAGGTCCCGAAGGTGGTAAAGCCGGTGGATATGTTCTCTTTGAAGGCACGCCCGAAGAACTTATTCAACTAAAAGATAAAAACGATACTGCTAAATTCTTAGCCCTTGAGTTTTCTTAATAAGAAAAAGTTTCTGTTTAAAAAGTAATTCCAACACCACCAAAAAACAACACACTTGGAACCTTTCCTTTGAAATACTCTTTTTCTAAAGTAGAATGTACCCTAAAAGGATTGCCAACACCGCCTTGTAACACAATACCAAAGTCAGGAGATTGTGTAAAAAGAATTCTTGTGCCCAATTCTACTGCTGCCACATCTACTAATCCCAAACCATAATTTCTATAACTTATTAAACAATAAGGACTATTGCGTTTTTTAGAAGTATGAATTTTCAATCCTGTTGTAAATCCTTTCCATCCTCCACCTAAATTTAAACCAATGTAATCTGTCCATCTTATTTCATATTCTACCCCTATCCAATTGAATATACCTATTTGATAAATAATTGAAAAAGCATTCCTATTCTCTAATTTATTAAAAGATGTATTTGTGTTTTTATGAGTAATCATCCAATCATAGACAATCTGTCTTTTATCTAAGGTATAATCATAATAAGGTGTGTCATTGAAAATTTCAATAGTATCGTTTTCATCTTGAACTTGGGCATAAGAAAAAATGTGCACAAATAAGAATGATACTACCACTAAGAATTTAGGATATAATGTTATTTTCATAAATAGAATTTTTTATTTACTCAGTTCAAAACCAATTCTAACGAGCAGTCCCTGGAAAAGTAATTCCTACTCCAATAAAAAAATGTAAAAAGGGAACATTTCCATTGTAAATTTTGCCAACAAGAATGGGATCTACCCTATAAGGATGAACTAATCCGCCTTGTAATACAAATCCAAATTCCGGTCGTTTGCTTAATAAAATCCTTCCTCCAAATTCCAATCCAAATAAATCTACCAATCCCAGCCCCCCATCTTTAAAACTCAATAAAAAATATGGACTATTATATTTTTCAGTAGTATGTATTTTAATTCCTGCAGTAAATCCGACCACTCCAATACCCATATTTAATCCTACATAATCGCTAAAACGAATTTCATATTCTGCACCAACCAATGTTACTCCACCAATCTGATAACCAATAGAAACAGTATTCCTTCTGTTTTCAGATTCATCCATTTTTTTTGTTTCATAAACAGTTTGCTTTTTATCTAAAGTATAATCAAAATAAATTGTGTCGTTTTGTGTGGCTGTTGAATCAGATTTGTTTTGTGCAGATATTATTAAGGCACTTAAGAAAAAAAACATTATCAAACCGATTCTATTAATGAATGTCTTTTCCATATATCTCGCTACAAAAGTAATCATTTATTTTTTCCCACACAAACATTATCCCTATAAAACACAATACTTTTTTGCTTATACAATCGTTATATTTATGCAGTGTATAAGAGATGTTTATTTTTTATAATCCTTAGTTTATGCTTTGAGTCAAATTTTTGGGCTCAATCCACTAACATTGTTTCAAAAAAACTCTTCATAGATAAAGATACTATTTCTCTTGATACCAATTTTGTTGTGCCACACAGTTTAAGAGTTCGCTTTGTTAATAATGATAACATTCCACTTTATAGATGGCTTCAAAATGAACAATTGCTGATTTTTTTTGAACGTCCAAAAGATAGTGTCATTATTGAATATCAAAGAATTCCCTTTCAATGGCACAAAGAATATGCTCACAAAAAAATTTCCGATATACGAAAGGACTTATCAAGACCTTCATCGCCCTTTCAATATAGTTTTTCAGGAAAAGATAAAACAAAGCAAGAAGATTTTTTTTCAGATAAATTGTTCAAAAACGGTAGTATTAGTCGTGGTATTACATTTGGAAACAATCAAGATATGAGTGTTCAATCTAACTTCAACTTGCAGATGCAAGGCAAACTGACTAAAGACATTGATATCGCAATGGTAGCCACCGACAACAACATTCCTTTTCAAGCCGATGGAACAACTGCACAACTTCAAGAATTTGATAAAGTGTATATTCAATTAAGCAATAAAAACAACAAACTTGTTGTCGGTGATTATCAATTAGCCCACCCCAAAAACACTTACTTTATGAACTTCTTCAAACGCTTACAAGGGGCTAATTTTGAAAACATTGATAGTATGAGTAAAAATTTAAAATTAAAAAGTACTGTTGCGTTGGCTTTGACAAGGGGCAAATTTGCACGAAATGTCTTCTATGGAAAAGAAAACAATCAAGGTCCTTACAGATTAGTTGGATCAGAAGGTGAACAAGTAATTACAGTATTATCAGGAACAGAAAAAATTTACATTGATGGAAAACTTTTACAACGCGGTCAAGAGTATGATTATATTATTGATTACAATACTGCAGAAATTACATTTACGGCTAAACAACTCATTACCAAAGATAAACGGATTGTAGCAGAATTTCAATACATTACAAAAAGTTATTCACGTTCTCTTTACTTTGTTGGTGAAGAATTAAGCATTGGAAAAAATCAATCTATTTATTTTAATTTTTATTCTGAACAAGATAATAAAAATAGACCCTTGCAACAACAATTGAGTACTGAACAAGTAAAATATCTTTCTCAAATTGGGGATACTATTAGTAAAGCCATTTACAATAGTGCAGTGTTATCATCATTTAATACCACCGAAGTGTTTTACAGAAAAAAAGATACCATTGTAGGAAGTGTATTGTATAAAGATGTATTTGAATATTCCACCAATCCTGATAGTGCAAAATACAAAGTTGCATTTACTTATGTAGGTCCTAATAAAGGATACTACAAACAAGTGCCTTCTGCTGCAAATGGAAAAGTATTTCAATGGATAGCCCCTGTCAATGGCGTTTTACAAGGTGATTATATGCCTTATGTCAAATTGGACTTACCTCAACAAAAACAAATGATAACTGCAGGTTACAATTATACCACCACTTCTACAAAACTTTCCATTGAAGCCGTTTACACCAAAAATGACATTAATACATACAGCCGCTTTGACAAAGCCAATGATGATGGCTACGGTACTAAAATTTCATTCTTGCAAAATTTAAAAGCAACTTCTCAATATTCATTGCAAATAGAACAGGACTACGAATATGTATCACAAAATTTTTCTTACATCCAAAGATACAGAAGTATGGAATTTCAAAGAGATTGGAATAAAAATTTTTTCAACGACAATATCCTTACAGACCAACATATTGGTAAAGTTTTATTGAAATATCTTACTCTTAAAAAACAATCTCTTTACTATGGAATAAGCGGATTTTCAGAAGGCACAAATTATTTTGGCTACAAACATCTCTTTGGTCAAGAATGGAAAAATCAATGGATACGCACACAATACGATGGTTCTTATCTTTCTGTAAATACAGCAACCGCTAATAGTAGTTTTTACAGACATCATTCTCGCATCAACATTCCATTTACTTCCTTTTTACAAGCAAGTTATACTGATGATTTTGAAAACAATATCTCTTGGCGTCCCAACATCGGCACAAAACTCTTTACTTCTTATCAATTTTGGGATTGGGAAGGAAGTGTGCATTCTCCCGATAGTTCTAATGTGTTTTACAAAATATATTACAGACATAGACAAGATAAGCACGCTATCAATGATAAAATGCTGGATAGTACAGAAGCCCAAAATTTTGGATGTCAACTCAAATTCAATCAATGGATAAATCATCCTTTTAATCTCATTGTAAATTATAGGATATTAGAATTAAAAAACATTGTTACAAACAGTTTATCGCCCGATAATACTTTGCTCTCTCGTATTGAATACTATCCTCGTTTGTTCAGAAACTTTTTACAACTTTCTCTTTTTTATGAGACCGGCTATGGTTTGGAAAACAAAAGAGAATATTATTATGTAGAAGTAACACCACCGCAAGGACAATATATGTGGATTGATTACAATAATGATGGTATAAAACAACTCAATGAATTTGAAATAGCCCAATATCCTGACCAAGCCAAATACATCAGAGTATATGTGCCTACCAATCAATATGTAAAGGTCTTGCAAAACCAATTAAGCACATCACTTAACATTCGTCCATATATGCTATTAAAAGACAAAGAACAATGGTGGGCAAAAGCATTGAAATTATTGGCATTTCAAACAGTTTTCAAAAATGACCAAAAAAGTTATCAGCAATATCAAGTAGAAAAAATAATTTATTCAGATTTTACGAACCTCAAAGATACTGCTACTATTAGTGCCAATCAAAGTATTCGTCAAAGTGTATTTTTTAATCAAGCAGGGGCTGTATTTGGTGCGGATTTTAATTATTTGCAAAATGCTAATAAGCAATTATTAACCAACGGCTATGATTTAAGATACTCTGAAATCAATGAATTAAAATGGCGATACAATATCTTTCAATGGCTGGGATTTTCGTTTATTCACAGTTTAGGCAAAAAAGCATTTGCTTCGCAATTATTTTCAAATAGAAATTATGAATTAAAAATTTTAGAAAGTGAACAAAAAATAATTTATCAACCCAGCACCAACTTGCGACTATCCTTGTCCTACAAGTATTCAGAAAAAACCAATCAAATAGGAATGCAACAAAAAGGAATTATTCACACACTTGGATTAGAAGGGAAAGTCATACAATCTGAAAAAGCCAGTATTAGTGGGCAATTCAACTACATCTCTATTCGTTATCAAAACGATATAAACTACAACACACCTGTGGCTTTTGAAATTTTACAATCCTTACAAGTAGGGAATAATTATACTTGGCAATTCAATTATCAACAAAACCTCACACAATATCTTCAATTAAACATTCAATACGAAGGGCGAAAAAGCGGAACAAGCAATAAAATTATTCACATTGGCAGTATGCAATTAAGAGCAGTATTTTAAGGAGTATTCATCGTATTCCTAATCAAAATTACCAATACTCCTATTTTCTCCCTACCTTTGCAGAAAAAAGTATGAAGTTTATTTGTATTGGGAAAAACTATTCTGAACACGTCAAAGAAATGGGATGGAAAGATGACCACGATATTGTTTTATTTATGAAACCCGAAACGGCTTGGTGCAAAAGCAATGAAGTCCCCTACCCTACATTTACAAAGGACTTACAATATGAAACAGAATTGATTATCCAAGTCAAGCAAACTCTCAAAAATGCAAGTGTAGAAAAAGCATTAGAAAGTATTGACAAAATAAGCGTTGGCATTGACTTTACTGCAAGAGATATTCAAGTACAACTCAAGAAAAAAGGAATGGCTTGGGAAATATCCAAAAGTTTTGATAATTCAGCAGTCGTTGGTGAATGGAGAACGTTTGACAAAAACAAAACATATCGGTTTCATCTTGAACGAAATGGTATTGTAGTGCAGCAAGGTTCATCTAATCAAATGATGGTATCCTTTGCGGAATTATTATCAAAGGCATCAGAGTATTTTACGATATTGCCTGATGATATAGTATTTACAGGTACTCCAGCCAATGTAGGAAGCGTTTACAAAAACGATGTGTTGAGTGGTTATTTAGAAAACGAAAAATTATTTGAGATTAAAATCATTTAAAATGAAACACATAGCCATTTTATTCATAAGAGCGTATCAAGTGTTGCTGTCGCCCTTATTACCTAATGCGTGTCGCTATACACCTACTTGTTCGCAATACACCGTTGAAGCATTAAAGAAATATGGATTTTTCAAAGGATTATGGTTAGGCATTAAACGAATCTCTCGTTGTAGACCAGGTGGTGGATCGGGCTATGATCCTGTACCGTAAATTATTTCAAGACATCTACACTTTCCTCTTCTTCTACTTTCAACAATTCATTTAATCGTTGTATAACTTCTTCTAACAAGGCATCCGGACAAGATGCACCGCCTGTAAGAATCACTTTTATTTCATATTTTTGTGGTAAAAAGTTTTCTGTTTCTTTTATTTGTTTGCTATGCAAATCAAAATGCCGAATGCGATGTTCTGATAAAATTTCTCGTGAGGATGCTATAAAATAGCAAGGAAACTTGGTCTGCAATAATTCTACTAAATGAGACGTATTACTACTATTGTATCCACCCACTACAATGGCCAAGTCCGCATCTGAATTCAAGAGATGCATTACAGATGTTTGATTTTCATTAGTAGCGTAGCATAAAGTATCGTGTGTATCTGCAAAGTGTTCATTAATGTTTTTATCACCAAATTTTTTAATCATCACTTGTTTTAAATATTCACTTATTTCTTCTGTTTCCGTGGCTAACATTGTAGTTTGATTAATAACACCTATTCTATTAAAATGTTGATGGATATTAAATCCTTCTGAAAACTTATTCTTAAATTCTTCTTCAAATTCTTCTTGTGTTTTTTGTTCTAATATGTAGGGCTCTAAGCGTTGGGCTTCTTGAATATCTCGTATAATAACAGATTGATTGTATTGTTTACTTCTTGAAAATGTAGCACGAGTTTCTTCGTGTTGATACTTGCCGTGAATGATAATTGTATAATCTTGCTTTCCTAATTGTTCTGCTTTTTTCCAAACTCTTTCTACAAAAGGACAAGTAGTGTCATAAAAATAGGTTTGTATGTTTTGTCGTTTAATGGTTTCCAAGATTTCTAAAGGTGCTCCAAATGCGGGTATGATGATCACATCATTGTCTTTTAATTCTGAAAACGGTATCAGTGTATTACCATAAGTATCTTGCAAAAAACGAATACCCCTTTCTTCTAAATCCTTATTGACTTCAGGATTGTGAATCATTTGACTCAACAAAAATATGTTTTTATTAGGATTTTCATCTATGGCTTTGAATGCAATTTCAATAGCATTTTCTACACCATAGCAAAATCCAAAATGTCTTGGAATATAGTATTTAATTCGTCCATAATTTAATACAGATGGGGCAAAATCTCTTCTTTTGGGGTCTTGTTGTTTTCTAAACTCCTTGACTTTTTGAATGAGCGGACTTCTATAAAAGGAAGGGATATTAAATTTTTTCATTGTAGTAGATTTATTTAAATTTTTATTTCACCATTAAATACATATTCTGCATTTCCTGATAAAAATACATTTTGATAGATATTGTTTTTTAATTCAAAATCCACTTGAAGTGTGCCGCCTTTTGTTGATACACTTACAGAGTATTTGGGCTTGTTGAATAGAATAGATGCCACAATAGCCGATGCCGTAACGCCTGTACCACAAGAAAGTGTTTCGTTTTCTACGCCACGTTCATACGTTCTAACGATGATAGTATTTTCATCTACAATTTGCAGAAAATTCACATTAATACCTTGTGCTTTGAAGGGTTCGCTGTAACGAATTTTTCTACCTTCTTCATATACATTGATAGTATTGACATTCTCTACAACTTTTACATAATGGGGCGAACCTGTATTAAGAACAAAATCATTATTGTATCGTTCTACTGAACTTACATCTTTCATTTGTAGGCGAATGTAATTATCTTTTATTACTTCGGCATAGTGCATTCCATCAATGGCTTCAAAAGTCGTAGTGCGTGTAATCAAAGATAGATATTTAGCAAAAGCAACTATACATCTACCGCCATTTCCACACATTGTACTTTCTCTGCCATCAGAATTGAAGTAAATCATCTTAAAGTCGGCAGTTGAACTGTTTTCCAATAAAATCAAACCATCTGATCCAATACCAAAATGTCTATCACAAAGTTGTTGAATTTGTTGAGTTGAAAATTGATATTGTTGCGAACGATTGTCTATCATTACAAAATCATTGCCCGCCCCTTGATATTTGAAAAATGGTACTTTCATAGATATTTAATACACGAGATAAAAAAATTTAATTTTAAGGTTCTTCATTGACTTTGGCTAAAATACTATCATCATTTACTTTTATGAAAGATTGAAATTGGTCTGTATAAGGCAAATGAAAAAGCACTTTATCGTATTTCATATACAATTCGCCTTTGTACTCATAGATGTTGATGTAAGGAATATCTTCTAATCCATACACTACTATTGCATTATTTTCGTAGAAATATCCTTTGTTATTAAAAGGTGTTTTTTTGAAAATAATTTTGATGCTTTTGTCTTTATTAGCAATAGGAACATCAGCGATTTGTGCTATCAATGTATCTGATGAATGCGATGATAAAGAAATGATTTTGATAATTTTTTCAGAAATAACTTTTTCTTCCAAGATGTTGTTGGAAGTCGCTACATCATTGATACTTTCAATATTCGTATCTTTTTGAATGGATTGTTTTTGTTTTTTGAATGGTGTTGAAGTTTTTGTTTTTTCTTCATTAGTAGATGTAGCATTATCTCTTTGTATAACTGTGATTTTAGGATAGATGGCTTCTTTTATTTGTAAGATATATTCATTTATCTTAAATAAAAAAAAGGATCCTGTAAGCACGATGCCTACTAACATTCCCGAGAGAAAGGCAGGGATTTTGGAAAAATAATTTTTTATACTTTCTTTGATATTCATTGCTATTTATTTTTCATTAATAATTTTTTGTATTTCATTCAATTTAATCAATGCTTCAATAGGTGTAATGGTATTGAGATTAATTGCTTTTAAGATGGATTGTATTTTGTTTAATCGTTCATCTTCTAAATGGAATAAACTTAATTGAATGGGTTTGGTAGAAGTGGTTGTGGATGGGGTATTATTAGATGGTTGGATTTGGTGTTGTTGTTCTAAAATTTTCAATACTTCTTCAGATCTTTGAATGACTATTTGTGGCATTCCTGCCATTCGTGCCACGTGTATTCCAAAACTATGTTCGCTGCCGCCTTCTTTTAATTTTCGTAAAAATATAATCTTACCATCCAATTCTTTGACAGAGACATTGAAATTTTTTATTCGTGGAAAACGATCTGCCATTTCATTTAATTCGTGGTAATGTGTGGCAAACAAGGTTTTGGGGCGATAAGGGTGTTCGTGCAAAAATTCTGCAATTGCCCAGGCAATAGAAATACCATCGTAAGTGGCTGTTCCACGACCAATTTCATCTAATAGCACTAAACTTCTATTAGAGATGTTGTTTAAAATGTTGGCCGTTTCGTTCATTTCTACCATAAATGTGGACTCGCCAGATGAGATATTATCAGTAGCCCCAACACGAGTAAATATTTTATCCAAGATGCCGATTTCAGCGTATTCTGCGGGAACAAAAGAACCTATTTGAGCCATTAAAGCAATGAGTGCAGTTTGACGCAATAGTGCAGATTTACCACTCATATTAGGTCCTGTGATCATCATAATTTGACAATCTTCAGGAGAAAGATGAATACTATTAGAAATGTATTGTTCATTAGGGGATAATTGTCTTTCTATAACAGGATGTCTTCCTTCTTTGATAATTAAGTCAAATCCTTCGTTAATAACAGGACGCGTATAGTTATAAGAAATGGCTAAGTGAGCAAAATTTAGTAATACATCCAGTTGAGCAATAATTCTTGCATTATGTAGAATAGGAGCAGTGTATTGGTTGATAGAATCTACAAGTTCGTTGAATAATGCCGTTTCAAGTTCCAATATTTTTTCTTCTGCACCGAGAATTTTTTCTTCGTATTCTTTGAGTTCAGGTGTAATATAACGCTCTGCATTCGTCAATGTTTGCTTGCGAATCCAATCGGGCGGGACTTTGTTTTTATGCGCATTAGTAACTTCTAAATAATAACCAAATACATTGTTATATGCAATTTTTAAGGAAGGTATGTTTGTGCGTTGAATTTCTCTTTGTTGTATTTGAATTAAATAATCTTTTCCTGAATAAGCAATGTATCTTAATTCATCCAATTGAGAATGGACATTGGGCTTTATAGTTTTGCCTTTGCCAATTTGAGAGGGAGCATCTTCTTCCAGATATTGATGAATTTTGTCTTTTAATAACTCGCAAGGATTGATTTGTTCAGCGAATTTCAATAATGCAGGATGTTGTGTAGACACTAATAATTGTTGAATCTTTTGAATGTATTGAAGCGCATTTTTCAAGACATTGACTTCACGTGGAGTAATTCGTTTTGCAACACTTCTTGCCATCATTCGTTCAACATCGCCTACTAATTTGATGAGCGAATGAATTTCTTTCAAATAATCATGATGTTGAACAAAGTATTCTACAATATCTAAACGTTGTTGGATGGTATGGATATTTTTCAACGGCATGGCTAACCACTGACGAATCATTCTGGATCCCATTGGATTTTGGGTATTATCCAAAATGTCAATAAGGGCTTTGCCGTTTTCGTGATTGGGTTTAAAGATTTCCAAATTACGAATGGTGAATTTATCCAACCATACATATTCTGATGCATCTATTCTTTTTATAGTAGTGATGTGTTGAATATGATGGTGCTTTGTTTCATCAAGATAGTGCAATAAGCCCGCACAAGCAGCAATGGCATAAGACATGTCTTCAATACCAAAGCCCTTCAAAGAGGTAGTACCAAAATGATGTGTGAGTTGTTGATATCCATTTTGAAAATTGAAATGCCATTCATCTAAAAAGAAAGTATAAAACTGATTGGACAATTGATCTTGCAACCAATCTTTTTTAGATTTGGAAAATAAAATTTCGCCTGGTTGAAACGTTTGAAGGACATTATCAAGGTATGCCCATTGTCCTTCGGTAACAAGAAAATCGCCGGTAGAAATATCTAAGAATGCTATTCCACCAAAATTCTTGTTTTCATCAAATACTAAAGAGGCGATGAAATTATTTTTTTGATGATCTAATATCTTATCATTAAGATGTAAGCCAGGTGTTACCAATTCCGTAATGCCGCGTTTGACGATGGTTTTAGCCAACTTAGGATCTTCTAATTGATCGCAAATAGCCACTCTGTATCCTGCTTTTACTAATTTGGGTAAATAATTATCTAAGGCATGATAAGGGAAACCTGCCAAATCCACTTCTGCGGCAGAACCATTAGAACGTTTCGTTAATACAATGCCCAGCACTTGCGAAGTAATTTTGGCATCTTCACCAAAGGTTTCATAAAAATCGCCTACACGAAATAACAATATCGCATCAGGGTATTGTGCTTTGATGCTTTTGTACTGTTTCATTAAAGGCGTTTCTTTGGTTAATGCCATCTTAGTAGATTTATTATCTGTTGTATGTTCTACTATCAGATTATCCATGGATCAGTTCTTTTTTACCATATTTTTGAATGATGGTGTTTTCATAATCCAACCATTCTTGCCAACGTTTATCTATATCTTCAAAATGTCCACATAATTTTTTAGCCAATTGAATAAACGTTGTATAATGTCGTGCTTCACTAATCATCAGTGTTCTATAAAATTCTTTTAAATCATCATCAGAAATATGTTCACTCAACAATTTAAATCGCTCGCAACTTCTGGCTTCTATCATTGCTGCGAAAAGCAATCTATCAATGAGTACTGCTTCACGACGACCGCCCTTTCTTATAAAATTATACAAATCGTTGACATAAGGATCTTTGCGTTCACATCCAAAATCAAAGTTTCTTTCTTTGAGTTTTTGCAGGACCATTTCAAAATGTTGTAATTCTTCTTGTGCTAATTTAACCATTACTTCTGCTAATTCTGGATATTCAGGAAAATTGACAATAAGTGAGATGGCATGGCTGGCTGCTTTTTGTTCGCAATAAGCATGATCAATTAAAATTTCTTTGATGTTTTGTTGTGCTATATCAATCCACTCAAGAGGAGTTGTAAATTTTAATCCAAGCATATTTGAAAATCTTTTGGAAGTAAAATGATTGTATTTTTCAATCTACAAACATACAGATTTTTTTGCTGTAACTAAAACAACAAAGAAGAAAAAAATGTTTAAAAATAAAAAGCCCTTCCTATGCGGAAGGGCTTAAACACTGCACTTGTAGCAGTGTTATTTTTTCTTAGCTGCTTTTTTGGTTGCTTTCTTTGTAGCTTTTTTTGTTGCTTTCTTAGCAGCTTTTTTGGTTGCTTTCTTAGCAACTTTTTTAGTTGCTTTTTTAACCGCTTTTTTTGCCATGGTTTTATGTTTTTAAGGTTTGCTACAAAGTAAAGGAATTTATTTCGTATAATAAAATTTCTAATAAATTTTTTTTCAACAGGTTATTGTTGATATCCACAATAAAACTATCAATAAACTACAATGCAATTATCCTATTCATTATTTGCATACTATTTATCATCTCTGCAATGCCTTATTTTACAAGTGTTTTGAAGGATACTCAACATTATTTTATATCTTTCCAATCTATCACCACATCCCAATTATTAATCAACTTAATAGGTTTAGGATACATAAAAATTTTTTCTGCAAATTGTTTATTGGGATAATGTAATAAGTATTTATGCTTATCCCACTGATGATTCAAATTATCGTCTTGAATAATTTTAATTAAATAAGTATCAGGAATTAGGTTTTTGAATGTTACGGATTGTAGATTAGATGCGGCAATCGGCAGGTGAATAGATTGTGCATACATAATTTTGTGCTGTGTGTTACACAATGTTACAATATAATTTTTCTTTTCGGGAAATAAGATATTAATAGTTAATTGAGCATAATTTTCTGCACTGGTTGTTTTGACAACTATTTTTTGATATTCTATGCTATCGTTTGAATACATTGATTTTACAGGCAATTTCAATACATAAGAAGAATTTTGTTGAAGAGGATAGGTAATGAAAATTTTATCAGAAGAAAATCGCAAATACTTATTTAGTGAAATTAAATGAGTGCTGTCTTTATCTTGATACATTATTATTTTGTTGGCTATCCAATTACTATCTATCCAATGATTAGCATAAATAATAATGGGATTAAAGTAAGGATATTGTTGAGTAGTATAGGGAATAGTGTATTGTGGTTTAAATTTTTTATTGATTGGCAATGCTTTTTTTATGGTATCTTGTTGAAAAGAATTTTTAATCACAAATAGGGCTGTATCTATTGATTTTACAAGTATTTTACAGGTATCAGAAGGAATGGTATCGTTAATGATTTGCAATTGATTTTTTGAATAAACAAGTTTGTAACGATCAGGAAAATTATAGATTAAAAAAATATGATAAGGATCTGGTTCATAAATTCTCTTTAATGGATTTTTAGAGGGTTGATCTTCTGTAATCAAAAAATCTATAATACTGTCTTTTTCAGGATTTATGGGCCTTTCAGTAAATCCAATTTTTTCTTTTAATGGATCGTAGTAAAAATTATTATTGTTATCTGTGTAAGCGATAAGTTTAAAATTTTTAGCAGGCAAATGTTCAATCTTATAATTTCCATCTGTATTCGTACGAGTGAAATACAGGGGCTTTTCTTTTAATATAATAGAGTCATTACTTTGGTCATCATATAGAGCCACTAAAACAGATTTTTCTTTTTCTAATGTATAAGCGTTTTGCACTGTGCCTTTGATGTATAAACTATCTAATGCTTTTCCTGTACTAAAGACATATTCAATATTGTCAAGTGTATTTTTTTCTGTAAGATCTGCAACTGCTTTATTTAAGATGATTTTGTAGGTTGTATTTTTTTGTAATGTGTCTAAAATTAGAACTTCAAGTGTTTTATTCTTTACAGTCCATTTTACTGGATGTTTCAAGTTAGGTATAACAATGATATTTTCATTTGGATTAATTAATTGGATTTTTTCATTAAAGGTAAAAACAATTTTTTGAGGCGTAATATTGGTTGATTTATTTTCAGGAAAAGTATTTACCAATTTAGGAGGCATACGATCTTTTTCACCGCCTGTGAGGGGCACTATTTGAGCACATTGATAAAACAATAACACTAATAAACTACTCCAAAAAATCTTTAAATATTGATTACTAAAAAACATTAACACATATTTCATCAAATGCATCATCAACAAAAAACAATTATCTTAAATAATTATCAAGCGTAAAAACAGCGGTTGAGGAGGGAAGGAAAAGTTGTATACACAACAAAATAAATCTTGGAAAAAAGTATTTCATATCCCACATTGGTTTAATGTAAGAAAATCCAAATGCCGCAATCAACATATCAATGCCTAAAGCATACAATGCTTCATTTCTAAACAATCCTAAAAACAATAATACCGAAGAAATAAGTTCCAAATAAGCAGTTACATACACACCTATTTGAACAATAGGCAAAGGAAATTTTTGTTCCGAATTTTGGTAGTAAATAATATTCGTTGCTTCTTTTAGTCCTATGCGAAAAATACGATCATAGGCCTGAAAGAAAAATAAAATAGCTAATAACATTCTACTTAACCATTCTAAAACAATTAAATTTATTTCTTGTACTAACATATAATTGTGTTTTCATTATGCTTTACTAATTAAGCCAGATTGGATGTCTTTTGAGTATTTTTATTAAAGAATGTTTTTTCTTTATTGACAATACCAATTACTTTTCCTTTTAATGTGATATTAAATAAAGGAGAATTATGAGATAAAGATAAATTATTATCAGAAGTGAATACAAAATTTTCTTGTGGATCAAAAATAGTAAGTTCTGCTACTTGATTTTCTTGGATACTTGTTTGTGGTAATTGAAGTATTTCTCGGGGCTTGTTTGCAAAAGCATCTATAAGTGTTTCAAGTTCATTGGACAAAATTGTATTCGCCACAGCAAAAGCCGTTTGTAAGTTGATAATTCCAAAATCGGCTAAATCAAATTCTAAATTTTTACTTTCTTCATCTTGTGGTTGATGATCGGATACTAAAACATCAATTGTTCTGTTGAGAACGGCTTTTATCAATGCTTTTCTATCTTCTTCTGTGCGGAGTGGGGGCATTAACTTAAAATTAGTATCAAAATCTTTAAGTACAGTATCGTTGAAATACAAGTAAGTAGTAGCCGTTCCACAAGTGATGTGTAATCCTTTGTTTTTGGCTTGTTTGATAAGATCTACACTTCTTTTGCAAGATATAATTGGAATATGCACACGCACATTTGGATAATATTCCATCAATTCAATGATGGTTTGCAAAGCAATTGTTTCAGCAATATAGGGAATTCCTTTCATTCCAAGATAGGCAGACATCTCGCTCTCGTTCATTTGTCCATTTTGTGAAAGATAATAATCATTGCAATGTAAAATTAGCAAGTCGTTTATATTTTGTGCATACAACATTGCACGCATTAGTAGGTGTGTGTTTTTGATACTTTTTTTGTAGTCCGAAAACGCTATTGCACCGCCTAATTTCATATCATACATTTCTGCTAAATCTTCCCCTTTTTGTTGATGTGTAATAGTTCCAACAGGTAATAATCGCACGATATTATTTTGACTTTGTTGAATTAAAAATTCAATCATTGGACGATTGTGCAAAGGAGGATTGGTTGATGAATGTACCGCAACCGCAGTAAAACCGCCCGCAGCAGCCGACTTTAATCCTGATTCTACGGTTTCTTTTTGTTCATAACCAGGTTCGCCAAATACACATTGCATATCTATCCATCCTGGAGAGACAGATAAATTGGGCGATTCAATGATGGTGTATTTTTTATCATCGGGGATAGTATCACTAATAGTAATAATTTTACCATTTTCAATGATGATATTTTTTTTCTTCAAATGATAAGGACTGTTCTTATCGTAAATTTTTGCTTTATGTAAAATGAGTTTCATAAGTATTCATTTAACTGTGTATTGATGGTTGATATTCGCATTTTCAAAGAGATCAAGAATTTTATTTTATTGAAGATGAATGGTGTGGTGTATTTGTTTTGTTCAAAAATTTCAATGAATTGGGATGTAATAAGATACTTTCAAATACAAAAGATAGTAGGGCTAAAATTACGAATAATTTCCAATAAGGTGTGCCACTAATTTCAGATTGAATAATTTTAGAAGCAGGAATAGTGGATACATTATTGACAGAAAAATGAGAAAGTTTGTATTGTTTGAAAAGATCTGAAAGTTCTTGTTCTGTATAAAATTGCATATCTGATTCCGAACGCTCAAAATTAAAACTCAATGCTAATTGATTTTGGTTATTCCATTGTAAAAAATAATGATTTGGTAAAATATCTAAATGCGATGGAATACTGATAAATGAAGTATGTCCGTCATTTTTAAACGAAGGAATAATTTGAAAACTTCCAGACGAGTTTTGTGCAGAAACAAGTTTAGGTATTTGTTTATTAGATAGTTGAGTATTGGGGATTGGGATGTTTTCTGACTTTCCAATATAATAATAGATGGGCACTCTTGGAATGGAAGTAAAAGCCAATTGGTACATTAATGGAACAAATAATGCATGCAGTGCTAATTGATTTTTAGTAGGATTTAATGAGGATGTAAATACAAAGTAGGATTTATCTTTGGAATGAAAATGAAACAATAAAGGTTTTTGATTATTGAGTTCTATCAATGGTTCAAATTGATTGACAAGAGATGAAAAGAGATATTCCTTTACAGAGGGCATTTTATACTCTTGATTTGTTTTTTCAAATGCTGCGGCAAATAAAGGATGTTTCAACACACTTGAATTAATGTTCTGCGGAGTCGTATCTTTTATCCATTGGGCTACTTGTAAATCAGAAGGAAACACAAACAAATTATTTTCAACATAAGGAAAAACAAGGATGGCTTTGCCTTGTTGGCTCAATATCTTAAGTTGCTCTTCCAATCCCGAAGCATATTCTGTAAGTTCATTTAATATCACCACATCTTGTTTAGATAATTCCGAATAATTAAGTTGTTTTTCTTGTTGTTCAGAAAATATAAATAAAGAGTCGTTTTGAAACACTGCACGGATATATTTTGCAGATTCAGGATTTTTAGATCCATTAATCAAGGTAACCTTGATTTGAATATTTGAATTCAGTGCAAAATACATTTCATCATCAAAAGTCATTGGATAGTCGTTGATAAATACTTTGCCTAATTGGAACGGCTTATTTTGTGGCAAAAAGGAAACAGATGTCTCAATGCTTTGTTGTGCAGAAATAGACACATTAATAAGTGCCGTTTGAACATCATTAATTAATAATTTTATTGGTAAATCACTGATATTTTCAGAATTATGATTCGTTAACTTGATAAACAATTGTTGTGTTTGTTGTGGTAATACAACAGGGTTTGTTATCCAAAGAGAATCAATAGAAACATTGTTTTTTTGTAGTGGAGATAATAAGAAATAATACACAGGAAATGAATAATTTGAAATTTGTTGAATATCTGTAAATTTCTTTTGAGCATCAGATATAATGAATAATAGAGGATTTGAAAGATGTAAAGTAAGCACTTTGTTTAAAATTACCGACAAAGGAATAGAAGTCCTTGTTTTGTTGATTTTACTTAGTTGTTCAAGTATTTCATTTTGATTTAATGTAGAATAGTTAGTAGTGTTATCATTCGTTATTAAAACAAACTTAGTACTTTTGGGGAATGACAAAACAATTTCTTTTGCTTTTGTGAGTGCTATATCCAACAATTTTCCTTCTTTCCCAAGATTTTCCATACTAAAGGAGTTATCTAAATAAATCACTACAGGATTATTTTTTGAAGTGAGTAAGTGATTTTTATTTTTTTTCATTACAGGTTGAGCAAAGGCCATCACTAAAAAACACAATGCTAATAATCTCAATGCTAAGACAAGATATTCTTTAATTTTATTTTTTACTTGTGATTCTTGAGTGATTTGTTTGATGAAAGCAACATTAGAAAAATAAATTTTTTTGTATCTACGGATATTGAAAAAATGAATGATAATGGGAATAACTAAGACAAGCAAAGCCCACAAAAAATATGGATAAACCCACTGCATTAAAAATAAATATCTGCCGTGAATGTAAGAAATTAATTAAAACAAAACTTTGATGGAAAGCCCAGGCAAATTCTTTTTTGTGGAGTTAGTATCTATAATAAAGAAAAAGTGCCATAGGCACAATTCTACTTTGTATTGTAAGGATGAACTTTTTCCGTCCGAAATAGATCCAATCCCAACAAAGATCCATCGGATTGGTTCATATTTAATCATCAATTACTAACAATTAACTTGCGTATTTTCTTTTTCTTAAATAATACTGTATTAACGAAAACAATAAAATAATAAGTGGAGGTAATAAAACATTGTAAACTTGCCACTTTGTTTTTTGTAAAGACACTTTTTTCATATCCAGGAGTCGCAATTTTACTTCGCGGGAACGAAGTTGTAATAATCCTGCATCATCAAGTAAATAACTCATACAATTTAGTAAAAACTGTTTGTTTGCAAATGTTTGATTGGTGTATTTATCGTATCCTAATGGATAAATCATTCCTGTAGCACGATTAAAATCGTTTTTTATCATATCTCCATCGGATATAACAATCATTTTATTAGGCACACTCACTTCTTTGAACTGGATAGTACTATCTTCCATTATAACAGTAGGAATACGATTGGCATATAAGGATTTGAATGTTCCTTCTAATAATACTGCTATTGGCTTGAATCCTTGATTAAATGCACTTTCTTTGAGTTTAAATTGTGTAATAGCCAAAGATACTCTAAATGGTACAGGTGTTACTCTTGTATTTTTTGAAGAGGTGAGTAGTATTGTTTTTTTAATGCCTGATGTGCTCAATGTGTCAATACTACTGACAAATTCCGTTTTAATCAAATCTAAGTTTTTTACAATAGGATGTTGAGAATTAGGCATTATTAAAGGATAAAATATCCAAGGGAATAATTTAAAGTTGGGCTGCCCTTTAGAAAACCCTATGTTTACAGGAATTGCTGCACATTGTAAATCTTGTATCAAATCAGCATTCAAACGCACACCATATCTAAACAACATATCATCAAGGTGGATTGGATTATCCAACGCCAAAGTATATCCCTTTAAACGAAAAGAATCCATATTTAATTTGACAGGATCTATAAGCCACAAGACCTTCCCACCTTTCATTATAAACTGGTCAATGATGAATTTATCTTTTTCATCTATGATTGTATCGGGCTTTGCAATAATAATCGCATCTAAATTTTTCAATGCATACAATTTATGATTAATGTTGATTCTGCTTACATTATACTCTTCTGATAAGGACTTTATAAAATCATACAAATGCAAGGTGTCCAATTCTTTATGTCCTTCTACAATTGATATTTCTGGCCGTCTTTTTCTTTGCAATTTGTGAATGGTTTTACATATACCGTATTCTATTTCATTGAGAGCGTGATTTAAATTTTCTTGTGGCGTAAAACCAAGTTGTCTTGAAAAAATTTGCCATACGGTTTCTTTTCCCTTGTAAGATACAATAGCCCCTGGCCATACCAAACTTTCGGATGTTTTATTTTCTTTTTTTTCAACTACTTGTTCGGGCACCAATCCTTTGTCATACAATTGTTTTTCTAAATTACGAATATCTTCTTTATTCCCTATTTCGTTAATATCAATAAATTCATATTGGATATTATCATTGTATATTCGCATTTCATCCAGCATTTCTTTGACTTCGTTTTTCAACTTATTAAACTCAGGAGGCAATTCACCACTTAAATAAATTTTGAAATAAACAATATCATCAATATTCTTCAAAAATTCTTTTGTAAACTTTGATAAAGTATATCTTTTTTCAGAAGTAAGATCCCATCTAAAAAAGTAAAAACTAAATATAAAATTAATCAAAAACAATATCACCACAATCAATACAAAATTGCGTATATCTCTTTGCTTCAAGGAGTATTTTATTGCATTGTTTCTCATAAAATTACCACTTTCTACTTTGTAATACCAACCGAGTGGCCAATAAAAATATCGTTATCACTGTAATAAAATACAACACATCTCTTGTATCAATCACACCACGACTCATACTATAATAATGATATTGTATTCCCAAAGATGAAATAAACAAAGATAAAGATCCATTCATCTTAAATGACGCTAAATAATCAAAACCATTATGAAACAAATAACACATTATCAAACCCATAATAAATGCCACTACTTGATTGTCTGTCAAAACAGAAGTAAAAATACCTATTGCTAAAAATGTAGATGCCAAGAAAAACAATCCAATATAAGACCCCCACGTTCCACCTACATCTATATTTCCTTTTGGAAATCCTAATTGATACACCGTGTAATAATACAATAATGTTGGTAATAACGATAACACAATAATTACAAAACCTGCAAAATACTTGGCTAATACAATTTGTAATTCAGTGAGTGGTTTCGTTAATAACAATTCAATAGTGCCCGCTTTGTTTTCTTCAGAAAACAACTTCATACTCACCGCAGGAATAAGAATTAAAAACACCCAAGGAGCAAGAGAAAACAAACTTTCTAAAGACGCAAAGCCATTATCTAATATGTTTGTTCCCGTGGCTTCATTCGGCAATACCCACAAAAACAACCCTGTAATAAGCAAAAACACAAGTATTACCAAAAACCCTGTTAGTGAATTAAAATAACTTTTTATTTCCTTTAAAAACAATGCCTTCATAAAAACGGTGGGCGAATATACAAAAGTCCTATCTATTACTTTATTTAATTTTTATTGCCTTAAAATAATACATTATTCAAAGTATTTTTAATTATTACTACAAGATTTACTTTACCATAAGACACAAAGTTTACAAAACATCTTTGATACATTCTATTTTGTCCCCTTCTAAACTTTTTACTTTCAACTTTTTAACTAAATATTTTCTTTGTAGATAAGTTTAAAGTAACTGAATAATTACTATTTATTTTTTCTTTGTGGGTTTACTTTGTTTTGAAGTATTTGATTTTTGCTTAGGCAATTGATTAAAGAGTTGGCTTTTATTTGTTTCATTGATATTTTCTTGTGTAAATGTTTTTTCATCTCTTTTTTCAAACAATGCTATAATATCTTTATCTAAACCAAACTCATTATTCAACACTTCAGGATGACGTTTAAAATACTCTTCTGATTCTTTTTCACTCAGCGGATAACCATTTTTATACAATGCTTTTTCTTTTATTTTTCCATCCAATTCTTTAATAACAGTAGGTCCATTTCTTATTCCTTTTTCATACGTTATCAGCCCTACTCGTGTTCCGTTTGGACCATAATAAACAAAATACCCTTCTGCCAAATCATCTTTATAATAACCCATTCCTTTTATCTTTTTATCAGGAAAATATTCTATAAAATAACCGTGTTTTTTGTTTAATATGTATTGTATTTTTTGATACACTTTTCCCGAGTCATAGTATGTAATGCTTAATCCGTGTCTTTGACCTTGCAAATAATTTTCTCTATTTAATAATTGACCCATTTCATTGTAAAATTCCCATACAGAATCTTTTTTTTGTTCAAGATACTTGCCTTTAGCCATAATTTTCCCATTTATATGATAAATTGTAGCATACGCCACTTTCCCATCTTTTTTGAAATCCAATTTGGCTTTTATAGTATCATGTTCATAATAATATTTAAACAATCCCTGCGGCTTATCATCTTTGAAAAATCCCTCGTATTCAAGATGCTTAGAATTAGGATAATACACTTTCCAATACCCTTGCTTTCTACCAAGAGAGTCCATTTTATTTTGAGCACCCATCCATACATTAATAAAAAGAAACATTATCAAAACTATTTTCCTGAACATAATTTTATTTTTTCAACGATTGTCTATATTTGAAATATCTAAATTTTTTATTTGGGCGTGCCCCTCACACACCACAGCAGTTTTTTCAACCGTCATTGCGAACGAACGCAGTGAGCGAAGCAAAGCCCCGTCATTGCGAACGAAGTGAAGCAATCTCAAAAGGAATTGACACCCCCCAACAGGAGATTGCTTAGGGCTATGCCCATCGCAATGACGGACTGCTGCGGGATATTGCTTCGCCACTTTATTAAAAGTGGCTCGCAATGACGATCGGCTGTGGTGTGTTCGGGTCGGGCTGCTACGGGCTTCGCTTTCGCTTCGGTAATCCCCTCGTCGCTTCGCTCCTCGGGGCAGTACCGGCTTCGCCGCCCTTCGCATCCCTCACGCAATCCACCAACTGTCGTTGGTGGCTATTCACATTAAGCCCCTTCGGGGCTTAGCGGAATTCGCTTTCCCTTGATCACCCCCATCCCCTCTCTTTTTCAAAAGAGAGGGGCGATATGTATTACTCTACTTACTATTGTTCCCCCTCTCTAATTGAATTAGAGAGGGGGAATAAAAGGGGGTGAGTAAAAACTTTACTCACGCAAAAATTAGTTAAAAGTTGAAAGTAAAAAGTTTTTTGCCAATAAAGAGTTTAACCCACTAAATATCACAAGAATATTCCTTACTCTTTTCTCATTCCGCTTTCTACTTTCCACTTTCCACTTTTCACTCACTTTATATCGTTTGTGTCAATGCCTTAAATATCTCTTCTAATTTCAATTCAGATTTTGTCAAACTTAAAATACTACAATTGTTTTCAATGGCTATTTGCATCAATTCTTTTGAAATATCTTCTTGTTGCGATTCTATTAGCCACTTAGTATCCGATATAGATTCTAATTTTTGACATCTAATCTTTGCAAAATGCTGTTTCTTCAATGGTATTGAAAACTCTACTACCACACGATGAGAAGTAGAAACCTGCTTGATATTTTCTATAGAATCCGATGCTACTATTTTCCCACGATGAATAATTACTACCTTATTGCAAACCGCTTCCACTTCTTGCATTATATGCGTACTCAACATTACGGTCTTATCTTTTCCAAGAGTTTTAATAAGTTGGCGAATTTCTTCCAATTGATTGGGGTCTAATCCAGAAGTGGGCTCATCTAATATCAACACCGACGGATTGTGTATCAATGCTTGTGCTAATCCTACTCTTTGTTTATATCCTTTTGATAGTGCTTTAATTTTTTTATTTTGCTCAATTTCTAAGCCGCATATTTCTATCATTTCTTTTACTCGTTGTGGGATGTTTGATATTCCATACAATTTTCCTATAAATTCTAAAAACTCTTTGACATACATTTCATAATACAAAGGATTTTGTTCTGCCAAATAGCCAATTTGTTTTTTAATTTCTAAAGGGTGGTCATAGATATTAAATCCATTCACCTTTACCATACCCGATGTAGGAGGAATATACCCTGTTATAATTTTCATCATTGTACTCTTTCCTGCACCATTAGGACCTAAAAAACCTAATATCTCACCTTTTTGCACACTAAAAGATACATTATCAAGGGCTTTTTGCTTTCCGTATATTTTCGTAACATTTTCAACTATAATAGACATAGATTTCTCTTTTCAAAAGCCCTAATATAAGGAACAATCTTGTGAATGAGTATCTTAAAAAATGTTTCTATTTAAAAACAAAAATCGCCCGCTATTTACGGGCGATTAATGTGTATCAATATGACTTTTGTAGTTATCTTATCAAGGTAATATATCCTTGTTTTTCGTATGTTTTATCATCTTTACCCTTTGCTTTAATTGTATAAAAGTAGGTTCCAGCAGGTGCATCTTTACCACCTTTTGTTTTTCCATCCCATTGGATATTGCCTTTATCGGTTGTTACATTATACATTTCTACACCCCATCTATCAAAGATAATACACTGTATTTCTGTTAAGTTGGTTGCGTGTATGATAAAGTAATCATTTACGCCATCGCCATTGGGTGTAAAGATATTTGGCACTTCCATATCTGAGGGAACATCTACTCGTATAATTCGCATGGCAGTATCTATACAAGGTCCATTTTTCATAATCATTACCACTGTATAAGTACCTGGCGAATTGTAAGTAGTAAATGCTCCTGGTGTAGGTACTGTTGGGTTAGCAACAGCCGTGATTGTGCCACCATTACCAAATGACCAGTAATAACTAAGGTTCGTTGGATTTCCAAATGTACTATTATTTGTAAAAGAAACATTAAGAGGAGCAAAGCCATCTGATGGATTGGGTGTAAAATCGGCATTAATTGTACCATTTACTACAGTAACATAATTTTGAGCCGCACAACCTGTAGTAGTATTTGTTACTACTACGAGATAATTACCCGCATTGGTAACTGTAGGCGAATATCCATTTACAGGAGTAATTGTTGCTCCCGGAGGTCCATCCCAAACATAAGTTAAATTTGTACTTGGCGTTACCCCTGCATAAATAGTTGTATTTGTGTATCCACAAGCAATTGTATAAGGTCCAACAGCAGTGGTAGCAGGAGGTGTAGTATTGCTTCCCACTAACACAGTAGTACAACTTTGACAACCATTAGATAATCTCGTTGTACATAATGTATAGGTTCCTGCACTATAAAATGTTACAGGGTTATCACTTGTATTTGAGAAAGTAGGTGGTGGAGTTGTCCAAGTATAAGTGAGAGGATCAGAAATAGGATTAGGTGTAAATTGTAAAGTCGTTTGCAAATCCTTACAAGTTAATGCAGTGGGTGTTGCTTTAGCGGTTAAACCTAATGGTTGTTTATCTTGATAAATAGTAACAGGCACTTTTCTTTTACATCCATTGTTAGGATCTGTAATTTCAACAGTATAAGTTCCAACAGTAGTTTGACTGATATTGGTTGTACTATTTACTGCTAAAGTTTGATTAGGTACTGTACCTGGGGTGTACCAAACATACGTTGCGCCGCTTACAGATGAAGTTCCTGTTAATATAGCAGACGGATATTTACAAGATAGGGTATTAGTAGGCACATCTAAGGTATACCCCCCTACTGGCTTAAGAGTATCAATACCAACAGTAATAGTTTGAGAAATGACACATCCTCCAGGAACGGGGTCATACACTACGCAAACATAATTTCCAGGTGTATTCGTTGTGAACGTATTAGAAGTGCTTAATATTGAACTTCCTGTAGCATCTGTCCAATACGGAATAGGAACACCACCATTTTGTGCTTGTGTAGCATTTACTACTAAGGTTACTGTATTAGGCGAACATTTAATATTGTAATTATTATTAATCGCAGATACAGTCATTGTTGGTGCAGCAGTAGATTGAGTAACGGCTACAGTAAATGTATTGCTACATCCATTGGCGATATTTGTGGCTACAAAAGTATAAGTACCCGCTACACCAGGCGTGAGGAGATTTCCACTCACAGGAGCCCCCCCTGGTTGCAACCATTGATACGTGATATTTGTGGTAGGCGTTGATGTTCCTGTAAAAGTACCGGCGCTTCCTATACAAGGAATATTTAAAGTATTAGGTGTTACTGTTACAGATGGAACTGTAGTATAATTTCCTACCACAAAGGTTTGTGTATAAATACAACCGCTATTGGCATCTTGGGCAAAAACCGTGTAAGTACCTGGCATACTCACTGTATAAGGATTTCCGGCAAACGCACCAGAAGATACACTTGTAAAAGTGTAGTTTGCTACAGCATTGGAGTTTGTACTCACAGCCGAAGCAGTAACGGTGGGCTGGTTACAAGTCAATGTATCATCGGATAAACTAATACTAAATGTTGGAATGACAGCAGCTGCATTTATTGTGAACACCTGCGTGGCTGTACATCCCACACTATCTCGAACCGTTACCGTATTACTACCGGGAATTAATCCCGACGCAGAAAAGGTATTGGCACTTATTTGTGTAGTAGAAGCTGGAGGAGGAGACCACGAAATTGAAAAAGACCCACTACCCAAAGAAGCAGTAGCAGATACTACGGCTACAGAATTTGTACAAGAGGGTTGAACGGGTGTAACTTGCAAAGCAGGAGCAGGGGTATTAACTACTGTAATTGTGCGTGTAATAGGCGAACAAGCGCCTGGAGGGTTCATAGTAAGCGCATAGTTTCCTATTAAATTAGTAACAACAGATTGTGTAGTTTGCGTTGGGAAACCTGCAGGCCCTTGCCATTGATAAGGTCCAAGACCTGGAGGTGCAGTAAGGGTTGCACTTGAATATCCACACATAGATGCTGTAATGGTAGGGGACCCTGCGGGGTAGGTATTAACAGCAGCCCCATTATTGACTGTAATATCCATAGGAGAACACATAGCATCTAGATAAATATATCCCACGTGTCCACCATAAATACAATCAGCCGCTGCAAAGCGAATCTTTACACATTTATTAAGAAAAGGAGTAAGATCAACCGATATTTGTTGCCAAGAGGTATTATAATAATAACTACCGCTTGTTGCATAATTTGTAAAAGTAGAAGTTCCGCAATAAGGCGAGCAGGCAGCTGGAGCCGTTACATTAATTTGCGGACAAGTAGTAGGGGTGAAGGCGGTTCCTGTACAAGTATTATCTACATAAAATGTAATCAAAAAAGTGGGTTGTTCATTTCCACAATGCCCCCAACCACTCTCTAAAACCGCAATATATGCTATCTGAAACAAAGCATTATTGGGCGTAACATTCATACTATACTCTAAGGCAGATGTAGTCCAATCTCCCGGACCTGTATTATTTACACGAGCAATTATATTTCCACCAAAAGGAGAATTAGGTATTGTCAAAGAAGGTATATTAGGATCATTAAAGGGAGTAGATAAGAGAGTATTGTAACTATTTCCAGAGGTAGGACAACAACCCGACATAGAACAATTATCAGCGCCACTTGTACTTCCATAGGATCCTTGCCAAGGAGAGAAAGCACCAGATTCAAAATCAGAGTTATTGCAGCTTGTAGAAAGCAATGAAGGAGGCAAGATATTAGAAGTTGTTCTAATGTTATTCCATTGTTTTTCTTCTTGAATAATTGGACTCAAAGATGGTTGAATATTATATTTTTTGTCGATAAACTTTCGCTTTGACATAGCAATATATGCTTTCAATTCAAAACCCTCTAATCTTTTAGAAAGCGCTTCTTTCAATACTGCTTCTTCATTAAATCCATAAAGAGAATCGCTATCAAAGGGATAGGATATCAATGATTTTACATCTATTTGAGCAAAAAGACAGGAAATGCTCATTCCCATAAAAACCATCAGTGTGAGTCCCCACGAATAATGTTTGTTTGTTTTTCTCATATAATTATTTTTTAATAATTAATTTTTTGTGCAAAAGTACTAAATATATTTTTGAATTAAAATTTGTAAAAATTGTGCCAAAGAATGTTAAATTTTAACTTGGATTTGAATAAAATGTTGGCGAGGAGGCCGAACATCCCCAGGGCGAGAAGAATATTCTTCATTAAAAACATTATTCACAATGTAAGAAATTTTTAAGGTTTTGCTAATTTGAAACCCGATTCTTGCATCATGAATCCAGTTTCCTTTTTTGGTACCATTCTTAGTTTCTTTTTCTCTATATTCTTTTAATCCTGGTAAAATATAAAATATGGGTAAATCCAGTCCGTATTCTTTGAATATGCTTTCAACAAATCGGCGATCTATATTTTCCATAAAACTTTGGTACCGAGTACTCCATCCTATAGAAATGAATTTCCAATCCAGTTGTATATCGTTTTTGAACAAATGTCTGTTTCTATACTTTAGGGTTTTGATGCCTGGTAATCCTAATGTATCTCTATTGGGGTCAAAGCCCATCATCACGGGGTCTATATAAGTATAACCAGAAAAAATCGTTAGATTTATTTGTCCAAGCGTGCCTGTTCCCATTAAAGAGGTCTCTATTCCTTTAATGAGGGCATTACCGATATTTTGAGACATAAATCCCGCATATTTCAAATCGTTCAACCAAAATCCTGTGGGTCCATTGGGGGCATAGATATTGAACACAAATTCAACCATATTTCTATATTCCATATAAAAAGCAGAAACATCTACATATCCTTTCCAATCTTTTATCTTAATGGCTTGTTTTATACCTAATTCTGCACTGTATCCTCGTTCTGGCTGTAATTTAGGATTTGGAAAAATCTTCAAACTGCTAACACTGGTGCTTACAAATTTTTCGGCTACACTTGGGAAACGATATCCTTGTCCATAAGAAGCACGGAGGAATGTATAAGGAAACAATTGATAGTTAATCCCAAAACGAATAACGGGTTGAAAGGGAAGATTTTTTAGTTTATCATTAATATACCCACGGGTATACGCAGTATCTACTTTGTAATATTCTCCTCGTATTCCTAATGAGATATTTAATTTATTAAAAAATTTTCCATCCCATTGAGCATAAGCAGCGATATTTTTACCAGTATGTCTTCCATAAAGAGAGTCGGAATAAATTTGTTGATACATCAAAACAGTACCGAGTGTAATTGTTTGATTTTGAGACCATCTTTTTTGATATTGTGCTTCATTGTAATACAATTCTGCATTGGCTTCTTGATTTTTATTATTTCTGTTTTGGGTCAAGAAATATCTACTTCTTATGTTGATTTTATTTGTACCAAAACTATAAGCAACAAAAGGATCTATATTAAAGCGATTGTTTGTATACCTTTGAATATCTCTCCCTTGGGGAATATATACACTATCAGCATTTTGCCACAAAAAAAACAAGCCGCCTTTGGTATTCATCATATTGGTATTGATACCCATTGATAAGCCCGGTACTTTTTGGAAATTATAGCGGATATTAGCATTTAATCGTCCTCTGTCTTCTGTTTCAAGCATTCTATATCCATCGTCTGAAAAACTATGTCCACCTATCACAATATCCCAATTGCCAATTTTTTGTCCGTGGGCAAAGTTAATTCCTCTTTGCCATTGAGAAGTACCTTTCCACCATTTATAAGACAGATTTTTGGGGGCATCATAAGTGCCTGTAAATAGTGTAACATTAGTATAGGGCTTAGATTTTGCATACATTGTTCGTAAGTTGATAACCCCATTGAGTGCTGAAGATCCGTAAAGAGCGGAAGCAGCACCCTTTATAACCTCTACTTGTTCTGTTGTTTCTAAAGGTAAATAATTCCATTTAATATCATTGGCATCTGCACTAATCATTGGCATTTCGTCTACTAACATCAACACCCGAGATCCTGCACCATAAGAAAATCCACTTCCGCCACGAATACTGATTTGACTATCATACACATTCACACCCGGTATTTGATTCATTATTTGGTCTAATTGAGTGGTATTTTTGTTTTCTATTAAAGAGGGTTTTAAGATGTCCATGCTCACTGTAACCTCGGTAATGTTTTGTTCGTATTTTCCAGCAGAAACCACAACCTCATCCAAAAATTGTTTGTTTTTATTCAATTGAATATTTAAAACTATGCTGTCTTTATTTTCAGGCAAGGTGATATTGTTTGTATAAGTAATATATCCTACATACGAACATTCTACATAGATATTATTGCCAATATCTGATGGCAGTTTTAAGCGATATCTGCCTTCAAAATCGGTTAATTGATTGTATTTTTTATTTATTACAATAATTGCTCCGGGTACGCTTTCTTTTTCTTCGTCTGTTACAACACCATAAATTACTTTATGTTTGTTTTGCCCTAATAAACTATTTGAGGTAATGAGTATGCTTAATATCCCCGCCATCAAAATAGAAAAGATGAAGGAATTCGGTTTTTTAATTTTGAATGATTTTTGTTGAATTGTCTTTTTTGAAGTGTAATTAAGTAATAAAAGTTTTTTCATTCATTAATTATTTAGGCGGGAATGTGCTAAAAAAGTTTCAAAAATTAAAAGGTTATTTGAAGGGGGTTATTTTTATAGTTGTAAAACTTTTGTTATTCTTGCGAAATGTTATTTAAACCGAAATTCAAATGATTTGGGCATTATTAGCATTAGTAACGGCTTTTGCAGTGTCTTTATATACAATACCTGTGTTGATTAAAGTTTTACAAGAAAAGGGACTGACGGATTTGCCAACAGAAGAGAGAAAGATTCACAAGAGACCAGTTCCAACATTAGGTGGCGTTGTCATTTTTGCGGCAACCTTTTTTGCTTATGGTTTATGGTTAAATATTGATGATTTGCATTTGTATTATCAAATTCGTCATGTATTAATTGATTCAAAGATACTGTTATCGGCGGCTATGTTGATTTTTTTCGTGGGTATAAAAGATGATTTAATAGGTACTGCCCCTGAAAAGAAAATAATTGCACACTTTATTGCGGGTATTATATTAATTGTCATTGGAAACATTCGGCTAACGGGTTTTCACGGCATTTTAGGTGTAGATGAAATGCCTTATGCGTTGAGTTTTATTTTTTCATTTTTTGTGTATATAGGATTGGTTAATGCCATTAATTTGATTGATGGAATAGATGGTTTGGCGGGGGGGGTAAGTGCCCTGTTTGCTTTTTTTATGGGGGTATTTTTCTTAGTGTTCTTTAAAGATTATTCGTTAGCCATTTTATCTTTTGGATTATGTGGGTCATTGTGCGGTTTTTTAGTTTACAATTTTTCTCCTGCCAAGATATTTATGGGTGATTCAGGATCGTTATTTATTGGATTAATAACTTATTTTTTAAGTGTCAATTTCATTGAATATCCTGTAAGTGATATTCCTGCTCAATTTGTTGGATATTCCAAGCCATTAGGGGCTATTGCTTTATTGATTTATCCAATTACTGATACTATTAGAGTATTTCTTATTCGTATTTTACGCGGACAATCTCCTTTCAAAGCAGACAAAGAGCACTTGCATCATTATTTATTCAATAAAACACAATCGCATAGCAAGACATCTTTAATTATTTATGCATTTACACTCATTGCGTTTTTAATATCTTTTTTGTCTTATATTCTTTCCCCATCCATAGTCCTTGTTATTTTAATTATTTATGCATTGTTGTTTATTTATTTTGTTCGTTTAAAAAATAAAAAATGAATGAAAATATATCATCATTAGTTATTTACAATGCATCTGCAGGTAGTGGAAAAACCACCACGCTCATTCGTGAGATATTAAAGATTATCATTGGTAGTGAATCGGCAGATGAGAAAAAAATTCGTTCTATTTTGGGGATGACTTTTACAAATGCCGTGGCCAATGAATTAAAAAAAAGATTAATAGAAGTTTTATACAATAGTATATCAAGTCCCCAAAAATTTGAAGCGTATAAAAATGTTTATTTCAAAGATTTAAACTTAGACGAAAACATTTTAAAAGATAGATGTAAAAAAGCATTGCAACACATTCTGCATCACTACTCGGACTTATCTTTATTAACTATTGATTCTTTTTCAAATAGAGTACTAAGAAGTTTTGCTTATGAATTGCAATACCCTATTGCTTATGAAATTGCTCCTGAACAAAATGAATATTTAAACAAAATTATAGAAGATTACATCAGCAATATTGATGAAAATGAAGTTAAGACAATTGTAGAATTTATTAAAGCCCAAAAAGAAGAAGATACTTTTAATATCAATATTTTAAAAGGAAACCTATTTGATTTGTTTGATGCACTTATACAAAAAGATTTGGATGAAAATGCCATTGCTCATTTACAAGAAAAAATAAAGACCATCAATATAAAACAACTTAGAGATATTTATTTCAAGCACAGAGAATATCACAAAAAAGTTATTGAAAAAACAAATGATAAAATTAGAAATCGTTTAGTAGAATTTGGTCAAAAGCATGATTTGTTTTTTGTTCAAAATAATGAACTTGTTTTAAAGAGCAAATATTTAAATGCAAAAAGATTTCCTACAATCAATAAAATCTACAAAGAAAATTCTTATGAAACACTATACAAATTAAGTGAAGGTGAATTTTTTAAGAAGAACACTCCTGATAAAGAAAAATTGGAAGACGAATTAAAATCTATTTATTGGGATTTTGAAAAAGATATTAATTACATTGCTGAATATGATAAAAAATTAAATCTACTCAAATTCTTTAACGACCAAATTAGCATTACCCGAGTAGTAGTGGATCTATACAAGAATTTATTAGAGTTCAAAAAAGAAGAAGGTGTTGTGTTTTTTTCAGATTTTACAAGAGAAATTAGCAAAGTGATTCAAAATGAAAGCAATGTGGATTTTATTTTTGAAAGAGTAGGTACTCGCTATAGACATTTTTTAATTGATGAATTTCAAGATACTTCTACCACGCAGTTTCACAATTTATTGCCACTCATTCACAATGCAATGGCTGAAGGTAATATCAACTTTATTGTAGGCGATCCTAAACAATCCATTTATAGATGGCGAAATGCCAATGTCAAACAATTTGTTGATTTGTACTATAACAAAGATATTTCATTAGAACGATTAAAGTCAGATTGGGAAAAATTTAAACCCAATATAAACACTCAAACTCTTAATTCTAACTATCGTAGTGCCAAAGATATTGTAAAATTTAATAATCTCATTTTTGATGGACTCACTTTTAAGGATATTGCAATTGTAAAACAAGTATACAAATCATCAAAACAAATTTCAAACAAAAAAGAATCAGGATATGTAGAAGTAATTGAATATAACGCAAAATCACTAACAAACACAGAGTTGCGATTTAATGAATTTGTAAAGGACGCAATGATTAAAATTTATGAGTGCTTGAACAATTATCATTTTTCACAAAAAGATATTTGTGTGTTATTGAGAACAAATTTTGAAATAAAAGATTTTATCAAATTATTTTATTCTCTGAAATATGAAAATTTAAATGAAACTATTAAATCTCAGATAGATAAAGATACATTTATAAATTTTCAAAAATCCATACAATTCATCTCTCCCGAAGGGCTTTTAATTTATTTATCAAAAGATATTGATTTTATTGTTTCTTTCTTAAAATTATTAGTTCACCCCAATAACACCTTAGCAAATGCTGTATGTTGGGACTATATTGAAAATGACAATTTTAAAGATTCTAAACTCTATTCAAAAGATTTTCTAATCAATGAAATCAAAACTCATTTTTCAATTCATCATACCGCAAAAATTGATTTTTATCAACTATGTCTTGACATCATTGATTATTTCCGAGTACCATTTAATATCTATGTTCAAAAGTTTTTAAGTGTTGTCAGTTCTTTTATTTATCAAAATGCCCATCAAAGCAATACTATTGATGCTTTCTTAAAATTTTGGGAAGAAAATAAGACGAAAATTAGCATCAGTATTGATAAAAACATAGATGCCATCAAATTGATGACGATTCATAAAAGCAAAGGATTAGAATTTCCTATTGTCATCACCTACTTAGATTTTGCAAATCAACCAGGACATTATTGGTATCAAATGCCTAATGATTATGAATTAATTTTATCTTACAAAGATGATACTGATGAAATCAATGATTCTATTAAGGATTTTCAAGGTATTTATTTTTATATGCGAAGTAAATGCCCTCTAAAACAAAATTTATTAGCATCAATAAATGACATAGATTCTAAATTAGCAGATGCATTAGAAGCAGAAGAAGAATTAGAAAATATCAACCTTATTTATGTTGCATTTACAAGGCCTGTCAAAAGAATGTATGTGTTTACAAGTACAGGAAATCCTTACTATATCTCATTTATCAAAAACAAAATTCATTCATTCATACAAAATAATGTATCCAATGAAATAAAAAGCATCTACACTTATGGTGATAAAAAGACAAGCAATACATCATCTACAGAAGAAAAACAAGGCGATGATAAAATTGACATTCATTCATTACAACTCAAATACAATCCTCAGATATTAATTGCAAATAATGCTAATCCCTATTCTGACAAACAAAAATTAGGAATAAAAATTCACTCTATATTAGCATTACTCAAAGAATCGCTTGATATTGAATGGGGCATAAAAAAAGCCATTGCCAAAGGTTTAATCAAACCAGAAGAAGAAAATCAAATCCAAGATCTACTTTTACCTCTTCAAAAAAACACTGAACTCCAATCCATTTTTGATAAAAACAATATTGATTATATTTTGAATGAAATAGATATTTTTGGAATTACTGATAATTCAGGAAACAACAAAAATCTTCACCGCCCCGATAAAATAATTTTCACAAAAAACAATGAAGTTATTGTTTTAGAATTCAAAACAGGAGAAGAATTGAATAAATACAAACAACAAATTCAAACTTACATTCATATATTGAAAAAAATTTACGAAGAGAAAAAGGTTTATGGATATCTTATTTACTTGAATTATCAAGATTTGCAAGTGATAAAAGTAGAGTAATTGTTGCTGTTCAATGTTTTTCTATAATTATTCACAATCATTTATCCATTTTGAAAAAACTAAAATGCACTTTTCCATATTTTCTTTCATCAATTAAATTTTTGTGTCCTTCAAACGACTTTTCTTTTTCATGCTCTAAAATCAACATTCCACCGGGCTTCAACAAATGTCTTTCTTCTACAATTCTCAAAACCTCATCTAAAACATCTGCATTATAATAAGGTGGGTCTGCAAAAATCACATCGTACTTTTGATGCACTTTGTTCAAAAACTCCAAAGCATCTGTATTATAGATATTTACAGGCAATTTAATTTGTTCTGCAAATTGACGAATAAATTTTGTCCCTTGTGGATGATTATCTACTGCATCTACAAATTGAGCCCCACGAGAAGCAAACTCAAAAGCAATGTTACCAAAGCCCGCAAACAAATCTAATACCACTAATCCTTCAAAATCATAATGATTACTCAAAATGTTGAACAAGCCCGTTTTTGCAAAATCAGTGGTTGGTCTTATTTCATCAATAATAGGGGCTTTTATTTTTCTGCCTTTGTGTTTTCCTGAGATGATACGCATAGCGAATGATTTAAAGTAATAAAATAATATTGAGTTAATAAATGTGCATCAGTAGGTAAAATGTGTAATTTAGGGTGATGATGAACAAACTGAACCGTATGCACGTATTTTTGAAGTAATTGTATAATACTGTGTTGCATAGAGACATTTCCACTAATATACACATCGGTTTCTTTAGGTGTTAGTTCTAATTGTTCAACGCAAAACAACACATAATACAACACATCCAAAGAACTTTGGGTATCAAATGTATTGTAAAATAAAAATTGTTTTTGATTTTTTGCAATCACCTCTATATAGTCAGGATGAATGTGAATCCAAAGTTTAGAATGAATAAGAACAGGGTGATAAAACAAAATATGCAACATTGCAGTAGCAGAATGATAAAGCCGTGCAGAAGGAAAAAGTTGTAATAAATTTTGATAAATGTTTTTATGAATACTATAAATAATTTTTATATCATTAAAATCATTTGTCAAAACAATTTCATTTGCATCAATAGGATGAGTAAATTGCAATAATTCTTGTTTGCGTTCAGACGAAAAAAACTCTGTGGGACAAAATGTAAAGTGGGGCGAAGAGTAGATGATTTCAATCATCTTAAAAGTTATGTTGTACAAATGATAGCGATGCACAAAATCATTTATAATAAATACATATTCATTCGGCGAAAATTTTCTTTGATACGAAGCATAACCATACACAGCATAAACAGAGTAATTATCTAAATCAATAATAGCGGCTTCTATTTCGTCTTGAAATATAGAAAGCGAAAGCAACAAATTTTTTTGTTGTAATTCTTTTTCACTAATTCTTTTGGGCACTACAGAATACTCGCTAATTTTTATATCGGCTTGGAGTTGCATTGATTATTATATTTTTGTATCCGTTTAGGATTTTGGCAAAATTACACAAACTCTATTATTTATCTTTTGCAAATGTAATTAAAAGCACAATATTGACAGATATTGTGATGTTTTGAACTTTGCTTTGTTTGTTGAAATGAATAATTGGTATTTAAGATTATTTCGTCAAAGACATTAGTAAGCGATTTTTCTATTTCACTTTTAATTTCTTGTTCAGTAAAGTATTTGACAGTCCCATTTTTATCCGCTAATATGTGTTTTCCAAAATCATTACTTTTCGTTCTATCTATTAAAGGCAATATCAATCCTGTGATGTATTGAAAGTTGTCAGGTATTAAATTATTTTTATATGCATAGTAGATATAAATGATTAATTGCAATTGTTTTTTAATCTTGAAAATTTCAGATTGCTTCTCTATAAGTTTTTCTCCCGAAATAAAATTGGTCAATACATTAAATTCCATATTATCACTATTCCTAAAAGAACTCTTGTAATCAACAATTCTGTAGGTATTCTTATTTACAACATAATCAATTCTATCAGGGATGCCTTTGATTTTAATATCTCCCTTTTTAGTTTTCAAAGATACTGCATTGCTTTTGTTTTGTGCGTTTTCAACATATACGATTTTTACTTTATTATCCTGCGTAAACTTTAATTCTTTTTTCAGAAAATTTTTTATATCTTCTTTTAATACTTCTTCTTGTATCAGTATTTCTCCTTTATGTTCTAAATTGAGTTGTTCTATTTCACCTTTAATCATAGAAATTATATATTCATCGTTATTAGTATATTTTTCTAATTTTTCAGGAATAACAAAATTATTCTCATCTAAAACATCTTTGGTGGAATACAATTCACTCATAAATTTATGAAAGATGTCTCCTAAAATGTTTTCTTCTACTGTTTCGGCGGCATCACTCTCTTCCTTTAAATTCAAAATATATTGAAAATAAAATTTTAATGAACAATCTAAAAAAGTAATCAGTGATGTTGGCGAGAACTCTTTTAATTTCAGTTGGTTGATTAACTCTTCGTTCTTTTCAATGGTGATTTCCCTTATATTAGTTTTTTCAGAGCAAATGTCCAAAATTCTTTCACTCACTTTAATGTTGGGCTTTTCTTCTTTTAATTCATATTTTATTTGTTGAATGTATCTACTTAATTCTCCTATATTTTCTCTCAACAATTTATTGTCTGTATCATCAGAATTATTGTAGGATATAAAGATGTTCTTTGGTGCGTGCAAAAGGCGATAAACAAGATACGCAAATACCGCATCATCATTATGATGTGTAGGTAGTTTAAAATATTGCCTTAAATCATAATAAGGGAAAAAAGACATTTTTTGATGATTGGGCGGAAATACCCCTTCATTCATATAAGGAATGATAATGTTTTCAAAATCCAATAATCTTGATTCTAATACACCAATAATTTGTAATCCTCTCATTGGCTCTCCCTTAAATGCCACCGATTCTCTTGAAAGAATTTGCTGTGTAATCACAAAAATATCATTCGCAGTTTCAAACACATTTTCTTTATCATTAATTAAAGTATAATACACTCTGTTTAATTGCTCCACAATGGTTTGAACAATGTTGATGGTTATAATATCATCGTTTTTTTCTACCAAAAAATTCAGGTAATCATCATAAAAATCAAGTGTGTTTTTTACAAAGTTTGTTTTATCATCATTAATTTTAAACAACTTTAAGAACACTTCTTTTAATTTCGTTCTATTCTTATCATTTTCAGAAAAAATAGAATCTCTTTCTAATGAAATGTAAATTTTATTTTTATTAGTCACATCTTCTAAAATAGAATTTATTTTGTCTTCTCTTATCTGATAAATTTTACAAAGATATTGCTTAAAAAATGGATTATTCAAAATAGCATTAAATCGCTTGTAATAAATAAGTCCCTTTTTATCTTGATGTTTTTCAAAGTCCAAAAACACTCTTAAAAACTCTAATAACAACTGATATGCAGAAGTATAATACAATGGATATTCCATTGATACATTATATTCTACACCTTCAGGAATGGCAGATAAAATCAAGTTTAAATTTTGCGGCTTGTTCAATACAATCGCAGTGTTATCAAGTGTGTTATTTTTTTCTAATAAATGCTTTAAGCACCGCTGCACATACATTGCTTCTTCTACATCATTGGTAGCCGTTACTATCTCAATATTTTTCTCTTCATCAAAAAAAGATTTTTCTTGTTGATTATCTTGCTCTAATCCAAACTCTTTAAAATTTTCTCTTAAAAAAAATCCTGCTTCTTGTTTATCATTGTTTGTATAATATCGGTCATAATCCCAATAAAATTGGGCTTTTCCTGTATCTTTAAAATAATTAATGATTACTTTTTCTGCAGGCGTCAAGGCATTTAATCCAACAAAAATAATTTTATCAATAGATGCCAAGGATTTAATATCTTCTATTTCTTTGGACTTAATTTTTCTAACGGCTTCTTGATAATTTAGTCCTGAATAAACAAAACGATCTTTGAGTAAGCGATGGTTAAAGTCCTTGAATATCGCATAAAAATGGCTCATCAAATTCAAATATCTTCTTTGATTTTCTGTCAAAGGTTCTCTATTCAAACTCCAATGCTCTATTTCTTTAATATCTTTCAAGTTTGTAAAAATTTTTTCTTGCAACTCCTCATCATCAGGATGATACATCAATATATCATTAAAATCATTCAAAAGCATTGATGCCCATTTTACAAACTTATAATACGGATCTATTTCTTTTTGCATTACGTTTTTGTAAGACAAATACAAATAATACAAAGCATCTAACTTCGGTATAGTTATCAATCCTGTGATTTGATCAACAAATTCATTAATAGTTACACATTCAGGAAAAATAGCCACTCTGCCCTGTTCTTCAAGTATCTTTTTCACTGTATTTTTGGTATAAACAATACTTCTTTTAGACGGCAATACAAATAATATCCTTTGATGTGAGTTATCACCTATATATTTTTTCAATATCTTGTCCAGCAAATAACTTTTCATAAAAATTACTTTAATATTTTTTATCAAAAACCAATCATCAATCATTTACAGTTTATAGAATTTCACACCTTCATTATTCACACTAATAATTAACTCACTAACTTTTACTTCTGTAAAATAATTTTTTGAAAAATGCTTTCATCTTTTGTTTTGGCTTTCATTAGATATAATCCATTAGAAAAACTACTTATATCTATCAATTTTTCATCCTTCTCATTTACTTTTCTTTGCATTAAAATTTTCCCAGAAACATCCATTATTTCTATTTCTTCAATAGCATCACTTATAAGTAATATGCCATTTGTAGGATTAGGATAAATTGTAGTGTTTGTTGCGTTTGCTGAAACCTCATCTACATTAAAAAACGGCGAACACGTAAATGTTCCAATACCATTTAACTTTCCATATCCCCACTGATTGCTGGGCAATGCCGTGCCTGTAAATCCATCGGAATAAGTGCAGTTTATCACCGCCGATTTAAAAATCTGGTTAGTCGCCACAGGATACGCCTGCAAAAACAACACCGCAAGCCCTGTAACCACTGGCGATGCCGCCGAAGTCCCTCCACCTAAAACGTGGTATCCTCCAGGTGCTAATTGATTGGGATAATTGCTTATTAAATTGGATCGCATTGCCAATGGAACACAAGAAAAAACGCTATTTCCAGTGGCAACAACCTCTGGCTTGATAATACCTTTTCGTGTAGGTCCTGTACTACTATGATATGCCAGATTTCCCGCTGTTTCAGCAGTTGTTTGTAGTGTATTGTTATAATCGTAATAGCGATTTAAATTGACATAATTACCAACAGTAATAATTTCTGAACTACATTGAAATCCGCTAACTATTGTAGATACTGTATCGGGCATTACATAATGTTGAATTTTAGGAAACTGTGAAGGTGTTGGCAAGTTAGAAGACACAAAGTCAAAATTCCAGGCATCAAAACTTCCAATACCTTTTGCTTCAATACTCCATAAATAATTCAATGAATCAGCAAATATCTTAAAATACATTTGATATGTTCCAAATGAATTGATATACGAAGAGAAATAAACAACGCCTATTCTATTTCCGTTGTATTTCAAAGTATCGTATTTTCCAGATCCAAGAGCATAGTTATAATTTTTAAATCCAACATTTCCAAGATAGTGATAAACAGGATTCGTACATCCTACTGATAATTGCACCTGTTTAATTTGATTGGTATCTGCATAAATAGAATGTTCTTCTACACTTGAAGAAAATTTTAGCCACACAAATAATGTATCTGTCAATGAATTCACAGTTATTTTATTGTGGTATTTGATATTACCTGCATTTCCTGCTGCAGCACACATAATTTTACCTGGCTTATTAGCAATTAAATTAATAATCATCTGCGATTCCAAATCTGTAGCATCGTGGCTACCATAATAATCTCCCAAACTTGCATTAATCGCAATAGGTTTATTGAGTGTGTTGGCTTTATTTACAAGATATTGTACAGCGTCGGCAATAACCGGAGCAGAAGAATTAAAATTAAGTGCCACTGCTATGATATTGGCTTGGGGCGCACATCCTTGATGATTGCCTGTTGAATGACCGTTTCCTGCTGCAATTCCCGCTACGTGTGTTCCGTGTCCCCAATACGTCAAATCAGTGTGTGTACACGCCCCAGAATTAATAGTAGCACTGTCCCATTGCTGCCCATAACCAAAGGGCAAAGGAGACATTGGACCATTGACATTTTGATCCCAAATATAGAGAATTCTCGTTCTTCCATTATTATCTTTAAAATCTGGATGAGAAAAATCAATACCCGTATCAATTAAACCAAACAATACGCCTGTACCATCATATCCTTGTGGTAATGGTGAAACGCCCATTTTTACAGGCAATATCCTATTCCTTACCACCATTGTGTCGTTTAATAATTGAAGTTTTTTATGCACTGGCATTTCAGCACGAACAATTAAATTTTGTCGCATCATTTGCATCAAAGCCGTAGTATCATAAATAACGCATCGTACAAGATTTTCTGCAGAATACAGATACTTTGCTTTTGAAGAAGATTTCAAATAATGAATTAATTTTTCTGTGTCTTTGGCTTGAATAATTAGATGCAACGTATCTTGATGGTAATGATTCAAGGTATAAATTAACTCTGGATTAAACAATGACTGGGCTTTTACAGTTGTTGAGACAATTAAAATCCATAATAAATTCTTAATTGGTGTTGCATTTGTATGCATAGATAAATTTTTTACAAAAATACGAAATTGAATAGACCTAATACGATTTGTTTTTGATTCAATTATTCCACATTTTCTTGTTGATAAAAAATTTTTATCGTGAGTATATTGTTCAATTTGTTTTAATTATCTTTGCTGCATACAAAAAATTTGCTTTATTGGTTTATTATGTCAAAACTGAATGAATTATATCAAAAAGCCCTTCGTTCTACTACTTCGCAAAAATTGCCCGAAAGCATTAATGATTTATTGATTAAAGATTTAAATGGATTATCTTTATCCAATGAAGAAAATATCGCTTTACAAAATTATTATAAATTCAGAAATCAACTATTAGCCACTGCCAAAGACGATGCGGACTTTGCTCAAAAAATCAAACAACTACGAGTCATTGCTAATTTCACCAACTGGAAAGAATTTTTAAACGAACATTAACAAGATTAACTGTATAAACAGTTTTATTTTTAGTACATAGACAAAATTAAATAAAAAGCCCTTTATGAAAGTAAAAACTTTAGGACAATTTATTATTGAAAGACAGGCGGACTTTCCTTATGCCAAAGGCGAATTATCAAGATTATTAAGAGATATTGGTATTGCTGCAAAAATCGTTAATAGATCCGTAACAAAAGCGGGATTAGTAGAAATACTTGGAGAAACAGGAGATACAAATGTTCACGGCGAGCAAGTTAAAAAAATGGATGTTTATGCCAATGAACAATTTATTGCAGCATTCAAAGCAGGTGGAGAAGTATGCGCCATCGCAAGTGAAGAAAACGACGATATCATTCCTATTTATTCTGAAATTTCTAAAAACGCAAAATATGTAGTCGCCATAGATCCATTAGATGGATCCAGCAATATTGATGTAAATGTATCTGTTGGAACAATCTTTTCAATTTACCGCCGCATTTCAGAAACAGGTGCAGCAGGTCAAACATCTGATTTTCTTCAAACAGGATTAAAACAAGTAGCCGCTGGCTATGTAGTATATGGATCTTCGTGTATGCTGGTATACACGACAGGAAGAGGCGTTAATGGCTTTACGCTTGACCCCAGCATTGGCGAATTTTGTTTATCACATCCCGATATAAAAATACCTGAAAACGGAACCATCTACTCTATTAATGAAGGAAACTATTTAAAATTTCCAGAAGGCGTAAAAAAATACATTAAATATTGCCAAGAAGACGATAAAGCCACTCAAAGACCTTATTCTTCTCGTTATATTGGTTCTTTCGTTGCCGATTTTCATAGAAATTTAATGAAAGGTGGAATTTTTATTTACCCCTCTACAGCAAAATCACCAAAAGGCAAACTGCGTTTATTATATGAATGTAATCCTATGGCATTCATAGTTGAACAAGCAGGCGGTCTCGCCACCGATGGTTTTCAAAGGATATTAGAAAAACAAGTAGAATCATTACATCAAACAACCCCCTTATTTATTGGCAGTAAAGCAATGGTTGAAAAAGCCATGGAGTTTATGAAAGAATTTTCTTCTGAAAAAGTATAAGTCCCTTGTTTCCTGAAAATCTTAATACAAGTAAAGTTTGTTTGTATCTTATTCCTAATTTTATTGGTGAAGAAAGATGGGAATGGGCATTTCCTGAAATAAATAGGACTATTGTAAATTCATTAAGTTATTTTATTGCCGAAGATGCAAAAGCATGTCGTTATCTATTAAAGCAAGCAGGTTATCCCGATATTTCAAAAGCAAACATTGTTGAATACAATGAACATTCTGATGATAGCAGTGTTGAACATCTCACAAAACCATTGTTAGAAGGGCATTCTATGGGATTAGTGAGCGAAGCAGGATGTCCTGTAATAGCAGATCCTGGAGATAGTATTGTTCGGTGGGCACATAGGCATTCTGTAAATGTGGTTCCTCTTATTGGTGTAAGTTCTATTATGTTAGCAATAATGTCTGCTGGCTTATCTGGAAATAATTTTGCATTTAATGGTTATTTACCCATAGAAAACCATCATAGAATTAGAAAAATCAAAGAATTAGAACAATTTTCATACAGCAAAAAACAAGCACAATTTTTCATTGAAGCACCTTATAGAAATCAAAAGTTGTTAAGTTTATTAATACAAGTTTTACATCCCGATACTTGGTTGTCTTTGGCTTGTGCTTTGTATACAAAAGAAAGTTTTATATCTACCAAAAGAATTAGTGAGTGGAAAAAATCATCACTTCCCAATATCCAAAAAAAACCATGTATTTTTGGGATAATGAAAGAGTGAAATAAAGATATTAAAAACGGTTTTCTTCATTTAATCATCAAAAAAAACATTTTATTCAAAGTTTTTTGTCATTCAAGCAAATCCGTTTTTTTACTATTTTTGTAATAATAAAATCATAACTATCGCTAAATCCAAAAGAATTAAGTAATTTTGCAGGATTGAAAAACGACTACAATTTATGGAAAAATTAGAACTAATGGCTCCTGCAGGGAGTTTTGAAGCATTAATGGCAGGGATCAAAGCAGGATGCAATTCTGTTTACTTTGGAGTAGAGCAATTAAATATGCGTGCTCGGTCTTCCATTAATTTTACTTTAGAAGATCTTAAAGAAATTACACAAATAGCCAAAGAAAACAACATTAAAACTTATATTACACTCAATACGATTGTTTACGATCACGACTTACGCCTAATGCGTGAAATTGTTGATGCTGCCAAAGAAAGCGGCATTAATGCTATCATTGCTTCCGACCATGCAGTGCTTAATTATTGTCGCAAAATAAACATGCCTGCTCATATTTCTACACAATGTAATATCACCAACATAGAAGCCGTTGAGTTTTATTCTGCTTTTGCCGATGTAATGGTGCTTTCAAGAGAATTAAGTTTAAAACAAGTAGCCGATATTGTGAGAGAAATTAAGCGTAGAGAAATCACTGGTCCTTCAGGCGAATTAGTTCGCATAGAAATTTTTGGACACGGGGCTTTATGTATGGCTGTATCAGGAAAGTGTTATTTAAGTTTACACTCTCACAACGCATCTGCTAATCGCGGGGCTTGTATTCAAAACTGCCGTAGGAGTTATATTGTTATTGACAAAGAAGAAGGTTACGAGTTAGAAATTGACAACGAATACATTATGTCTGCCAAGGATTTGTGCACTATTGATTTTCTTGACAAAATCATAGATGCAGGCGTGAGTGTTTTAAAAATAGAAGGACGTGGAAGGTCTGCCGATTATGTTTATGAAACCACAAAGTGTTACAGAGAAGCCATTGATAGTATTTATGAAGGCACTTATACACAAGAAAAAATAGAAGCGTGGAAGCAACGTCTATCCACTGTATTTAATCGCGGCTTTTGGGATGGTTATTATCTTGGAAGAAAAATGGGTGAATGGAGCAAAGAACACGGGTCCTCTGCAACAAAGAAAAAGATATTTTTAGGAACAGGTAGAAAATACTTTGACAAAATAAAAGTAGGAGAATTTGTTATGGAAACCCACTCATTAAAAATAGGAGATGAAGTCATCATCACGGGACCAAAAACTGGTGTGGTAAAAACTAAAGTTGAAGAAATAAGAGTAAATGATGTTCCTGTTAATGAAGTTCACAAAGGCACTGTATTTTCTATCAAAGTGCCTGAAAAAATATATCCATCGGATAAGTTGTACAAGTGGGTTGATGTGGTTCAAGAAAAGCCAATCACAACCGAAATTAACAGTTAATTATTAGTGGTTTTTAAAGATAAAAGTGGTAAGGATATTTTGTAAGATTTAGTGTATGGGTGAAAAACTTTCAAACTACCCTCTTTCCATTTTTTAACCAGTGTATTCTTTGTAGTAAAATTACAATCAAGACAATAACGAAATGTTTTAAATAAGATGAAAAAACAGGTAAGAATAATTCATTATCGTCAAAAATGTATTGGCTGCAATGCCTGTGTAGAAGCGGCTGAACAAAGATGGCGTATGTCCAAAAAAGATGGGAAAAGTGTATTACTTGGATCTAAAGAAAAGAAAGGTATTTACTCTGCTATTGTGAATGAACAAGAATATGAATCCAATCTGGAAGCCGCTAAAAATTGCCCTGTAAATATCATTAAGGTGGAGATAATAGAGAAAGGTTAGAGGTATGTGTAAAATTGTAAATGGCTGCTTTTATAGAAATACAATAGCATTTTGAAAATGCGATCTTCTAAATAATGGTGATTTAAAGAATACTAAATGTAGTAATAACAACTCAAAGAAAAAATCTACTTCTTTTTCCCTTTTAGTTTTTTATGTTGACCACTAAATATCTCTAAGTCAATTTGTTTTTTTAATAAATCAGCACTTTTAATTTTTACAAGAATTTCATCGCCAAGAGAATAAATTTTTCTATAATGTTTTCCTATGTATCTAAAATTTTCAGGATCATAAATATAAAAATCATCTTTCATATCTTTAATTCGTATCATTCCTTCACATAAATTCTCTGTAATCTCTGCATATATTCCCCATTCTGTAACACCTGTAATCACTGCATTGAACACTTCTCCCACTTTGTCCATCATATATTCTACTTGTTTGTACTTCACAGACGCACGTTCTGCATCGGTTGCCACACGCTCTCTTTCAGAAGAATGTTTACAAAAGTATTCTAACTCTTCTTTATTAGAATACATTCCTTCATTCAGTCGGGCTTCTAATAGGCGATGCACCAACACATCAGGATATCTACGAATAGGGGATGTAAAATGTGTATAATGTTCAAATCCTAAACCATAGTGCCCGATATTGTTAGTGGAATAAATGGCTTTTGCCATACTTCTAATGGCCAGCATTTCTATCATATTGGCTTCTTTTTTGCCCTTGACTTCTTGTAATACTTTATTGATGGAACTCACTGTTTTTTCAGGATTGCGAATATCTACTTTATAGCCAAAGCGGGCACATATCTTTGCAAACTCTTCTAATTTTTCTTCTGATGGCGAGTCGTGCACTCTATACACCGATCCATATTTTTTTCTATCTTTTTTATCAATATAATCAGGGACTTCGCTTAAAAATTTTGCTACTGATTTGTTGGCTAACAGCATAAAATCTTCTATTAAACGATGGGCATCTTGCTGAATTTTGAAATACACTCCTGTTGGAATACCGCTTTCATCAAGGTGAAATTTGACTTCTACTTTATCAAAAATAATAGACCCTTTTTTATATCTTTCTTCTCGCATTTTTTTGGCCAACTTATCCAATAAGAGTAATTCCTCCACAAAGTCGCCTTTTTTTGTTTCTAAAATTTTTTGAACTTCTTCATAAGTAAATCGTCTGTTGCTATGAATGATTGTTTTTCCAAACCATTGATGATGAATGCGGGCTTGTTCGTCCATTAAAAACACCGCACTAAAGCATAATCTATCTTCATTAGGACGAAGTGAACATACATTATTACTTAATTTTTCGGGCAACATTGGAATCGTTCTATCTACAAGGTATACAGAAGTACCACGTAAAAATGCCTCTTTATCTAACTCGGTATGTGGCTTTACATAATGAGATACATCCGCTATATGAACTCCAATTTCCCACAATCCACTATGGTGTTTTTGAATAGACAGTGCATCGTCAAAATCTTTTGCATCAACAGGATCTATGGTAAACGTCAGAACATCTCTAAAATCACGACGTTTACGAATTTCTTCTGATGGAATAGTTTCAGGAATGGCTTCTGATTCAGCAATTACTTCATCGGGAAATTTATCTGTAAGTCCATATTCAAACATTATAGCGTGCATTTCTGTTTCGTGCTTACCGGGCTTACCCAATACTTTCACCACTTTACCAATGGGATTTTTATCTCCATCTTTCCAATCAATCAATTCTACTACTACTTTATCTCCATTTTTTGCCCCATTGATATGTTTTTCTCGTATAAAAAAATCTTTGTGTAGTTTAATAAAATCAGGAACGACAAAGGCATAATCATCCTTAATTTGGATATTTCCAACAAATTGGTTCTTAGATCGTTTAATAACCTCTACTACTTTTCCTGCCAACTTTTTTTTCTTTTTTTCAAGCAATTTAACTTTTACATAGTCCCCGTGAAACGCTTTACCTGTGTCTTCTGCACTAATGTAAATATCTTCGTGCCCATCTTCGGTAAGCAAATAAGCATCGCTACGATTTGTAAATTCAATAATACCCACTACATATTGGTCAGGTTTCTTAAAACAATATTTACCTTTTTTTTGCTCGGTTACTAAACCATTTTTGTGCAATTCTTTAATTACATTTTCCACTTCTTCTTTTGTAAGTGGTATGCGTGATTTTAATTTTCCTGCAATTTGCTTATAGTTAAAGGATTTAGGATAATTCTTTTTTAATTCATCTAAAATTAAAGTATAGATATTTGTTTCTTTGTTTTTGTTTGACATCGTATAATTTATTTTTTTGCGAATATACGGAAATTGTTGATGATTGATGGTGAGTGGTTAATTGTAAGTAATTTGTTTTGGGAATAATAAACAATAATGTTTCGTATTTAAATATAATTTGTTCTGAAAAACAAAGAATAATCGCATCAACAGTACTTTTTTATAAATATCCATTCTACTCTTATTTTCTATTCATCGCAAAAAATTGTTTATTTATCTAAATACTATTAGCACTATTGTGTTATTTATCTTTTATTTGTGCCGCAAAATTTTTTTATGAGAAAAATGAAACAACTTCTTACATTTGGCCTTTCTTTTGGAATCATTACAAGCGTCCTTGCAGATGAAGGCATGTGGTTGCCCTTTTTAATAGGCGAAAAGACCTATCAAGATATGGTAAAAAAAGGATTAAAACTTACTAAGGAACAAATTTTCAGTGCAAACAAATCTTCTTTAAAAGATGCGGTTATTATTTTTGGTGGCGGCTGTACTGGTGAAATAGTAAGCAATAAAGGACTAATATTTACCAATCATCACTGCGGATACGATGCCATTGCAAAAGTCAGTACCGTTGAACACAATTATTTAAAAAATGGTTTTTGGGCAAAAAACCTAAACGAAGAAATACACGTTCCTGGCTTAACCGTTCAATTTTTAGAAAGAATCAAGGATGTAACGGACAAAGTAAATAATGAATTAAAAAACGTAGATGCTCTTAAAACCCTTAGTGAATTACCTAAAATACTAAATAGATTGGCACAACAAGAATTGAGTGAAGACGAAAAGAAAACCAATTGTGAAGCACGCATTGTTCCAATGTTTTCGGGCAATCAATACATTTTATTTGTATACAAAAGATATAAAGATGTAAGATTGGTAGGAACGCCTTCTGAAAGTTTAGGAAAATTTGGTGGTGACACAGACAATTGGGAATGGCCAAGACACACGGCGGACTTTAGCATCTTTCGTATATATGCCGATAAAAATGGACAACCTGCAGATTATTCCCCCGACAATATCCCCCTTACTCCAAAATATGTTATCCCCGTCAACATCAAAGGCATTAAAGAAAATAGTTATGCCATGACAATGGGCTTTCCTGGTGGAACCAATCGCTTTGAAACTTCTTATGGTGTGGAATTAAAAACCAGTATAGAAAATCCAAGTACTGTAGAACTTCGTGATATTCGCTTAAAAAACATGATGGAAGAAATGAAAAAAAGCGAAGCAGTAAAATTGAAATTAGCATCGTATTATGCTCGTGTAGCCAACTATTGGAAATTTTTTGATGGCGAAAATAAACAACTTTTGAAATACAAAGTTTACGAACAGAAAAAAAACGATGAACAAAAATTCATAGAATGGGCAAAACAAAACAATAAAACAGAGTATATTAACTTAATGCAAGAATTTGAACAATGCTTTAATAACTGGAAGCCCTATAGCAAAGCCCGAATCTATTTTCAAGAAGGGATATTGGGTAGCCAATTGTTTTCTTACACTTACCGTTTATTATCCTTGCTACAACTATCAAAAGAAGATATTACAAAAAACAAAACACAATATCTTGAACAAGTAAAAGAATTAAATAAGGAAATTGATTTGCCTTCTGATCAAAAAAATACGGCTGTTTTATTGAAAAAATACAAAGATGATATTGATGCACAATTTGTCCCCTCTAATGTTTACGACAAAATTAGCAAAGATATTAGTATGACCAGCAATGACCAAAGTTCACTAACCGCTTATCAAAACTTTGTTAATGATTTATACAAAAACACCATCTTATTAAAGCCAAGTGAATTTGAAAAGTGGCTGGAAAATCCTGATAAATCGGTACTTGAAAAAGATCCCGCTTTCTCAGTTTTAAATGCTTTTTATCAAATAGTTTCAACCAAAATTCTTCCTGAATACAACAAGTTTCAAAATTGTAATTTCTTATTGCAACAAAAATATCAAAAAGGATTAATAGAAATGTACAAAGGCAAAAAAGAATTTTATCCAGATGCCAATTTTACAATGCGTTTGTCTTATGGTGTTGTAAAGCCATATAGCCCCAAAGATGCTGTATTTTACAAAGAAATTTGCACGATCAAAGGTGTTTTAGAAAAATACAAACCAGGTGATTATGAATTTGACTTACCAAAAGATTTTGTTGAAACGGCTACTAAAAAGGACTTTGGAAATTATGCTGATAAAAGCATCAATGACATTGTAGTTACTTATATCACCACTAATGATATTACGGGCGGAAACTCTGGTTCTCCTGTCTTAAATGGAAAAGGCGAATTGATTGGTTTGGCTTTTGATGGCAATTATGAAGCACTTAGCCACAAGATTCATTTTGATGCACAATACAATCGTACAATATGTGTAGATATTCGCTATGTGTTGTGGATCATAGAAAAAATCGGCAAAGCCGATAACCTTATCAAAGAATTAAAAATTGTGGCGTAAAAAACGATTAATTGTTATTGAGTGCTGAATTGGATTTGAATTTGTATGTACCCTTTTATCATTTTTGTAAAAATATCCATTTAAGTTAAGTAGCAATGGACTTTAATCCATCCTTAACAATATAATGCAAAATAGTGCCTACAGCACTTATTAAATACATATCTACTAAAAGTTTACTAAACCCCTCAAAAAACACAAAATACGTTTGCATTAATCTGGAAACAAATGATAGTTGCTAATTAAAAAATAGCATTGTTTGACGCCAATAAATTATAATAAACAAATGGCTTGTATTCAAGGTTTTCTTCAAACTTATCATCTATTAGTTGGACGCCATTTTTTTCTATCAAATAAATATAAGAAAAAAGTTGTTTTAATTGTTGTAAATAACTTGTAGCCGAAGAACCTGCTTTTTGAATACCATACGGCCAAAACTCTGTAATCATAGACACTTGCGGATTTTTTTGAATCGTTTGCAACATTCCTTGAATAGCAATGGGCTCAAATCCCTGAATATCCATTTTGATAAGGCAAAGACGGATGTTGCTATTAATCATTTGAAAATAATCATCTAAAGTAATACAATCAATTTGATACGCTTGTTGAACATCGTCCGATGGATAGGTTCTATGATCTACATTCAAAGGTGAATGATATAAAGTTATTTTTCCTGAATGATTTGAAATGGCCTTGTTTTCTATTTTCACATTATTCAAATGTAAGGTATTCCTTTTTAATTTTTCAAAATTATCTACATCGGGCTCAAAAGCAAATACCTTTCCATTATCGCCGACAATTTTAGAAAACAACAGCGTGTAAAATCCCACATTAGCACCTATATCTACTACACTATCATTTTTGTGTAAAATTTTTTGAATACACTCTATTTCTATTTTTTCTTGTTGTTTTTTGTAATAAAAATACACGGGCTGATACATCATGTAAGCGTGTTTGTACAGCCATTCTCCTATTTTTAAGTGAAAAGGAATGTTCATCTTGATGAATTACTTTAAATTTTCAGGATAATGAATTTCGTAGACATAACAAGATTCTACTTCACCTTCTGTATGAATAAGTTTTAAGGATTCAGGGTATTTTTTAGAAATGGGCTCTAATATATTATGTATCGTGTTGATGACTTGACCTGTGTTTTTGGTAGGATCTACTCTTAAATTGGCCAATAAAATGTGCGTTACTTTATTGTCTTTGAAAAATATCAAAGCACTATCAGGATTAGATTGATTGGTTTCAGGATCTTTTTTAATGACACTATAAATAGGAAAGAATTTTCTTTTGCCATAAATAAAACTCATTGGGGCTTTTCTACTGGCTACATAAGCCGTTTCAGGCAAGTTTTTCCCACACCATTCACTTGCTTTCAAAAAGTTTTGCCAATCCGGTGTATAGCCATAATAAATATCTCCTTGTAAATTTTTAATTACAATAGGGATATTATTAATACCTCTCTTAATAGTAGAAATCATCATTGAAGCAATAAAAATAAATATCAAAAGTGTGTATACTTTTTTCCAAAAAACAGATGTGTGAAATACTTGATAAAATAAATAAAAATAAACTAATAATAAAACAGGCATTGCCACCATTATTATTCTTGGCTGATCCCACCTTGCTTGCAAAATAACAAAAGACAAAGCCATCAAACCAAGTGTATAAATAGAAGAAAACAACAAAAGATAGTGTTTTTGTTTATAAATCTTCCAAGAACCCCACAAAAACATCCCCCACATTAATAATGCAAGTATTCCATACGTGTCGGTGCTTTGTTCATTCATCCATCCAATGATTTGAAAAAATCTTTTACTTAAATACAATTCGCTATTATCCAAAAATCTTTGAATAAACCCTGCAAAATCTTCTTGTCCCAAAGAAGCATCATAAGGATCTTTTTGTAATAATATCTTGGATTGATTAGAATATTGACTCACATTTCCAAATACCAAACGAATCAATAATTTGTAAGGTAAATAAAAAACCAACCAAGAAAGAATAGAATAAACAACGGCTTTTTTATCTTTTATTATCCAAAGAAAGAAAAGAACAATTGTAGGAATTAAAACAATGGCACCACTTCTTGTTATCATTAATAAAAAAACAGAAAGACCAATTAAAAGATATTCTTTATATAAATGCTTAAAATCTTTGTGTTGCAAATGCACATATCTATCTAAAAACAAACGAACAACATAAAACAAAAGTCCTTGAAAAAACATAAACATTGATTCTGTAAAAGTCATTGAAGAAAAGTAAATAATATGATGATTTCCTGAAACAAAAAACATTACAGGCAATAACACAACAAAAGGCACTTTTTTAAAGAATGCTTTAAAATAAAAATAAACAGATAGCAATAAAAACAAAACATTAAACAGTTTGAAAACAATAAGTTTAAATCCAAATAATTTCATCAAAACAGCCAAAAACATTGGATAAAAAGGAGCATTTGCAGTATAAAAATAGTTTGGAAATTCTGTAACAAATCTATATGCGGCTTCTATGTACAAAGCATCATCGTGGGCTTCACTAATCCGTGCATTAAAATTTATCATTGCCATCAACAATGCCCATCCCAAAAAGAAAAGCAAAATACTTCTTTCTGAATATCTTTCAGGCAATTGATTAATTTTATCAAACCAAGTAATTGACTTAATCGTTTTTTTATCTTTTGAAATGCTTGTTTGTTTTTTATTTTTCATAACAAGGCAAAAATACAAATAATTCAAGTAATGATGATGGAAGAATGAACAAGTAAACAATTTTAGTATTAGTCCATTCTTGGTCTTGTACATAAAGAACGTATTACTTTCAACTTTTAACTTTCAACTAATATTAATTATTATCTTTGCAGCAATGAAAATAGGTCATATCAACATACCCGATTTTCCTTTGTTATTAGCCCCTATGGAAGATGTCAGCGATCCGCCCTTTCGTTTTGTTTGCAAACAAAACGGTGCAGATATACTATTTACAGAGTTTATCAGCAGTGAAGGGCTTATCAGAGATGCTATTAAAAGCAAACAAAAATTAGACATCTTTGATTACGAAAGACCTATTGGTATTCAAATCTTTGGCGGTGATGAAGAAGCATTGTCTTTGGCTGCTAAAATTGTAGAAGCCGTTCAGCCCGATTTTGTAGATATTAATTTTGGTTGTCCCGTCAAAAAAGTAGTTTGCAAAGGTGCAGGTGCAGGTGTATTAAAAGACCTTCGTTTGATGGAAAAACTCACTCGTGCAGTAGTAAATGCTGTTCAACTGCCTGTAACTGTCAAAACCCGCTTGGGATGGGATGAAAAAAGCATCAACATTTTAGAAGCGGCTCTCCGCCTTCAAGACGCAGGCATAAAAGCATTGAGTATTCACGCACGAACACGTGTTCAAATGTACAAAGGCACTGCCAATTGGGAATACATTCAAATGGTCAAAGAACATCCTGATATTGAAATTCCTATTTTTGGTAACGGCGATATTGACTCGCCCCAAAAAGCCAAAGCATATAAAGAAAAATACAAGGTAGATGGCATAATGATTGGCAGAGCAAGTATTGGTTACCCTTGGATTTTTAAAGAAATCAAACATTATTTACAAACAAACGAACTTCTACCGCCTCCATCACTACAAGAAAGAATTGCTGTATGTAAAACACACTTCTTGAAATCTATTGAGTGGAAAGGTGAAAAACTCGGTGTATTAGAAATGCGAAGACATTATGCCAATTACTTCAAAGGTATTCCTTATTTCAAGAACATTCGTAATGAGTTAGTTACAACCTCCGAAATCCCTGCTATATTGGACATTCTACATTCTATTCCTGAAAAATTACAAAAATTGCAACAAAACAATCCTACACCCGTTATATCTGATAATGATGATATTTATTTAAATGAAAACCCTCCTTACCCCGAAAACTTTTGTGATGCGTAAATTTTTATTTCCTTTGTTACCAAACAGGTATTTTTACTACAAAGGATACAAAGAATTGTTACAAAATTCACAAAGAAATTTTTTTGATTTTTTATCTGTGAAAACATTTACTTTATCAACATTATACGAATTTTTCATTGTCTCTTTTGTGTTTAAATTCAAGCATTTGAATAGATTGTTGTCCTTGAATGTTATCTTTAAAAATCTATTTACATTTATTCTTTTGGCACTTACTTTAATAATTAACTCCTTATTCAGTCAAAACATCATCATTCACGGAAATGCTCATCCTGTTTACTTACAAAATTCCGACAAAGTAGCCCGCATCTATACTTATTCAGATTTTATTAGCCAACAAGAAGTTTTACAAGACAAAGATTCTCTTGACAATAAAGGTAGATTTACTTTAAAACTATATACTTCTCAAATTCAACCTGTTATTATTCGTATTAAAAATGCTGTCGCAAAAATCTATGTAGACCCACCACCACAAGGAATACAAGAATATATTATCAAAATGTATCCACCTGATTCTATTCAAGTAAACACAAACGATATTGATTTAAACGCCCCTGTGTCTATTCTTACCAATGATAGTTTAGAACTCAACACATTGATTTTTGAATTCAATAAAATATACAACAAATACCTTGATGAAGCCCTTCAAAAGTTTTTAAATCGTTCTGTATTATTCAAAAAATTAGATAGTATTTTAATAGATGCTAAAACTACTTTCAAAAACATCGCACATCCTTACTTTCAAAATTATATCAACTATACCATTGCAAATATAAACTGCAATGCCACAAGAGATAAAAATACATTAGCGAATATCTTTTTAATACACAAGCCCGTCCAATCGCAAAACTATGAGTATATGGAATTTTTTAATTGCTTTTTTAAAGATTATCTTATTGCAGATATTACCAAACAAACTAACCAAACTATTTATTATGTTGTCAATAAAAGCACTAACATTCAACAACTTTTAAATTACATAAAAGATGATAAACTTTTAAACTCCAATGATACATTAAAAGAATTAGTTCTCATTCAAAATTTGTATCACTTTTATTTCAACGAAAAATTTAATCCCTATGCTGTGCAGATACTATTAGAACAACTTTTAAATTATTCCAAAATTAAAGCACACCAAAAAATCATTCAAAACATTATACAAGAATTCAATCAACTCAAACAATCTATGCCTGCCCCTGATTTTGTAGCACTTACAAAAGATAGCACAGTATTTCAACTGTATTCCGTCCAAAAACTACCTATTTATTTAAACTTCTTTTCCATCAAAAGTCCTAACAGTTTAAAAGAACTAAAAGAATTACAATTCATACAAACCAAATTTGGACACAAAGTCAAAATCATTTCAGTTTGTATAGATGAAGATTTCAAAGAGTTTAAAACCTTTGTTAAACAGCACCCCGAATACAATTGGCTTTTCCTTTGGAATTTTCAACCACATAACGATTTTTCTGCCAAAACAAAATACAACATCAAAGCCACTCCCTTATTTTTTCTTATAGATACACAAAAAATTCTTCTCTTCTCCCCTGCCCCTGCCCCTTCTGATGGCATTTACTATCAGTTTCAAAAAATGTTCAACAAAAGAAATTCTAACAGAATAGCAGAATAAATGTTTTTTAATTAATTGTTTTATTTGGGCGTGCCCCTCGCCTACCACAGTATTTTCAAACATTACAAATATCATCCATCATTCATTTCAAAACGACAAAAAATGTCGTTTAAAGATTTCTTATGGCTGTGGTAGGTAAGGGTCGGGCTGCTACGGGCTTCGCTATCGCTTCGGCAATCCTCGCCTTATCGTCATTACGAACGAAGTGAAGCAATCTCAAAAAGAATTGACACTACCCTACATGAGATTGCTTCGTCGCTTCGCTCCTCGCAACAACGCTGCAAAACGAAGGCGAGGCAGTGCTGCGGCTCGCTTCGCTCGCCGCACCCTCCGCATCCCTCACGCGAATTTTAGTCAAAAGTTAAAAATCAAAAGTTGAAAGTAATTATCCTTAAAAAATTTAAAGCACCCAATATTTATCAAAAACATTATTCTTTATCACTTTCAACTTTTTTCCTTATAGGTGTCGCCCTTTCAGGGCTTGAAATGGTGTGGATTTATTTTCACAGGGCTTTGCCCTGTGCTATTGTATTTTGCCCCTTCGGGGCTACCCATATTTTGTCCCTACGGGACATATCACACTTTCAACTTTCTATTTCTTTTGCATTATATTCTACTAAAACTGAAAATAAATAAAAGGCACAGCGTGAAAATTTCCAAAAACAAAAATACACACCAACAAAACCACATAAAACACTTCTCTGTATTTATCCTTAACTATTTTTAATGCACTATGCAAATGTTCTTCTGAAAGTTCTTTTATAAACAAAAATACCACCATCATCCATCCAAAATACCAATATATTTTATCTTGATAAGAAGATAAATGTGATAAATGAAACGACCAATCTTGAAAAAAGTTTTTATACGCCTCTGCTAAATCATAAACACTTGGACATCTAAACGCTAACATTGATACGCTATGGAAAAGCAATAAATAGATATTCCCAAAAATTGTTTTTATCCATTTTGAAGATTGAAAAAAGTAATGTTCAATTAAGAAAAAAATCCCGTGCAATGATCCCCATATAATAAAAGTATAATTTGATCCGTGCCAAAACCCACTAATCACAAAGGTTAAAAAGATATTTATCATCCAACGACTCTTACTCACTCTATTTCCTCCCAAAGAAATATACAAATAATCTCTAAACCACGTCGTTACACTGATATGATTTCTACTCCAAAACTCTTTAATACTTTTTGATAAAAACGGACGCATCCAATTGATAGACAAATGAACATTAAACAATTTTGCTATTCCTGTAGCAATGTCTGAATATCCACTAAAATCGCAATACACCTGCACTGCAAATAAAAACCCTGCTATTATCGTTTCAATGGCATTCAATTCTGCAATGTGTTGATACGCAGGCGTTACCACCACATCTAAGTTATCTGCAATAACCATTTTTTTAAAGTAACCCCACACACACCACTTGAATGCATCCCACCAAGGAATATCCTTGAAATAAGTGATTTGTTTTAATTGAGGCATTAGTGAATAATAACGAACTACTGGTCCTGCTACCATATGCGGAAAAAAAGACACATACAACAAAAATTCTGCAAAGGTATCATTCGGACGATATTTATTTCTATACACATCTATCACATACCCCATTGATTGAAATGTATAAAACGACAAACCCACTGGAATAGCCCAATTATATTGCCATTCCGTAGATTGAAATAGATTCAAAAAAAATTGTCCATACTTAAATATCCCCAAAGCCAACAAATTCATTCCTATACTTATCCACAAAAAAAATCTCTTCTTATCTTGATGTTTCAACATCTTTTGCACTGCCCAAAAGTCAATCAGCGTTGTAAGTAATAATAATCCCACATACCACCATTCAAAACACGCATAAAAATAAATAGACGCTAATAATAAAAAATACTTCCTCCATCTTTCTGGAATACTCCAATAACCCACAAACACAAATACTAAAAACACTATAAAAGAAAGTGAATTAAATAACACAAACTAAAATTTTTTAATAATAGATTTAATGTCGTAAATATAAGACATTCCAAATAAAACAGCGTGTACTAACAATGGATATAATTGACTAATGTCTTTTCTTTGCATAAATGATTTTTCTAAAGGATACACAGAATTGTAAGCATCAAAAAAAGAAGAAGGCAAATGCCCAAACAATAAATTCATAGCAATATCCATTTCTCTATGACCATAATAACAAGCCGCATCAAAAACCGCAGCTCCTTCTTTTACGGGCATTCTATTGCCTTGCCACAAATCTCCATGCAACAAAGCCGATGGCTCATTAGGATAAATATCATCTAATCTATTGTATAAATTTTCAAACGAACGAATACTAATTTTATCCAGCATCTTTTTATCATAACATTCTTTTACAAGTGGATCTAATCTCTGTGTAATATAAAATTCTGACCAAGTAGATCGTTGATTATTTTGTTGTACTAAACTTCCAATATAATTGTCGTGATACCAACCAAAAAAAGATGTTGTATTTTTATGTAATTCGGCTAACCCCTTACCATACGCCAAGAAAAAAGCATCATCTTCAACAGTTCTTTCCAAATACTCTAATACCAAATATACTTTATCATATTCTTCAAATAAAGCAATGACTTCTGGTATTCGTAATGATGATTTGCCCTTTAAGTAGTTTAAATTAAATTTTTCTTTTTCAAAATTATCCTTTGCTTCATTAATATTAATTTTCAAAAAAACTTTTTCATTCGTATGGAACTGAATAGCATAACAATTATTTATACACCCCCCACCAACTGTAGAAATAGATTGTATGTTTCCTTTTATTCCTGCTTTTTGTAAATGAAAATGTAATATCTTTTTTTCATTATCACCTAACATAGTAGTTTTCATCCATCAGCCCAAAAATAAGACAAATTCTCCGCATAATTTGATTCAAAAACAACCTTATATTAAACACCCTAATTCCAAATATCTATAAATACTACCCTTTCAGTATTTTGTCCCTACAGGACTTTGAACTTATAACTTTCTACTTTCAAACTTTCCACTAATAATATGTACTTTTGTGCCAAAAAACTTATGAAAGTTCTACCCAAAGAAACACCTACCAAAGATCTACATCAATACCTCTTGGGCAGTATTGCTCCTCGCCCTATTGCTTTTGTTAGCACCATAGACAAAGATGGAAAAATCAACCTTGCACCTTTTAGTTTTTTTAATGTCTTTTCTGCTAAACCACCCATTGTTGTGTTTTCGCCTGCTTATAGTGGTAAAACAGGACTATCCAAAAACACCCTTGATAATGTAAAAGAACATCCCGAATGTGTTATTAATGTAGTGAATTACTCAATGGTGCATAAAATGAATTTAGCCAGTAGCCCCTATCCAAAGGGCATCAACGAGTTTGAAAAAGCAGGATTTACGCCTATTCCATCAGAATTTGTAAAGCCCCCTCGTGTTTTAGAATCACCTGTTCAATTAGAATGCAAAGTGCAGCAAATTATTGAATTAGGAAAAGAAGGTGGTGCAGGAAATTTAGTAATTGCCGAAGTTTTATTACTGCACATCAACGACAATATACTGAATGATGAAAAAATGATAGACCCCCGAAAAATTGATTTGGTGAGCAGAATGAATGGGAATTGGTATTGTAGAGCCAACGGAGATGCTTTGTTTGAATTGCCAAAATTAGACAGCGACATTGTGGTAGGAATAGATGCTATCCCTGAATATGCAAAACAATCAGGTGTTTTTTCAGAAAGTGATTTGATAAAATTAGCATCAGAAAAATCTTTGCCTTCTGATGAAGATGTCAAAAAATTAAAAAATGATATTCAAAACGAACTTTCTGCTTTGCCAACCGAAAAATTATATTTAAATTTGTGCCTCCATGCAAAAGAATGCTTGCAAAAAAACGAATTATCAAAAGCATGGCAATATCTTTTAATCCCTAAACTTTAAACTAAAAATAAATCAAACTTTATGGAAATCGTAGGAAAAATCAAAAAAATAATGGACGTGCAAGTCGTAAGTGATAGATTCAAAAAGAGAGAATTTGTACTTTCTACAGACCTTAACACGCCTTATCCTCAACACATTATCTTTCAAACCACACAAGAAAAATGTGCAATGCTGGATAACTTAAAACCCAATGATGAAGTAAAGGTGTTTTTCAATATACGTGGAAGAGAATGGACAAGCCCTCAAGATAACCAAGTTAAATACTTTGTAACTTTAGAAGCATGGCGAATTGATAAATTTACTCCCGTAGACGCTGCTCCTACTACTACTTCTACAAGTTATTCATCTACTCCATCTAATACCTATTCTACTCCTTCTGTAAGCAATTCTGCCGCCTCATCAGAACCTATAGAAGACATTATTCAAGGCAACGAAAGTGACGATTTGCCTTTTTAATTCATACTATCCTTTTTCTTGTTATTCTTGAAAGCCCTGTTATTTATTTATTAAAGATGGCAGGGCTTTTTTAATTTTAATACAATCTTGTTTTTATTCGTCATCTTAATTCTTTCTCTCATAAATATCATTCTAATATGATGAAAAAAAAGGATAATAAAAAACACATCGTAGTATTCACTGGTGCAGGTGTAAGTGCAGAAAGTGGACTTAAAACTTTTAGAGATAGTGATGGCTTATGGGAAAATTATAGAATAGAAGAAGTAGCCACACCAGAAGCATGGGAAAGAAATCCAAAATTAGTATTAGAGTTCTACAACATGCGACGAAAACAATGTATGGAAGCCAAGCCCAACAATGCCCATTTATTAATTGCTCAACTTGAAAAACACTATAATGTTTCCGTTATTACCCAAAATATTGATGACCTACATGAAAGGGCTGGAAGTACAAATGTTCTTCATTTACACGGTGAAATAATGAAAGTAAGAAGCAGTGTAGATGAAAATCTAATTTATCCAATAAATAAGTGGAATTTAGAATTAGGCGAAAAATGTGAAAAAGGTTCTCAATTAAGACCGCATATTGTGTGGTTTGGCGAACCTGTTCCAATGATGGAAAAAGCCATAGAAATAGTCCAAACAGCAGATGTATTTATTGTTGTAGGAAGTTCATTAGTAGTGTATCCTGCGGCGGGTTTGATTTTTTATGCCCCCACAGATATCCCAAAATATCTTATAGATCCTGGTGAATTTAGTTCTACCATTACAAAAAATTTAATTCATATAAAGAAAAAAGCCACTGAAGGAATGCAAGAATTATACGAGTTGTTAACAAAAAATGTATGGGTGTAATTTATTTTTTCAACTTATCCTTAAATATCTTTTCAAACTTTTCTACTTTGGGCTTAATTACAAATTGACAATAAGGTTTGTTTGTGTTTTGACGAAAGTAATTTTTATGATAATCTTCTGCAGGATAAAAATTGGTAAAGGGCTCAATGGCTGTTACGACTGGCTTCCTAAATACATTATGATCATTTAGTTCTTTCTTGATTTTTTCTGCACTATTTTTTTGAGTATCATTGTGATAAAAAATAACAGATCGGTATTGATATCCTACATCTTCGCCTTGTCTATTAAGGGTTGTAGGGTCATGAACTTGAAAAAACACTTCTAACAATTCTTCAAAACTAATTTGCTTCGGATCATATACAATTTGTGCCACTTCTGTATGTCCCGTATTTCCAGCACACACTTGTTCATAAGTTGGGTTTTTTATGTGTCCACCTGCATATCCAGGTGTTACGCTTAGTACACCTTTTAATTCTTGAAAAATGGCTTCTGTGCACCAAAAACACCCCATTCCAAAAGTTGCTGTTTCAAAATTTTGTCCATTCATATTCATAGATATTATGTAAAGAAAAATAATAGAAGACCACTTCATTTTTTGGACTCTTTAATTTTTGTGGCTTTTTCTGTGCCACTAAATTCAAATTGCTTCTTGAGTTTGTCGTTTTTTAAGATTTTGATATCTCCTTGTATATTTTCATTTTCAATCTTACACATCACAAATGTTTCTTCTTTATCTTCATTTTTATACAATGCTTTCACTTCAAAATAACGAATATTGGCTTCTGTTACAGAATCTATGTAAGTCGTGTCTTTTTGGATACTGTAATTTATCCAACTGATATTAAACTTATCATTTAAAAATTTACTAAACACTTTTCCGTCTTTAAATTCTAATTCATCTGCAATACTTTTGTTTGATGGTGCACCATTTTTAATTTCCATTACATTTGTAATAAAAACTCGCTTGTGCAAAGGGTCTTTTTCTTTATCCTTAAAAACAGCATAGATGCTTAATAAAACAAGCCCACTTACAATAACAATATTTTTCATATAACTTTTGGGCTTAAATGTAGTAAATTTAAGCCGATATACACAAAACCTATGCCACCATTAGCAGAAAGAATGCGTCCCAAAAAATGGGAAGAAATCATAGGTCAAAACCATCTTGTTGGAGAATCGGGTATTTTGACAAAATTTATTCAACAATCATTTATTCCATCAATGATATTGTGGGGTCCGCCAGGTGTAGGTAAAACAACCATTGCCAGTTTATTAGCAGAAAAATTACAGCGTCCTTTTTTTATCCTTTCTGCTGTAAATGCTGGTGTCAAAGAAGTACGTGAAGTTTTAGAAAAATCTCAAAAAAATTTATTTACACTCAAAACCACGCCCATTTTATTTATTGATGAAATACATCGTTTTAATAAATCACAACAAGATGCTTTGTTAGCCGCTGTTGAAAAAGGAATTATTACACTCATAGGTGCAACTACCGAAAATCCCTCCTTTGAAGTAGTTCCTGCCTTGCTTTCAAGAATGCAAGTGTTTGTTTTACATCCCTTAAATAAGCAAGAAATGCTGATGATTCTTCAAAAAGCCATTAAAGAAGATGTTTTTTTATCTCAAAAAAAGATCACACTTCATCAAACAGATGCTTTGTTAGCACACAGCGGTGGAGATGCGAGAAAATTACTCAATGCTTTAGAAAGCATTGTCCAACAAAACCCATCAGATGAAATTATTATTACAGATGATTTAGTAAAAAACACACTTCAAAAATCAATACTGTACGACAAAAACGCAGAACAACATTACGATGTAATATCTGCATTTATTAAGTCAATACGTGGGTCAGATATTAATGCATCGTTGTATTGGTTGGCTGTAATGATTAAAGGTGGTGAAGATCCTGTATTTATTGCCCGAAGATTAATCATCTTAGCCGCAGAAGATATTGGACTGGCCAATCCTAATGCGTTGTTGTTAGCCAATGCGTGTTTTGATGCTGTGCATAAAATAGGAATGCCTGAAGCAAGAATTGTTTTAGCCGAAACCACCATTTATTTGGCTCAATCACCAAAAAGTAATTCTGCATATCTTGCTATTGACAAAGCATTAGAATTTATTGATAAGCACGGAAATCACCCTGTTCCTCTACATTTACGAAACGCTCCTACACAACTTATGAAAGAATTAAACTACAGTATAGGATACAAATATCCCCACGACTATCCTCAACATTCTGTAGAACAACAATATCTTCCGGATGATTTAAAGGACATTCAATTTTTCACCCCTTCTGATAATGATAAAATCAATAAAAGATAAATTTAAAAACTATGAACTTAAACTATTTTTGCTTACTCTGACCATTTGTAACTACACCCAAAAGCCCTATAATAAAATAATTATATTTGCCGTTTTTATTGAATACTTATGATTGCTAAAAAAATAATTTTATTCTTTATTGCACTACTCGGATTTGAATTGTTGTATTCACAACACAATGAAGGGGCGGGGCAAAATTTGCCCAACTTCTATCAAAATCGTTTACATTTTGGTTTTACAATTGCATTAAACTCAACCGACTTTCGCATTCACACAAAGCCCATTGCTCAATTACCAGACACAATTATAGATACCGTTCGTTATTCAATGAAAAATATCTATCATCGGGCTGCTCCTGGCTTTGCATTAGGAATTGTAAGCGATTTTCGCTTGCACGACTACGTACGATTACGCTTTACTCCCAACATCAGTTTTGCATCAAGAAGTTTAGAATATTATTTGTATAACAAAAACGGTGATAGTTCATTAGTGTTTACAAAAAGTGTAGAATCCACTTTTTTAATTTTTCCATTAGAACTTAAAATTCAATCCAAACGGGCTTTTAATTTTAGTGCTTATGTAATAGGTGGTGGCGGTTATGCTATGGATTTAGCAGGAAACAAAAAATCACAAGGCACATCAGGAAGTGGAAATGTTTTAGATAATAGTGTTGTAAAATTATACCGAGACGATTATTTTTATAGCGGTGGCGGTGGCGTTGATTTTTATTTAAAATATTTCAAATTTGGATTAGAAATAAAAATTTTAGCAGGAACAAGAAATTTGCTTTATCAAAGAAACAATATCTTTTCTCAAAAAAGTATAGACAAAGTGAATTCCCGAATGGTGGTCTTTACCCTCACATTTGAAGGTTAGAACTTACTTCTTAAGCGACTTCTACCTCTTTTGTATTTAAACACATATCCACCTTTTAACTGCACACTAAAATACGAATCCTTTTGATTAGGATCACCTCTCTTAGCGGGTGTTCCATCTGCTGCGGGCTTTGAAAAGCCAGGGATGTTTCCCAAACTTGGGTCTGCCATTTCTGCGGACTTTGGTCCATAAGCAGCCGATAACTTTACAGGATCATAATAATTTGTACTCACATCATCAATATAATCTGTAAAGGTTTTTCTCCAATTAATTTCCAATCCTAATGTCCATTGTTTTTTAATATACATATTAACACCTATTCCCATTGGAATACAAATAGAAAAATTGCTGTACTGCTTTGGTCCACCAGGAAGCCCTTGTCCTTCTGTATGTAATGGTTTTAGCGCTACCCAATTGCCTGATTTATCCAGACCTTTAGGATTGTAATAAAATCCACCTATACCTATGAATGCTATCCATTCTGTTTGTACTCCTTTCATTCTTCTGCTAAAGGTTTTCTTGATATTATATCGACTTGTTACTCTATTAGCAAAATAAGCAAACTCTATTCTTCCTGCTAATTCAAAGATATTAGATTTAAAATTCAAATTTCTCTCGTGGCGGAAAGTTTCATTAGTCAACTTGTCATCGCCCTTTACTATAAGCCAATTAAAAGTTCCTACTACATTCAACCATTTTTGAAGTTTGTATTTATATCCAATACCCATTGCTGTTCTGGTAATCTGAAAATCATAATCTACAGGCGAATAATCTGTACCCACTTTATCTAACCCTCCTAAATCACCTAAAAAACCAGATGCTCCCATTTGAATGAATACTTCTTTTCTTATTTTTTTCCAATCATTTGACCTAGCAAAGTTTTGTGCCGATAGTTTAAATATACTACCGATCATAAAAAGTGTAAAAGAATAAAGTATAAAAATTTTTTTCATAAAAAATTCCCTTTGAAAATTTTGGCAAATATACATTATTTTTTTTAGATCCTTGATATTAATTTTTTACAAAGTTTTGGTTACTAATTAGGGTTATATTTATCACAAAGAATACCTTGGTAAAAGTTGAAAGTTTATAAAAAGAATTTTATATGAATAAGCAATTTAAGATTTTAGTAGCAAAAACCTTTACTTTCTTCATTCTACTAAATATTTATTCCTTTTTATGTTGAAATTTAAATGCTGAAATAATTTTTACTTTAATAAGAAAACATTCAAAGACCAATAATGTATAAAATTAAACTCATATTAAATATCTATATTCGCCCAAAATTTAATTGGCCAGCATCTTATTTAATGTTAAGATTTAGTTACATAATTTTTATTTATACTTTTATCTCTTTTCAAACATTTCTTTTTGCTCAAGAATTATTAACCAATAAAAACCTTGTGCCTAATGGAAGTTTTGAAAATTATAAAAAGAAAGGAAGTAGCATTAAACACGCCATTCCTTGGACTCAAATTGCCTCGGTAGATTTTTATCAAAAACCCATAGATAATGATACTACCAAAGATCGTGGTGCTATTGATGGAGAATGTTACATAGGATTGCGATTTCAAAAGCACTATAAAGAGTTTGCACAAGTAAAATTAGTAGAACCCCTCAAGTTTAAGCATTTGTATTACTTTGAAATGTGGGTAAGATCAGGGTTTTGGAGCAATGCAGTATTAAAGTCATTTGGTGTATTGTTTACAAAAACAGGATATAAAAATCAAAAAGATGTGGATAAAGCATTTATGATAGATACCATTAACGTAAAACAAGGACTACACAATAATTACAAGTGGTTTAAAATTAGTGGTTATTACAAATCTTATGGAGGAGAAAAATACTTAACAATTGGAAATTTTAGTGAAGTTATTAAAAAAGACCTTTTACGATTAAATTTTTTCAAATATGGTTTTAGAGTATTTGGTTTTTTAGAGGCCTATTATTTTGTAGATAATGTAAAACTTATTCCTGTAAAAGAACCCGAAGAACCAATAGAGGTAGAAATTGTAGGAAGTGTCTATGTTGAAAAATCCAATCATCAGCAAGACAGTATAAAATCTGTAAAAGAAACATTAAAATCAGGAGATAAGATTGTATTGAAAAATATCTATTTTGATGAAGGAAAATCCTATTTATTACCCGATTCATATCAAGAATTAAATAAAGTAGCAAAGTATCTTAATCAACATCCCGAATGGGTTGTACAAATAAATGGTCATAGCGACAATACAGGTAGTAAGAGAAAAAATTTAAAACTCTCTGAAGAACGAGCCAAAGCCGTATTTACTTATTTAATTGAGAAAGGAGTGCAAAATAAAATGTATTTTAAGGGCTTTGGAGATTCAATGCCTATTGGAGACAACAACACATTAGAAGGGCGTATAAAAAACAGACGAGTAGAAATTGAAATACTAAAAAATTAGGAAATAAGGTATAATGGTTAATTGAATCAAACACTGCGAAATATGAATAGCCCTGAAAGGGCGAAATCATCTCGGAGATGAAAGTTTAATAAACCGTTGATACAACACGGATTATATCAGATAATAAAAAATCCGTATTATCTGTGTGCTATTGAATAAAATAAGACAAAAACTTACAATACATATCACAAATGAAAATCAAGAATAACAAAAAAATCATACAGGGTTGGGTCTTTTATGATTGGGCAAATTCTGTATTTCCATTAGTCATTACTTCTGCTATATTTCCTAATTTTTATGAATATGCCACTTCACATCGCAATGAAAATCAACAATTTACAGGCACTACTGTAGAATTCTTAGGGCATTCATTTCAAAATACTACTGTGTATTCAATGGTTTATTCCTTTGCGTTATTGATTGTTGTGTTATTAGTTCCACTATTAAGTGGTGTAGCGGACTATCTTGGAAACAAGAAAAAATTTCTTCAGTTCTTTTGTTATTTAGGTGCATTATCCTGTATGCTTTTATATTTTTTTCATCCCCAACATCTTGAAATGAGTATGCTTCCTTTTATGACTGCTACCATTGGATATTGGGGAAGTTTAGTGTATTACAACTCTTATTTACCTGAAATTGCAGATGCAGAACATCAAGATAAAATTAGTGCCCAAGGATTTGCTTATGGTTATTTTGGAAGTTCTTTATTACTCATTCTTTGCTTAATTTTAATTCTCTCTTTCAAAGTGCCTGTAAAATACACTTTCTTATTAGTTGGATTATGGTGGATAGGATTTGCACAATTTACCTTTCTTCGATTGCCCAATATCGTAGGAGGAAAATCACATTCCACTAAAAACATAATTTTAAAAGGTTACAAAGAATTGTCTCAAACATTCAAAGAAGCAATGTTTATATCTTCCATCAAAAAGTTTTTATCTGCTTATTTTTTTTACAATATGGGCGTTCAAACCGTAATGGTAATGGCAGTTTTATTTGCACGGCAAGAAATTCAATGGCCTTCTGAAAATTATAAAACGACAGCACTTATCATTAGTATTCTAATCATACAATTTTTAGGCATCGCAGGATCTTACTTTTTTTCCTATTTGTCCAAAAAATTAGGAAATATCATTGCCTTGATAATTGCTGTTACAATTTGGATTGGAATATGTTTATACACTTATTATTTTGTTTACTATCCTGAACAATTTTATGTAGTAGCCGCTACTGTCGGTTTTGTAATGGGCGGAACCCAATCTCTTTCACGGTCTACTTATAGCAAATTACTTCCTGAAACACTTGACCACGCCAGTTATTTTAGTTTTTTTGATGTCCTCGAAAAAATCGGAATGATTCTTGGAACACTTTCTTTTGGCTTAATTGGCGAATATTTTGGAGGATTAAGAAACTCTGTACCTATCCTGAGTGTCTTTTTTATTTTAGGTTTAATTTTACTATTTTTGCTGATTAAAGAAAACAAGTATTTAAAGAAATGACATTATCTACAAATAAAAATTCTCTTTGGTTTAGCATTTTATCAAAAGATGCTTATTATTCATCTACTGAAGAAAATTTTATTAACCCCGAAAAATTTGATTGGACAAAAAATTCATCAGATATTGCAAATATCATTAAACAAGAATTATTGAATTATATTAAAGAAAATAATTTAGAATCTTACTTTAACACCAAAATGTCTGATGATGTTAGAAAATGGAAAACCATTTCTCTAAAATGGTGGGGATTAGAATTTTATTCTCGTCAAAAGCACTTTCCTAATACCACCAAATTTATCAATAGCATTCCAAATTTAGTGTCTGCTTCTTGTAATTTATTAGAGCCCCATACCAAAATTTATCCACATTGTGGAGATACTAATGGCATTTATCGTTGCCATTTAGGGCTTATTATTCCTGCTTCTTTGCCCGAATGTGGATTTAGGGTAGATACAGAACAAAAATCTTGGGAAGAAGGCAAATGGCTGATATTTATTGATGCTAAAAATCACGAAGCGTGGAACGATTCTAACGAAAATCGTTTTATTTTTGTATTAGACATCATTAGAGAAGAATATAAAAGTAATAAAAATTTTATTAATACAGTAGTATTAACCGGTCTTTTTTTACAGAAAATAGCAGAAAAATTTCCAATCCTTTGCAAACTACAAAATTATCACTTCATCAAAAAAAGTTGCGTTTATTTCCTGTTGCCTTTTTGTTTTATTGCTATAAAGATTCGTAATTTATTAAGCAAACTATCTTTGACAACTTGAAAAACATTTCAAGATTTAATTTGCCGTCTAACCGTTTAACTCAAACAAAAAAGATATTCTTACATTCAGTATTCATTCTTAAAATATGTACATTTGCCAAAAATAAAATTTATGCCAAGATATTCAAAAATTCCTAATCAACTATTCATTCAAAACAGAAATAATTTCAAAGAACACTTAAAGCCCAATTCAATTGCTATATTTTTTAGCAATGATATAATGCCTACTAATGCTGATGGGGCAATGGGATTTAAACAAAACTCAGATTTGTTTTACTTATCTGGTATTGACCAAGAAGAAAGTATTCTCGTAATTTTTCCTGATGCAAAAGATGAAAAACATAAAGAAATTTTATTTTTAAGAGAAACGAATGAAACTATTGCTATTTGGGAAGGAGAAAAACTCACCAAAGAACAAGCCACTGAAATTAGCGGCATTAAAACTATTTATTGGACACATCAATTTGAACAGATATTAAGAACCTTAATGTATCAAGCAGAATATGTTTATCTAAACAGCAATGAACACTTAAGAAAATACATAGAAACCGAAACTGCCCAAGACCGATGGAATAAAAAAATAATGCAGAATTATCCATTACACAAGTATGAAAGGGCAGCACCCATTTTGTTTAAATTAAGAACCATAAAACATTCTATTGAAATAGATCTCATTCAACAAGCGTGCAATATTACGGAAAAAGCATTTAGACGCATCTTGAAATTTGTTAAGCCCGGCGTTTGGGAATACGAAATAGAAGCCGAAATGCTTCACGAAACGATTATCAATCGCAGCAAAGGTTTTGCTTATTCGCCCATTATTGCATCTGGACATAATGCTTGTGTACTTCACTATGTAGAAAATAACAAACAATGTCAAGACGGCGAGGTTATTTTGATAGATGTAGGATCAGAATATGCTAACTATGCAAGCGATATGACTCGCTGTATTCCTGTAAATGGTAAATTTACAAAAAGACAAAAAGAAGTTTACAACAGCGTTTTATTTGTCCTAAAAGAAGCCACTAAATTACTTCGTCCAGGAATGACTTTTGAAAAATACAATGCAGAAGTAGGACGCCTAATGACCGAAGAATTATTAAAACTTAAACTACTCACCAAAGAAGATGTTCAAAAACAAACACCCGAAAAACCTGCTTACAAAAAATACTTTATGCACGGTACATCGCACTTTTTGGGCTTAGATGTACACGACGTTGGATTTTTTTATGAACCAATGCAAGCAGGAATGGTATTTACCTGCGAACCTGGTATTTATATTCCTGAAGAAAATTTAGGTATTCGTTTAGAAAACGACATTTTAATTACACAAAATGGACAAATCAATTTAATGCAAAACGTTCCAATAGAAGCCGAAGAAATTGAAACATTGATGAATGAAAGGTAATGGAATATTACAAGTAATTATTTTTCTTACCCCTATATTTTAGTCTGTTTTAAATATTCCTATTGACTTAAATTTTAAATACAATTTGGTCTTAGTGAAAAAGTTTCAACCAATTAATATTTACTAAGTTACTAAACCTTTACCTTTTTCCTCTTTTTGTGTACTGTTTTTATCAAATTTTCTTAAAAACCCTTATTCCTGATAATTTTAAGGTTTACTATCTGGGTTATATTTTAAGGCAAAGAAATATTTAGTGAAAAGTATAAAGTTTGAAAGTAAAAGGAATATTTTTCAATATAATGATGTGGTGTTTTAATACTTTTTACTTTGAACTTTCAAATAATTATTGTGTTAAGTTTGAAATGTTTATTTAGTATTTTAAAATTTACTTTTTCACTCCCAGTAATATCAACCTTTCAGAAATTTCAATATCAAAATCATTTAGGGAATAATCTCCCCAAGTAGATATTATGCCTATCTTATTCCTATCAAACTCTCTTTCAAAAAAACTCTTCGTTAGTAACCTAACTCTTTCTAAATAATTAAATTTATTGTTACCATCTATAACCTGTATGTGTTTATAAACAAATCCTTTTTTTATTTCTCTTTTTATTTCAAACACAATATCATCCACCAATTTTGTTTCACGTGGAACTAAATTTTTATTTAAATAATTAGCATTTAAAAAGTCAATGAGAATAAGTCCCGATTTCTTTAACGAATTAGACATCACTTTAATTGCTTTTTCTTCTTCATAAACATAATCAAAATATCCTATGCTTGTAAATATATTAATCGCAAGGTCAAAATAATTTAAATAAAACTCCCTTCGCATATCGTGAATAAAAAAATTCAAATTCGGCAATTGAAAATTAGATTGAGCAAATTGTATATTGGAATCACAAATATCTGTGCCTATAACATTAAAACCCTTTTTAGCAAAAATATAAGCGTGCCTGCCATTTCCACAAGCATTATCCCAAATCAAAGAATTTGGCTTTATATTTACTTTTTCTATAAAATTAGAAATAAAAAACTCTGCTTCAGAAAAATCTCTGTTCTTGTATAAAATATGGTAATACTTTGAGTTAAACCAATTTTTGAACCACTCATTGCATACTAATTGTTCCATGTGAAACATTTTATTTTTTAATAACAAATCCTACAATATTTGGAATTAAATCTTTTGATAAAGGCAAATTAGGATCTTTATATGTTTCAGTATTTAATTTTTTATCATTAGGGGCATCTACTAAAATATGATTCATATTTGGGATAAATTTTAATTCAGCATCTTTTTTAAAAGATTTAAGGCGATTAGCATCTGATATAGAAATTTGTATATCGTTTTCACCTTGAATAATCAATGTTGGGATATTAACTTTTGACAATTCAACAGCAGGATCAATACATAAAAATGATATCATATAGTTTTGTACAGATTCTCTAAAAAGAAAAGATAACATAGGGGGAACATTATCTACTCTTTTACCCTTGGATAGAGAATCAATAATTGGGAAAATAATTTTTTTTGCATTTTCGTGTAAGTTAGACAATTGTCTTTTAATAATTGTATCTCCCCTAAAGCCCATTCCATTTAATAAAATCAACTTTTTTACTTTTTTAGTTTTTTGAGCAGCCAGGGTTGAAATTAATGCCCCTTCACTATGCCCAATCAAAACAAAATTTTTGAAATTATATGGTGGTTTTGAAAAATAATCTATCCAAAGAAGCAGGTCATTAACATAAGAGTAAATATTTAAACTATCTTCTGAAGCGAGATCGTCTTTACTTTTTCCAACTCCTCTTTTATCAAAACGAAATGTGGATATGTTATGATCTGATAAACTATCCGCTAACTTCATTAAATAATTACTTTCTACACCAAAATCATTATTACCATTTCTATCTGTAGGACCAGATCCAGGGTGAATAATACAAAGTGTTTTATTATTTTTTAAAATCAAACTCCCATACAAACTATCAGGATAAGTATAAATTGCTATTTCTTTTTCAACTATATTTTGTGAAAACAGATAGAATGGAAATAAGAAAATAAACAAAATTTTAATGTGAAACTTTTTGTAACACATAAATTAAACTTGAATATTCATTGGTTTTAATAGCAGAAAGATTGGATATAAAACCTCTATACATTCCTTTCAAAAACGGGAAAGAATTTTCTTTATATTTTTCCGAAAGAATAGACACATAAAAAGAATCAAAATACATTGGTTGGATTGTCAATAAATTAAATTTATTTTTTGTAAGATGGATTATATCTTTTTTTGTGAAATGAAACAAATGTCTTGGTACATCATAACCTGCCCAATATTCTTTATAATATCTTGCATCACAACTATTTCTATTTGGCAAAGCCAAAATTAAAAACCCTTTCTCTTTTAATAATTTTTCTGATTGACTAATAAATTCATCAGGATTATATAAATGCTCCAATACGTGCCAAAGCGTAATTACATCAAATTTTTTATTCAAAGCAAAAATATCAGAAAGAGAAGAGAACACATTTAATTTTTTGCTTAATGCCACTTCCCTTGCTCTTTGACTTGGCTCTACTCCATAAGATTCAAAACCTTGTTTTTTAGCAGATTCTAAAAAATACCCTGTTCCACAACCAAAATCAAGAATTGTTCCACATGGAACATTTTGCTTAACTAAATTTACTTTTTGTAAAACCGTATACTTTCTTACTAAATGATAAATTTTTTCAAAAAAGGTTTGTTTTGTGTCGGAATGAGAAATATACTCGTTTGATTCGTAATATCCGCTTATTCTATCTTTTTGGGGATAAGGAAAAGTTTGCCAAAGCCCACATTTCTTACACTCAACTATATTAAAATTTTCTTTTGATACAGTGTAATCCTTACAGGTATTAACATTCTTATATTCATTATTTTTACATATAGGACAAATAAAGTTCATTATCTTTTTTATTTAATGATTTGCATTAAAAGGATATTTATATCGGCGGGTGAAATACCTGAAATTTTAGATGCTTCTTCTATAGTAGAGGGTTTGAATCTTTTTAGTTTTTGACGGGATTCGTTACTTAAAGATGGAATTTTATCATAATCAAAATCAGGATTAATTTTAAAGTTCTTCCATTTGTTAAGTCGTTCTACTTGTTCTTTTTCTCTTTCAATATAATCATCGTACTTTACTAAAATTTCTGCTTGAAATATAGATTCTTCATTTTTAGTTGACAAAAAATTTCTCAAAACCTCATCATATTTAGCCATTTCCCTTAAACTAACATTTGGTCTTGATAATATATTTTCGTATCTTATCTTTTGTTCAAGTGGGGCAGAATTTATACTTTCTAAATAGGAATTAATTTTTTCAGGAATTGCTGAGTTTGTTTTTAAGAAATTTATAACCTCTTCTGTTTCTTTAATCTTTTTTTGAACCTTATCATACCTTTCTTGACTTGCCAATCCTATTTTAAAAGACAACGGCGTTAAACGAATATCTGCATTATCTTGTCTTAATAATAATCTGTATTCTGCACGAGAGGTAAACATTCTGTATGGTTCGTCAGTTCCTTTGTAAACCAAATCATCAATTAAAACCCCGATGTATGCTTCGTGTCTTTTTAAAATAAACGGTTCTTTCTCGTTAATTTTCAAATGGGCATTTATACCTGCTATTATACCTTGAGCAGCGGCTTCTTCATATCCTGTAGTGCCATTAATTTGACCTGCAAAATATAAATTTTCAATAAGTCGTGTCTCTAACGTAGGATAAAGTTGGGTAGGGGGGAAATAATCATACTCTATAGCATATCCAGGGCGAAACATTTTAGCATTTTCAAGGCCTGGTATTTTTCTTAATGCTTTGTATTGAACATCTTCGGGTAGGGAAGTAGAAAAACCATTTAAGTATACTTCAACAGTATTCCATCCTTCGGGCTCTATAAATAATTGATGTCTTTCTCTTTCGGCAAAACGAGTAATTTTATCTTCTATACTTGGGCAATATCTTGGTCCTAATCCTTTGATTCGTCCGCTAAACATTGGGGATTTATCAAAGCCCGTTTCCAAAATTTGATGGACTTCTTTGTTAGTATATGTGATAAAGCAGGGCAGTTGTTTTTCTAATGGTTTAGTAATATCTGAAAAGGAAAATTTAAATTCAGGCGGATCGCCATCTTGTCTTTCTAAAATAGAGTAGTTAATTGTACGGCCATCAATTCTTGGCGGTGTTCCTGTTTTCATTCTGCCGCTTTCAAATCCTAAACTTACTAATTGTTCGGTTAACCCTTTGGCTGCTGGTTCGCCTGTTCTTCCTCCGCCAAATTGTTTTTCTCCGATATGAATAACTCCATTCAAAAAAGTTCCATTAGTGAGAACTACTGCTTTTGAATAAAAACGAACGCCCATTCCTGTGATAACACCCAATACTCTTTTATCCTTCACAATAAGTTCTTTGACCATATCTTGCCAAAAATCAATGTTGGGGGTTTGTTCCAACATTTCACGCCATTTTGCTGCAAAAAGCATTCTGTCGTTTTGAGCCCTTGGGCTCCACATTGCAGGACCTTTACTTCTATTGAGCATTCTAAATTGAATGGCAGATAAATCTGTAACAATGCCTGAATAGCCACCAAGAGCGTCTAATTCACGTACTATTTGTCCTTTGGCTATGCCCCCCATTGCAGGATTACAACTCATTTGTGCAATGGTTTGCATATTCATTGTAATAAGTAGGACTTTTGAACCGAGATTAGCAGCGGCAGCGGCGGCTTCACAACCCGCGTGACCAGCCCCTACTACAATAACATCGTAATTAAATTCCATAAACAGAACAAATAATTGAATAACTATAACAAATTTAATCTTCTAAAAACTTCATCTTTATAATTTCCTCCAATAGGAATTGTTTTAGGGAAATTTTCAAGAACAAGTTCTTGATTTTCAATACTTTGTATTTTATCTATTCGTACAATAAAGGATCTATGTGCACGGATAAAATCTTTTTGACCCAGTTTTTCTTCAATAAATTTCATAGTAGCGTGAACAATGTATCTTCCGTGAGTAGTATGAAAGGTTACATAGTCCTTTAATGCTTCTACAATAAAAATATCTTCAAATTTAATTTTAACCATTTTTCCACCGGACTTAACAAATATCATATTTGCAGAAGGATCTTGATCTTTGCTTTCTACAATAGAATACAAAAGTTCTTTTTCTTTTTTTCTTTCTAAATCTTTTTTAAACCTAAAAAGGGTAATTTCAATAGCCGACAAAATATCAGAGTTTTTGAATGGTTTAGTAATATATGCATAGGGCTCTACTATTTTTGCTTTTTCTAATGTAGGCAGATCAGAGTAAGCAGTCAAAAATATAATAGGCACATCGTATTCTTCTTTGATTTTTTGGGAAAGTTCTATACCATTGATATTTCCTTTAATCATAATATCCATCAAAATAACATCTGGTAATTGTTGGGATAAATAGTTTAAAGCAGTATCAGCATTATTGGCAATACCTAAAATCTCATAATTATTTTTTAATAAGATGTTTTGAATATCTTTGGCAACAATAGATTCGTCTTCTACTATTAAGACCTTTGTTTTCTCTTCGTTTGAGTTTGACATAATGTGTTTGTATTTTTAGTATTGTTTATGTTATGTTTTACCAGAAAGAACACTTTAGTAAAAAGTGAAAAGTTGAAAGTAAAAGGAAATATTTTTTAATATAATAATGTAGCGTTTTAATACTTTTTACTTTTCACTTTCAACTTTCAACTAATCATCGTGGTTAAGTTTGAAGGGCTGAATAGCACCCAAATTCTTATTTTTTCATTAAGAAATCTTTGACCAATGTATAAGTATCTTCTTTTCCAATGGGCAGTGTGATTTTTTCAGAGGCGGGTTGAAATCCTTTGGCATTTACTTTAATGGTATAGGTCTTATCACCAGGTAGCGTTAAAAAGTACTCTCCATTTTCATTTGTAATAGTTGAGGACACCAATACATCTTTGTCATCATAAAATTCTACTTTAGCATCGGCTATTCCAAATCCTTCAAAGCCATCTCTAATTGTGCCTTTAATTATACTTAAGCCATTTAAGAGTTTGTCTTTTTTATTACCCAGTAATGGATAATTGGATAAATCAATCATATAAATGTCTTTTTCACCAAGACCACCGGATCTATCAGAAGAAATGTATGCTACTCTACCTGTAGCATCCATAGAAATAGGACCGTCTGAAAATTCTGTATTAATAGGATAGCCAAGATTAACAGGTTCAGACCATCTTCCATTTTCAAATGTTGTTTTGAAAACATCGTAAGATCCCATTGAGTTAGGACCATTAGAAGCAAAGAACAAGGTCTTTCCATCAGGAGCCATAAAGAGCCCTACTTCGTCGTAAGGTGTATTTACAGGGCTTCCTAAGTTTTCTGGCTTACTCCATTCTTTGTTGTTGATTTTTTTGGACATCCAAATATCAGAGTGCCCGAATCCGCCTTTTCTTTCACTTGTAAAAAAGAGTGTTTTGCCATCAGGCGATAAGCAAGCACCACCTTCCCAGTAGGTAGAATTGATGGGCTTTCCTATTGGTTCAGGTGTTTTCCATTTGTTTTTCATAACTTTTGAAATAAAAATATCGCCACCGGATGCTTCATTATCTCTGGTGTCGTTTTTGTAAATAAAAATAATTTTTCCATCTGGAGATATAGATGTAATAGCATCGTGAGCGTCTGTATTGACATTCCCTGGTACAGGTTCGGCAGGTTTCCATTTTTTATTAATGGTATCAAAATAAGACACATAAATATCTTGAAAATACTTACCATCTCCTTCAATATCAACAGGAGAGTTGTTGTCTTCGGGGCGGCGAGAATTAAAAAACAACATCTTACCATCCGCAGTAATACAAGGCGTTGCATCGTCGTAAGGGCTATTAATGTCTTGTCCTAAATTTATAATTTGAACAGGTATAGGGTTTTGCTTCATTTTGATAGCGTTATTGCATTGAGAAATATAAACATCTACATCACTTTCTTCTATTTGTTTTTTGGAATTTACTTTTGACTTGAAGGTTTCAAACTCCCTGATGGCTTTGTCAAACTCACTTTGTTTTTGAAATAATAGTCCTAAGTAAAGATATGTTTCTGGATTGGATGCACCGTTTTGTTTGGCTTCGTTGAAGTAGGTAAAAGCATTTTTAAAGTCACCGATTTCATAATAGCAATACCCTATATAATGTGGTAATTCAGAATTGGCGGGATATTTGTCATACAGTTCTTTGAACTGTTGAATGGCTTTTTTATACTTGCCTCCATACATTGTTTGCTTAGCGATCAAAAGCTTAGGATTATCTAAAATATCAATTTTAGATTTGTTGGATTCTTGTGCAAAGATGTTGGATCCTAAAAAAATGAAAAATAAAGGAAATAGTAATTTCTTCATAATGCTATTTTTTTGCAGAACAAATTAAAGGAATTGTTTGATACTATGCAAGTAAAAAAATTTTATTTTTTTATTTGGAAGTTACGAAAACTTTTGCGTATAATTGCAGCCCCAAACAAAACGATTCCGTAGCTCAGCCGGTAGAGCATTACACTTTTAATGTAAGGGTCCCGGGTTCGAGTCCCGGCGGAATCACTGAAAGCCCCTCGTTGATGAGGGGTTTTTTATTTTGATTAGTATGTATTCTTAAAAAAACTGTTTTTCTATAAGTTAGAAATAACACACTGAATAACATGGATCTTTGAGAAAAGAATGGATTTTTTAATCATCTGTTTTAATCCGTTTTATTTGTGTCATCTGTATTCTATTAAACTTCCTAATTGCTAATATAATTTCACCCTTTCAGGGCTTCAAATTACACTGTTTAATTTTCACAGGACTATGCCCTGTGCTGAGGTATTTTGCCCCTTCGGGGCTACCAGTATTCAATACATAAGAGATACAGCACTTTTAAATTTGTTCTTCTAAATAAAAATTCTTTTTGTCAATGGGCTGAATTCTATGACTACAGTACCTTTTTTATTCTTACGAAACTTATTATTTTTGAGTATATAGCATTATTGAATATTATTTTCAAAATTATTCAACATTGTTCAGCACCTCAAAAAAGAATTTGCCCAAGACTAACTTTCTTTTTTACTAAAATAATCCAGTATTGCTTGGGCTTTTGAACGACCAATAATTTTAGCAATATCGTTTAAGGATTGTTTTTTAATTTGTTCTACTGAACCAAATTCTTGTAATAGTTTTATAGCCATCTTTTCACCTACGCCTTTGATGTTTAAGAGTTCGCTTTGAAAAGCGGACTTTGTTCTTCTTTTTCTATGATGAGTAATGCCAAAGCGATGTACTTCGTCTCTTATGTGTTGTATGACTTTTAATGTAGGGCTTCTTTTGTCTAAATATAATGGCAGAGGATCATTAGGGAAGAATATCTCTTCTAATCTTTTGGCAATAGAAATAACGTGCACCTTATCTTTTAATCCTAATTCTGTCAATGCTTCTAAGGCGGCATTTAATTGTCCTTTTCCACCGTCAATCACTATTAAATCGGCTAATGGCAAGTTTTCTTCTAATACTCTTTTGTATCTACGATAAATGACTTCTTTCATTGTTGCAAAATCGTCGGGCTTTCCTTCTTCAACGGTTTTGACATTAAAGTGTCTGTATTCTTTTTTGGCGGGCTTTCCATCAATAAATACAGCCATTGCACTTACAGCGTTTGTCCCTTGGATGTTGGAATTATCAAATGCTTCTATTCGTCTTGGTTCCTTGGACATTCTGAGGTCTTTCATCATTTGTTGCATCAATTGAGTAGTATAGGTTTCAGGGTCTTTGATGGCTAATTGTTTTTCTTTTTCATTTGCGTATTGTTCAAGGTTCGTTTGTAACAAATCTAATAATTTTTTCTTATCGCCGATTTTTGGAACGGTATATTTTACATTTGGTATTTGATAAGAAACTTCTAATGGTACAATAATTTCATTGGCGTTGCTATTTAATTTATCTCTAAGTTGAGAAATCATTGTGCTCAATATTTCATCATCGTCTTCTTCTATGTAATAAGAAGTATCTGAAATAAATGTTTGAATAATAAAACCATTCACTATTCTCAAAAATCCAACATATACTTTTTGATTGTATTTGTAGATATTGTAAACTTCTGCGTCTTTTACTTCTGCAGATACTACTTGTGATTTGGCTTGATATTTTTGAAGAATTTCAAGTTTGTTTTTAATGATGTGTGCTTTTTCAAATTCTAATTTATTTATGGCGTCTTGTTTTTGTTCTTCCAAAAATTCTTTAACTTCTTTGATTTGGCCTTTAATTATTTTTTTTATTTGTTGAATGTTTTTATTGTATTCTTCTTCGGTTTGCCAACCAACGCAAGGGGCTTTGCACTTTCCAATATGATAATCAAGACAAGGACGAAATTTATTTTTTTCAATGTTTTCTTGTGACAATTGATAATTACAAGTTCGTAAAGGAAAAATTTCTTTGATAGTTTCAAGTAATGTACGAACTGCCAATACCGATGGATAAGGACCATAATACTCAAACTCGGGGATGTTTTTCTTTCGGGTATAAAATACCTTTGGAAAACGTTCTTTTGTTATTACAATCCAAGGATAGGTCTTGTCATCACGCAATTGAATGTTGTACTTTGGTTGTAAACTTTTTATAAGTGTGTTTTCTAAAATGAGTGCATCATATTCAGTAGGTACATTGATTGTTTCAATATGATGAATCTTTTTGACTAATAGTTTTAATCTTAAACTATCGTGTTCTTTTTGAAAATACGAACTTACACGTTTTTTTAAGTTTTTGGCTTTGCCAATATAGAGTAATTGATGATTGCTATCATAAAACTTATAAACACCTGGACTTTCGGGCAAGGTTTGCAGTTGTAATTGAATGTCTTGATTGTCTTGCATCATTGTAAAATTTTTTCAACACAACATTTTCTACCTAATACTATAATGTACCTATCTTAAATTACTTCTCTTCAATACAAATAGGGTTTGAGTTCAGGAATATACTGTGGTCTATTGGTTTTTTGATAAAACTTTAAAAAGTTTCTATTGAGTTTTGAAACATATTTTTCATACTTTAAGATATTTGTGCCGCTCACATAATAAGGAAAAGGTCTTTTGAGTTGATGTCCATATTTGTTTTTTATCAAGATAGCGGCAGTTTTTATAGAACTTCCTGTTTCTGATACTTTGGGTGCAAGAGAATCGGGGACTATCGGTAAAGTAGATTCAATAATTGGTGATTGAATGTCTGCAAATAAATAATACTTTTGCTTTAAATAAATAGTAGAATCAATTTGTAAACTTTCATTTAAGAAAACATTTTTCACTTTGCCTTTTATTATTTCTAATGATAAATAATCATAAGTAAAATAGACAGGTGAGAATTGATATTTAGTAAGAAATGCTTTGATGATAATGGCATTTTCATAATCTCGTTGTTTTTTAATCCATTCTACTTGTTGGTTTTGTTGATTGTTGGTAAGTATTTGAATAAGTTTTTGTTTTGACGGCAAGCGAACAATAATAGCACCACTATCGGCTAATTGATGAATTTGCCATTCAGCAATATAGTTTCTTAATTTATTGTAACTAATTTTAAACTCATTTTTAAATTGAGCAAAACTCCAATAATTTAAGCAAAGACAAAAGGCAACAAATATCAAAAAATGTTTATGCATTCTCCTAAATATTCAAAATTACTACATCACGATATTGACAATCTTTTTTTCTACAAAGATAAATTTCTTGGGGGGATTGTTGTTTAAATATTTTTTAGTAAGTTCGTGATTGAGCACAATTTCTTCTACTTGTTCTTTGGGTATATTCAATGGAATTTCTAATGTAAATCTTGTTTTTCCATTAAAAGAAATAGGATAATGAAACACATCGTCAATCGTATATTCATCAATATATTCGGGATAAGGTGCTAATATCACAGATGATGTATGTCCTGCTTTTGCCCACAAATACTCTGCTGTAAAGGGTGCAAATGGTGCTATTAAAACAATAAGCGGTTCTAAAATCTCTCTTTTGTTAGTTTTTAATTCTGTAAGTTTGTTTACTAATATCATTAAATTACTTACACAGGTATTAAATGAAAATTTTTCTATATCCTCACGTATCTTCTTAATGGATTTATGTAATAATTTGTACTCTTCTTTAGTGGGCTTTTCATCAGATAAGTAAAATGTACCATATGATGTAAAGTATAAACGAAAGAGTTTTTTCAGAAAGTTGTAAGTACCTGTAATTCCATTGGTAATAAAGGGTTTGTGTTGTTCAATAGGTCCTAAAAACATTTCGTACAAGCGAAAAGTATCTGCACCATATTTATCAATTAAATCATCAGGATTTACTACATTCCATTTGGACTTTGACATTTTTTCAATTTCTCTTTCGCACAATATCTTGTTTTTATGGGATGTTATAAATTTTAAATTTTCACCATAAATCTGTGGCTTTGACAAAATACTTTGAATGGATATAAAATTATTTTCATCTACTTCATTGACATCTACATGAATTTTACTTATTGTTATTCCTTCTGTATTTATAGTAGATAAAGCATCTGCAGAAACATAGGTGTTTTGATTTATTCTGTAAATGTATGCACTGTTTCCTAATATCATTCCTTGATTGATAAGTTTTTGAAAGGGCTCATCAAAACTAATATAGCCCAAATCATACAAAAATTTTGTCCAAAAGCGAGCGTATAAAAGATGCCCTGTAGCGTGCTCTGATCCGCCCACATACACATCTACTGTATTCCAATAATCTGTTGCTGATCTATCTGCAAAAGTTTGGTCATTATGCGGATCCATATAACGCAAGAAATACCAACTACTGCCTGCCCAACCTGGCATTGTAGTTTTTTCAAATTCGTATTTTTGTTTGTATTTCCAATTTTCTGCACGTGCCAGGGGCGGATCGCCTGTTTCTGTAGGAAGATATTTATCAATGTTCGGCAATTCTATGGGCAAATCTTTTTCATCTACCGTTTGTGGAATACCATTTTCATCGTAATAAATGGGTATAGGTTCTCCCCAATATCTTTGTCTTCCAAATATAGCATCACGTAATTTGTAATTGACGACTCTCTTACCAATGCCTCTTTTTTCAACTTCTTCAATGCATCTTTGAATAGCATCTTTTACTTCTAATCCATTAAGAAAATCAGAATTGATGCACTTTCCTTTTTTCTCATCATACGATTGTTGATTTAAGTCCCAATTTTCGGGCACTTCAATGACTTGTTTGATAGGCAAGTGAAAATGTTTAGCAAAGTTAAAATCTCGGGAATCGTGGGCAGGAACGGCCATTACAGCACCTGTACCATAATGATATAAAACATAATCGGCTGTCCATACAGGAATTTCTTCGCCAGTAAATGGATGCACAACATACGATCCTGTAAATGATCCTGTTACTTTATTGACATCGGCTTGTCTTTCGCGATCACTGCGATTTTTGGCGTATTGAACGTATTTTTCAACAGTTGCCCATTGTTCGGGTGTTGTGATTTTTTCTATTAATGGATGCTCGGGTGCAAGGACAATATAAGTAACACCGAAAATAGTATCGGGGCGAGTAGTAAATATCTTAATTGTCAATGGTTCTATTTGCTTTGTTTGAATACTTTTAGGACTTAAAGAAAAATGTATTTCTGCCCCTTCGCTTTTTCCAATCCAGTTTCTTTGGGCTTCTTTAATGCTTTCACTCCAATCAATGTGATTAAGTCCTTCTAATAATCTATCGGCATAAGCCGTAATTCTCAAACTCCATTGTGGCATCAATTTCTTTTCAACAGGATATCCTCCTCTTTCTGAAACTCCATCTTTGACTTCATCATTGGCCAAAACAGTGCCCAAAGCCGGACACCAATTTACGTATGCTTCAGAGTGGTATGCCAAACGATAATTCATCAGTATTTCTGATTTCTTTTTTTCTGAAAATGACTTCCATTCTTCTGCGGTGAATTTTTCAACCTCATCGCTTGCCGCATTGACAAATTGATTTCCGTTTTTTTCAAACTCTTCTATCAATAATTGAATGGGCTTGGCTTTTTCTTCGTTTTTGTTATACCAAGAATTGAATAGTTGAATAAAAATCCACTGTGTCCATTTGTAATACCGTGGATCGGATGTAACTACTTCTCTGTCCCAATCGTAAGAAAGACCTATTTTATTTAATTGTTCTTTATATCTCTTAATGTTTTGTTGAGTAGTAATTGCGGGGTGTTGCCCTGTTTGGATAGCGTATTGTTCAGCGGGCAACCCAAAAGCATCAAAACCCATAGGATGCAAAACATTGTATCCACAATGTCTTTTGTATCTTGCATAAATATCAGAAGCAATATAACCCAATGGATGACCCACATGCAAGCCCGATCCCGAAGGATAGGGGAACATATCTAAAACATAAAACTTCTTTTTACTAAAATCATTGTATACTTTGTAAACATTTTGATTTTGCCACTTTTCACGAGCAATTTGTTCACATTCTTTAAAGTTATATTCCATCTTTTTTTGTTGGCAAATATAATGGTTTGTTTGATATTTTAATTTAAGAAGGGATTGTTTTAAAAAGGTTCTACGTTAATCTATGGTTGTATTTACCACAAGGAACGCATTAGTAAAAAGTGTAACATGTGATGTGTCCCGTAAAAACTGAATATTGGTAGCACAAATAATAGTAAAAACTATATTATCCCTACAGTACAAAATATAATTATCAAAGATACTTTGTGAACTTTGTGCAAATCTTTGTGTTCTTTATGGTGTAGAATACAACCTAAGTCGTTGTGCAATTTCTTTTTGTGTTTTATTGCAAGATAATAGAATGTGAATTTTAATTCCGTCATCTTTGCTTAATTGCTTATAATTGCGTGCCATAGGATAATAATTTACAAGACCCAACAGATGAGCACATTGAGAAAGGTTTTTCTTTCCTGATTCCTTTGTTTGAAATATGAAAGTTTGTTTTTATTAAAAAATTGCACTTAGTTGAAAGTTCAAGGTTAAAACTAATTAAGATCTTGTGGGTTTAACCAAAGAACAAAGACAAAAAATTGAAAGTGTGATTAAACAAAAAGATTAATATGAAAAGCATGATGGTAAAAAATAAGTTTTTAAATTTAGGATTACTATTAATTTTCGTTCATAATTTTATTTATATCTCAATTTATGGTCAAACAATAAAAACAATATCTAAGAATAAATATGGAATTATTAAAGGGAAAGTATTTAATATAATAGAATCTTGTAACGGAGAAGAAGAGTCACGTAAAGTGAATGTTAAAGTATGTGCAATAGATGCAAGGGATACAAGCATTCGGTATTGTGTAATGAGCAAAGGATCAAAATATTCAATCAAAGTACCTGTTGGTATGTACTATGTATACGCAAAAGCAATTTCGGATTGGGGGGATGCATATTATACTGACAACGTTATATGTAATCATAATTATGAATATTTCTTACCATATAGTTGTGAAGATATTAATGGTGGTAGAAGTATCTTGTTATTAGTTAGAGTTGATGCAAATAAAATTACAAATAATATTAATCCATTAGATGTTTTTTGGAGAGAGTTATTAATGATTAGAAATGATACTATAATAGTTTTTAGAAGAAAATAAACCCCTATTGCCCAAAATGTTTTTTGAAATTATATGAAATCAATAGCAACAATGAAAAGCGGAGGTGAAAAAAAGAGGGGGAGTAGTTTTTCAAAACTATAAAATTTGATTATCAATTTTTTTATTAACAGTTATTTTGGACAATGGTGATTCAAAACAACAAAAAAATTATTGTAACTTAATCCCTATCTATTTTTCACCAATCCCTAATTACCCTTTAAGCATCTCAGATAAATCACATTCTATCAGGTACATCAATACCTAACTTTTGTAGCATTTCTTTAATCATTTGTGCTGTTGTGTAAGAAAGATGTAATCTAAACAAACGATGTTGTTCATTTGTTTCTTTAAGAATAGGATGATCTTGATAAAATCGATTAAATTTTTTTGCTAACTCATACACATCATTAGCAATAACGGCAGGATTGTATTGTTGTGCGGCTTCTTTGTATACATCAGGGATATTTAATAAATGTTTAATGAGTTCTCTTTCTGCTATATTCAGAGTTTCTACATTACCAAATTGGGTAACTTGATATTCTGCTTTTCTTAGTAATGATTGTATTCTTGCATAAACATATTGTATAAAAGGTCCTGTGTGTCCTTCAAAATCAATGCTTTCTTGGGGATTAAATAGAATTTTCTTTTTAGGATCAATTTTCAAAATAAAGTATTTTAATGCCCCCATTCCTATGATTTCATACAAACGTTTTTTTTCTTCTTCAGGAAGTTCGTGTACTTTGCCTAATTCTTCTGTAATTTGCTTAGCCGTTTGATACATTTCATCCATCAAATTATCTGCATCTACGACTGTACCTTCACGGCTTTTCATTTTTCCTGTAGGAAGTTCTACCATTCCATACGATAAATGATAGCATTCTTTGGCTTGAGGATAACCTAATTTTTCAAGTATCTTAAACAGCACTTTGAAGTGATAATCTTGTTCGCTCCCCACAACATAGATAAGTTGAGATAAATTTGGATATTCACTAAATCTCTGTACTGCCGTTCCAATATCTTGTGTAATATAAACAGAGGTGCCATCTGAACGCAGCAATACTTTCTCATCCAACCCTTCGTTTGATAAATCAATGCGTATACTTCCGTCGTTGGCTTTGTAAAACACGCCTTTTTCTAATCCTTCTAATACGATGTTTTTTCCGAGTAAATAAGTTTGACTTTCATAATAAATCTTATCAAAATCCACACCCATTCTTTTGTAAGTGGCTTCAAATCCTTGATATACCCAACTATTCATCATTTTCCATAATTCTATTACTTCGGGCTTCCCTGCTTCCCAATCTCTTAATAATTGTTGTGCTTCTTGTAAAATAGGTGCTTGCTTTTCTGCTTCCTCTTTGCTTAACCCTTGTTGAATCAATGCTTCTACTTCTTGTTTAAAATGTTTATCAAATAACACATAATACTTTCCTACTAAATGATCGCCTTTTATACCTGTGTTTTCAGGTGTTTCGCCATTTCCCCATTTCTTCCACGCAAGCATACTTTTACATATATGAATACCTCTATCATTAATAAGATTGGCTTTGATAACTTTATGACCTTGCGTTTTGAGAATTTCTGCCATTGACCATCCGAGCAAATTATTTCTGATATGTCCAAGATGCAATGGTTTATTGGTGTTTGGCGATGAGTATTCAATTAGAATTTCCTTGCCCGATGGATGATTAACAATTCCCCATTGACTTTGAACCGCTTGATATTTTGACAAAAGATATTGGTCTGTAACAGATAGGTTCAAAAATCCCTTCACTACTTCATAAGAAGAAAAGATATGTGGATATTTTTCAACAACATATTGACCTAACTTTTTACCAATTTCATCGGGCTTTTGTCCTATGTTTTTACTAAACTGAAAAAGCGTGATTGTGTAGTCCCCATTAAATTCTTTTTTAGTAAAACTAATAGGAATGTTTTCAGGAATAAACTGAAACAAATCATTAAATGCTTTTGAAACACTTTCTAATAAAGAACTATGTGCTATCATTTTTTTGTGCAAATGTAAGTATAAGGATAGAATTTAGGGTGATGAAAATTGATTGAATATAAATTTTGTGTGTGTTTGAAAATCAAATTAGCAATGTTTTTTATTTACAAAAAAACTAATTGGATAGCATTTTCATTTATTTCATTTGTAAAACTTTTTTCATATTTGTTCGCCATCTGTCTTTTTTATCAAGGTGCTCACGAATACGAAAAAAGTTTTACTTAAACAGAGGAATTTATGTTTATTTCATTTGTAAAACTTTTTTCATATTTGTTCGCCTCTCTTTTTATTAAACTAATGTGCTCACGAATGTGCTTAAATAACGAATGAATTTTTTTATTTTTTATATTTTAAGCACATTTGTTCGCTTGTATTTTTGTTTTTTTAAGGTGCTCACGAATACGAAAAAAGTTTTACTTAAAACAGAGGAATTTATGTTTATTTCATTTGTAAAACTTTTTTCATATTTGTCTCAAAAAATAAAGAGAAATGTTGTTCAAAACTTATGGATACGCTGTTAATGGAATAGAAGCCACAAAAATCATTGTAGAAACAAATATCACACAAGGTATTAATTTCTTTTTAGTTGGATTGCCAGACAGTGCTGTAAAAGAAAGCCAACAACGTATTCAAGCGGCATTAAAAAACATCAATTACCGAATGCCAGGCAAACAAATCACCATCAATATGGCACCCGCAGATATACGAAAAGAAGGGTCTGCCTACGACACTACTATTGCCATAGGAATTTTAGCCGCCTCCGAACAAATCCATTTAAGCCATCTTGAAGATAGCGTAATAATGGGAGAATTGGCACTGGATGGCACTTTAAGACCTATAAGAGGAACGCTTCCCATTGCCATCAAAGCACAAAAAGATGGATTTAAAAAACTTTTTATTCCTGCTGAAAATGCCCAAGAAGCCGCCATTGTCAATGGATTAGAAGTTTATCCTGTTCAACACCTATCTCAGCTCATTCAACATCTTAATGGAGAAAATCTCATTGAGCCATTAAAAATAAATGTTGAAGAATTGTTTTTAAAGAAACTCAATGATTACGAATTGGACTTTGCGGATGTCAAAGGACAACAAAACATAAAGCGAGCACTTGAAATAGCCGCTGCTGGCGGACACAATGTTATTCTGATAGGTCCGCCTGGTGCGGGAAAAACAATGATTAGCAAACGTTTGCCGTCTATTCTTCCACCACTAACATTAGAAGAAGCATTAGAAACTACCAAAATACACAGCGTTGCAGGAAAAATTGGAAAAAACATTGGGCTTATCACCCAAAGACCTTTTCGTAGCCCCCATCATACTATTAGCGATGTCGCATTAGTTGGTGGAGGCAATAATCCACAACCCGGAGAAATATCTCTTGCTCACAATGGCGTTTTGTTTTTAGATGAATTGCCAGAATTCAAACGTACTGTTTTAGAAGTTCTTCGCCAACCCCTGGAAGATAGAGTAGTTACTATATCAAGAGCAAAATTTTCGGTTCAATACCCTGCCAGTTTTATGTTAGTAGCCAGTATGAACCCTTGTCCTTGTGGCTACTATAACCATCCCGAAAAAGAATGTGTGTGTACGCCCGCAATGGTTCAAAAATATCTAAGTAAAATTTCAGGTCCTCTAATGGATAGAATTGATTTGCACGTAGAAGTAGTGCCCGTTAATTTTGAAGAACTTGCTTCACGCAATATTCCATCTGAATCCAGCAAAACCATTCGTGAACGAGTAATAAAAGCACGAAATATACAAACCGAACGATTTAAGGGAATTGCTTCTGTATACTGCAATGCACAAATGCGAAGTCAAGAAATCAAAAAGTATTGTGTATTAGATGACACAGGAATGAAAATACTAAAAAACGCAATGGAAAAATTACAACTCTCCGCTCGTGCTTATGATAGGATATTGAAAGTTGCTCGCACTATTGCAGATTTAGAAAACTCAGAAAACATTCTTGCACAACACGTTGCAGAAGCCGTCCATTATAGAAGTTTAGATAAACAAAATTGGGGCGGAAATTAAGTTACAACAAATAATCCTTTTTAAATCAATCAAGAAACCTAATCTTAAATGTCAACACAAAACACACATAAACTGGGCATTCTTGTAGCAGATGATGAGGATAATTTGAGAGAAATTATATCGTTTAATTTACAACAAGAAGGTTATGATGTTTATCCCGCAAAAGATGGTGAAGAAGCGTGGAAAATTTTTACAACTAAAAAACCTCATTTACATTTAGCATTGCTTGATGTGAGTATGCCTAAAATAAATGGATTTGACTTGTGTGAAAAAATAAAATCAGTAGATGATAAATTTCCTGTGTTTTTCTTAACCGTAAGAAACGATAGAGAAGATAGAGTTTTTGGATTAAAAATAGGAGCAGATGATTATTTATCAAAGCCTTTTGATTTAGAAGAATTATTATTACGAGTAAAAAAAATTCTTCAACGATTTTATCTCACAGATAAAATAACAATCAACGGAAGAAGTATACATTTTGAAACACATATTGTTCGCCTTCCTGATGGTAAAGAAAAGATATTATCAACAAAAGAAGCGGACTTATTAAGATATTTATTGATGAATAAAAATAAGATAATATCTCGCCAAGAGATATTAGAAGCCGTATGGGGAGAAAAAGCGGAAGAAGCATCTTATAGAACCATTGATAACATCATAGTAGAATATCGTAAATTATTTGAAGACAATAGCAAACAGCCAAAACATTTTTTGTCTGTAAGGGGAGTAGGGTATATGTTTAAGGAGTAATATGTGATTGATGTCTTTATAGTGTTAAGCATTATTAGATATTACAACATTTTTAGAGTATTTGAAACAAGAAAAATGTTTGTGTAAATTTGCATAATAAAAATTAGTTTTAAAGAGATGACAAAAATTACTGCTAAACCATTTTTAAAATGGGCAGGAGGGAAAACACAAATTATTGATGAAATAGCAAAATTACTGCCCCAAAAATTACATAAAACAAGTTTTACTTACATAGAACCCTTTGTTGGCAGTGGTGCTGTTTTATTTTGGATGTTGAAAAATTTCCCTAATATCAAAACTGCAATCATAAATGATATAAACGAAGATTTAATAAATGTTTACAAAGTTATAGCGAAAAATCCGCAAAAATTAATTTCAATACTTGAAAAATATCAAAAAAGATATTATGAGTTAGAAAATAATGGTGATGCAAAAAAAGAATATTATTACAAGCAAAGAGATTTATTTAATCAAAGAAAAGAAGATAAAATAACGCATGCGGCTTTGTTTATTTTCTTAAATAAGACGTGCTTTAATGGATTGTATAGAGTTAATAGCAAAAATGAGTTTAATGTTCCTATTGGAAAGTATAAATATCCCAAAATATGCGATAAAGAAAATATATTTGCAGTTAGTGCTAATCTTAAAAAAGTTAAAATCCTTTGTGGTGATTTTGAAAACACATTAGATTATGTTGATAAAAATACCTTTGTTTACTTAGATCCACCTTATAAGCCAATCAGTAAAACTTCCAGTTTTCAATCTTACACAATGTTTGATTTTACAGATAAAGATCAGATACGATTAAAAAATTTTTGTAAAAAATTAGATGATCTTGGATGTACTTGGATTTTGAGCAATTCAGATTTAACTAATACAAACTCAAACGATTTGTTTTTTGACAATTTGTATTCAGAGTTTCTTATAAAAAGAGTAAATGCAAAAAGATTTATTAATGCAATTGGTAACAAAAGAGGGACACTAAAAGAATTACTAATAACAAATCAAAAAAACATAAAAGAATATGCCGAAGGACTTTGAGAAATTTATTTCACAACTAACAGAAACAAATGCCACTTTAGATTATTTTACTGATTTTAATAAAATAAAGAAAAACGTAAATAAAATTGCTATAAAATTGAATCAACTAAATTATCTTATCGGTCAAACAGATTTGAAAAAAGCCATAAAAGAGATATACGAAGAAAATCCCAAAACATTTGATGTATTGGGAATTCTAATTGCTGTACGCAACAACAAAGAAACAAAAACATTAAACAAAAACGGCCAAGTTACTATAATAGATTCTTATTTTAATTCCCCAGAAAGTATTTATGAATTTATTGAAGAAACAGGTCTAATTGAAATTTTTAGGAACAAAGACGTTAAAAATTTAGTGGATTATGTATTCGGAATAGAAGTGGGTTTAGATACTAATGCAAGAAAAAATAGAGTAGGAAAAAATATGTCAAAAGCAGTATCATTAATATTTGACAAAGAAAACATTTATTACAAAAAAGAAGTTGAAAGTACTGTATTTCCTGAAATTTTAAGTTTAGGTGTGGATATAAAACGATTTGATTTTGTAATTAAAACAAAACTAAAAACATATTTAATAGAAACCAACTTCTATAACAGCAGTGGTTCAAAATTAAATGAAACGGCAAGATCTTATTCTGATTTGGCAATAAAAATTAATCAATATCATAATTACGAATTTGTATGGATAACTGATGGTATGGGATGGCTTGCCGCTAAAAATAAATTAGAAGAAGCATTTAATATAATACCAAGTGTCTATAATTTAAAAACACTTATGGCATTCATTGATAAAATTAAAGCCGAGAATATAGTTAGTAATTGGTAAAATTATTCATTTATATTTAATAAAGTATATGGTTAATCCCTATTTCCAATCCAAAGACAAAAACTTTTATCTATTTTTTGGAGATACCTTTGACGTTTTGACTAAATTTGATTTTCAATTTGATGTGGTTTTCGCAGACCCTCCTTACTTCTTATCAAATGATGGCTTAACTATTCAAAATGGACAAATAACTTCTGTAAATAAAGGACTATGGGACAAATCCTTCGGTTTTGATCATATTAATGAATTTAATAGAAAATGGATTTCCTTGGTTCGTAATAAAATGAAAGATAATGCTACAATATGGATTAGTGGTACAATGCACAATATATTTTCTATTGGACAAATACTTATAGAACTTGGATTTAAAATCTTAAATATCATAACTTGGGAAAAAACAAATCCTCCACCTAATTTTTCTTGTAAGTACTTTACCCACTCTTCAGAACAAATTATATGGGCAAGAAAATATCCTCTCATCCCTCATTATTTTAATTATGAATTAATGAAAGCCCTTAATGAAAATAAGCAAATGAAAGATGTTTGGAGATTGCCTTCAATTGCACCTTGGGAAAAAAATTGCGGCAAGCATCCAACTCAAAAACCATTAGCGTTGTTATCAAGAATAATTTTGGCATCAACAAAACCAAATGCTTGGATCTTAGACCCATTTACAGGAAGTTCTACCACAGGCATTGCAGCAAATCTTTTCAATAGAAAATTTGTAGGCATTGATAAAGAAGAAAGTTTTTTACAAATGAGCATTAAAAGAAAACTTGAAATAGAAAACCCTCAAACAGCAGAGATATTCAGACAACGATTGTCATTAGGTTCAAACTTGTTTCTACTAGAAAATTTATAATTTGTTCGAAAAACCTTCCCTTTACTCTAAAAAAATATTTTTCCAATTATAAATTCTTTCTATTATTCAGTATTTCACTATTCAATTTGCTTCATTGATCCCTTCAATGTATCTTTGCTTCGTGGCTTATTTTGTAGATGTCATATTACCTTTGAGTGTCTCTTCAACCTATACTTATGAAGTGCCCGACGAATGGGCTTCTGAAATATCGGTAGGGAAAAGAGTGGTTGTTCAATTTCATTCTAAAAAGTTTTACTCTGCTGTGATTGCTAAAATACACCAACAAGCACCCACTGAATACAAAGCCAAACCTATTGAATACGTCTTAGATGAATATCCTTGTGTCTTTGAATATCAAATCCAATTTTGGCAATGGTTGTCAGAATACTATATGAGCAAGTTGGGCGATGTAATGAATGCCGCATTGCCCTCGGGATTAAAAATTGAAAGTATATCCAATATTCAAATCAACCCTGACTTTGCAATTGATAAAGATGTTTACGATAATTTGAATGAAAAAGAATTAAAAGTAGTAGAACTATTGGCACATCAAAGAAAAATTAAAATCAACGAGTTAGAAAAAATTATCCCAAAATCATCTGTTCCAAAAGTAATTAAATCTCTTGTAGAAAAAGGCATTGTGTTTTTTTCAGAAGAATTTGAAGAAAAATATCGTCCTAAATTAGTGGCTTATTTAAAATTACATCCTAATTACAAAAACAACGATGATTTAAATAAACTAATAGAACGATTAGAAAAAAAAGCATTTAAACAATTAGAAGCACTCTTGTTGTTTATACAATTATCTAAAACAAATGAATTTGTAAGAAAATCTGTAATAACCGAAAGAGTAGGAGTAGCCGCTGTAAATGCTTTGATTGATAAAAATGTTTTAGTAGAACATTTAATGGAAGAAAGCCGCATAGAAAGTGATAAATCAGATCAAATAAAACACACATTAACTGATGTTCAAGCAAAAGCATTTGAAACTATCAAAGAAGAATGGAAAAACAAACAAACTTGTTTATTATATGGAGAAGTAGGAAGTGGAAAAACCGAAATTTACATTGAACTCATTAAAGAACAAATCCTACACGGAAAGCAAACACTTTATCTCGTTCCTGAAATTGCATTAACAACACAACTTATCCAACGTTTAAAAAAAGTTTTTGGAAATCAAGTGTATGTGTATCATTCTAAATTTTCAGAGAATGAAAGAACAGAAGTATGGAATAAATTATTACGATTTTCTCTTGAAAAAGATGATAATGTAAATCAAGAAAAAGCAGCGTACATTATTTTAGGTCCAAGATCTGCACTCTTTTTGCCTTTTCAAAATTTAGGTTTAGTAATCATTGATGAAGAACACGATTCATCATTCAAACAAAGACAAAAACATCCTTACTATAATGCAAGAGATGCGGCTATTTATTTAGCCCATTTATTAAAAAGTAAAGTTATATTAGGTTCTGCCACACCTGCTATTGAAACATTATATAACAGTAATATTGGTAAATATGGAAAAGTGGTATTGAAAGAAAAATACGGCAAAGCCAAAGTAAATAGAAGGTTGATAGATATTCGCAAGTATTATCATCAAATGCAAAACACAACTTTGATTACACCACCACTTTTTGAAGCCATTAAAGATCGTTTGAATAAAAAAGAACAAGTATTGTTATTTCACAATAGAAGGGGATATGTGCCTTTTATTCAATGCACACAATGCGGATGGGTAGCAAAATGCAAACAATGTGATGTGAGTTTGGTGTATCATAAGCAACACAATTTATTACTCTGTCACTACTGTGGAGAAATGAATGATCTTATCCAACAATGTCCTGCTTGTGGTTCTACTCAAATTAATTACAAAGGATGGGGCACCGAAAAAATTGAAGAAGAACTCCAACGTTTATTCCCAAATTACAGCATTTATCGTATGGATCAAGATACTACACGAAGTAAATTTGCTCATAAAAACATCATTGAACAATTTGAAAAACAACAAATAGATATTTTAGTAGGCACACAAATGATTACAAAAGGACTTGATTTTAAGAATGTAACACTTGTGGGCGTTTTAAATGCTGATAGTTTTTTATATTTTCCTGAGTTTAGATCTTACGAAAAAGCATTTCAACTGCTTTATCAACTCAGCGGAAGAGCAGGTAGATTAGACAAAGACGGCGAAGTATTAGTACAAACATTTCATCCCGAAAATTCTGTATTACAATTGTATTTAGAAAATGATTATGATAAACTTTACGATCAAGTATTAAAAGAAAGACAACAATATCTTTATCCTCCATTTTGTCGTTTGTGTGAAATCGTTATTAAAAGTAAAGATGAAACTCTTTGTTATAAATCTGCACAACAACTATTTCAATTTTTGATTCCTTATTTTGGTGAATACGCATTAGGTCCTATTCGCCCTTATGTTTCAAAAATTAATAATTACTATTTACAGCACATTTTACTAAAAATTCCACTCAATAAATCCTATCAACAATTTAAAAAAATTATTTTACAACAACTACAAAAAGTTCAAAACAATAAAGTCATTGTAGATATTATTGTGGATGTATAATTATATTGAAATAAAAAAACATTGCATTTGATAACAATTAAAAACAAAAGATTTATTATTACATAAAATATCTTTCCATCATTATGCAAAAAATTTTAGTCATACGATTCAGTTCTATTGGTGATGTAGTTCTTACTTCGCCTGTTGTAAGATCCTTGAAAAACAAAGGATACGAAGTGCATTATCTTATTAAACCAAAATTTGTATCCGTCATTGCTTCCTCTCCATACATTGATAAAATTCATTTATTTCAAAATGTTTCACAAAGTATAAAAGAGTTATCAAAAGAAAAATTTGATTTTGTTGTAGACCTACAAAACAATTACAAGAGTCGTTTGATACGATGGGGATTGAATAGACCAAGTGCAGGTTTTCCAAAATTAAATATCCAAAAATTTTTAGTGGTTTTATTTAAGAATAGAAAACTTTTGCCTCACAAACACATTGTAGATAGATATTTCGAAGCCACCAAAAAATTACACATTGAAAACGATTTAAAAGGTCTTAATTTTTTTATTGATGAAAATAAAGTATCTGATGCTATAAAAAATTTTGAAAAACCTTTTGTAGCCCTTGTGGCAGGCGGTTCTTATGGCACAAAGCGAATACCTTATCTTAAAATCAAAGAAATCTGCATTCATTTATCACCTAAAAAAATTGTTCTACTTGGCGATACGCTTGATAAAACACTTACAGCAGATATTGAGAAAGAATGCTCTAATGCTATTAATCTTTGTGGGCAATTGAACTTATATGAAAGTGCTTATTTAATCAAACAATCAGAATTTGTAATTAGTTCAGACACAGGACTAATGCACATTGCTGCAGCATTTCATAAAAAAATTTATTCATTGTGGGGAAATACCATTCCTGAATTTGGAATGTATCCTTATATGCCCAATCCTAAAAGTAAAATCATTCAAAATAATCATCTTTGGTGCAGACCTTGTAGTAAATTAGGATACCAACAATGTCCATTAAAACATTTTAAGTGTATGCTATCATTGGATATTAAAGAAATTGATCAGTATTAAAATAATCATTCGCCTTTTCAAACACAACTACATTTAATTTTTGCTACACTTTAGTTTTTAAGTAAATTTGCACAAAGAATAAAATAACTCTATATGTTATACAACAAAATATACCAAGGAGATAGTTTGAAATTATTGGAAGAAATTGAAGATAATAGTATTGACTTAATTGTGTGTGATGGTCCTTATGGAGTTACAGAAAATGAATGGGATAAAATATCTAATATACAAGAATTTAATTTAAATCTTATTAAGATATTTTCAAGAATACTTAAACCCGGTGAAAAAAGTTCTTCTTCAAGCAGACACATTAATATTTCAGAATAAGAAATTGTAACCATTGGATCAAAATTAATTTACCTAAAAAATAAATCATAGACAATTTAAATCTCTTTATTATGAAAAAAACATTTTTAAGTTTAGCAATACTATCTCATTTCATCAGTTTTTCTCAACAAGAATATCTTCAATATAGAAGTAAAAACAATCCTCTCTATTGGAAAAATAGAAAGCCACACGCCGCCTATTGGCAACAAGATGTGCATTACAATATATATGCTACTCTCGATGATACCACAGATATAATCACTGGAAAAGAAGAAATCATTTATTGGAACAACTCGCCCGATCAATTAAAAGAATTGTTTTTCCATCTCTACAACAACGCTCAATGCAAAGATTCTTATTTATCGGATTTGTATAAAAATAATCACATCCCTTTAAAATATGGTAAATACAGAGAAAAAAATTTAGGCACACAAGTTCTTCAAATTAAAATAAAAAGAAAGTACTCTTCTCATTGCGATTCCGTTATTCAAGTTAATCTATCCGATAATAATACAATGAAAGAAATGATCTATGTTGTTTGCGATACTATCTATAGCGAAAAAGAAATTACAAACTATGAAATAGATGGTACTATTTTGCGAGTTCCCTTGGATGTGCCACTTAAACCTAATGATTCCTTACAAATTGAAATTCATTTCAAAACTTACTTTGATAAAGAAGCCATTCGTAATAGAATGAAAATGTTTGAATCTTTTGGCTACAAGCATTATGATATTGTGCATTGGTATCCTCGTTTAGCCGTTTATGATCACAAAATGAAATGGGACACTCAACAACACCTTGACCACGAATTTTACGGCGACTTTGGATCTTATTATGTAGAATTACGTTTGCCCGAACATTATATTTTAGATGGCACAGGCATTATGATTAATGAAAACGAAGTACTACCAAAAGATTTGCGTCAAAAATTAGATTTTTCTAACTTCAAAAACAAGCCATTTAATTCCCCACCATCTGAAATTATTAAACCATCTGGTAAATACAAAACTTGGAAATTTAGTGCTATTAATGTTCACGATGTGGCTTATACTGCTGATCCTACTTACCGCATTGATGAAAAAATATACAATGGTATTCGTTGCATCGCATTAGTTCAAGAACCACACGCGGCTGGTTGGTTGAATGCTACCGATTATATGACCAAAATCATTGCCACAAATAGCAAAAACATTGGACCTTATCATTATCCAAAAATGATTTGTGCAGACGCCCAAGATGGAATGGAATATCCTATGCTAACACTGGATGGTGGCTTTGATCCTTTTTATAGAACCCTTCTCATTCACGAAATGACACACAATTGGTTTTTTGGAATGGTCGGAAGTAACGAAACTTATCGTGCTTTTTTGGATGAAGGTTTTACACAATTTTATACTGCAGACACTTATCAACAAATTGACGGACCTTTTTCATTTAATCATTTGCCACAAAATAAATATGAAAAAATTTCTTTTGAACCACTCAAAGAAATGGATGCATCTGTGTACAACCCTTATTATTCTTATGTTGTGATACAACAATTAGATATGCCCTTAAATACTCATAGCGATGATTTTAACGGTGGAACAAGACACGGCGGTGGATATAGTTTAGTTTATTTCAAAACAGCCACAATGCTCAAAAATCTTGAATACGTACTTGGTAGAAAACTCTTTGATGAAGCAATGCAATATTATTTTAATAAATGGAAATTTGCTCACCCTTATCCTGAAGATTTTAAGGAAGCCATTATTGAATACACAAAAATAGATTTAAATTGGTTCTTTGATCAATGGTTGGAAACAACAAAAACAATTGATTACAAAATTAGCAAAGTCAAAAAGATAGACGATGGTATCTATAAAATAACATTCAAACGTAAAGGTGAAATGCAGATGCCCATTGATTTTACTATTATTGATAAAAACGATTCTGCTCATCATTTTCATATACCAAATACTTGGTTTGTTAAACCCACACAAGCACAAGCACTTAATAGATGGATAGGTTGGGGACCAAAATTAAAACCTTCTTATACTACTACTGTAAATATCGGACCATCTAATAAAATCAAACAAGTTATTATTGATCCATCGTGTCGTCTTGCAGATGTTGATTGGACAAATAACATTTATCCTTTTTCAACAGATATTAATTTTGATTGGAAAGTATACAAACCTATTAACTGGAAAAGTTATGATTTAAAACTCTTTCCTGCTCTGTGGTATAATGGTTACGATGGTATTAAAATTGGCATCAATCTTACAGGAGATTATTTGAAATACAAGCATATTATTGATGTCTGTTTTTACTTTAATACAGGTCTTGCTCAAAATTACTTAGATAGTTCAATATCCAAAAATAGTTTTTATCCTTTTTCTCTATTATTCAACTATAAAACAAGATTAAATTTTCTTGGTAAAGAAACTTATCTTTTTACAGACATTAGGCACATTGATGGTTTGAAATTAGCATCACTCGGATTTGAAAAATTCTTCAATAATAAACAAACACGAATATACCTCTATTACAAAGGAATGATAAGAGATCAACACAGAGATAGTATTTATTTACTTAATCCTTCATTATGGAGAATTAAGGCATTCAACGGGGCTTTTCATACCGGCATTGAACACACTTATACAAGACCTTCTTTCACAGGATTATTTTCTTTAGATATTCGTGCATCAGCGTTTTCTATGTATTATGATTTTTCTTATATTCGTTTTCAAAACATACATCGTCAAAAAATTGGTAAGTTTGATTTACATACAAGAATTTTTGGTCAATTTGGTGTTGGTAATTATATCCCTGGTGAATCTGCACTCTTTGTAGCAGGTGCTAATCCTGAAGAAATGATGGATAATAAATTTACTCGTTCAATGGGAATAATACCGCCTGATTGGGCAAAATTAGGACCTACCACTAATCATTTTTCTTATGGTGGTGGCTTAAATTTAAGGGGATATAATGGTTATCTTTTACCTTATGTATGGAACCAAAATTTTATTGATTATGCGTTTGCTGGTTTATCAGGTGCTTCTGTTAATGCAGAATTAGAATTTACTCGTTTATTTTCTTTTTTGAAAATCAAAAAACTGAATAATGCAATGAAATTACAACCTTATTTATTTGGAGATATTGGTGTTATAGATGTTGGTTATTCGCCTTCGTATATGAAAGCATCTGATATAATGGCAGATGCAGGTGCAGGTATTGCACTTACTATTTATAAATGGGGACCCATCACACAAGTTAAACCTTTTACCATTCGTTTTGACGCACCATTATTTTTAAACAAACTTCCTTTTGCAGAAAAAGATTATTTTCAGTTTAGATGGCTAATAAGCGTAAACAGGGCGTTTTGATATAATACTATTGCTCAATTTATTGATTCTGGTTAATTCATTAATAAACTTTTACTTTTATTATTCTAACTTAATTAAAATCAATCATTATTTGTTTTCATCCTTTTTAAAGAATTACCTTTAGAAAAATTTATATTATTTCAAACATCTCATCTTATACTTTTCAAGCAATATGCAATAACTCATTGTATCTAATCAACTTAAATTTTCAAAAATTTTTCCACAATAACATCCCATAACCTGTTCAAAAATTCTCTTAAAATTTTATTATTTCCTTTTGTTTAATTCAAAATTATTTTTTCGTAAAACTTTCTATGATTTATACAAGATATTTTTATCCTTTTCTTTATTTTTTAAATAATAATTTATTAACATAAAATTAATTCAAATCGCTCTTATATTTTAATAACAAAATTTGTGGATAATTCTGTTAGTAAACTACAATTGTTCTAAATGTCTTTATTTTTCAATACTTTACAAAGCATATTATTTTGTACTTTTGTTGATGAATTTTTAATAATCAATTTTACAAGAAATATTTAAAAATTTTTTGAACACTACTAACAACCTATTATTACTATTATAGTTTAAAAATTTAAAAAAGTATATTTATGAATACGAATGTAGAAATTGATTTGGTAGATGAAATTTTAAAACTAAAAAAGCAAAAGAATGCCGTTATATTAGCCCATTATTATCAAATGGGAGAAATTCAAGACATAGCCGATTTTATTGGAGATAGTTTGCAATTAGCACAAGCCGCACAAAAAACAAATGCAGATATTATTTTGTTTGCAGGTGTGCATTTTATGGCCGAAACTGCCAAAATTTTAAATCCTGATAAAAAAGTTATTATCCCTGATATGAACGCTGGATGCTCGTTAGCCGACTCTTGTCCCGTTGATAAATTTTCTGAATTTATTCAACAACATCCTGATGCTGTTGTGATTTCTTATATTAATTGCACTGCCGAAGTAAAAGCCCTTTCGGATATTATTTGTACCAGTAGTAATGCAGTAAAAATTGTTGAAAGTATTCCAAAATATAAGCCCATCATCTTTGCACCTGATAAGAATTTAGGAAGATATATTATCAAAAAAACAGGAAGAGATATGATTTTGTGGAATGGTGTGTGTGAAGTACACGAAAAATTTTCATTACAAAAGATATTACAATTAAAAACACAACATCCCGATGCCTTGCTTATTGCTCATCCTGAATGCGAAGAAGATGTTTTGAATTATGCTGATTTTATTGGAAGTACATCTGCTTTATTGAATTATGTAAAAACAAGTGATGCTCAAAAATTTATTGTAGCCACCGAAACAGGCATTTTACATCAAATGCAAAAATATTGTCCTGATAAAACATTTATACCTGCACCACCTAATAATACCTGTGCTTGTAACGAATGTCCTTATATGAAATTAAATACACTTGAAAAAATTTACACAGCATTGAAAGAAGAACAACCCGAAATAATAATGAGTAATGAACTTATTGAAAAATCTAAAAAATCATTACTGCGAATGTTAGAATTATCAAAATAATTGCAGATGAAAAAGATTTTAATAATAATTATTTCTTTACTTAATATCTTTGTTTTTGCACAAAAAAAAGATGGCTTTGTTCAATTTAAATATCCTGATGGAAAGATTGCTTCTGAAGGTTATCTAAAAGATGGAAAACCCGATGGTTATTGGAAAAATTATTATCAAAATGGAAAAATTAAAAACGAAGGAAATAGAAAAAATTTTTTATTGGATAGTATATGGAAATTTTATGATACAGATGGAAAATTAGTCAAAACAATAGAATACAAGCAAGATAAAAAAAATGGTTGGCTAAAAGAATACGATACAAGTGGTGTAGTTATATTCAAACAAAAATATAATAACGACATTCCTGTTGATACGGCTTATTATTACTATACAACAGGACAATTAAAAAAAATCATTCCTTATCAAAAAGGAAAAGCCAATGGAGTATTTTATGAATTTGACAAGGACTCTGTGATTATTGCTGTTGGAGAATATCAAAATGGCTTTTTATTGAAATATGAAAAAATCAATCAAAAAGACGAAAAAGGACAAAAGCAAGGTGTATGGAAAGAATTTTATGCAGATGGTAAAGTCAAAAAAGAAGTAGATTATAGAGATAATAAAATTAATGGTTATGTCAAAGAATACGACAAAAAAGGTAATTTAGTAAATGCAGAAAAATATTCTTTTGGAAAAAAAATTGAAAACCCAAAAGAATTCGCATCTGTAGATATGTATAGAGATTATTATGAAGATGGCACATTAAAATACGAAGGACCTTACGTTAAGGGCTATCCTGTTGGAACACATTATCATTATATTAAAGTGTTTAGATGCGACTCTACACTTATTCCAAGAGACGATACATCAGATGTTTATATTAAAAAACAAGTGTGTAAAAATAAACCTCTGCCCGATTCTGCTTTTGTTTATGAAAACAATGTTCTTGTAGAAAAAGGACCTATTGATAGTTTGAGAAATCGTCAAGGAATATGGTATGAATATTATTATTCAGGAGAATTGCGTGGAAAAGGAAAATACAAAAACAATGTCAAAGTAGGAGAATGGACGTATTATTATCCTGATGGAAAAATAGAACAAAAAGGCAAATACACCAATGGAAAACCCGATGGACAATGGATTTGGTATTATCCTAATGGAACTATTTTAAGAGAAGAAAATTACATTAAAGGTAAAAGAGATGGAGAATTTAAGGACTACACAGAAGATGGAAAAATACTAACAGCGGGCTTATACATTGATGATAATAAAGAAGGTTTGTGGATATATGAATTACCTAACTATAAAGTAATTGGAAAATATACCAATGGAAACCCCGATAGCACTTGGATTTCATACTATATGCCTTCAGGCAAAGTACGATTCAAAGGAAACTTTATCAATGGCGATCCTGATGGTGTTCATTATTGGTATTATGAAAATGGTAATAAAATGATGTTTGGTCCTTATCAAGGTGGAGTAAAAAATGGAGAATGGAAATTTTTTGATGAAGAAGGACATAACTATCTCAATATTACTTATGAAAATGACATTGAAGTAAAATGGATGGGACAACCTATCATTCCTACTTATGAAGACGCAATGAAAGTATATGAAACCATTTTAGAAAATTCAAAAAAATATCAAGAGTTATTAAAAAAGAAAAAAGAAAATAATTCAAATGAGTATTCCGAATAAACCTATAAATATACAAGAATTTAAGAATGTTTTTAAGGACATTCCTTTTCTCATTTTAAATAAAAAAGAGATTGTTTTTATCAACAGTAAAGCAAAAAAAATTTTGTGCATTACAAATAAAAACAAAGAAGAAATACATTCTCTTTTGTATAATAATGTCAATAAGAAAAAACACGAAACAAAAATTACTTGCAATAACAAAGAAATAAAATTAATCTACCAAAAAAATAAAGATCATTATTTTGTATTTATTGAAGATTTGACCAAACAAAAAGAACAAGAAAAAAATATAAAAACACAATTAAAACTATTTAATGACATATTTGAAAATTTGCCTGTTGGTATTTTATTACACGATTATGGAAAACTAAAGTATGTCAATAAAGAAGGAAAAAGAATCATTGGAACATCTGATAAGAAAAAATACTACAATTTTAATCTACTAAACTTTCTCTATATTGACAAAGAAAAACAAAAAGCCATAAATCGTATAAAGAAAGTATATGTTGAAAAAAAATTACCACCCATTATCTATCATATTAAAGATTTTAAAAACAAAGAAAAGATTATAGAATTAACAGCATTATTGTTTTTTGATGAAAAAAATCAGCCACTCTCTTTACTAATTGTTCAAGACAAAACAGAAGAATTAAAAAAACAACAATTAGAAATTGAAACACAATTAAAAATTCAAGAAAATAAATTGTTGAAAAAACAAAATGAAGAAAAAGAAAAGTTATTACAAGAATTAAAGTCAACACATAATCAACTTATTAATACTATCAACTATTCCGATTATTTATTTTGGATAACCGATAATAAGTTAAATATACAATTGTTCAATCAAGCATTCAAAGATTATTGTTTAAGATATTACAATGTAAAATTAAAAGGCGGAGAAAATACACTTGATTTACAAAAAATAATGAATGAACAAGAACCTTCAACTGCAACTACAAGACAAAGAGTACTTAAAGAGATATTACAAACTAAATCTGATTATTCCTATGAAATTAGTCATTTTGATAAGACACTTAAAAAAACAAGAATCTACAAAATAACCTTTAAGCCCTACATTGACGAATCTAATACACTACAAAACTTTTATTGTTTTGGTCACGAAATCACTGAAAAATACGAGTTTCTTCAACAAATAGAAAGTCAGGCATTAAAACTCAATACCATTATTCAACACAGCCCTATTTATTTGTGGTCATTAAATCAAAATTATGAACTTGTTTTATTTAATAACAAGTATGAAAATTTAATAGAGTTTCTTTATGGCGAAAAACCTGTAGTAGGAAAAAAATTAACTCGTGGAAAATTTGAGAAAAATAAGGACTTAATAGAAACATTAAATTATCATTACGAAAAAGCATTCAATGGTTCAAATGAAAATTTTAAACTTAATTATGAATTAGAAAACGGTCAAAAAATTACTTTAGATGTGAATTTATTTCCCATCGTAGTAAATAATCAAATTAAAGAAATAGCAGGCATAGCCACAGATATAACAGCAGAAATTGAAAAGCAAAATCAATTACAAACTTTATTGTATGAAAATGAAGTATTAATGAAAGAAATTCATCATAGAATTAAAAACAATCTACAAGTCATTTCCAGTATGCTCAATTTACAAATACAAAATGAAGAAAATACTCAAATTCAAAACGTCTTGAAAGATACTCAAAACCGTGTTTATTCAATGGCAATTATTCATCAAACGCTTTATCAAAACAAAAATTATTCTACCATTAATGTATCTGCTACTATTCTATTTTTGATACAAAACATTTTGTATTCTTTTAATAGAACAGATATTGAAATAGAATCCGATATTGAAGAAATTATTTTAGATGTAAATATGGCTATTCCTATTGCACTTATCATTAATGAAGCCATTACAAATGTTCTAAAATATGCTTTTCCCGAAAACTTTACTATGTCAAAGAAAGTATTTATTCAACTAAAACGAAAAGATTTTTCCATTGAATTATCAATTAAAGATAATGGCATAGGTATAGATAAAAAAATGATTCAACAACTTTCAAATGTTGGATTTTCTATTATCAAAGCATTGGCTGAACAAATCAATGCTCAACTTTTTATATATTCTGAAAAAAATCAAGGCACAGAAATTAAATTACTAATTCCATTATTGTAAATTAAAGATGAATATTCGTAATTGTTTTTTTATTTTTCTCACGTGTTTCGTTTTTGCCTATAAAATTTCTTTCTCACAAATACTTTTTTCTTTTCCCATTGATACTATTGATATTACTGGAAACTTTGGCGAAATAAGAAACAAACATTTCCACCAAGGCATAGATTTTTCTACAAAAGGAAAAGAAAACTATCCCGTCAAAAGCATTGATGATGGCTATGTGTATCGCATTAAAATAAGTCCTTATGGATATGGAAAAGTAATGTATATTCATCATTCATCTGGATTACTTTCTGTGTATGCACACTTAAATTCTTTTTCAGATAAAATACAATCTCTCGTAACAAAATACCAAATGCAAAATCAAATTAATGAATTAGATGTGCTCTTAAAAGCCGATTCTATTAAGGTTAAAAAAAATGAAATCATTGCTTTTTCAGGAAATACAGGCACTTCATCAGGTCCTCATTTACATTTTGAAATAAGAGATGAACTTACAGAAATTCCAATAAACCCTCTGTTTTATTTTCCCATTCAGGATACCACAAAACCTGTTGTTGAACACATTCTATTCTACAATTTATCAGACACTATATCACCATCGCCCATACTATCTACATTTACAAAAATCAAAGACACACTGTTACTTCCACCTATTTTTGCTGTGGCGTTTTCTGGCTACGATAAAATGTATCCAAAAGGCAACCCTAATAATATCTACAAAGTTCAAATTTTTTTGGACAATCAAAAAATCTATCAACACTGCTTGCAACACATTACTTTTGATAACACAATGTATGTGGAATATTATTCCGAAAAAATAAAAAACAAAATTGTTCAAAAATGTTTTGCTCCTCATTTATATCCTACATACTTTTATGACACCCTTGTTAATAAAGGCAGAATAATACTTTCAGACACAAATTACCATCAACTTAAACTCATCTTTTGCGATGAAAAAGAAAATTGTATTGAAAAAAAATTCATTATCAAGACAAAGCATACACCAAAATATAAATCTATTAAAACAAATTCTCTTATTTTATGCACACAATCAAACACTATCAAACATCCTTATTTTGAAATTTTTATTCCCGAAAAATCTTTATTCAACGACCTCAATGCAAATTTTGTATTTAATGAAAAACTAAAAAAAATTCAATGGACGTATTCTCAATCAATAACACTGAAATATCCCGCAATCCTCAAAATACACCATCATTTCAATAACAACGAATTAAAAAAATCCGTTTTAGTAAGTGGTAACAAATTTTATTCTCCTGAAAATTTTGACTCTCAAACCATCACTTTCAAAGTCAACGAATTAAACGATTATTATTTACTTGTAGATAATACTCCTCCACTTGTAAAACCCTTGTCATTCAACAAAAAGAAAAAAGGTATTATTCTTAATCAACACACACCTAATTTATTTTTTCAAATAAAAGATAACACCAAAATACAAAGCATTAAAACGTATTTTAATAATCAGTTTTGCATATCCTATTTTTATGGCACAAAGCATCTTTTGAAAGTAGAACTACCCAATGAACTCATAGCCACCGATGAAAATTTTATTCAAATCATCATTACCGATATTGCAGGGAATACTACTCACAAGACCTACAAAATTATCCTTAAATAACAATTTAGTATTTTTGCAAAAAAACATGTATGAATACCTATAAAGCCGTATTAGTGAAATCTTATATCGTGGAAATCAAAGCAGAAAACAAAGAAGAAGCAAGCAAATATGTAGAATTATATACTGGTGATATTAAAGATATTTCTACAATTCAAGATAGAGAAAAATTTTCTTTTGAAATAACCAATATAGATGTTCAAACAAATGAAGTTATTGAAATCATTGAGAACTTATAAAAATAATTTTTCTTTTTAATATGACCATAAATGTTGAAAATAAAAATTCATACAAAATAAATAATTAGTTGGAAGCGGAAAAAATTTTTTCCACCAAATACTTTTAACTTTCAACCATCCTTTCTTTGTGGCAAAATAGAACAGAAAGATTAACCTAAATTAAATAAAAAACTTACCTATGAAACAACCTCTTATTGAATGCGTTCCAAATTTTAGTGAAGGAAAAAACAAATCCATCATTGATGCGATTGTGCAAAGCATTGCCTCTGTTGAAAACGTCAAAGTCCTTAATGTGGATATGGGATCAGCCACCAATAGAACCGTGGTTACCTTTGTAGGACCTCCCGAAGCCGTTGTAGAAGCCGCTTTTCAGGGAATAAAAAAAGCCGGCGAACTCATTGATATGCGATTTCACAAAGGCGAACACCCCCGAACGGGCGCAACAGATGTTTGTCCCCTTGTTCCTATTCGTGATATCACTATGGAAGAAACGGTTCAATGCGCTATTCAATTGGCCAAGAGAGTAGGCGAAGAACTTCAAATTCCCGTCTATCTCTATGAATATGCTCAACCCAAAGATTACCGCAAAAACCTTTCTATCATACGTGCGGGCGAATACGAAGGATTCTTTGAAAAGATAAAAAAGCCCGAATGGAAACCCGATTTTGGTCCTTCTGAAATGGATGCTAAACGTGGTGCTACCGTCATTGGTGCACGCAACTTCTTAATTGCCTACAATGTCAATTTGAATACCACTTCCGTTCGCAGAGCCAATTCTGTAGCATTTGATGTCCGTGAAGCCGGTCGTGTAATGCGTGAAGGCGGCAAACCTACAGGAAAAATCATCTACAACGAAGATGGTACCCCAAAAATTCAGCCCGGAATGTGCAAAGCCGTCAAAGCCATCGGCTGGTATATTGAAGAATACGGAATAGCCCAAGTATCAATGAACCTCACTGACATTAATGTTACCCCCTTACACAAAGCATTTGAAGCATGCTGTATCAGTGCCGAAAAAAGGGGACTTCGTGTTACAGGGTCAGAATTGGTCGGACTTATCCCTCTCAAAGCCCTCACAGATGCCGGCAAATACTTCCTCAAAAAACAAGGTCTTTCAACAGGTGTCAGCGAAAAAGAATTAATAAAAATAGCCGTAAAAACCTTAGGATTAGACGAACTCAAACCCTTCAAGCCCGAAGAAAGAATTATTGAATACCTCATCGCAGACCCAAAAGAAAGCGAACTCATTTCCAAAACAGTCAAAGATTTTACAGATACTACTGCTTCCGAAAGCCCCGCCCCTGGTGGTGGTTCGGTTTCCGCATTATGCGGATCATTAGGGGCTGCCTTAGGTGCAATGGTCGCCAATCTTTCCGCCAACAAAAAAGGTTGGGAAGAACAAACCGAATGGTTTAGCAACTATGCCGAACAACTTCAAACAGCCAAAGACAAATTACTTCAACTCATAGATAAAGACACCATCGCCTTTAATCAAGTAATGGCCGCCTTTGCTCTCCCCAAAAATACTGAAGAAGAAAAAACAAAACGAAAAAAAGCCATTGAAGACGCTACCTACAACGCCCTTCTGGTACCTTATGAAACAATGAAAATAAGCATAGAATGCCTTGACATCTTACAACTAATGGCAGAAAAAGGCAACCCAAATTCTGTATCCGATGCAGGAGTAGGGGCTATGTGTATTAGAACGGCTGTAATAGGTGCTGCAATGAATGTAAAAATCAACGCCAAAGACATCCTTCATCTCTACAATGTTCAAGACATCCTAAAGCACACCGAAGAATTAGAACAATTAGCCGAACAAAAAGAAAAAACCATTCGTCAAATTGTCCAACAAAAAATAAACGGCAATTAAAATTTTTTTATTATTCATTATTATTTGGGCGTGCCCCTCACACACCACAGCATTTCCAATCTTTGTAAACGATTTTATCCCATTATTTTTAAAACGACAAAAAATGTCGTTTTAAAAATTTCAATTGGCTGTGGTGTGTTCAGGTCGGGCTGCTACGGGCTTCGCTATCGCTTCGGTAAATGTGCTTAAATAGTAATTTAAGCACATTCGTGAGCACCTTGATAAAAAAACAGATGGCGAACAATCCTCGCCTTATCGTCATTGCGAACGAAGTGAAGCAATCTCAAAAGGAATTGACATTCGTCCTAATTAGAGATTACTTCGGGCTACGCCCTCGTAATGACGATGACTAACGAAGGCGAGGCAGTACCGGCTTCGCCGCC
>JAOAIP010000076.1 GCA_026414605.1 Bacteroidia bacterium
CGAATCACAGGGTATTTTTCTTCCCAATTCCATTTATCATAAATAAACAATCCTTCAAACAACTCTTTCTTTCCTTCAAACAAACACTTTATTGTATCTACTAACAACGACTTCCCAAATCTTCTCGGACGTGAAATGAAAAAATATTTCCCACTATTCAATAAATCATAAATATAATTTGTCTTATCAACATAAATGTAGTTGTCTTTTCTAATGTTTTCAAAACTCTGTATGCCAATGGGTAATTTTCGCATTCGTTTTTTGTGCAAAGTTAATAAATAAAACATCTTGCAAATTATTTAGTATTTTAGTGGCTATGAAAAATCTTGAAGAAGAAATTTTAGCCGTTAAATCCCTTGAATTAAAAGCCAAAGAAATCGTTAAAGGTTTTTTAATTGGACAGCACAAAAGTCCTATGCACGGCTATTCTGTGGAATTTGCTGAACATAAAATGTACAATACAGGCGAATCTACTCGTCATATTGATTGGAAACTCTTTGCTCGTACTGAAAAATTATATCAAAAAAAATACGAAGAAGAAACCAATCTTCGCTGTCAAATTATTATTGACACCTCGTCATCTATGCTTTATCCAAAAGGTGCAGCAATAAATAAACTTCAGTTTTCAATTTATTCTGCTGCAGCACTAATGCAACTTATGTTACAACAACGAGATGGGGTTGGTATCAGTTTATGTTCTGATACCATTGAAAAACATTTGCCTGCAAAATTACAGCACACGCATATTCAATACATTTATTCCATTTTATCTGATTTACAAGAAAATAGCCATCAACAACTACTCAAAAAAACAAATATTACTACTGCCTTGCATCAATTGGCTGAAATTATTCATCAAAGGTCATTAATTATTATATTCAGCGATATGTTTGAACACGATTCAGAAAATGTATTTGCGGCTCTTCAACATCTTCGTTATAGAAAACACGATGTTATTGTATTTCACACATTGGATTACACTACAGAATTAAACTTTGACTTTGAAAATCGCCCCTATCAGTTCATTGATATGGAAACAGGAGAAGAAATAAAAGTGCATTCTATTGAATACAAAAATGAATTTCAAAAATTAATGCAAACGTTTTTAAATAAACTTCAAGAAAAATGCCATCAATATAAAATTGACTTTGTGCCTGTTGATATAAAAAATGCTTACTATTCTGTTCTCCAAGAATATCTAATTAAAAGAAGTAAGATACTAAAAAAGTAAAAAACTTTAATTATTTCAAAAAATATAAACCTAAATACTCTCTCCCAACATTCTCAAATAACTTGGCAAATGCCGCATCCTTACTCCATACCAACTAAATACTTCACCATCTACTAAAATTACTTTTGTTTTGTTTCCTAATAATGCTTGCAATTCTTCTTTATGTTTTTCCTTAAATGGAAAGGGTTCTGAAGAAAGCAATACATAATCAATAGATAAAGTTTGCATTGTTTCTACATCAACTTCTACATATCTATTTTGATTTTGTAGCACATTGATTGCCCCTATTTTCAACAACATATTATGAATAAAAGTTTGATTAGCCACTGCTATATAAGGTTGATACCATATTAAATACAATACTCTTTTATTTTTCAATAAATATGTAGAGTGCTTGAGTTCTTCAAATGCTGAATTAATTTGAGTACTAATTTGATGAGCCGTATTTTCAGTATTCGTTATTTTTCCAATAGATTGTATCATATCCAAAGCATCTTCATAAGTATTAACATCACTCATCCACACAGGAAATAATTTTTCTAATTCTTCTATTTGGCTTTTGACATTTTCTTCTTTATTACCAATTATCAAGTCGGGCTGTAATGTTTTAATTTTTTCAATGTTCAAATTTTTTGTTCCGCCAATTTTTTCTTTACTCTTAAATATCTCTTCAGGATGAATACAAAACTTTGTAATCCCTACAATTTTTTCCGATAAACCCAATTCTACCAACAATTCAGTAATAGATGGCACTAATGATAGTATTCTATTTGGTGGAAAATTTTTTATATCAATCTCTCTTTTCATTTGGTCTTGAACTACCATTGTATTCCAATTTTTATTACTCTGTGTAGATATTATTTACGCATAATTGGAAATAATATCCTGAATAAGAAAAGAACCAAAAATAAAACATTTGCAGGTGAAATAATATCTCCAATGCGAGAATAAATAGAAGCATTTTTTTGCAATGGAATTTTAGCAATTAAATGTTCTCTTGTCCAATAATTGGTTTGCTGCAAGATATTTCCTAATGGATCTATAACTGCGGAAATACCTGTATTAGCAGACCTTGCAATATATGTACGATTTTCTATTGATCGCAATCTCCCAAACATCAAATGCTGATAATACCCTGGTGTATCTCCCCACCATCCATCATTAGTGATAATGAACAACGCTTTTGCCCCTATTTTGAAAAATTTTGATACAAAATCTGAAAAAACACTTTCGTAACATATTATTGTAGCCACAGGAATTTTATTTTTTACAAACAATAAAGAAGGTTGATCTTGTTGTCCTAAACTTCCTGTTGTTCCACCCAAATCAATAGCCAAATTTTCTAATGGTTTAAATATTTCTGGATATGGCATTTTTTCTACCCCAGGCACTAACTTTGACTTGTGAAATATCTGAATAGTATCTTTTGAAAGACATAAAGCCGTATTAAAAATATCGTAAAACATTCCTTCTGAATTTTGTCTTGCAGTAGCAGGAATCTTATCTTTATCAGAATATACCTTGAATGTATTAGCACCTGTAATAATGTTGATAGTAGGATATTTCATCAAAATACTATCATATAAATACCGAATGCTTGGATACTGAATCATTTCAAACATTGAACCTTCATAGATATTTTCAGTAATAAATGTTTCTGGCAATACTATTACATCTATGCTATCGTTCAAAAAGGGCTTGATTTGTTGATACATTGCATTGACTTGAATAAGTGGTTCTATATAAAACTTATCATTATAAGGATCTACATTGGGCTGTACAATCAGCACATTTAATGAATCAGAAAAATTATTAGGCAATGCTTTACTTCTGTAAATCAACAAACTTAAAGACACAACAATAGGTATTACAAGAATGTTAATTACATTTTTAATCAACCATTGAGTAGCGAATCCATTTATGATATATTGAGTAATTATGATATTACTTGCTAAAATCCATAATGTTCCGCCCGATGTTCCAGTCAATTCGTACCATTGAACCATCCAAGGTGCAAAAGCAAATACATTTCCTAAACACAACCAAGGCCACATTAAATCCCAATGATAGTGCAAGTATTCAAAGGATATCCAAAAAGGTATAATCCACCATAAACTTAAACTTTTACTATATTTTTTTTGTAACAAAAATGGCATTGAAAAAAACATACACATCAAAATACTATTGGCTACTATAGCCATTATTGAACCACCTACACTGGCTAAACTTATCCACCAAGTAGTCAAAGCATTCCATAATAAAAACATCAACCCATTTAATTGAATAAACTTTAATGTACTAATCTTTTGATCAAATAATTGTTTTACTAATAAAAACAAGGGCACAAATGAGACAAAACTTAACCAAAACAAATAAGATGTAAATGATGCTGACAACAACAATCCACTCAACAACGCTAACAACAAAGGGGATTTTAATAAATACTGCTTAAACATTTTTTATTTTCTTAAATTAAAGAACTCGCCTTATATTTCTTTGATAAATTGAATATCAAAATTATGTTACTTGTTTTAAATTATATCTTACCACAAAGAACACAAAGGATTTACACAAAGTTCACAAAGTATCTTTAATAGATTATATTTTGTCCTTATGGGACACATCATACTTTCCACTTTCCACTTTCTACTTTCTTCCTTATAAGTGTCGCCCTTTCAGGGCTTGAAATGGTGTGGATTTATTTTCACAGGGCTTTGCCCTGTGCTATTGTATTTTGCCCCTTCGGGGCTACCCATATTTTATCCCTACGGGACGGACTTTTTACTTTCAACTTTCCAACTTTGCACCAACAATTTATTTGTTTGTGTTCTTTGTATTTGAATTTAAGATAATGGATCAAAAATTCTTCAATTTACAATCAATTAAGCGAGTTTATTATAATTTAATAATCTGATCTCTATCCGGACCAACAGATAAGTAAGAAATTTTAACCCCTGTATTTTCTTCAATAAATTCAATATATCTCAATAATTCGGCTGGTAATTCTGATTTTAATCTACAATGCGTAATATCTTTTTTCCAACCTTTTAATTCTTGATAAATTGGAATTATATCTTCATTACTCAAATCATAGGGCAAATAATCAATCACTTGATTATTAAAATGATAATGTGTACAAACTTTTATTGTATCTAAATCAGATAGTACATCTGCCTTCATCATTATTAGTTCATTTGATCCATCCAATTGAATGGCATATTTTAATGCAGGTAAATCCAGCCAACCTACTCTTCTTGGACGTCCTGTGGTAGATCCAAATTCTTTTCCTTTTTGACGAATGAGTTCTCCTAAATCATCTTTAAGTTCTGTTGGAAAAGGACCACTCCCTACCCGCGTACAATAGGCCTTGAATATCCCAAAAACATTTCCAATTTTAGTAGGTGCAATACCTAATCCTGTACAAGCACCCGCAGTAATAGTATTTGATGATGTTACAAAAGGATATGTTCCAAAATCTATATCCAATAAAGTACCCTGTGCTCCTTCTGCAAGTATTTTCTTGCCTTTTGAAAGGGCTTCATTTAAGTAATGTTCGCCATCTATAATCTGCATTTGCTTTAAAAACTCAATGCTTTCAAACCATTCTTTAATCTGATCTTCATTAATCTCATTCCAATTATAAAACTTCAACAATTGCAAATGTTTTTGATACAATTGTTCAAATTTATCTTTGAAGTTAGTTTGATCAATATCCCCTACTCTCAATCCATTTCTACCTGTTTTATCCATATAAGCAGGACCTATGCCTTTTAAGGTAGATCCAATTTTATCCTTCCCTTTCATTGCTTCGCTTGCTGCATCCAGCCATCTGTGTGAAGGCAGTATCAAGTGTGATCTTTTAGATATTAATAATCGTTTTTTTACTTCTATTCCTTCTGCTTCAATGTTTTTAATTTCTTTCATTAACACAATAGGGTCTATCACTACTCCATTTCCAATCAGATTAATAATCTCTTCTCTAAAAATTCCACTGGGAATAGTATGTAGAACATATTTTTTGTTATTAAACATTAAAGTATGTCCTGCATTTGGACCACCTTGAAAACGAGCAATAATATCATACCTTGGTGATAGTATATCTACTAATTTACCTTTTCCTTCATCACCCCACTGCAGACCTAATAAAACATCTACATTTTGCATATACAATTTTTTTCTAATCCATTTGAATTTTTATTAACTTAAAAGGGCTACCTGTCTTTTGTTCCATCCGGGCTTTTCGTCAAACACGAATAACAATTACAAGAAATAAACTTATTATCAATGCATTAAAATTATTACAAAAATTACTTTTTTAATTGTTGCGATAATCCAATCATATTTAATAAACTAATAGCAAATTCTTTTCCTTTGATTCCAGATCTTTCCAATGCTTGCTGATAATTATTCGTCGTAAGTACTCCAAAAATAAACGGGATATTGTAAGTAAGATTAAGTTGTGTAACACCTTGGGTTACAGACATAGAAACATACTCAAAATGCGGCGTATCACCTTTAATGATACATCCCAAAGTTAATATACCACTGAAAGTATTTGTTTCTGCTAATTGTTTGGCAGCAAAAGGAATCTCAACAGCACCAGGAACTTGAACAGAACGTATATTATTTTCTTTAATTCCATATTGTTTAAAGGTACTTATTGCATCATAATACATCATTTCTATAAGTCGCCCGTTCCACTGAGTATACACGACACCTATTTTAATGTCACTTTCGTTTTTAATAGGATACAACAAAGATATAACATCCTGAGAAATCATTCTGAAAACTATTTATTACCTTCTAATTCAATATAAGTACTCACACGGGCAATGTATTTATCTATATCACGGGCCTCTGTGCTGGTTACAAATTCCTTCTTAATTCTTTCATACAACTCCAATGCCGACTTATACTGCTTTTGTTGTTCCATTGCCAATGCTGCTTTTTTCAAGAATAAAGGTGTCGTAAAATTATTGATTTTATCGTTGGCTGCTTTTAAATAAAAACGAATACCTTCTTCGGGTTTATTCAATTCCATATAAGCATCACCTATATTGCCATACGCCAAAGGTTGAAGCATTTCATCATCTAAATCGTATTTTTCAAAATAATGGATAGCATCTTCATATTTGCCTAAATGCATATAACATACGCCTGCATAAAATGCTGCTAATTTTCCTCCTTTTGTATAACTATATTCCTCATAAATTTTTTCAAACCCCATCATTGGCTTTGTTCCTTGTGAATATCTCACCATTGGTCCGCCTTTCAGTGCCAAATTAAAACTATCTCTTTCAAATAAAGATTGGGCATAAAAAATTTCATCGGCGACTTCTTTTTCTTTAGTAGGCAACCAATAATATTTATATCCCACAATAAGCCCAATCACTAATAATAACCCACCACCAACATAATTTATTATTTGCTTATGGCTTTCATAATACCATTGAAACCATTCCCAAGAATATTGAGAAGTGGGTTCGGGTTGGCTGGAAACTTCTTCAAATTCTACTACTTCTTGTTCTTCTGTTTGTTCATTGAGGTCTTGTTGAGATGCTTGTGTATCCTCAATGGGAGTGTTTTCTTGATTTTTTTTATTTTCATCCGACATAGGTAAAATTTTTATTTTGGGGGGACAAAAGTAGGATTTATTTTTTAGTTAATGGTAATAAATTTAAATTTTTTGTTGAGTTATTAGTTTTTTGAGGCGATTACTCCACTTTCTAAATTTTTAGTACTTATTTTGCAAAGCAATCTATAAAATTATTCTTTACCTTTGCGGCAAAATTTTAATATATGCGTACAGATAACTATCAACATCATGATTATTATTTAGTAGACGAATTATTAAGTGAAGAACATAAACTTATCCGAGACACTGTTCGTGCTTGGGTAAAAAGAGAAGTAACGCCCATCATAGAAGATGTTTGTCAAAAAGCAACATTTCACAAGCCATGGATTAAAGGATTAGCCGAAATTGGTGCTTTTGGTCCCTTTATTCCCGAAGAATATGGCGGTCCAGGATTAGATTATATTGCTTATGGTATAATGATGCAGGAGTTAGAAAGAGGCGACAGTGGTGTGCGATCTACGGCCTCCGTTCAAGGATCTTTGGTAATGTATCCTATTTATGCATTTGGAAGTGAAGAACAAAAACGCAAGTACCTTCCTAAATTAGCCAAAGGAGAATTAGTGGGATGTTTTGGCTTAACAGAACCCGACTATGGATCCAACCCTGCGGGAATGATAACAAGAATAGAGGATAAAGGCGATTATTATTTACTCAATGGTGCTAAAATGTGGATATCTAATGCACCTATTGCCGACATTGCTGTAGTATGGGCAAAAGATGATAATGGAGAAATTCGTGGTATCATAGTAGAAAGGGGAATGGAAGGATTTTCGACGCCTGAAACCCACGGAAAATGGAGTTTGAGAGCAAGTGCTACAGGTGAATTAGTATTTGACAATGTGAAAGTTCCAAAAGAAAATTTATTGCCAAATATCAAAGGGCTTAAAGGTCCTTTAAGTTGTTTAAACAGTGCGCGTTATGGTATTGCTTGGGGGGCTATAGGTGCTGCATTAGATTGTTATGACAGTGCTTTAAGATATTCAAAAGAAAGAATTCAATTTGGGAAACCCATTGGTGCTTTTCAATTACAACAAAAGAAATTAGCCGAAATGATTACTGAAATTACAAAAGCACAACTTTTAGCATGGCGATTAGGTGTATTAAAAAATGAGAATAGAGCCACTCCTGCTCAAATATCTATGGCTAAAAGAAATAACGTTTATATGGCTTTGAACATTGCTCGTGAAGCAAGACAAATTCATGGCGGTATGGGTATCACAGGCGAATTCCCAATTATGCGTCATATGATGAATCTTGAATCCGTCATTACTTATGAAGGAACACACGATATTCATTTACTCATTACGGGCATGGATATTACAGGATTTAATGCTTTTCAATAATGAGTGCTATGGCTATTCTTGCTCCATCGTTATTATCGGCTGATTTTTTACGCCTATACGAAGCGTTAGAAATTGTGAATAAAAGTTCTGTAGAATGGTTGCATCTGGATATAATGGACGGTGTGTTTGTCCCTAATATCTCTTTTGGATTTCCTGTGTTGGCGGCAGTTCAGAAAAATTGTCAAAAACCAATGGATGTTCATTTAATGATTGTAGAACCTGACCGTTATATTGAACGATTTGTAAAGCACGGGGCTTTTAATATCTCTGTCCATTATGAAGCGTGTCCCCATCTTCACCGAACCATTCAAAATATTCACTCTTACGGAATTAAAGCAGGAGTAGCCATCAATCCTCACACATCAGTGAATCTATTAGAAGATATTATTCAAGATATTGAAGTTGTTTGTTTAATGTCTGTGAATCCTGGATTTGGTGGACAAAAGTTTATTGAACATACTTATTCAAAAATAGACAAACTCAAAAACCTTATCATTCAAAAGAATTCCAAAGCCCTGATTGAAATAGATGGTGGTGTAGATGCTAATAATATCCAAGCATTGGTAAAAGCAGGTGCAGATGTCTTGGTGGCGGGTAACAGTATCTTTGGACAAAAAGACATTGCTGCTGCAATTAAGCATATTTATCAGTTGATGTAAAATATGTTATTCCACATTTATCTTTACTTAAACTACAAATATCTCAATTAAAAACACACACAAAGAACACAGAGAAATAATTAGTTAAAAGTAGAAAGTGAAAAGTAAAAAAGTTTTATGCCACTATAACCTTAAATATTTAAATTGCAAAAATATTCTCATTACTTTCAAACTTTATGCTTTTCACTTTTTGCTAACGTGTTCTTTTGTGGTAAAAACGCAATCTGAGTAAAAAATTAAATTCGTTTCCAACTATTGACCAACCATTTTGTTTTTCACTCTTTTTAAAATTGGTTTTTAATTTATGGATATTCAACAACAAATAGAGTATTTGAAGTCATTCGTTACTGAAAAACGTTGGGATAGATTTTATTCCATTGTTCAACAAAGAACAAGGTATATTACTATTGTATTAGAAGATGTTTTTCAAGGGCATAATTCTGCCGCAGTACTGCGTAGTTGTGATTGTTTTGGAATTCAAGATGTACATTTTATAGAAAATAGAAATGAATTCAAGCCAAATGAAGAAGTATCTATGGGGGCTTCACAATGGCTAAGTATTTATAGATACAAAGAAAAAGATATCAACAATACTGAAATTTGTTATCAAACTTTAAGACAAAAAGGATATAGGATAGTAGCCACTTCGCCACACGCTCAATCTGTAAGTATTCAAGAATTAAGCATTGATAAACCACTGGCATTAGTATTTGGTGCAGAAAAAGAAGGACTAAGTGAATATGCATTAAACAATGCAGATGAATGGGTGTATATTCCAATGTATGGATTTACAGAAAGTTTTAATATCAGTGTGAGTGCGGCTCTTTGTATGTATGAATTAAATCGCCGCCTAAGAAATTCAAACTTTCCTTATCAACTTTCTGAACAAGAAAAACAAGAAATACTTTTGCAATGGTTAAAAAACAGCATTAAAGATGCAGATAAAATTTTGGCGAGAGGGATGTAAAAAAATTATTTCCTCTTAAACTTTAATCGCATTGAATGTAGTTCTTCATTTACTTTTCCATTATCGTACACTAAATATCCATTCACAAAAGTTTTTTCAATTTTTGAAGAGAAAGTATGTCCCTCAAAAGGCGACCAGCCGCATTTGTAAAGTAAATTCTCTTTCTTCACTTCAGTTGTTTCTTTCAAGTTCACTAATACCACATCGGCATAATATCCTTCTTCAATATAGCCACGATTTTCAATAGCAAACATATCTGCCACAGAATGTGAGGTCTTACGAACAAGTGTTTCCAAAGATATTTTGTTTTGTTGATACATATCCAATAATGCTAATAAAGCATGTTGTACCAAAGGACCTCCACTGGGGGCTTCTAACAAAGGTTTATTTTTTTCTTCAAGTGTGTGGGGGGCGTGATCGGTGGCTATTACATCTATAATGTCAGTATTCACGGCTTCTAAAATTTTATCTCTATCGTATCTTGTTTTAATCGCAGGATTCCATTTTATTTTATGCCCTAATCGTTCGTAATCTTCATCTGAAAACCATAAATGATGAATGCACGCTTCAGCAGTGATTTTCTTTTCTTTTAATGGAATTTCATTTGTAAATAAACTCAACTCTTTAGCCGTTGAAATATGTAAGATATGTAATCGAGTGCCATATTTTTTGGCTGTTTCAACAGCAAATTTGGACGAAGCATAGCACGCTTCTTCATTACGAATAATAGGATGAAAATAGGGCGGCAAATCAAAACCATATTCATCTGTGATTTTGTCCAAATTTTTCTTAATAATATGATCGTCTTCACAATGAGCAGCAATTAATGTAGGACATTCTGCAAACAATTTTTCAATGGCTTTTAAATCATCTACTAATAAATTTCCCGTAGAAGAACCTAAAAATACTTTTACACCACAGATATTATTATAATCTGCTTTTTTGATTTCATCAGTATTATCATTAGATGCCCCAAGGTAAAAAGAATAATTAGCCAAGGATTTTTGGGCGGCAATGCTGTATTTTTTTTCTAATTCTTCAATGGTAATAGCAGGTGGCTTGGTATTGGGCATTTCCATATACGATGTGATGCCTCCTGCCACAGCGGCTTTACTTTCAGTATAAATATCCCCTTTGTGTGTTAGTCCAGGTTCTCTAAAATGCACTTGATCATCAATCATTCCAGGAATAAGAATTTTGTTAGTGCCGTCAATTTCAATAACATTTTTAGGTAAATCATCAATACATCTTTCAATCTTGCTAATGAAAGGGGATTCAATTAAGACATCATAAACATCATAATATCCTTCGCTGGCTACAAACACATTTTTGATGAGATAATTTTGCGGCATATTTTTTGGGACAAAAGTAGGAATTATTAAAATATTTGTCAGTAAATTGCGAATGTTACAACTAAATTAAAAGTAGTTTATGAAATTTATGAAAAAAGTTATTTTGTTAGTACTAATACTTTCTAAAATGAGTAATGCTCAAAAAGTGAATTGGACATCTTTCACTCCTGACATTTTCCAAAAAGCACAACAACAGCAAAAACCAGTATTACTCCATTTAGCAGCAAACTGGTGTCATTGGTGTCATGTTATGGAAGAAAAAACCTACGGAGATCTAAATGTGATTAAATATTTAAATGAAAACTTTATTGCTTGCACAGAAGATCATGACAAACGTCCTGATTTGGCCAATAAATACAGAGATTATGGATGGCCTGCAACTATTTTATTTTCACCTGATGGAAAAGAATTATTCAAACAAGCAGGATTTATTGAAGCCACAGAATTTTTAGAAATACTCAAAAAAATTAAAAACGAACCTAATGTAGTGAATATAACTAACCATCAAATAAAATCTACAACTCCTAACACCAAAAATCTTTATTACATTAAAAAAGATGTTTTTAATAGTATAGATTTAAATAGGGGCGGGTTTGCTTCTCCCCAAAAATCTGTGGACTTTGAAATGTTTGAATATGCATTCAATCATTTGAACAATGACACACTCAAGAAGTGGTTAAAAATTACTATGAAAAACTCTATTTACTTAACGGATAAAGAATGGGGTGGGGTCTATCAATATTCAACTTATGGAGATTGGGTACATCCTCACTATGAAAAATTGCTTTCAGTTCAAGCAAGGTATATTAAAATGTATTTATGGTATTTTTATTTCACAAAAGATTCCACCTATTTTAAGTTAGCATTAAAAAATGTAAACTATGTTTATCGTTTTTTGAAGAAAAAAGATGGCACCTTTGCTAATGCACAAGATGCGGATTTGATTAAAGGCAAAAAAGCACATAATTTTTTTAAACTAAAAAATGAAGAACGATTAAAGTTAGGCATCCCATCTATTGATACTAATGCTTTCACAGATAATAATTCTAAAATAGCAGAAAGTTTGATTTATCTATTTTGGTACACCAAAGATTCTACTTACCTTAAAGATGCCATTACTACTATAGAATATCTGATTACTAAACGTTTTAGAAAAGATTCATTATTCAATCATAGTTATACTAATGATTTTACTCCTGCAATAGTAGATCAAATATATCCCTGTAAAACGCTATTTTTATTGTATCGTGCTACTAATAATGCAAGATATTTAAAAATGGCACAAAAAACGATGAACGCTATTACTTATAAATTTCATAAAAACAATTATGTTTTAAGTTATTTACCTTTGCCAGGTTATTTACCTCCCGATGCTATTGTTAGTGAGAACATTGAAACTGCAAGATTATTTAATCTTTATGGTAAAGTTTTTAATAAAAAAGAATGGATACAAATTGCAAAATCTATCTTTGATTATCTTATAAGCGATGAGGTTTATGAAAAAATAATTGTAGAACCAGGTATTCTTACACTTTCTGAAGAAGTTGAAAAAGAACCTTTAACAGGTATTTATTTAGTGATAAATTTAAGAAATCAAGATAAAGCATTAGTTCAATCGATGCATCAAATTCCATATTTTTACTACTATGCACAGGCGGTAATGGATTTTTCAGTGTTTCCCGAAAAAAGAGAATTGTTTGAAAGTTTTAATGATAACGTGTTGTTATTTTGTACTTCCACTTTCTGCAGTGCACCTATTTATCAAAAGGAAGATTTAATTCAATTTTTAAATAAGTTTTTTCAAAAAATGTAAGTAGATAGTAGATTTAACTTCCTCCACTACACTCAATTTTTTATTATTGCCCTCAAAAAACTATGTCTCTCACTTCTTGGAAAAAAATATCTCCTCATTCAGATTTTAGTATTTACAATATCCCTTTTGGCATTTATTCTGATGCAGAGGTCAAACACAGAGTTTGCTCTGCTATTGGTGATGAAATCATTGATTTGCAAGAATTGTATCAAAATGGTTTTTTCAAAAATATACCAATAGAAAATACTTCTGTCTTTGAACAAAGATACTTGAACGATTTTATTGATCTTGGAAAATTGACTACTTCTGCCATTCGCCGTCGTATTCAAGAATTACTTTCTGATGCGAACACAGAACTTCAATCTGCCCATCACTTGCATTCCAAGATATTCAAGTCCATTGATAAAGTAAAACTACTTTTGCCTTTGCGTATAGGTGATTATACTGACTTTTATTCCAGCGAGTATCACGCTACAAACGTTGGTAAAATGTTCAGAGACCCTAATAATGCTCTCTTACCGAATTGGAAACATTTACCTGTTGGTTATCACGGCCGTTCATCCAGCATTTTTGTGAGCCCCCATTCCTTTTACAGACCAAATGGTCAAACTAAACCCGCCGATGCAGAAAAGCCCATCTTTGGTCCATCTAAACTTTTGGACTTTGAATTAGAAACGGCTTTTGTAATAGGCAAAGCCACTCAACAAGGCGATGTTATTCCTGTTCAACAAGCACGAGAATACATTTTTGGTATGCTATTGTTTAATGACTGGAGTGCTCGTGATATTCAAACGTGGGAATATCAACCATTAGGACCTTTCTTGGCTAAAAACTTTGCTTCTACTATATCTCCATGGGTTGTAACAATGGATGCTCTTGCCCCTTTTTATATTGATGCTCCACCACAAAACCCCGAACCTCTGCCCTATTTGAGACAAAAACCCTTACAAAATATGGATATTCAGTTGGAAGTTTATCTCCGCATTCCTGATGGAAGTGAGACCTTAATTTGTCAAAGCAATACCAAATATCTTTATTGGACAATGGAACAACAATTAGCCCATCATACTATCAATGGATGTCCTGTAAATATCGGCGATTTGATGGCAAGTGGAACCATTAGCGGACCTGAACCACATCAATTTGGAAGTATGTTAGAATTGACTTGGAAAGGCACAAAACCACTCCGACTCAACAACGGCGAAGAACGAAAATTTTTACAAGACGGTGATACAATCATCATCAAAGGATTTGCAGAAAAAGATAATATCCGTGTAGGATTTGGGACTTGCGAAGCCACAGTATTGCCTGCTAAAAACTTGTCTTTTTAATATACTTTTTATAACGCATCCATATTAAAACAAAAAATATGAAACAATATCACGATTTACTTCAACATGTATTAAATACAGGGATCAAAAAACAAGATAGAACAGGTGTTGGAACTATTAGTGTTTTTGGGTATCAAATGCGATTTAATTTACAAGAAGGGTTTCCACTGATAACAACTAAAAAATTACACGTCAAATCCATCATTCACGAATTGCTTTGGTTTTTGAAAGGTTCTACCAATATCCAATATCTTAAAGAAAATGGCGTTACGATATGGGATGAATGGGCAGATGAAAAAGGAGAATTAGGACCTATTTATGGTTATCAATGGAGAAGTTGGCCTGATTACAATGGTGGTCATATTGATCAAATTAGTCAACTTATAGAAGAACTTAAACGCAATCCAAATTCAAGGCGATTGATAGTTAGTGCTTGGAATGTTGCACAACTCAAAGAAATGCGACTACCACCTTGCCATATTTTATTTCAATTTTATGTGGCTGATGGCAAACTTTCTTGTCAATTGTATCAACGCAGTGCAGATATTTTTTTGGGTGTGCCGTTTAATATCGCTTCTTATGCTTTGCTTCTTATGATGGTTGCACAAGTTACCAATCTTGAACCTTATGAATTTATTCACACATTAGGCGATGCTCATTTATATTTAAATCATATTGAACAAGCCAAATTACAACTTACTCGTGATTTTCGTCCATTACCTAAAATGATTTTAAATCCTGATGTAAAAAATATCTTTGATTTTAAATATGAAGATTTTAAGTTAGAAGGATATGATCCGCATCCACACATTAAAGCAGAAGTGGCTGTATAAATGATGATTTTGATGAGTATTCAATTAAAACCAAAAGTTCAGAATGCTTTCAAAATTTTTATCATTTTTCTTTTCCCAAAAAATTTTTATTAAACATTGATTTCTTAAAAGTATCTCTCTCAAAAAAGAATCATTATGAATGCAAACATTACCCTTTCTTTGTTAGTTTTTTCAACATTATTTTTTGCTTGTTCTACTGATAATAAAAACACGAATGAAGAAAAAAACAATGAATATCTGATTCCAGAAAACGTATCAAACTCTAATACCAAAAAAGAAGAAGCCGTTGTAGATTATTATATCAAGCCCCCTGCGGACTCTACATACACGGGTGATGCAGAAGAAAAATATCCGAATGGTATCGTGAAATATAAAGGATTTTATCGCTTTGGAAAAAGACATGGAGAATGGATCTATTTTTATCCAAATGGAAATTTATGGAGTGAGAGTATTTATAATAGAGGGAAATTAGATGGTATTAGCAAAGTATATTATCCTAATGGTAAATTGCACTATGTAGGTTTTTTCAAAAAAGATATTAAGGATAGTATATGGACGTATTATGATACTACAGGAAAAGAAACTTACATTGAAGAATATAAAAATGGTAAGTTAATTAAACGTTTTACTAAATAAATACAAATGAAAAAATTTGTTTTGTTTGTATTGACAATTACTTTGTTTTTAGCGACTTTGATTTATGTGGCATTTCGTTGGGGCAGTGAATGGATAAGCAGTGTAGTGGCAGATATCATTCCTATAGAAGTTCAAGAAAAAATAGGTGAAGCATCTTTGAAACAATTAGAAATTCAAGAGTTAGAAAAAACAAAGTTACCAGTATTTACACAAGAAAAAATTAAGTCACGTTTTTTGAAAATTGTTCAACAAGATACCACTCACTTAAAGATACTTTTTTATGATGCACCTTATCCAAATGCTTTTGCACTTCCGGGAAATTATATTGTTATTTTAGATTCTATTGTAAAATTAAGCCAAGATACTATTACTTACAATGATGTTATTGGTGTGATGGCTCATGAAATGGGGCATTTACATTTTAAGCACAGTTTAAAATTGGTTATTAAATCAGGACTTACTGCTATGGTCATTAGTTATTTTATTGGAGATATTTCTTCATTTGTAGCAAGCATTACACATCAACTACTTACTTTATCTTATTCAAGAAGTTATGAAGAAGAAGCCGATGACTATGCCATTTATTTACTTAAAAAACAAAAAATACCTACACTTCCATTGGCCCATTTATTAGAAAATATGAGTAAAACATACAAAGAAGAATCTACATTGCCGGCGTTTTTATCTACTCATCCTGTAACTGAAGAAAGAGTTAAAAAATTGAAAGATGCAAATTTGAACATCTCTTTGTGATATGATTTGTGTGGAGTAATATAGAAATACTACCCTTTCAGTGCTTAAAATGGAATTGTTTTTTACACAGGACTTTGCAATGTACTATTGTATTTCGCCCCTTCGGGGCTTATTGATTCTTATAATTGTTATTATTAGTCAAAGCGGCTGTGCCGCCTTATCCCCGTCCCTTCTCTTTTGAAAAAGGTAAGGATGATAGTAATCAAAACAAAACCATTGTCCCCCTCTCTAACTCGCTTGTAGATGGGAATTAAATGATGGTGAGTTAATGACTTTTCACTTTCAATTTTATACTTTCAACATTAAACTTACAACCTAATATTAAAATTAATCTACCTTTTGACAATTAAAATATCTTCTCTGCGATTTGCCATTGGTAAATCAGGATTTTGGGGTAACAAATAGGTTTCGCAACCAAATTTTCGTAACCGCATCATTAAAGAAAATATCACTGTATCATCCATTTTTTGATTAAGGTTTTCGTGAGCCGTAGATCCCTTTATCTTTTTTTGATTCTTTAAAAATGTTTTTCCTTCTTCAGATTGTAAAAATCTATTTCGTTTATCAAAATTTGGAATATCGCCCACTAACATTCTACCCCCTGGCTTTAATAAATCAACGGCTTCATGAATAAATTGATAGATGTTGTCATTCGCAAACACGTAAAACAAAACACTATAACATAATATAAAATCAATTTTTCCCCTGTATTTGTTTAGCACTGTATGTTCTAGTGGAAATTTTCCTGCAATGTATTTAGGGTAATCATCTTTTGGTAAATTATCCAACATTTCTTGTGAATCATTCAATATTAAAATATGCTTTTGTTTTTTACATACATCAATTATTTTATGTGTCAATACATCGCATCCGCAACCTATATCTAATACTACTTTTTTTGTTGTAGTATTTATAGGCAATTTCGTAAAAATATCATTTAATATAGCATCGTAATATCCTTTTCTATAAGAAGTGGGAAAGCCAATCTTTTCAGGCAAAGACAGATCTTTTTTCTTGGCTAAATTTTTAAAATCTTCAAAATTGAGTTCTTTTTGTTTTTTACTCATACATAAACTTGTTTGTAGATATTGTAATCACGAATATAATCGTTTTCATCGTATACCGCACTGGCTAATACTAACTGTACGGCTGTATGGGAATATTCCATATAATGCCAGCAATGGGGTGGCAAAAAAATTCCAACATTTGGCTTTTCTAATGTATAAACTGATTTTGAACCATCGGGCATTTCAGTATGTACATTAATTTTTCCCGCCACGGCTATTAAAACTTGTTGTGTATGGTAATGTGCGTGATGACCTCTTGTGAGTTCTTCTGGCGTAAAATACGTCCAAAATACACGGCGAATTTCAAATGGCACGTGCTTTTGTGCTTCTGCAACAGAAATATACCCTACAGCACTATTGCCTATTTTAGGAAATTCTATAAAATATGGCTCTGCGTATTTTTTCATACTTGTGTTATCTTTTGATTTTCGCAAATTAAAGTTTGTCCTTTAATTTTTTGATAAACTAAAATATCGTGCGTAGCGAGAAGCACTGCTGTTCCTGATTGAGAAAGATCTTTTAAGAGTTGAACAATTTCCAGTGATGTTTGTGGATCTAAATTACCTGTTGGTTCATCTGCAATGATTAATTCAGGATGATTTAATAAAGCCCTTGCGATGCACACTCTTTGTTGTTCTCCCCCAGATAATTCATACGGCATCTTATTGTATTTATCCTTCAATCCTACATTTTGTAATACTTCTTGAATGCGCGCATCTATTTTTTGATGATTATCCCAGCCCGTTGCTTTTAAGACAAAAAGCAAGTTATCATACACATCTCTATCCGGAAGCAATTGAAAATCTTGAAACACAACTCCAACTTTCCTTCTCAAATAAGGAATATCTCTTTTTTTAATGGTATTCAATGAATATCCACAAACCAAGGCACTACCGCTTTTTATTGGAATATCAGCATAAATTGTTTTGATAAAACTTGTTTTCCCACTACCACTTTTTCCCAAGAGATAAATAAAATCACCTTTTTGTATATGAATGTTTATATCTTTTAATATCAAATGATCGTCGTAATAAATGGATACATTTTCGTATTTTAATACAGTGCTCATTGTAAAAATTTGAATGGACAAAGTTAATGGAAATATGTTGGAATATGTGAGTCGTTATACAAAAAATTACTAACAATAAAAGGTGGATAAATTTTACTTGAATCAAGCATTTTATGAAGTTCTACTCCTTAATTTTACCCAAATTTTTTATGGTATGAACATAAAACTAAAATCCTTGATTATAAGCGGACTGATTCTTTTTATTATTCCTTTTTCATTTGCCCAAAAAACAATTTATTATACAGACAATTCATTACTATTTAAGAAAGCACAAGAATTGTATTCCAAAAAAGATTTCTCTAATGCCTATCAATTATTTGAAAATTATATTCAATTAAAAAACAAAGATGCTTTATTATCTATTGATGCCGAGTACTTTAAGGCAATGTGTGCCTATTATCTTGAAAACAAAGACGCTGAAATGCAATTGTTACAATTTGTCAATCATTATCCTGAAAACACAAGAGTTAATGATGCTTTATTTCATTTAGCCAATCTCTATTACAAAAAGAAAAAATACGATGATGTATTAAATATCTATCAAAAAATAGAAATAGATAATTTATCCAAAACACAACAAGCAGAATATCATTTCAAAAAAGGTTATAGTTTGTTAGAAAAAGGAAAACTCAATGAAGCGTCCGCAGAATTTTATGAAATCAAAGATACTGATAATCCTTACTACGAACAAGCCACCTATTATTATGCTCACATTGCTTATCAACAAAAAAAATATGAAACAGCATTACAAAACTTTTTGAAACTTGAAAATTCTTCCACTTATAAAATCATTGTGCCCTATTATATCACGCATATTTATTTTATTCAAAATAAATATCAAGATGTTGTGAATATCACTCAAAAACTCATTCAGGACTCTTTATTTTATCAAAAGTTGCCCGAAATCCAAAGAATGCTTGGTGAATCATTTTTTCATTTAAAGCACTATGACAAATGTTCTGAAGCCCTTGAAAAAGCCAATCAATTAAGTGGTTTAGACAATCAAGGAAATTACTTATTAGGATATGCTTATTATCAAAGTAAAAATTATGAAAATGCTGCCAAGTATTTTGAGAAAGCCGTTGGCAAAAACGATTCTATTGCTCAAAGTGCGTGGTATCATTTAGCCGATTGCTATTTGAAATTAAATCAAAAAGAAAAAGCCAAAAATGCCTTTTATGGTGCGGCTCAATTAAATGCCATTCCTTCTATTAAAGAAGATGCTTTGTTTAATTTTGCAAAACTATCTTACGAATTAGAATACAGCCCATTTAACGAAACTATTAAAGCATTTACAGATTATATTACTTTATATCCTAAATCACCAAGAAAAGACGAAGCCCTGAAATATCTTATTAACGCTTATGCTACTACCAAAAATTACGAGAAAGCATTGCAAAGCATTGAAGAACTTTCAGTAAAAACACCACAAATAGAACAAATTCACCAACGATTATTATACAATTTAGCCGTCAAATACTTTAACGATAAAAATTATCCTTTAGCAGAAATGTATTTTAATAAAACGATTAAAATAGCCAATGAATCTGTATTTACAACATTAGCCCATTATTGGCTTGGTGAAATTGCTTATCAAAACAAGGACTATAGTAATGCTATTAATCATTGGAAAAAATTTCAACTGCTTCCATTTGCTGCCGCAATGAAAGAATATGAAATCAGTAATTACAACATTGGCTATGCTTATTTAAAAAGACAAAATGAAGAGGATATCAAAGAAGCCGCTGTTTCTTTTGGAAAATTTGCATCTGGTAATTCTACGGATTATCTCAAAAAAGCCGATGCCGCAATAAGAGCAGGTGATTGCTTTTTTATGCAAAACAACTATCCAATGGCAATAGAATACTACAATAAAGCCATTCAATTGAACAAACTGGATGTTGATTATGCTTTGTATCAAAAAGCATTGTGTTTAGGACTATTGAAAAAACTGGATGAAAAAATTAATACACTCAAACAAATTGTTCAAGATTATCCAAAATCAGAATATAAATCATTAGCCCTTCTTGAAATTGCAGATACCTACAATAATGACATTAAAAACAACGAATTGGCTACACAATATTATCAACAATTCTTAAATGAATATCCAAATAGCCCTTCATTTGCAAAAGCAATGGTTTCGCTGGGCTTAATTTACTATGCAAAAAAAGACGACGACAAAGCATTTCAATATTTTGATAAAGTGGTCAAATTAAATCCCAAAGGCGAAGAAGCACAAGAAGTATTACCTATTATCAAAAAAATTTTTGAAAGCAAAGGTCAAATATCAGAGATGGAAAGATATTTTGAAGCCATTGGAAATCCTTTGTCTGTCAATCAAGTAGAGAATTCATTGTACGAATCAGCCAAAGATTATTTTTACAATCAAAAAAATTGTGATAAAGCAAAAAGTTTATTTGAAGAATATCTCCAAAAATTTCCTGATGGAAAACACAACATTGAAGCCCATTATTGTATTGGGGAATGCTTATATAACACTAATGATTCTACTCAAATTCAAAAAGCCATTGAACATTATCAAGTAGTCATTAACTATCCCAATAGATTTATATTTACAGAAGATGCCTTAGGAAAAACAGCATATTATTATTACAAAACCAAACACTATTCAGAAGCACTGCCACTTTTATTGAAATATGCTGAAATTACCGAAGAACCAAAAAATAGTTTTCAAGCCAAATGGATGGCTCTTAAATCGGCTTATCAAATCAAAGATTATTCTAAATCTTATGAACTTAGCAATTTTATCATTAGCAATGAAAACAAAGCCAACGAATCACAACTAAAAGAAGCAAAATACATAAGGGCGGTATCATTGTATGAATTACAACAATACAACGAAGCATTAAGAGAATTTATGCCCCTACCCAAATTACTTAAAAACTCTAATGGTGCCACTGCCTATTTATACATTGCAAAAATTTATTTGGCACAAGGCAATTATAAAAAATGCGAAGATGCCATCAATGAATTATTATCCTATCAATATACCAATGATGAAATCAATGCAGAAGGTATGCTAATTTTAGCAGATGCTTATGTTCAACAAAAGGACTATGCGAATGCAAAAGTGCTTGTAGAAACCATACTAAATGCTAAATTAAATAACCCCGAAATCATTCAACGTGCACAAGAAAAACTTAATGAAATAAATCGTGCTTTGAACGAAAATGAAAACAAACAAAGCAATCCTGATTTATTTGATAGAATGTTTGAAGAATATCAACAATCAAAGAATACAGGAAATTAGGCAAATACCTCACCCCCTTTTAATTTCTCCTCTTTACGTCAAGTCAGAGAGATGGAACAATGAAATAAAACAATTATCGTATCACCCTTCTCTTTTGAAAAAGGGAATAGGATGAATTAAATAAGCCCCGAAAGGGCGAAATACTTAAAATTGACAAGCATAATTGAAAAATAATAACAAACCAACAACTATGAAAAAAATAATTTTGATACTTTGTTTATTGCATAGCACATTCAAATACTACAAGGCACAAGTTCAGGATATTAGTTTTAATGTGCAATCCCATTTTCAACCTGTTATCAAAGCCGCAGAAAAATTATCAGACAATCCTGAAGTGGCAGATACAATAAAAAAAATACAACATTTTGATTACAGCATTAATTCCTTTCCCATCTACAAAAAATATCAAGTAGAACCATTGAGTTATGCCAAACACAAAGAAAAACAAATATGGACAGGCACACAATCTTTTATTAAAGGGGGATATGGATTTATGTATAACACCCCGATATTAGAACTCTATTATGGAAATAAAAACGACAAGGACTTGCGATATGGTATTTACTACAACTTATTCGCCTCTAATAAACAATTACAAAATGTGGGCTACAGCGGATTTACAGACCATATTGCTAATGCATTTGCAGAAAAATACATTGCCAAACATTCATTAAAATTCAATCTTGATTATTCTAACAACAAACTTTACAATTATGGCTTTGATACCTCTAAAACAAAATTTTCTGACAAGGACTTATACAGACAGCAATATTACTATTGGTCACCTTCTATCACAATAAAAAGTAATTATACCGACTCATCAAAGATACATCACGATATAGTAGTATCTTATTATAATTTGCAAAACTATCAAGATGCCCGAGAAAACAACATTAAATTAAACACTACATTAAACAAACGAATTCAGCAAGAAAATTTTTTCCTAAATCTTTCTTACGACTATTACAATCACAAACTTCATAAAGATACACTGAACAACCACCTATTTACCTTAATGCCCTATTTTATTGCAAAAAATGCAGATGCAGAAATTCGTGTTGGTATTAAAACAACTTTAGATGCATTTCATACAAGCAAATTTTATTTTTACCCTATATTTTTTGGAAACTATAATCTTTATCGTCATATCATTGAAGTATTTGCAGGCGTTGATGGACAATTACAAAAAAATAGTATTTATTCACTATCTCGTGAAAACCCTTTTATCAACACACAATTTTATACAAACAATAATTCTATTCACCTCACTAACTCTAATCAATCTATTCATATCTATGCAGGATTCAAAGGAAGATTAAGTTCTAAAACGGACTATATTGTACAAGGTAGTTATGAACGTTGGGATAGTTTGTATTTCTTTAATATCTATTATCACCCTGTTGCAATGATAGACAATCAATACATTGTTGAATATGATAACACTACACTTTATACCTTAAATGCCCAATTACGATACGATGCTTCTTCACAACTCAAACTCTTTGCATCAGGATACTATTATTATTATCAACTTAAAAACTTTGAAAAACCTTGGCAAAAACCTTTATACAAAGCCCAATTGGCGGCTCACTATCAACTTAATGAATTATTTTCTTTCAAAACAGATATGTTTTTAATTAGCGAAAGATGGGCAAAAAGCAGAACAGGAAACGAATTGATGAAGTCCATTGTAGATATTAACTTTACTGCTGAATATCAAAGAACCAAAAAACTTTCTGTATTCTTGACGTTGAATAATATCGCTAATTTACGCTACTATCAATGGTATCACTATCCTTCGCAAAGATTTAATTTGATATTAGGATTCACTTATATTCCGTTTTAATTCAACCTTCACTCACTTTTATTACTTATGAAAAAAACAACACCTGTATTTTACAACATTGTTGGATTGTTTTTCTTTTGGGGATTTGTAGCCGCCAGCAATGATGTGCTTATTCCAATTTTTAAAGACCATTTGAAAATAGAACAATGGCAATCACAAATGATTTCTTTTGTGTTTTATGTAGCATATACCATTGGAAGTATTATTTATCTTTTAATGAGTTATTATTTACAAAATGATTTACTTCAAAAAATTGGTTATGCCAAAGGATTAAGTTATGGTTTATTGATTTCTTTTGTAGGCACATTGTTTTTTATTCCTGCTGCACAAAATAGTTCTTTCTTATTTCTCATCATTGGATTATTTATTATTGGATTAGGTTTTTCATTACAACAAACAGCCGCTAATCCTTTAGTTATCGCAGCAGGTGATGAAAATTATGGATCACAAAGATTGAGTTTGGCTGGTGGTATAAACAATATCGGCACCACTATCGGTCCATTGATTGTATCGTATGCAGTATTCAAAAACACTAAAGAAATTAGCCAACTCAATGATTTAATGTATCCTTATTTGATTTTAGGCATATTGTTTTTGATAGTGGCTATAAAATTTTATCGTCTTAAAGAAACTTCCATCAACACACATACAGAAAATGCATTGAATGTAAAACAATTGAGTGAAATAAAATCACTCATTAAAGTTCCACAGGTATGGATGGGAATGTTAGCCATCTTTGTGTATGTTGGTGTAGAAGTATCTACAGCCGCTAATCTTGCAGAGTTTGCCAAACAAAAAGCATCTCTATCTACCAGTGCCATTGCCCCTTATGTGTCATTATACTGGGCATCCTTGATGATTGGTAGATGGGCATCTGCTTCTGATATTTTTGCGGACTCACCCATCAAAAAAATGATATTAAAAATTTTATTTCCATTTGCAGCATTTATCTTTTTCTTAATTATCTTGTCTATTCATCAAAAGTCAATACCAAATGTAGAATGGATGATGGCTTATATTATTTTGTTATTGATACTGGATTATTTATCGCAAGGGAATGCAGCAAAACAATTAGTATTGTACGCCATTGCAGGAATTGTTTTAATTACACTTGGTATTCTTTCAAAGAATGAATTTTCTGTATTTAACATCATTGCTGTTGGTTTATTTTGTTCCACATTGTGGCCTTGTATATTTGAAATTGCCTTAAAAGGAATGGGCAACAAAGCAGGTATTGTATCCAGTTTGCTAATAATGATGATAATGGGCGGCGGATGGATAAGTTTGCTTCAAGGTTATGTATCCAAAATTGTTGGAATAGAAATAAGTTACAGCATAGGTATTTTATGTTTTGCTTATTTGTTATATTATGGATGGAAATCTTATAGAGTAGAGAATATCAAAGATTCAAAAATTACTAACTAAAAATAATGTCTCTCAATATACAGCAAATACAAGCATTGCCCATTCATTTAATTTTATGCACAGAAAGAACAGGAAGTAGTTTATTAAATGCTATATTAAATCAATCGCCAGAGATATTAGCCACCTCCGAAGAATTATTTGCTCTTTATTTATATCCTAAATATCATCACAAATCACAATACACAGAAAAAGAAATTGATACACTCGTAAATGACTTTGTGTATTTATCAGAAAAGAACTTAAAAATGTTTTTTAGTGATATTACTGTATTCAAGTCCAATTTACTAAAACATAAAGATCATTTGCCTTATCCCTTGTTGATTCGTCTTATTTACTGGCATTTCTTTGACTTAAAGGATAAATCACAATTAAAAGTGATTGTAGACAAACAAATTAAATTTTTATATTACATCAAAGATGTTTTGAAAATTTTTCCGGATTCAAAATATATTATTCTAACTCGTGATGTGCGAGATAATGTGCTTATTAGAAAGAAAAGAAATTTACACATCACATCCGATGTTGTGTATTTAGCGGGCATTTGGAACGATACTTACAAAAATGTAGAGTATCTTTTTCAGCATTTACCAAAAGAAAAAATTTTAGTAGTGCATTATGAAGATTTAATAACTAATACTTCAAATGTAATTCAAAAGATATGTGCGTTTTTAAACGTTCGTTATTTCCCAGAAATGATCCATTTTCAAGAGACATATAAAAAGTTCATTGAATTAAAACGACCTATTGTAGGCGAAGCATATTATCAACGAATGTTGGACTTTCACAGTGGTTTATTAAACCCTATTTCAACTGAAAAAATTGGACTTTGGAAAAAAGAATTAAATACATTGCAACTTCAAAAAATAGCCACTATTTGTGGCAAAACAGCATCTTATCTCAATTATGACTTATACGAACAAGGAACAGCCCCATTAAGTTTATCCGATCATTGGCAATTATTAAAAGCCAAAATAAGCCGTTATTGGTTCTTAAAACTCTATTTAAAAATCCCAACCAATATAAAAATACTCATCAAAAAACTGCGTAGACACAGGGATGTAGAGGCGTGATTTAATTACTACTAAAACACATTAAATAAATTTTATTTTTCCCTTAAAACAAATTGTACATGATGACGAGTGCGTTGTTCTAATAATACTTCTTTTCCTTCTAACAAAGAAGACAAGGTATTTGAAACATAATGACGAATCGTAAGTATGGCTACATTTTGATTAAACAAAACTTTGAAATGCTTTTGTAATTCTGATATAAAATTCTTGAAAATAACCTCATCATAAGTAATGCAAATAGAAAAATTTAATGCTGTATTTTGCATCAAATTAATTTTAAGTCCATAATTATTGATAATTTGAAAACATTGTTGAATTTGTGGTTCTGCAAAAAAAGAAAAATCTTGTGATTGTAAAGTAATCAACACTTGGTTAGGCAAGTAAGAATACGTTGTTATTCTTTTGGTCTGTTGTGGTTGGTGAATAAGAGTACCTGATGCTTCAGGATGAATAAAGGATTTTACTTTTAGCGGAATGGATTTATTTTGCAATGGTTTAATGGTCTTGGGATGAATCACAGTGGCACCATAATACGTCATTTCAATAGCATCGTAATAACTCAATTCATCAATCTTTTGAGGATTCTTAAAATAGCGTGGATCGGCATTGAGTACTCCCTCTACATCTTTCCATATAGTAACTGAATCGGCATCTGCAAAATACGCCATTATAGCGGCTGTATAATCCGATCCTTCTCTTCCTAAAGTGGTAGTAAATCCGTGAGAGGTGCCCCCTATAAAACCTTGCGTAACAATTCTCGCCGTATCGCTTAAAAAGGGACGAACTATCTCCTCAAATCGCCTCAATGAATTCGTCCAATCTATATTAGCCGCACGCCACTGTTGATCGGTCAATAACACTTGTCTTACATCCAGCCAAGTATTGTAACATCCAATAGCATTCAGATATTCCGATACGATTGTGCTGGATACTAATTCACCAACGGAAACAATTTGATCATAAAATTGTCCAAAAGGATAAATAACATCTTGACGAATTAATTGTTCAACATAAGCCCAGTGTTTGTTAATGAGTTGTTGAACCTCCTCTTCTTTTTGATAGGAAATGGAATGGAAAAGTGAGTGAATAATGTTTTGATGTTGGGTTTTTATAGATTCAAGATACTGTTCTGGTGGATTGGATTTGAAAAAAGCAGATTTTACAACATTTTCAAGATCATTAGTGGTTTTTCCAATGGCTGATATAACAATAATAGAAGGTGTGGATTGTTGTTGAATGATATTCGCAACATTTTTAATAGATGCAGCATCTTTTAAGGATGCCCCACCAAATTTGTGAACAAACAAACTCAAGGTAATTTATTTTAATTGAATTTAGTACTTCAAAAAAGAGAATTAAACTACAAAGAATAACACTCGTAAAGTAATGAATTTTTTAGTAATAAGTTTTAGCAAAATACTTTAGAACTATACCTTAAATATCCTGCTTAAAAATTTTTATTTCCCCTGTGGTGCTTGTGGTTGTTGGTTATTTTGTTGCATAGGGGCAGCGGGTGTTTGAGGCATTACAGCACCTGCGGCTTTTTTACGAGTTGTAGATTCTTCGGGTTCAGTAGATTTGGTGGCTTGATTGACTTTTGGGGAAAGTAATAAACTAAGTACCAACATTATACCTGCCAGTGTCCAAGTTGTTTTTTCAATAAAATCTGCTCCACGAGTAACACCTATGATTTGATTGGCTGTAGAGAATTCGCTTGAAATGCCGCCTCCTTTTGAGTTTTGCATAAGCACTACAAGTATTAATAGTACGCAAACAAGGATAAGTAAGATGGTTAATAATGTTTCCATAATGATTGTTTTTTTGAGTGGTTTAAATAATTATTTTTTTAATTGTTTTTTAAGTTCTTCAATTTTCGCCGCAAAGTAAGTGTTTTTTTGTGGAAATTTCAAGGACAAAATTTCATACGCTCTTATGGCTTTATGGATATTGCCTTGTGCCGCATATATTTGGGCTAATGTTTCGCTTACAAGGTCTTCTGTTTCTAATAAACTTTCTTTGGCTTTATTTTCAGCAGAATAAAAATTGGAAGAAGTAGATACTTTGGGCGTTTTAGGTAAATTAGAAATGATTTTATCAATCAATTCTTGTTGTTTTTTAATTCTTTCTTTTTTGTCTGTTGAAGGAATCTCAGCGTTTGTTTGTTCTGTAGAAGATGATGGCGGTGTTGCTGATGATTTAAATGAAAATTGTTTTAATAAATGAGATAATGAATTACTCACAAGATAAGATGATTCTTCGGAGGATGTTGCTTGCGTAAGGTTCTCTTCAATAGGTTCTGATGGCGGTGTAGATTTTTGTGCGTCAATACTTGGTGAAAACTCTTGGACTTTCTCTTTGATAGTCGGTGCTATTTCAATAATTTCTTTTTGAACAATACTTTCTGCAATGCTTTTATTAATTTCTTTTTGAATTTCCTTTTCTAATGATTCTGAATCTTTAGTCGTTTTAGTATTAGCAGTGCTTTCGTTGTTTTGAATAATCTCTGTTGTAGATTTTTCCTCTTTGGTGATAATTAAATTTTTTGTTGATGGATGAGTAGAATCCGATTCATTTTGAATGGCACTTGTTGAAATGTTTGAACTTTTTGTAGATTCAGATATTTCAGTTGATGTGATGATTGTATTTGAAGGTGTATTGGAAAGCGTTTTTTTAAGATGATACTGTTTGATTTTTTTTAAATATTCAAAAAGATATTTTCTATTTGGGATATTGTGAGAAATCCTTTTTAATTCTATAGAAAAAGCATCGTCATTATTTTGATATAAGTAAGAAAGATATAGCAATTGAGCAACAGAAAAATAAGGATATTGCCGACTGATATTTTTTATATCTTGAATATACTCTGCCGAAGTACGAGGATTTTGCAATATGGAATAAAAATGTTCAGTATTCATATACTAATTTATTTCCTCATAATCAATATAATCTCCTGCATCGTTTTTAAGTTTTTTGGGAGCAGAAGATGTATCACTTATATCCAAATGCTGTGTATCTGATTTTTCTCCTTGTTCTTCATTCTCAACAAAAAGATATTTAATTTTAGAAAACAACCAAAAGAGAATAAGTATCCAAAAAATCCATCTTAGCATAAATCTTTTTTAAATTATTTTCTCATTTAAGCAAAATCAATTTTCATACTCATCGTTATAGTCGTCAAAATAACCATTTTGATTAAACTCGTCATCATCAAATATATTGTCTTTTTCATCAAATATCTCATCTTCTGCTTCGTCTTCTTCGTCTTCTACAGGTTCCACAGGTATATTTTGATTGGCAGGTGTACCACTTATTACCTCTTCAAATTTTCCACTTAATATATCTTCTTCCGTAATTTTTTTATTTTCTAATTGACTATAAATAAATTGATCTAATTCATCTTCATTCATTGTATTTGCAAGAGATGAAGCCGAAGTATTTGTCAACAAATCTTGATTGGAACCTTTTTGTTTTTTTCTTTTAGGAATTTTATTTTTAGAAGAAATTATTTTGGGTAATGTTTCTCCTTCACTAATAATTTTATCAGGTTCTATTTTAATCAATTCAATATGAAAGGTTAATTGTAAATCAGGATCGTAGACAAACACAAATTTTTGATGCACCTGTTCTACTTGAGTGGCGATTTTAGTTTTAGACATTAGTTTTTCATCGCCTTGAACATCTTCGGGTCTGAGAGTAATTTCAGTGTGTTTATCCCAATAATCATCGGAAGTAAAAAAAGAAGAAGTAACATTTTTATTGGGTAATTCAAATGCTTCAACAAGGATATTAAAAAAATCTTCAAATGTTTGATTGGACTTGATTAAAATGTATCTTTCTACCTCTTCGTTTTCTTCCCAAACTACTTTGAATTTGTATATAGCCATAAAATTATTTTTTACGTTTATACATTTCTGAATGTAAGATTCCCCATTTATTGAAACGATGTACAAGAGATGTTTTTAAAACTCCCAATCCATATTTTACACTTCGTCTAAAATTGATAGAACTGGCTTCGGGAAAGTATTTAGTGGGGCAAGTAATTTCTGCAATTTCAAATCCTGCATAAAAAATTTGAGAAAGCATCTGGTTATCAAAAACAAAATCATCTGAGTTGGCGTGATAATTAATGGTCTCCAATACTTCTCTTGAAAATGATCTATATCCTGTGTGGTATTCTGAGAGTTTTTCCCAAATGATGATATTTTGAGTTAATGTCAAAAAACGATTGAAAATGTATTTGTACAAAGGCATCCCTCCTTTTAGTGCTCCACCTCCCAAAATTCTTGATCCCAGCACTACAGGATAAACTTCATTTGCAATAAGATACGCCATACTATGAATTAACTTGGGTGTATATTGATAATCTGGGTGAAGCATAATTACTATATCCGCTCCTAATTTTAATGCTGTATCATAGCAGGTTTTTTGATTACCACCATATCCCTTGTTTCTATCGTGCTGTATAATGTGTTTAATGCCAATTTTTTTAGCCACTTCAATTGTATTATCTTTGCTACAATCATCTACTAAAACAACATCATCTACAATATCAAAAGGAATTTCATTATAAGTTTTTTCTAATGTTTTTTCAGCATTGTACGCTGGCAAAACGACGACTATTTTTTTGTTTTTAATCATACTTATTTTTTAGGTTTTTGATATTATTCATTTCACTTTAATATAGCGCACCGATAATTGAGAGGAAAATAAAATAAGTTAATCAATTACTTTTTATTTTTTTCTTTTTCAAGATATTCAATAATTTTTGGAAGGGCTTCGTGAGATAGTTTTTTAGCACGGATAATTTTATTTTTATCAAGTAGATAAATAACAGGGGTTGAAAATATGTCGTATTTTTCACGGATATTGTTGATATGAATTGGGTCATAAACATTAATAAAATCCAATTTTTTCTCAATAATATATTTTCTCCATTTATCGTATTCTGTATGCGTGTATACAGCAAATACTTTTACATCGTATTTTTGCTTTAATTCGTGATAGGTCTTTAATAATTCAGGCATTTCTTTTTGGCAATGACCACAATCTACATCCCAAAAAACTAAAATAATGTAGTCGGCTTTGGTTTGATACAATGAAACTAATAAAGGTGTTATTTTTTGAACATTTTCGTAATATAATTTGGTAATAGATTCGCTTGTGCGAGCGGTATCAAACCCCATTTTATTGGTAATTTTTCCTCCCGTAGTGTCTATCATTAATAATTCAGGTGCTTGGTTACCTATCAACAATGGTTTTAAGATATTACCTCTTTCAATAATTTTTTCTCTCACTTTTTCATCATACAAATCATTGGCTAATCCTGTACGAATGTATTTATCTATAATGTGCACAAATACTTTATCAAAGCCCATCACTTTATGAGATTCGTAATAGGGCGTAAGATATGCTAATAAAAACTTGAACATATCGCTCTTTGGATCGCATTGTCCTAAAATTTTATCTATTTCTACAATAGCAGAATCAGGCACTTGAGGAATGACCCGTTCAAAATAATTCTTAAACTTTTCTCCAAAAAATGGTGTGATTAACAAACGATCGTCTTTAAAATTCACACCATCCCAATAATGTGCCTTGATATAATTATATACATAAATACTATCAGGTCTGCCATTAGAGGCAAGTGGAATGTTTTCAGGTTCTTTTGAAATTTGTAAATTAATAACATCGGCTAAAAAACTTCCTTTATTGGCTTCATAAAAATCCTTTTGAAACTTTTTCACATCTTCATTCAGTTGCTTAACTTCTCTTTGCATAAATTCTGCCGAGTCCTTTTTAGGCATTTGCTGTGCTTTATCTTTTAATTTATTAAACATTTCATTTTTTGTAGCAATGTATTTAATGTACTCAAAAAATTTTTCATTTTCTTTTGAACCTGTAACCTTGAATGTGCGTATTTCCTTTATATCTCCACCAATAGCAAATTTGTTTGACTCATTAATAAAGAAATCAAAATATCTTACTTTATCCTGACTTACAAGAAAATAAACTCCTTTTTCAATGTCTTTATTTGATTTAAAGTAAACTTTACCATTTTTTACTTTTTTACAAGTATCTACAATGTATTGTTTATCAAAAGTATACTTGGCTAAAAACACCATTGTGTCATTACAATTACTTAAATTAAACTGTAAGTTGTAACCTTTTGTTTTGAAGTTGGATGTGTTTTTGTTTTGAGGTTTTTCTGCTTCTTTGATTTTAGCATCTGATTTCTTTTGAGAAAACATTGAACCCAAAACTAAAATAGACAAACCAATAGTGGCTATTCTTTTCATAGTGTAAAAATTTTTGCTGCAAGTATAAAAATAAAAATGCAGTTTATGGACATTTTCTGAATATCATTTTACTTAAATTAACTTTTATTATACCATATATTATATTTATATTTGCAAGCAAAATTAAAACTATGGAAAATAGAAGCACAAAAATTGAAAATTTAAGTTATCAAGAAATTGAAAGCAAAACACTAAGCACCACCATTTTGTTCAGACAAGTATTTGCTTGGATGTTTGGCGGATTATTACTTACAGCCACAAGTTCTTTGTATTTTGGAACGCATCCTGAAGCCATTCAATACCTTATTTCTGTAAGCGAAACAGGAGCACGATTAAACATTTTAGGATGGATAGTAATGTTAGCCCCATTAGGATTTGTACTTACTATGAGTTTTGCCTTTAATAGATTAAGTTTTATCCAATTAGCCGCATTATTCCTTGTGTATTCTGCTATTAATGGCATAAGTTTAGGATTTATTTTTTATGTGTATGAAATAGGAAGCATTTTCAAAGCATTTATAAGTGCTGCTGCTGTATTTGGAGTAATGGCTATTGCGGGCTATACAACTAAAACAGACCTTACTAAAATGGGACGCATACTCTTTTTTGGATTGATTGGCATCATCATTGCTTCTTTAATTAACTTTTTTACAAAAAGTAACACAATGGATTACATCATTAGTATCTTTGGAGTAATTATTTTTACAGGTTTAACTGCTTATGATGTACAAAAAATCAAAGCCCTTTCTTATGAAAGCGATGGTAGTGCAGCATACAGAAAATTAGGTATTATGGGGGCGTTGAACTTATATTTAGATTTTATCAACTTGTTTTTATTTTTGCTCAGATTAATGGGTGGAAAAAGAGATTAATTCCTATTTTACTTTTATGGATTAACCAATAAGGGCAAGAAATCTTTCTTGCCCTTTTCTTTTTTAAAGTTAGTATGAATGATAAAACATAGAGAGGGTTTCACAAAAAAATAAAATTTTCTCTATAGATATTATCCTACAAATTCTGTAAATTTGCACTTAAACTAAATACATTATGCTCATTAAAAGTATTTCTGGAATAAGAGGAACAATCGGCGGAAAAATCAATGAAAACCTAACTCCTATTGATATTGTAAAATTTACTACTGCTTATGCTAAATGGCTTCAAGTGAATTATGGTCCTTCCAAAAATTTAAAAGTAGTCGTTGGTAGAGATGCCCGAATTTCAGGATATAGTGCTCATCAGTTAGTAGTCAATACGCTTGTTTTTTGCGGCATAGATGTGGTGGATGTAGGATTAAGCACTACCCCAACTGTAGAAGTAATGGTTACAGAACATAAAGCCAATGGGGGAATTATTCTTACGGCTTCGCATAATCCTATCCAATGGAATGCTTTGAAATTATTAAACAACGAAGGAGAATTTTTAAGTGCTGAAGATGGTCAAAAAGTTCTTCAATTGGCAGAAGAAATAGACAATTATCTTTATGCTGACATTCAAAAATTAGGAAAAATAAGCATTGATAACGATGCTATTGATAAACATATAGAAAAAATCTTAAACTTAAAATATGTTGATGTCAGTGCTATTAAAAAAGCCAAATTTAAGATTGTTGTAGATGCTGTAAATTCATCAGGAGGTATTGCTGTTCCTAAACTATTAAAAAAATTGGGTGTTGAAGATATTATTGAAATTCATTGTGAACCTAATGGACATTTTGCACACAACCCTGAGCCCTTACCCGAAAATTTACTGGACCTTTCAATGGCTGTAAAAAAACACAAAGCCCATTTGGGCATCAGTGTGGACCCTGATGTAGATAGATTAGCACTCATCTGCGAAGATGGCGAACCCTTTGGCGAAGAATACACATTAGTGGCTGTTGCCGATTACATTCTTAAATGTAATAAAGGCGGGAATACGGTATCCAATATGTCTTCCACACAGGCATTACGAGATATTACCTTAAAACACAAAGGTCAATATTTTCCTTCTGCTGTTGGTGAAGTCAATGTAGTTAAGAAAATGAAAGAAGTAAATGCTATTATTGGTGGTGAGGGAAATGGTGGGGTTATTTTACCCGAGTTACATTATGGAAGAGATGCTTTGGTAGGCATTGCTTTATTTTTAAGTCATTTAGCATTATCTAAAAAAAGTATATCTATTTTGAGAGATAGTTATCCTAAATATCACATTTCCAAAAACAAAGTAGAAGTTAGCCCCGACATCAATACATCTGAGATTATCCAATACATTAAAGAAAGATATAAAAAATACCGACAAAATACTGAAGATGGCTTAAAAATAGAATTTAACGATAAAGAATGGGTACATTTAAGACAATCGAATACAGAGCCAATTATTAGAATTTATGCAGAAAGCGAAACACAAACCATTGCAGATAATTTAGCCAAAAAAATCATAGCCGATATCAAAGAATTTATTAAAGAAAAACAAAACAGTTTACTATGACGCCTATTTATTTAGACAATGCAGCCACTACACCCATTGCCCCCGAAGTAGTAGAAGCAATGCTGCCTTATTTGAAAGAAGAATTTGGGAATCCATCATCTATCCATCAATTAGGAAATAGAACCCGTGTGGCTATTGAAGAAGCCCGAAAAAAAGTGGCTGATTTATTAAATGCACATCCTTCTGAAATTTTCTTTACTTCAGGTGGAACAGAAGCCGATAATATGGCACTGGTGCAATCTGTTTTAGATTTAGGTGTGAAAGAAATTATTAGTACCCCCATTGAACATCACGCCGTAGAACATACTATTCAAGCAATGGAAAAAAGAAATTGGATCAAAGCCAAATGGCTTTCTGTCAATAAATTAGGACAAATTGATTTAGATGAATTAGAAAATATCCTCAAAAATCAGAAAGTTCCTACTCTTGTATCCATTATGCACGCCAATAATGAAATTGGAACATTAAACCCCCTCAAAAGAATTGCTGAACTTTGTAAAGAATACAATGCTTATTTTCATTCTGATACAGTGCAAACGGTGGGGCATTTTGAGTTGGATTTAAAGAATACTCCTGTTGATTTTATTGCGGCATCTGCCCATAAATTTCACGGCCCAAAAGGAGTAGGATTCATTTATATCAACAAAAATGTAAAAATAAAACCTTTTATCAATGGTGGTGCTCAAGAACGAAATATGAGAGGCGGTACAGAAAATGTAGCAAGCATTGTGGGTTTAGCCAAAGCCTTAGAATTGGCTTATCAAAATTTAAAAAAAGATATGGATTATATCAAAGGGCTTAAAAACTATGCTATTGAACGATTGAGTGAAGCCATTCCTGATATGCAATTTAATGGGCCTACAAATGAAAAAGCATTATACACGGTTTTAAATTGTTCTTTTCCTGATCATCCACAAGGGATGATGTTTTTGTACAAATTGGATATTGCTGGTATTTGTGCCAGTGCAGGAAGTGCGTGTAGTAGTGGAAGTAATGTGGGGTCTCACGTATTAAAAGCCATTGGTGCTCCTGCCGATAGACATGCCATTCGTTTTTCATTCAGTAAATACAATACCAAAGAAGAAATTGACAAGGTGGTTGATTTGATGAAAGAGATTTATAGTACTGTGAAAGTGTAAAGTCCTTAAAATCACATACAATATTTAATAACTTTAATTTACTGTTCATCTTATATTTTGCCATAAAGAATCATTTAGTAAAAAGTGGAAAGTAAAAAGTTTCAAAGTAAAAAGAATAATTTTGTAATTCAATTGATTCAAAATTATAGTGACATAAACTCTTTTCACTTTTAACTTTTCACTTTTCACTTTTAACTTTCCACTTTCAACTAATAAACCTCACTTATTTCCTACTTTCTTTTCAGCAGATAGGGTATTGATTAAGATATTCATTTTTTCTGCAAGGGCTTTTACTTCAGATTTTGTTTGAGCGTTTTCTTCTTGTAATTGTTGAATGATTTTTTGTTGTTCTTGTATAATTTGTTGCTGTTCTTTAATAGATTGGATAGCTAAAACTGATAATTTATCATAAGCCACTTGATAAAAACCCTCACTATCTTGCGAAACTAATTCAGGAAATAGATCTTTTATTTCTTGAGCTTTTATTCCAATTTGCCGGGTTGTATCATTAAATTTTTCAGGAAATTGAGAAGTATTCCAATGAAAGTAATAAGTATTAATCCTTAGAATCTTATTAAGTATATTATCCAATTTTACAAAATCTTTCTTTAACCTAACATCCGAGCAAGTAACAAAGCTACCATAACTACAAACATTACCATTATTTTGTAAAATTAAATTTGTAGGTCCGCCACCTGTATATAAACCAAAAGTATTTTCTATAATAAATCGCCTTCTACAACATTCAGGCGTAGTACCAGGATTAGCAGGGTATTCCCAAATTTCAAAATTCCTTGGACCTACTCCAAAACCGCCATCAGGGTCTCCTTGATAAATCGTCCATCCTTGATCTGATCCGTTCATCATTAAACCCACATAACCCTGTGTACCATTGTTTACTAAATTTGCTCTCACTCTAATGAATGCTGCATCAGAATTATCATAAACATCTAATTTGGAAAGAGGATTCGTCGTCCCGATGCCGACGTAGCCGTTTGCTTGAACTCTAAAAATATTCCATCTTGGTCCACTTGGTGAGCAACTAGCTCCATATGTCCCCACCACAAAAGCATCTGCTGATTGACAATGCGAATCAGGGGTTCAAAATTAACAAACAATAGTGGATAAAAATATTTTTTTACTTGCAAAAGAAAAGGTGAAAGGCCTTTTTTTGCGGTATGGATGCAAAAGAAAAACTCATTACTATCTACTTTTATATTTGTAAT
>JAOAIP010000026.1 GCA_026414605.1 Bacteroidia bacterium
TGACCGCAAAACATCTGTAAACATAGGGACAACAACAGTTGGGTATAAAGCACAAGTGGTGAGTGTGAGTGATTACTATTTTTCCTGGTCATGGAAAGCAGGGAAATCAACACGAATATAAATCGCATATTCATTTATAACCACTATTTCCTAAAATGTTTTTTGATGCCATATGAAAAATATCAATAGTAGCAATGAAATGCGGAGATGAAAAGAAAAGGAGAAAGTGCCTTTTCAGACCATCAAATTTTAAAATTTAATTTATTGATAGTCAATGTTTTAATTTTTTATTAACAATTATCTTGGACAATAGTGATATGAAAGTTTATTTTTATTAAAAAAATTGCACTTTTTGGTTGAAAGTTCAAAAAATAAAGATATTGATCGTAAAATGTATGACAAAAGAGATAATAAGGTTAGATAATATTAATAATAATATAAATAAATCTAAATCAAGGGTACTGTATGGTGTTTAGTTTAGCGTTTGAAAAAACTTGTTTGGGAATAGTTTCTATTTGTATTATAATTTTACTTTATTCATGTAATAATAAAAAGAATGATATACCATTCAATTATATTTTAAGAGAAAACAATTTTTTTGAATTAAATCAAATGGGTAATTTTTTGATCAAAATAGGAGATGATACTTCAAATGTGAGAAAGAAATGTAGAGAATTAAATTATTTGATTTTGTATGATAATGAGATGGATAATTTCGTAATTATAGATCAAGAGCATCATCCCATAATAAGATTTATGATAGATAATAATGTAGTATCATATATTGAATTTAATAAAATAGAAAATTTCAAGTATCAGTTTAAGATCCTTGAATATTCTATAGGCGATACTATCATAAAAGACAAGTATTATTTTGCTGATAGTTTGTGGACATATTTGGGGAATTTTGATAAAAGTGAAAATTTATACGTTTTCGATACCATCCAATGGAAAGTAGGGAATTATATTGAAAAAGAACTAATATTTGAAGGATTATTTTTATTTAAAACTGTAAGAATGGTCAATAATAAAAAGAGTAAGATATGTGTATTTTTAATCTTTTCGACAGAAATAGAAAGTGACTTATCTTCAAAACACAGAGTCATTGATAAAATATGTTATTATTCCTTTTAAGGAAAGATCAACTAATTTAGAATCTCTATGAGAATTGAAACAATTAAAAAGGCAATATCTTATGGTTACTTTGTTGTTAAAAAAATATTTTGAGTTATGAGTTAAAATATTTCAATGGCGATTACAAAGCAATAGGAACTTACAGCACAAATAATTTTTCTAATTTCGTTTCGTTGTATAGTTGTATAACGGAAATATTGCCGCCACAATGATTGCACAAGACATACTCACTCCCCTCATTCGCCTTACCGTTATGATGCACTAAACCGTTTACGCTCACAAAATGTTTTCCTGCACAATTTACCAAATTAGGGCTTGGTGAAAAATCAGATTGTAGAAAGTAAAATTTTGGAAGGAAAATTTTTTTGATAAAGTTGACATATTTGTATTCACTATTGCCTAAAATGTTTTTTGAAATTATATGAAAAATATCAATAGTAGCAATGAAATGCGGAGATAAAAAAAGAAAGGGGAGTGCCTTTTCAAACCATCAAATTTTAAAATTCAATTCATTGATAATCAATATTTTAATTTTTTATTAACAGTTATTTTGGACAATAGTGATAAAATTTCACAAAGTCATACACGGATAAAATTATTTGGCTAATTCCTTTTAATTCTCTTAAATTAGCCCCCTAAAAAATTAAAACTATGAAAGTATCTATTATTGGCGCAGGAAATGTAGGTGCTACCTGCGCAGAAGTTATCGCCTATCGTTCTATCGCTAGTGAAGTGGTATTGTTAGACATCAAAGAAAAATTAGCCGAAGGCAAAGCAATGGATATGGATCAGGCCTCTAACATTACTGGCTATAATACTAAAATCGTAGGAAGTAGTAATGATTATTCTCTTACTGCTAATAGCGATGTAGTAGTTATTACCAGTGGTATCCCCAGAAAACCAGGTATGACAAGAGAAGAACTCATAGGTACTAATGCGGGCATTGTAAAAAACGTTGTAGACAATGTATTGAAATACTCTCCAAATGCTATATTTGTAGTCGTTTCTAATCCAATGGATACAATGACCTATTTGGCCGTAAAAGAAAGCAAACTTCCAAAAAATAAAATTATTGGAATGGGTGGCATTTTGGATAGTGCTCGTTTCAAATTTTATCTTGCCCAAGCCCTCAATGCTTCTGCCGCTGATGTAGACGGTATGGTAATTGGCGGACACGGCGACACCACAATGATTCCTCTCACGAGATTAGCCACTTACAGAGGCGTTCCCGTTTCTCAATTTTTAGATGCTGATACCTTAAAAAAAGTAGCCGCTGATACAATGGTAGGAGGGGCTACACTCACTGCAATGATTGGAACTTCTGCTTGGTATGCCCCAGGTGCTGCTGTGGCTGCATTAGTAGATAGTATTTTACATGATAGAAAAAGATTATTCCCTTGCAGTGTTTATTTAGAAGGTGAATATGGTCAAAAAGATATCTGTCTTGGTGTTCCTGTTGTTATTGGAAAAAATGGCTGGGAAAAAATAGTAGATATTAAATTAAACAATGAAGAACAAGAACTTTTCAACAAAAGTGCTGATGCAGTTAGAAAAATGAACAATGTTCTTAAAGAACAAAACATACTTGCTTAAAATTATTTTAATCCTTATTTGTAATTTAGCCCCGATATAATTGCATCGGGGCTTTTTTATTTTAAAGATACTACTCATCACTTCAAACTTAACTACAATAATTAGTGAAAAGTGAAAAGTATTAAAACGCTACATTATTTTACTTTCAAAATTTCTACTTCTAACTTTATTACTTACAAAATAAAATATGATTACACCATATTCCATAGACAAAATTCTCTCTACTGCAAAAATTGAAGAAGTAATTTCTGATTTTGTTGCACTAAAAAAAAGAGGCGTTAATTATGTAGGTCTTTGTCCCTTTCACAATGAAAAGACACCATCATTTAGCGTATCACCTACCAAAGGCATTTACAAATGTTTTGGATGTGGGGCTTCAGGAAATGTTGTAAAGTTTTTAATGGATCACGAAAAGTTAAGTTATCCCGATGCATTAAAATGGTTAGCCAAAAAGTACAACATTATAGTAGAAGAAGTAGAAGAAACAGAAGAACTTAAAAAAGAAAAATCAGAAAGAGAAAAAATTTTAGAAGTACTTCAATTTGCTCAAAAGTATTTTACAAACATTCTACTTAATACACCCGAAGGAAAAGAAGTAGGATTACATTATTTATACAATAAACGAAAAATTGATTTCTCGCTCATTCAAAAATTTCAATTAGGTTTTAGTCCAAATAATAAAAGATCATTTACCGATCTTGCTCTTCAATCAGGGTATTCTCCTGATATACTACTAAAAGCAGGATTAATCAATTGCCCTGATTGTGAAGAAAACAAACCTATTAATGTTCATAAAATATATGACAAATTTTTTGGTCGTGTAATTTTTCCAATAGCCGATATTTCTGGTAAAGTTATTGGTTTTGGAGGTAGAACTTTGCTGGACGATAAATCGGTTGCTAAATACATTAATTCGCCACAAACACAAGTGTATGACAAAAGCAAAACTCTTTATGGCATTCATTTGGCTAAAAAAGCCATTATGCAAAAAGATGTTTGCTACTTAGTAGAAGGATATGCAGATGTTATTTCTTTACATAAAGCAGGAATTGAGAATGTTGTGGCTTCATCAGGGACTTCGCTTACCACCGAACAAGTAAAATTAATCCATCGTTTTACCAACAATGTAGTTGTGTTATACGATGGCGATGCCGCAGGAATTAAGGCAGGTATTCGTGCCATAGATATGCTTTTAGAAGAAGGAATGAATGTAAAAATTGTTCTATTTCCTGAAAATGATGATCCTGATAGTTTTGTCAATAACCATTCTTCCGAAGAAGTCATCCATTACTTAAATCAAAATCAAAAGGATTTTATCCAATTCAAAAAAGAACTTTATCATTCAGAAACTCAAAATCCTCTTGAAAAAGCCAAAGCCATAGAAGAAATACTCACCTCAGTAGCACGAATACCCAATGATATTCAAAGAAGAGTTTATATTCAGTACTTAGCCAATGATTGGAAAATTGAAGAAAGCACCTTGCTGAGAACTACACAAAAAATTCGCCAACAACTTTATGCCAAAAAAGAAAATATATCAATCCCCGATACTGAACCCAATATCAATCCAGATACAAGTAGTGAAGCAACAACTTCTTCTACATCTCTGACTTTTAATGAAGAAAAAGAATTGATTAAACATCTTATTAAATATGGCAATGTAATCATTGAAATAGAAGCAGAAGTAGATGGACGAGAACAATCAATGGAAATCACCACTTGTGAATACATTGTATTATACGAATTAAAACACGATAACTTACAATTAGAAATTCCCGATCATCAATTAATAATAGATGAAATTGAAAATTGCTTGAAAAACAACTTTGTACCCGAAGAAAATTATTTTTACAAACATCCCAATCCAACAATTAGTCAATTAGCCATTAAATACACTGATGAACATAAAATAAGTCCTCATTGGTATGAAAAATTTAAAATAAAAGTAACTGAACCTATTGAAGATATTGATGATACCATTCGTTATCTTATTTTATCATTCAAAGAAAAAAAATTAAGAAAGATTCTTCAAGAAAAACAAGAATTATTAAAAAAATATGAACAAGAAAAGAATGAAGAACATGTTCAGCAACTACTTAAGGAAATTAACTTATTAGAAAATACTAAAATACAAATCAATCAGCGATTAGGAAACAGAATTTTAGTAATTTAATACAAATGAAAAAATATTGTTGATGATCAATACTCTTGAAAGTCATTAGAATTTTGCTCTAATTTTTCGAACTCTTCTTTTAGATTTCTTTCCAAACCAAGAAAATTTACTACGATAAAAAGAACTCTTTCCACGAATAACATAACTATAAGATACACTCATCGTCAAAAAAGCATCTTTGTGAGTAGGATCCCCTCTTTTTTGTCCCCAATTGTGTGATAAATAAACAGCAGGATTATCTGCATACGCTTGTGTGCCTAATTCAGGAGTTCGTAAAGACATTGCTTTGGCTAAATTATCTTTTGGAGGCGTAGAAGGATAATTTCTACTAATATCATCCAGATAATCTGTAAATGTTTTCCAATAAGTTGCTTCAAAGCCAATACGGTGTTTTTTATTAAAAGTAAAATAAAATCCCAAGCCCATTGGAATAGCAAAATTAATAGGTGAATAAACAACACCTTCTGTTTGTAAAGGTCTTAAAGCAATCCATTGTCCTTTGTAAAATCCTTTAGGATTGTGATAAAAGCCACTCAAACCTGCAAATAAATACGAACGAAAACTATTTCTATAACGATAAGTATTACCTAAATCAGGATCTTCATAAAATACCCATTCGCCTGTCAATGATAATGCAAATAAATTGTTTCTAAAATTCAAGTTTCTATAACGGCGAGCAGGATTAGTAGTTAGTTTGTCATCTCCTTCAATACGAATGTAATCAAATGCTAATTTCGCATAAAAATTAGGAATAAGAAGTCTATATCGTGCAAAAGCACCTATATTAAATCTTGTTTTAGCAAGTTTCATATCATAAACAAAATCCCTTCTTGTTTTTTCTTTACCACCAATATCACCCAAATAATTGGAGGCACCAACACCTCCACCAAAATCCCAAGCCCATTGAGCATTAACACTTATTTGAATGCACAAAATTATTAAAAATAATAAACCTCTTTTCATTTTATTTTTTCCTGCAAAAATAATAAAAATATTTCAGTCAAAAAAATGTATCTTTTGAAATTCTGTGCCCTGCCCTATGCATTTTTATTTGTCCCCACGAAACATTTCACTTTCAACTTTTCACTTTCAACTTTTAACTTTCAACTCCCCACTCTTTCTTAAATACCGAATTCTGCAAACACGGCTTCATCAATCAAAACTAATTAGGTATATTTGCCAAAAAATTAAAACTATGTATCCAGAAGCCATTGTAAAACCAATGAAAAATGAACTTACTTCAAAAGGGTTCAAAGAGATATTAACTCCAGAAGATGCTGATAATGCAGTAAAATCAAGCGGAACTGCACTTATAGTTATCAATTCTGTTTGCGGATGTGCCGCAGGTTCTGCAAGACCAGGAGTTATCTTAAGTTTAATGAATGAAAAAAAACCTCAACATCTCTTTACAGTATTTGCAGGAGTAGATAAAGAAGCCACTGCACAAGTAAGAAAATACCTTCTCCCTTATCCACCATCCTCTCCAAGTATTGCTCTATTCAAAGATGGTAAGTTAGTGCATTTTGTAGAACGTCATCATATTGAAGGAAGAACTGCCGAAATGCTTGCAGAACACTTAAAAGAAGTGTATAATCAATATTGCTAATCTCTATTTGTAAATATCATCGTTGACTTAATATTTTTTCTTTGAAAAAAGATGATCTATTATTTTTCCAATAATAAAAATAATTACTAATTATTAACCATTAAAAATGTCTTACATCCGCTTAAAAACATTAGAAGTAAGCATAGGCGATTTAAAGATGGGTGGTCAAAATCCTATTAGGGTACAAAGTATGACCACTGCTGATACAATGAATACTTCTGCCGTGGTTGATGAGTGCATTCGCTTGATAAACGCAGGATGTGAAATGATTAGAATAACTGCTCCAAGTATTAAAGAAGCAGAAAATCTTTTGAATATCAAAAATGAATTAAAAAAACGTGGCTACTCTATTCCTCTGTGTGCGGATATTCACTATACACCCAATGCGGCAGAAGTCGCAGCGAGAATTGTAGAAAAAGTACGAATCAACCCAGGGAATTATGCCGATAAGAAAAAGTTTGAACTTAAAGAATATTCCGATGCAGAGTATAATGCCGAACTGGAAAGAATTAGAGAAAAATTTTTGCCATTAGTTCGTGTATGCAAAGAATACGGAACAGCCATGCGAATAGGAACCAATCATGGATCTTTGAGTGATAGAATTTTAAGTCGTTATGGCGATACCCCATTAGGAATGGTAGAAAGTGCAATGGAATTTATAAGAATCTGCGAAGATGAAAATTTTCACAACATTGTTATTTCAATGAAAGCGAGCAATCCGCTGGTGATGATTGAAGCATATCGCTTGTTAGTAGATACAATGATTAAAAACAATAAGGTCTATCCTATTCACTTGGGCGTAACAGAAGCCGGCGACGGCGAAGATGGAAGAATAAAATCCGCTATTGGTATTGGGACATTATTAGAAGATGGTATAGGAGATACCGTTAGAGTATCACTAACAGAGCCGCCCGAATACGAAATTCCTGCTGCTCAAAAATTAGTAGCCCCTTATAACGAATACCGATTGAAATATCTCGCAGAAATTGACGATTGGCTTTTGTCAGATCACCCAAAATGGCACATTACCTCTCTACCAAAATTGAACAAAACAAGTAGTGTTGTCAAAAACATCGGCAATGAAAATGTTCCCATAGTTATTCATTCATTAGCCAAGAAAAATGATGATATTACACCTGCCAATTTATTCAGTGCAGGATATATTTACAATGTCCAATCCGATAAATGGAACATTACAGATTTTGCAGCCGATTATGTGTATATCCAAAATAAAAACATCCCCTTTGATTTACCAGGAAACATAGGCATTATACAAGATTATGAAGTTTGGATTAAAAATCCATTGCCTCAACATTATCCTTTAATAAAATACGAACAATTATCTACTGTAAAAGAATTTCACAAAGAATTAAATTTTATTGAACTATCAGATAATCATTTAAATGAAGTCCAATTACCTGAAAGCAAAAACAATGTAGTTATCATTGAAATTGAAGATACATTTTTTAGTGCTGGATATTTAGCAGAAAAATTAAAATTATTTTATGAAAGATATTCACAGCCAATAATATTTAAATTGAACATTTCTACTGAAGATCAAGAGAATTTTATTATTCAAAGTTCAAAGATAATAGGATATTTATTTACTAATCATTTTGGAAATGGAATAATGATAGATAATCCAAAAGGATATAAAAATTATTCACCACAATTTTTAAATCAATTAATGTTCAATATCCTTCAAGGATTAAGAGAAAGAATTAGCAAGACCGAATACATTGCGTGTCCTTCTTGTGGAAGAACATTATTTGATTTGCAAGAAACAACAAAAAAGATTAAAGAAAAAACCGCACACTTGAAGGGACTAAAAATTGGTATAATGGGATGCATAGTAAATGGTCCTGGTGAAATGGCAGATGCGGACTTTGGTTATGTTGGAACAGGACCAGGAAAGGTCTCACTCTACAAAGGTCATACAGTTGTAAAAAGAAATGTCCCCGAAGAAAAGGCAGTAGATGAACTTATCAATCTTATCAAAGAATATGGAATGTATAGAGAAGTGGAAGGATGAAGTTAAAAGTTGAAAGTTGAAAGTATAAAGTGATAAGTGGAAAGTGATAGGTCCCATAATAACAAATGTTTAAAGAATAAGACATTCTATCAAAATACTTGTCTTAAAATTACAAAATATCAAAATAGTAAATCATTCTTTTAATACAAGAACATTTTAATTTGAATAATCAATGACATTCAAAACCATTGAAGAGTTTAAGCAAGCCCCCAAACATCCTGTTATTATTGTGTTAGACAACATAAGAAGTTTGAATAATGTTGGTTCTTTTTTCAGAACTGCCGATAGTTTTTTATTAGAAGGTATTTATCTATGTGGCATCACAGGAAAACCTCCTCATAGAGAAATAGAAAAAACAGCATTAGGTGCTACACTTTCTGTGGATTGGAAATACTTTGCAACAACCGAACAAGCCATCATTGAATTAAAAAACAATGCTTACAAAGTATTAGCCATTGAACAATCCGATAATAGTATTTACTTACAAAATTTTGACTTAAATGATTCCCCAAAAATTGCTCTTATTTTTGGAAACGAAGTAACAGGTATTGATAAGTCCATATTGGCAATGTGTGATGCCATTATTGAAATTCCACAAATGGGCACCAAACATTCCTTGAACGTAGCCGTATGTGGCGGTATTGTATGTTGGGAGATATTACGAAAAATGAAATGTATTTAGGACTGAAATCAACTACATCCATTTGTAAACTTTCGTATTCATAAACCATCTGTATGGCTTTGGTGGTTTTATAGAAAAACGCCATCCTATAATGAAATTGATAGGAACAGAGTACATTGTGAATTTTACTTTTTCATAATCCATCATTACTCTATCGGCTGAACCATAAATGACAGCAAAAAATTTATCTGTTGTCCAACCCATAGAAAATCTTATATCACTGGCATATCCTGTTTTTTCTTGTTTTACAGAAATACTATCTTTGAAAAATACTTGTTTATTTTGATATCCGAGCATAATAGCGGCTGTAAATCCCACAAAAAATCTTTTCTTTTTTCCAATAGCAAAAATATGACCATAACCACCACCTAAATTTACTCCCCAAATATTAAACCTATTTAATTTTTTTACTGTATCATAAGCCAATTCAACAGATTTTGGATAAATAATACTATCAGAACGCATTTTATTAATATAAAAATTAGCCACTGCCATCCAACTTCCTTTTGATTTCAATTGTCTATTTGTAAACCCTGACATTGTTCTATATGCAAATTGTTTATTATTAAAAAAATAAATACCATTTACTTTTGCAGAAAATATCTGCAATGAAGGATCTGCGTGATAACGTTTATTCTTTTTGTAAAGCGTATCATTATTGGGAGTATTAGAATCATAAAAACCTGTAAAACGAACAATATAGGGCTCTATAATAAACTTATTTCCACCAAAAGAAAAATTGTATGCCATATACTTGCTCTTTGGTTTGGATTGCGTACTGTCATAATCGTATTTTTTAGAAAATCCAAAACTCAATCCAATTTTATCATAAGAAAACCCAAAAGAATAATTCATTGGCATAAAGGTGGTATAATTTATACCTGTAGAATATTTGTATGGATGCTTAAAAGTAGAACTAATGTCCAAATGATAATCTAATCTACTTGTACCAAAGTAAACATTGAGTTTGTGCGAATAAGTAGTATAACACGTAGTATCCCAATTTTTTGGAGATTGTGGAATGAGTTGAACTTTTACATCATTGACTTCCTGCGAAAAAAGGATATTTATAGAATGTATTAAGATTAAAATGAATCCAATTCTATTCATAGTTATCCAAATTTTGGTGTTAAGTATGTTGTTACTACTTAGCAGATTACTACATAGAAAGTTATCAACAAAGAATTATTTGAAAAAATTTCTTTATAGTATTTGACTGCAAAAATACAGAATTTTGCAGTAACTTTATGAGAAAGTAGTAGAAAAAGTGGTATAGGAAGAGAAAAGATACAATAGCCCATTTGAAGATATTAAACAGTAATTACAAAAATTTTATACCAAGAAAAGTCATAATCATTAAAAAAATATAACACTGATACTGTCACATTATTTTGGTATAATGTTAATAGGATAACTACAATCTTTGAAACTCAAAAGTAGGATATCCTTTTTCACCACCGCTACTATAAAAATCAATAAATCTAAGTTTGTAGTAATATCCCTTTTGGTCTTTAATGATGTAAAATAAATTTGGTTTAATAACATAAGAAGATGAAGAGAAATCATATACTTTCCAATCATATCCAATCGTATTAAGAGAATTACTTAAGTTAAACTTAATAGCATCAGAATAGGTTGCATTATCAAAATTGGAATTTGATAACTTTAATGCAAAAGTTTGATAACGATTCAAAATTGTTCCCACAACGAGATATGGTTGAGTTAATTTTTCAGTATATTGAGAAAATTGAAGGTCCCATGTTTTTTTAGGTGGTTCAATACTTAAAACGGTTTTTTGAGAGTAAGAAAATCCAATTACATTATAATTTGTATCTAATGGAATCGTGTATTGAAAATAGGTAGTATCATTTACATTAGAAACAGCAATTTCAAAAGAGGAAGATGTGTAATTTAATACTTTAAATTTAAAGAACCCTAGGAAATTTCCATTTTCGTCATATCCACGACTTATGATATATATATTGCTAGGTTGATTCCACCATTTTCCTATAGACGTGCTGTCAGTGTTTCCAGTAGGTGAATCAAATGTTTTATTTTTTTCAAATCCGATGGTGTCGGTTACACTTTTCCATTGAGTTGAATTTGTCAGATAGGCATACATAAGCTTTGAACTATTCAAAAAAATGTTTTTATCTTTACACGAAAAAGCTAGATCCCAAGTGGTTTTTAATTGTGAATACACAATTTTATTTTCCTGTAATGAAAAGAAGATCTGATATTTATAAGAAGAAGTTAAAGGAATAACAGCTTTTTGTAAATTTCCCGATGAGTGTTTTGGAACAGGTAATTCCTTTTTCTTGCAGGAATAAATAAAAGATATTAAAACAAAAATAAAAATTCTTATCTTCATAATTTTAAATTTAATTGGAAAAAGTAAGTTCTGCCGTTGGATATAAGAACGCTGTTTCCCGAACTGTGAACACCACCGATTGCCATATTCAAATTGGTAACATTTAAAATGTTTTTTATTCCTGAAATAAAACTAATTTTTTCATTAAATAACTTTTGTGATACCGTAATATCTATTTGAGTAAAAGAACTGGCGAATTTTATCTTATAATCCGATTCATTGTTTTTGACATAATATGGGGTGTTTCCATTGTATTTAACAAACAAATTTAAAGCAGTTTTTTGGAATAAATAAGATAAAGATCCCGAGTATTCAGGATAAAAGTAAAATTCTGATTTGGGATACAGATAATTTATTCCTGTGTAACTTATGTTTGTGTTAAGTTGCATTTTACTTGAATTCCATTTGATATTAAGACCATTTCCAATGATATGTATTTTATCAATATTGATATAAGTATATTGTAATCCATTATCCGATGCCAAGCGTATAAGATTTTTGACGTAATTTGAAAAAAATATTAAACTCATTTCAAAATTACTTTTTTTATGTTTTGAATAATTTATAGACAAATCAATATAATCAGATGTTTCAGGAGAAAGATTTTTGTTACCAATGATATTGTGATTGATATCAATAAAATTAAGGTATAATTCTTTAATTGACGGAGACCTGAAACCTTTTGAATATGCCGTAAGTATGTAAAGAGAAGTTAAAGAAATGTCATTAAATTTATTTGAAAGAATATATTTGTAATGAAAAGACGGAATAAAATACATTCCATACTTTGAATTAAAACCCAATCTTAGAGATGGCTTCAGGTCATTTTTTGAGTATTGGATTCTTGAAATAATGAATGCAGCATAATCTTGAATGGATTGTGTTCTTTTTTCAATAATAGAACTATATGCTTTTTCATTTGACACATCATATCCTAATTCTATTGAATAATTTTTAAATTTTACCTGTAAAGAACCTCTGCTCATTACAGATTCGTAATTTGATGTATCGTGGTCTGATGAATTTGGAGTAAGTATTTTATTAAGCGTTGTTAGATCATTAAAATAAGCGTTTTTCAATCTTCTGTAATTGCTTCTTGCCAGTATAAAATCAAGCGTTTTCTTTGAATTTAATGCCCCATGAATGAATAATCTTTGATTGTCTCTTCGTGTTTTATAGTAATTATCTATTGCCGTTTCAAAATAGGGTGATCTTGGTTTTCCCTTATCTTCTATTTCCTCATCAAAAAAATCAGCATTAAAGGTTACTTTTAATTTTTTTATGTAGATATTGTTATTCATAGTGATGAAATATTGCTCCTTCGGTTTCCACAATTTGTATCTTGTTGAATCGGCAATTTTTTCTTTTTCAATGTAGAATGGCTTTTCACTGATATTCCAACCATCAAAGTAATTCCTGCCGCCTGATAAAATAAATTCATATTTATTAAATTTTTTTTGGAGTTGAAAATTCGTATTGTATGTCCCATTACTTTCATAATACACATTTGAATTTATACTGAATGACTTATTCCCGGATGATTTTGTAATGATATTTATAACTCCACCTGTTGCATCAGTTCCATATTTCACTGCCATCGGACCCTGTATAATTTCAATTCTTTCAACGTTGTTTGTATTGATTTGTGATAGATCAATATTTCCATTAAGTCTTCCGATAACAGGAACGCCATCTATCAATATTTTTACAGATTGACCGGATAATCCCATAAAATTAAGATTAGAACCAAGAACCGGATCTTGCTGAATTCTGAATAAATTACTATTAGTAAGGACGTCTCTGACATTTTGTGCGCCCATTTTTTCTATTTTATCTGATGATATAACTTCAACTCTATGAAGAATATTTCTCTTAGAGGTGTTTGTAATTTCACCGGTGATAATTACTTCTTCCAGATTATAGGATAATTTTTTTAAATACACCCTGTACTCTTCAAATACTGATTTTATTGTATCAGTGAAATTTTCATAACCATAATAGAATGCACGAATGATAAACGGTAAAGTAAAATTTTCTTTAATTTTAATTTCACCTCTTTCATTAGCAAGATATTCATTACAAATTTTTTTGTTTATATCACAAACTTGAATTTGTGCAAAAGGTAACGCGTTATTATCGTCCCTATCATAAACAAAAATTGTTTGACAAAATAATTTATTATTCAATAGAAGGCATATCACATATAATATGAATAAAATTCTTTGTATTTGCATTACTAATTTGTTTGAAAAAGGATAAAATACAAAATGGCTAAAAACGGAGGAACCAGACCTGATAATAATAACCATTTTCCTCTTCCGCTCAATCCATACTTTCCTTTCAAAATAAAAAGTCCAGTAAGAGTCAAGATAATCAATAGTATTCCAAAAATGTCCGAAACCCATTTCCATCCTCGAACAGAGTTTCTATGAAGTAAATTTGTTTCATAAATTACAGGCCGTTTTGATACTTTTTCATAGACCCCATAAGAGTAATTAAGGTATATGTGCAAGCTGGCATTATCATAATAAATTTTAATTTGAGATGAGGTAGGTCTATCCCATAATTTAATTTTTTCTTCATTAACTTTGTTCGAGATAATTTCAACAATTTTTTTTGTATATTTATTTTCTTCTTTAAGTCCCATGATATAATTCGGCTCAATCTTAACAGTATCTCTTCTTATTATAAAATCAGGATTAAAATCATTGATATGATTTAATGCAATACCGGAAATACAATATATTATTATTAGTCCTGAAAGAAAATAACCAATATCTCTGTGCCATTCAATAATAATTTTTCTAATAGATTTTTTAGTCGGAATCATAGGATTTTATAAATTTTAACCTAAATGTTAGTGTTACTTGGCGATTTATTTATCTCTTCAACATACTTGTTTGTTATAGCATAAATCCAACCTTCTAAATTTGAATCCGGTAATATGGCATCGGGCTTATATTTTACTCTTTGTTGATAGTCCTTAATTTTTTCAATTCCGCCTCCGATTATTTTTATCTGAAACATTTCGTCATGGGCAACAAGCACAGGTATAACAATGGCTTTTTCTTTTGTTTGTAATACTTTATGAATGGCTTTTGTTGTTTCTTCCGGGTTGTAATGAACCAAATGTCCACACCATCCGTAAGAATATTCAGATATTTTTAAACTATCTTTAATAAATTTTCCGATTTCGTCAAAAAGATTTTCCCATTCTTTCAGATATCTTTGATCGCCGTAACCAATCAATACCAATCCTTCTTCTTCCGGCTTTTGTGATAAATTTTTTACACGACGCAGAATATTTTTTTTAAGTAAATCTGTAAAATCTAAAAGAGGGGTTATATGCACTGTTGATTTGGGAAAATATCTTTTAATGTTTTCAATCTTTAATAGCTCTAAAGATTCCGGATCTTCTTTAAGTCCAAGAATAGTAGGAATATCCTCAAATGTATGAGGGGATACGGTAAGAAAAACAGGAATAATGATAACATCACTGCAACCTATGCTATCCATTTTTGCAACCTGAGTGGCGATAGACGGTTCCGTATACTCCATAAATGCAGTGGCAACCGATACTACATTCGGAATTTTCATAAGAGAATCTCTTACTTTTTTTTCTAAATCTAATAATGCATTCCTCCATGTTTCAGAACGAGACCCGTGATTTGCTAATACAATACCGATTCTTTTTGTCTGTGATCTATCCTGTAAGACAAACTTGTTTTCAGAATTGGAAAATTTGCATTGATAAATTATAAAGAGATTTAATAAAATGCTAGATGCCAATATTATTTTTTTCAATGTTTTTGTTTTCATAATGAGTTATTTTTTAATAAATTTGATGATTGATTTTTGATTTTTTGTAGTAACTGAGAGGAAATACAAGCCGGGTGTAAGCATATCAGTACTGATTCTCAAAGTGAAGGGATACATACCGGTATCAATTGATTCCAGTATCCATTTTTTACCATCTGGACTAAATATAGATAGTTCTTTTATTTCATTAAATTCGTTAGTATCAAAACTAATCAGTTGAATTATATCTTCAACAGGGTTGGGGTATAACATTAATGTGTTGTTTGAATTTGAAAATTCAGAAACACTAACAGCACTTACTTTTTGTTTAATAAAAATGTAATTACCATTAGCACTTCCGCCAAAACCGGTAAATATTACTTTCCATATATCACCCTGTTTGCTCTTTACAAAATATACCAATGAATCTTCTATTTGCCAGCTTCCTGAATAATTTTTCCAGTTATATCCGATAGTATTTATCGCTGTATTAAATGAGTGATTATACCATTGCATATAAGATGTATCAACAGGATATACTTTTACCGCTGTAACACCTTTGTTCATCAATACACCCGTTACATTATAAGGTGAAGGTACAAAAGCGGTATATTGAGTAAATAATAAATCCCATTGAGAAGAAGGTGGCTCTCTGTCAACAACACCGTTTGTTTGAATAGAATAATAAATAAGCGTCTTTGTATTATAAGGAGTTTTGGATATGCTAACATTTTGCAGATTATTCCCGTTTAAGTCGCTGTATTGAAAGTAATACGTTCCACTTGCTAATTTTTTAATCCATATTTTTTTGTAAGAATTATTAGATAGTTTAATAACATAGATGGAATCACCTATAACCTGGTGAGTGATAGTATTATAGATACCCCAGCCCAAATCATTTGGATTATTTGTTTTACCTTTGTTAAAAGCACCAATACTCCACGATGTATCTGAATTGTAGTAAGGTTTCCATGAACTTATTCCGGTAGTATCCATAGTATTCCATGCAGTTGTATCTCCATTAGGATAGACCCACAATTGGGTTCCTGTTACCGAATTAATAAAAATTCCTGAACCCATGCCAGAAGTTTCAAAAGCAATATCCCAATTATTTTTTGGGGAAGAACCTTGTTCATCGTTCTGCAAACTGTACCATTTTTGTAAGGCATATCCGGCACCAATTGATACGGTGTCTTTTGTTATTTGCCCTTTTGAATAAAGGGATGATAGAAAAAGACCGGCTGCTAAAATTTTCTTAATCATAGTTTTCAATTTTTTGAGGCAAAAATACTTATTTAGACCCATTCTAAACAATACCTATAAATAGGTATTTTTAAATGAGACAGATTGTTACTAACCAGCACTTCAAACTTAACCACAAAGAAAATAATTAGTTAAAAGTTCAAAGTGAAAAGTATTAAAACGCTATATCATTAAATTGAAAGATATTTCCTTTTACTTCCGAACTTGTAACTTTACATTTTTTACTAAATAGTTCTTGGTGATAAAATATAATCTAAACAGTAACAATTTTAATAGGTTTTGAAAAGGTACCCCCTCTTTTTTATCTTTGCGTTTCATTGATCTTACTGCTATTTTTCATAATAATATCGAAAAATACTTTAAACAATAATGTTATCAAAACTAATCAGGTGATATTTACCACAAAGAATAAAGAATACAAAGAATTTGCACAAAATTCACAAAGTATTTTTGAATAGATTACATTTTGTCTCTACGGGACACATCACACTTTACACCTTCTACTTTTAACTTTTAACTTTTAACTTTCAACTTTAAACTTTGTGTTCAGTATTTATCTGAAATAGAAATTATTTATCAATGCTTAAAATGTCTAAATGAAGTAAACACCATACTAATGCTGTATTGGTTACAAGCATCAATAACCTCTTTGTCTTTTACAGACCCACCCGGTTGAATAACGGCACTAATGCCCGCAGAATGTGCTAATTCTATACTATCCGGGAATGGAAAAAATGCATCACTGGCTAATACTGCACCTTTTGTATCATACTTAAAGTGATGGGCTTTTTCAATAGCATGCCTTACAGCATCTACACGAGAAGTTTGTCCTGTTCCACTTCCTAAAAGTTGTTTGTTTTTGGCGATAACAATGGCATTGCTTTTAGTGTGCTTAACAATTTTATTAGCAAAAAGTAAATCCTCAGTTTCTTGCGTAGATGGAGATTTATCTGTAACTACTTTTAAGTCCTCTTTTGTTTCCACCTTGGCGTCTCTTTCTTGTTTTACAATACCATTCAGTATATTCTTAAATGTATATTTTGGAAGTTGTTGAATCTTATTCACTAATATTATTCTATTTGGTTTTGTTTTGAGAATACTCAATGCCTCTTCATCATAAGCAGGAGCAATAATCACTTCAAAAAAAAGTTTATGTATTTCTTGGGCTGTAGTAAGATCAATTTTTCTATTGGCTACCAAAATTCCACCAAATGCAGATATAGGATCTGATGAAAGAGCCGTTACATAAGCATCATAGATGGTAGAACGACTAGCTACTCCACACGCATTATTATGTTTGATAATAGCAAATGTTGGTTCGTCAAAATCAGAAATCAATTGAACGGCAGCATCTATGTCTAATAAATTATTGTAAGAAATTTCTTTGCCATTGAGTTTTTCAAAATGACTTTCAAAATCTCCATACCACCACGCTTTTTGATGTGGATTTTCTCCATATCTCAACGATTGATGTTCTATAAAACTTTCTTTGAAATAAGGTAAATGAAAAGATTCATTAAAGTACTTAAAAATCATTGTGTCATAATGTGATGATACTGCAAAGGCGTAAGTGGCAAATTTTTTCCTATCTGCTTCGTCAGTAATGCCTTGTTTGTTGTTGAGTAATTCCAAAAACTCATCGTAATAGCGTCTATCGGGAACAATGATAGTGTCTTTGAAATTCTTGGCAGCAGCCCTTATTAAAGCAATGCCTCCAATATCGATTTTTTCAATGATTTTTGACTCCTCATTAGTAGATTTTACAGTATCTTCAAATGGATATAAATCTACAATTACACAATCAATCAAAGGTATTTTGTGTTCTTCTATTTGTAACAAATCATTTTCATTATTTCTTCGGGCTAAAATACCTCCAAATACAGCGGGATGTAAGGTTTTTACTCTGCCTCCTAATATCTCGGGAAAGGAAGTAATACTATCTACAGATGTTACAGGAATGCCCATTTTTTGAATAAAATCATAAGTTCCACCTGTTGAAATAATTTGTATACCTAATTGATGTAATGTTTGAACAATAGGTTCTATGCCATTTTTGTTGAAAACAGAAATAAGTGCAGATGTGATTTTTTTTGTCATAAATGGAAGTTTTATTTGTTATGCTAATTTTTTATTTTTCAAATAGCCATCAAAGATAAAAACCCAAAATTATCTTTTCTGACTGTGATTCGTATTTTTATCAATCCCTAATTCTTCTCTTTCTCTAATACCTCTATGGCTTTTTGAATGGTTTTGTCAGTTTTGTTAATGACAGGATAATAACCTGCATTGCCATAAAGCAATCGTCCTATATGGGCTTTTAATAATGTTTTCAATTTTGCCCATTCTTGATCATTAAAACTTTGAGATTTTTTTTCCGTTTGTTGGCATTGATATAACATCTTCTTAATCATTTTATCATCAATAGAATATTTATTGATAAACTGTTGATCATTAGGATACATTTGTATCAAACTTTTTCTATTTGCATCTACAAAGTGAAATGCATACTGCTGAATACATCCATTCACTAATAATTTATTGATTTTAAAGTTATGAATACTGGTATCTTCAGGAATAAAAATATCAGGAAGAATACCACCACCTCCATACACGATTTTTCCTTTTGGTGTAATAAATTTTTGAGTGGTATCAATCTTAGAACTATCAATTTTTACAACCTCTCCATTAAAGTACCGATCGTATTCTTCCATATAATAATCTGCTAAATTCTTCTTCTTATAAGGTTTTTGAATACATCTACCAGTGGGCGTATAATAACGAGCAATGGTCAAACGAATAGCAGAAGCATCAGGCAAGTTTAATTCTTCTTGTACTAAACCTTTACCAAAACTTCTTCGTCCAACAATGACGGCTCGGTCATTATCTTGAATAGCCCCTGCTACAATTTCACTGGCACTGGCACTTCCTTCATCTATGATCACAACAAGTGGCTGTGTTTCAAACAGTCCCTTTGAAGTGGCTTTGAATTCTTTTTTGGGGTATTTTCTGCCTTGAGTATAAACAATTAAAGTTCCATCTTCTAAAAAGTGATCCGCAATGCTTACGGCCGCATCTAACAATCCCCCAGGATTATCACGTAAATCCAAAACTAATTTTTTCATTCCTTGCTTTAATAAAGATTGCAAAGCATTTTCAAATTCTTTGACTGTATTTTGAGCAAATCTATCAATGCGAATATAACCAATATCGTTTTTAAGTAAATAATAAACATCTACACTGTATAATGGAATCTCATCTCTTTGAATAGTAAAATACAATACATTTTTTACCGAAGGTCGCAAAATGCCCAATTTAACTTTTGTGCCTTTTTTCCCACGAAGTTTTTTAAATACTTGTTCATTTGTAATTTTAACGCCTGCTACATTAGAATCATTTACAGAAATAATTTTATCTCCTGCCATTAAACCTGCTTTTTCAGAAGGTCCATTACTTATTGTTTGAATAACTCTTATCGTATCATTTATGATATTAAATTCAATACCAATGCCTTCAAAATTTCCCGTCATTTGTTCTTGAATAGAAGTAAAGTCATGAGGCGGTATAAATTCTGAATGTGGGTCTAAATGATGCAAAAGATCTGCAATAGCATCGTTTTGTAACTCATCAATATTTACAGAATCAACATAATTGTTTTCAATGTAATTAAGTATTAAAGATAATTTGTCATTTTCTTCAGTATTATTATTAGAAAAATTATCAGATTTATGAGAATATAAAATTCCTGCTTGAAAGCCAAAAAACAAAGCCCATAATATTAATACTACAAACAAAACGGGCAATAGTAATCGTTTCAAAAAAGAGGAAGGTTGATCGTTATCCATTCTATTTTTTTAATGGCACAAACTTATGAAATTACTTACTTAACTAAACATTTATTTTTATCAAACATTTAATATCTTAAATTCAATAAAAACGATGTCAAAATTCCAGAAAAATTTAAATCCATTCATTTAAAGAAACAACCTTTTGTAAAAAATAACAATAAAACTTTTTATTTTTTGAAAAAATATTTGTAACTTTGTATCGTAAAATTAAAACTATGAAAAAAATAAGTATTGTTTTATTATCCACATTTGGATTTTACTTATCCAATGCCCAAGAAACAAAGCAAATCATTCCATGTGCTACTTATGAAGCCATGGAAATGGCTTTTCAACAAGATCCTGAAGCCAAAGCCCGCTACAATGTCGCTCAAAAAGAATTAGAAGAAGCATACAAAAATTATGAAGAATCTTTGAAACTTCATCAAGGAAAAACGGCGGCTTTTCAATATACTATTCCTGTTGTATTCCACGTATTACATACGAATGGACCTGAAAATATCTCTGACGCCGTATTAATCAACGCTCTTGCACAAGTTAACAGTGATTATGCTCGTATGGGATCTGACACTGGAACTATTTATTCTGCGTTTAAATCACTTTATATCAATAGTGACATTGTTTTTATGCTTGCTCACAAAGACCCAAGCGGCAATTGTACAAGCGGAATAGTGCATTATTACAATACAAATACCAATTGGGTACAATTGAATTTTCCATACCCTTATACTTGGAATCCTACAAAATACTTAAACATCTATATTGTCAAAGAAATTTGTCAATCTGCTCCTAATTGTAGTACAAGCGGCGGAATAGTTGTCGGTTATACTTACAAACCTGGTACTTGGTCTACAGGTTCATCAAGAGACGCTATTGTTTATAATTATCAATTCTTAACGGGAACACAAGCCCGATCTTTATCTCATGAAATAGGCCACTGGCTTAACTTAAGCCATACCTTCGGAAATACTAATAATCCAGGGGTATCTTGTGGCGATGACGGCATTGCCGACACACCTCCTACAAAAGGTTTTTTTAGCACCTGTCCAAGTAGTGCTACAGGTTCAGGATGTGCTTCTCCCGAAAATGTTGAAAACATTATGGACTATAGTTCATGCCCCAAAATGTTTACCGTAGGACAAACCAATGCCATGCGTTCTGCCTTAGCATCCTCAGTATCTGGTAGAAATAATTTATCTACGTCTGCTAATTTGATTGCAACGGGTGTAAATGATACATCTACTTGCAAACCCATTGCTTATGGCTACCCCGCCACATTTACAACCTGTACAGGAAGTTCTTTAACCGTAACCGATAGATCATTCAATGGTCCTGTAGCAAGTAGAACGTGGGCTGCCACGGGTGGAGCAACGATTGCAAACCCTTCTGCATCTGTTACAACTATTGTTTTTTCTAATGCAGGTGTTCAAACTGTATCCTTGACAACATGTAATTTTGCAGGATGTACTACTTATACTTTTAATGTTAACGTAGTCAATGGAACACCTAATATCACTGCAAGTTATTTAGAAAGTTTTGAAGGAAGTACCAGTTTACCCGCCAATTGGAGTGTTATAAATGGCAGTGGTGGAACTACTTATCAAGTTTACACAGGTGGGGGTGCAACAGGTTCTAATGCTATGTTTATTGATGGTTCTCTTGAACCACCAGGTGCCGAAGAAACTTTAGAAACCCCTTCTTATGATTTTCAAAATAATTCAGGGGCAATCTTTACTTTCAAATATGCGTACGCTCGGAAAACTTCTTCTCACAATGACAAACTTATTGTACAAGCCAGTGCAGATTGTGGAGGTACTTGGACAAATGTATACCAACCTTCTGCTTCTACTATGGCAAGCGGTTCTGGTGGTACTACCTCTACTCCATTTTATCCTACTCCAAGCCAATTTAAGACCTACACACTTACTTCTAATCCTGCATTCACATCCTTTAAAACCAAACCAAATGTAAAAATTAGATTTGTATTCCAAGAAGATGCTACCAATGGATTTGGAAATAATTTCTTCTTAGATGATATCAACTTTAGTACTACTGTTGGAGTCAATGAACTTACACAAAGCATTGGTTTATCCGTTTCTCCTAATCCCACAAATTCTAACTTTACTATCAAATTTACACTCAGTGATCCTGCAGAATTAAATTATCAAGTAACAGATATTTTAGGGAAAACCATTTTAAAGTCAAACAAACAAACCTATCAAGTAGGCGAACACGATATAGATGTCAATATCTCTGCATTACCAGCAGGTATTTATTTCCTTCAGTTAGAATTGAATGGACAAAAAATAGCACGAAAAATAATCAAAGAATAACATCAAAAAATTGCCAATTTAAACCACTATTGTCCAAAATAACTGTTAATAAAAAATCACAATATTGATTATCAATGAATATTGATTATCAATGAATTAAATTTTAAATTTTGATGGTCTGAAAAGGTACTTTCTCCTTTTCTTTTTATCACCGATTTTCATTGCTATTATTGATATTTTTCATATAATTTCAAAAAACATTTTAGGCAATGGTGATTTTTATTTGTTTTTCTATTATTGATAAAAATTTATTCTATTTCTTTGTTTTTCTTAAAAATACGGTTTAATAATTTTATTAAAAAAACAACAAACAAATATACTGTTGATAGGTATATGACTATTCCTATAACATAAATAAAAAATAAATACATATTATTTTTTAGCCAAAATAGAATACAATGACTTTTCAAAAAATTATACAAAAGTGATGTTGAATAAAGGAAAAAGGTTATAAAAAATAAAGATGTGCCTCCAGCCTTACCACCAGGTATATAAGCCCTAAATGCTTCTTTACCTCTTACATCAAATTCAAAGTATAGTGGTATAATAGAAAAAAATGCTATTAGACCAATCATAATAAATTCATAAAGCATCATATTACATTTACAACTAAATGCAAATTTATCAGATGGTATAATATAAAATACTACTCCAGTCCATATTATTGTTAGGTAAGAGAAAAATAAATGGAGTTTTTCTTTGTTAAACCTACTTTTTATTAAAGATTTTATTAAGGATTTTTTGATGGTTAGTATCTTATTGATTCTTATGTTCATTTTTTATTTGTCTTAATTTTGGATTTTTCAATGTTATTTTGAACTTTCAACCAAAAAGTGCAATTTTTTTAATAAAAATAAACTTTCATATTTCAAACAAAGGTAACAGGAGATAAAAAAACTACCCTTACCTTTGTCTCCTGTTTGGTCCTGTAAATTATTACCCTATGGCACGCAAATATAAGCAATTAAGCAAATGACAGAATTAAAATTCACACTGTTATCTTGCAATATGACACAAAAAAAATTGCACAACTACCTAGGTTGTGTTTTATACCACAAAGAACACATTAGTAAAAAGTGGAAGGTTGAAAGTAATAAGAATATTTTTTCAATTCAGAGATTTAGAGTTATAGTGACCTAAAACTTTTTACTTTACACTTTCTACTTTCAACTTTAAACTTTTAACTTTCAACTACTCGTGTGCTTTGTGTGAATTTCTCTTTATGCCTTTGTGATTACTTTTGAAGTATTGAATAGTAACTTGAAAAATTTACATTTAAGAACAAAACTGATTTTATCTTTAAATTTATTCTCAAAACTGAAAATAAATAAATGGCTTACTTTCTGCACTCATCAATTGATACAATACTATCACTATTAAACAAGTCAGCGGCACAAGTAAATAAACTGGAATTTTGTAAATACTTTGATAAAGTTTTTCTCGCCACAATTCAGGCATCCAATGAATGAAATACATAAGAACAAGTAATATCAAGGTTTCTTTGTAATGCCAAGAAATAGACCAAAGATAATCTGCTTTCCATTGTGAAAACAATTTATCAATCATTTTCATCGCATTTTCTAATGTTGGGCATCTAAAAAATATCCGTGTAAATGAAATAAACAACAAGGTTAAAAGCATCAAGATAAATTTGACTACTCTATTATTCGTGTTCTTAAAAGGAGAGATATTTTCCCATTGCTTATGCAAAACCACTGCTAATCCATTCAATCCACCCCATATTACAAACAACCAACTACTGCCGTGCCATAAGCCACCCAATAGCATTGTTACCATTATATTCACATCTCGTTCAAACCATCTCCTAAATTTTTCACTCCATCTTGACAAACCTATCATCGCTAAAAAAACTAAAGCAAAAATTCCCAAAATCCACCAATTCCCAAATAACAAAAGCATAAAAACAAGTATGATGCACAATACAAAATAGGATGCCCAAGTCGCACCACGATTACCCCCCAAAGGAATATACAAGTATTCTTTTAACCACGATGATAAAGATATGTGCCACCTTTGCCAAAACTCTGATGGGCTCTGGGCTTTGTAAGGATAATTAAAATTTCTTTTTAATCTATACCCAAACAATAATGCCACCCCAATCGCAATATCCGTATATCCCGAAAAATCTGCATATACTTGATAAGAATAACCAATTATGGCTAAAAAATTTTCATACGCTGTAAAATAATTAGGATTGTCAAAAATTTTATCAATCATTTGAATAGCCAAAAAATCTGCAATAATTTTTTTGGATAACCCCTTCATTATTAACCACCACGCTTGTTTGAACTCTTCTATAGTTAATTGATACGGCAAATAAATTTGATAAATAAAATCGTGTGCTTTTACAATAGGACCTGCTACCAAGTGTGGGAAAAAACATACATAAAAACCATAATCAATAATTGAACGAACGGGCTGTGTCTTTTGCTGATAAATGTCTATTACATAAGACATTGTTTGAAATAAAAAGAACGAAATACCAACAGGAAAAATTAATTTATCTATATCAAAATGAGTATTAAAAAAAGTATTTGAAAAAATTGAAAAATAATTGACATACGAATAAGAAGTATGAAACAATTGATTTACACTTTCTACAATAAACTGCGAATATTTGAAATATCCTAATAACATCAAACTATTGCAAATACTCAATGCCAACCACCATTTTTTAATTTTTGAATTAGATGATTGATTAATTTTTTTTCCAATAAAATAATCTGCAATAATCACATACCAAAGCAAAATTATAAAGACGCCACTGGTTTTGTAATAAAAATAAAAACTAACCAACAACAAAAATAAAATTTTCCATTGATACTTCTTACCTTGTAAATTGTATAAAAAAGAATAGAACAATAACACTACTAAAAGAAAAATCCAAAAAAATAAATGAGTAAAAAGTAATGGTTCATTTTGTGAATAAAATAATATGTTCAAAATATCTTTCATCATTTCAATTTAAAAAGTATTGCATTTGACAACAATTTACCTAAAAGAAAATATCCTTTTTTATTAAAATGAATTTTATCCTTTGCTGACAATCCTGCTTTATACCATTTTAGCATAGATTTTTGTCCGCCCATTACCGCATTCAAATCCCAAACAGAAAGTTGGTGTTTTTTTTGAATTTCAAATATCGCTTCATTGCCAAGTGGCGTGCGAGAATTAGAATTTCTCTTTTTAATAAAATTATCTGAAATTGTGGTCAATAATATACTGCTTTCGGGATGGGCTTTTTTAAGTTTGAAAATCAGCGAATCGTAATGCTGAATGTATTCTTCTTTTGAAAAAGATTTTTTTCGCACATCATTTACTCCAAATGATAATATAAATAAATCTACAGGAATATCCTTTAATTGATGTAACAACAAAGCACATTTCAAAAACGATTCTGACGCTGCACCATTCACGCCAAATCCTGCATAATAAATACCTGCACTATCATTTTCGCAACTAACACCATCTACAATAAACTCCGATGGAAAACTATCTAACTTTTGAATATCAAAACTTACAGAATCCGATTTTTGTGCCAATACATATTCTGTATAATTATCTTTTTGAAGAATTGATATAGTTGAAAATTTTGGGATTACTCTGTAAGCCAAATTTTTCCTATAAAAAAATTTTATCCGTGTAAAACCATCCAATGCTTGCCATTCATTTTTTATACTCAAATAACAAGATGAATCTGTGATGGCAGATATTCCACACATTCCAAGATAAATTAAGGTATCTGTAATTTTTGTGCATTTATTCACTTTCCATTTACCATTGCTATACGTTTTAAAGTAATACGGCGTATTTGTTTTAACTTGTTTAAAAGGAAACACGAAATAGCCCCCCCCTTTTGTTTGAAAATAATTTTGAAGTTCAGTCATTATTGCTTCACTCCAAAATCCACCTTGAACGTGCGAACCGCCAAAATGAACAATAGAAATATGTTTTCGTTTATTGCTTTTTAAATCTTGAAGTTTTTTGATAAATCTATAAAAATCTGAACTATCCTTATCAAATAAAATTTTATTCTTTTCTAATTGAATAAATGAAGGATAATTGATTTCTTGTGATAATATTGATAGACAATTAAGCACAAATAATATAAGTAAAAAGCGATGTGTGTTTAATACAATCATAAAATGAAATTCAAGGTTGTGCAGAATTTTCAATGTAATCTATGTAATCTTTCATCAAAGAATAATAAATCAGTGCTGCCATTTTTCGGGCAGAAGAAGGCGTAAAATGAATGTAGTCCTTTGCCGCCATATTTTCTTCTACCCATATTACCATAGAATTTCTACCACCCATAGCAGAATACATATCAAAATACGCACAACGATTATTCATCGCCACTTGTTTTAAGCCATTATTTACACTTTCTAAAAAGGGATGTGTTTGCATTACGCCATTAATATTTACACTCATATCCGATGGACCAACAAATAAAATGGAGATATTCGGTTGTATCTTCTTCAGCACTTTAATTTGAGCATCCATAAAACGAACATATTGTTGGGCTTTTTCTTCACTATCAATCATTGGAAGAGCATTGCCACCAAATTGCAAAATAATCAATTGCACATTTTGTATCTTAAAAAACTCCCTTAATATCTCGGGTTTAATCCAATGAAAGAAAGTTCCCGAAGAACCCCGCAATGCGATATTGTCAACATACACACCATTTCCATAACTTTCTAATGATAATCCATAAAAATAAGGACTTTCAAATCCTTCAAAATCCAGGGTTATTTCTTCTGTAGAACTCACAGGAAATTCCTTTACTGCCAAAGGACTTTTAATACTTAATGTATCCGATACTAATTTTTCATTTCCATTTAAATAATGAAAGATAATAGGTTCACTTGCATAGCCATAAAATATCTTTAATCTGTTGAATAAACAATTTATAGGCACAGCATTGGAATTACATTTAATAACAATTTTTGCTTTTCCACTATTGGAATCAAAAAAGAAACTTTGTCCCGCAGGTCCATATATTTCTGAAGTATTTCCAAATGTAGCAAAGCAAGCATATTTTTGCCAATTATCAGAATAAATAATTTTTGGTGTAATCCATTGAGCCACAGGCATAAAAGGTAAATACCCTACTCCATTTCCACCAAAATGCATTTGCCATTTTTCTCTAAAAAATCCTGAAAATCTATCTTCTTCTATTTGTGAATCACCATAATACAAAATGTGTATACTCTTATTTACTGCATTCGTTAAAGCATCAAAAAAATTTTTTAAAACACTCCTATCATTGTTAGGATATTCAATTTTTGAAATAAAACTTTTATCTACTTGCAAGGGCTTCAAAAAATTTTTAATTTTCAATGTGTCTATTTTTAATACTGATGTATCTGCATTAGATTGTGATTCAATGAAAGACGCTTGCTGAATAATGGCTTTAACAGAATCTTCTTTTTGAACGATATTTTTTTCAGATTCTATAAATTGTTTGATATTAAAAAAACGAATTGAATAATTAGATGTAATACTAAAAGATGTATCTCCCCAAAAATAAGATACAAGGGCTAAAATCAAAAGACAAGAAAACAAAAACAAAAATGACTTAATAGGTGTAAACAAAATCTTTTTTGTGCAAAAATAAGTAATTATTAATGGTTAGTGGTTAATGACTGCAAAAATGGTATTGCTTATTTATAGAGTGAATATACAAACTCTTTATGAAGCATACACAAAATTAAATCAATAATGATATTTACAAGAATACACAATAATTGCATCAACTGTAACCTTGTATACAAGACGATGCTTTTTATCTATTCTCCTTGACCAAAAACCTTTTAACTCATATTTAAGTGGTTCTGGTTTCCCAATACCATTGTAAGGATGCTTGCGAATATCATCTAATAATAAATTTATTCTTTGAAAAATTTTCTTATCAACTTTCTCCCACTCTAAATATTGATTAAGACATTCGGGAATAAAAATAATTCTCCTCATTTTTTAATTTTAACCTTCTTAATTTTTGATAAATCGGGCTTCTGACCTTTAAGAATTTTATCAAATTCTTCATTGGAAAACTCATATCCCTCATCACTTTTAATGGCGTTCAAAAGATATTCACGATTTGCCTCCGATGCCAACAAATATTCCGTCTCATCTAATTCATTCGCATCTTTAATAGTAATACAAACTTTTTTCTTTTTGTATAACTTTTTAATCATATCTAATAATTCACTATTAAGTTCAGATGTTTTAAGCAACAATGTAAGTTCCATAATAAGTTATTTTTTTGCAAAGATAATCAATTTATTCTGAATTTATTATTCGTTTATTAACAAAAAATTATACCCAAACTTTCTTTATTAAATCCTGTATTTTGAATGTAAGTTTTTTAGCATATTTGCAGAAAAAAAAGAAAAAATTGATAGAGAAAGTAATTATTATTGATAGCCATAATCCCGTTGAAATTTATGGGATTAATGATGAAAAACTAAATATCGTTCGCAAGTATTTTCCCCAATTAAAAATCATTGCTCGGGGAAATGAAATCAAACTCATTGGTCAAAAAGAAGAAATTTTTCGTTTTGAAAAAAAATGGAAACAATTGTTGCGTCATTACGACGACTTTGGCGTCTTGACTATTTCTGTTATTGAAGGACTAATGAGTAATTCCACTGAAAAAAAAGAACTTGAATCTATTGGACTTTCAGAGTTTGTTCAACCTAACATTATCCTTTATGGCACTAATGGCACTGTTATTAAAGCCAAAACCGCCAATCAACAAAAATTAGTTTCTGCAGTAGAAAAATACGACATTGTTTTTGCCATAGGACCTGCTGGTTCTGGTAAAACCTATACAGCCGTTGCATTAGCCGTCAGATCATTGAAAAATAAACAAGTTAAACGAATCATTCTGACTCGCCCTGCCGTTGAAGCCGGAGAAAATCTTGGTTTTTTACCTGGTGATTTGAAAGAAAAGTTAGACCCTTATATGCAACCTATTTATGATGCTCTGGCCGATATGATTCCCGCTGACAAATTACAACTATACATAGAAAATAGAACCATTCAAATAGCCCCACTTGCTTTTATGCGTGGAAGAACATTGGACAATGCTTTTGTTATATTGGATGAAGCCCAAAATACTACACAAAGCCAAATGAAAATGTTTCTCACTCGTATGGGAAACAACGCCAAATTTGTCATTACAGGCGATGTTACACAAATTGATTTACCTAATAAACAACCATCAGGATTACTTCAATCTATCCAATTACTCAAAGATATTGAAGGTATAAAAATTCTTTACCTTGATGAGTCCGACATTGTAAGGCATCCATTAGTTCGTCAAATCATACAAAGATATAAAACTATTGAAAAATGAAAACAACCCTATTAAAAGCATTTGAAGAATCTGTATCTACAAAGCAAAAAATTATCCAAGACAATGTATTGCTTGAAAAAATTGAGTTATTGACTAACAAAATTATTCAATGTTATCAAAATAATGGGAAGGTCTTATGGTGCGGAAATGGTGGTAGTGCCGCAGATGCACAACATTTAGCCGCAGAATTGAGTGGCCGTTTTTATTATGATCGTCAGCCCTTGTATTCAGAAGCATTACACGTCAATACCAGTTATATTACTGCGGTGGCTAATGATTACAGTTATGATGAGATATTTGCTCGCTTGGTCAAAGCAATGATTCAACCGCAAGATATTTTAATTGGCTTATCTACCAGTGGAAATTCTAAAAACGTTATTAACGCTTTGATTGAAGCCAAAAATAAAGGGGCTTATACAGTAGGATTTACTGGTGAAACAGGCGGCAAAATGAAGGACTATGTTGATTTACTTATCAATGTACCCAGCAAAGACACGCCTCGTATTCAAGAAGCCCATATGATGATAGGACATACCGTTTGTCAATTAGTAGAACAAATCCTTTTCCCAAAAAATGAAAAGTAATTCAATAAAAATTTTTTGAATAGTTCTCAAAAACTCTTCAGTTGGCTGAAGCCAAATGCAACTAACCATTAATCACTAATCATTATATAGATGTCAATTCCCGCATTGATATTAGCAGGGGGGCTCGGCACACGGTTGCGTCATTTGATTCCTGATTTACCCAAACCCCTTGCTCCCGTAGCCAATAAACCATTCTTGTATTATCTTTTGAAACACTTGCAAAATCAAGGTGTTAGAGATGTTTATTTATCCGTTGGATACAAAGCAGAAAAAATTGAAGATTACTTTCATCATCATTTTCATTCTATCCAATTGCATTACATCAAAGAAGAAGAACCTTTGGGAACAGGCGGTGCCATTGCGTTTGCATTACAACAAATTCCATCAGAAAATGTATTGATATTAAATGGTGATACCTTTTTAAATTTTGAACTAAATAAACTTTTGGCCTCTCATCAAAATCAAAAATTGACAGTTGCTTTGAATTATGCTAAAAATTCTGATAGATATGGTTTTGTCAATGTAGATAAAAACTATGTTTCTGGTTTTATTGAAAAATCAAGTGAGTTGAGAGATGGATGGATAAATGCAGGTGTTTATGTGTTGAATAAAAATTTTTACTTATCGCATATTCCTTCACAAAAGATTTTTTCTTTTGAAAAAGATTTTTTAGAAAAAATTTATCGTGAGTATCCAATAAATACCTATAAAGTAAATGGATACTTCATTGATATTGGCGTTCCTAATGATTACACAAGGGCTCAAAAAGAATTTGCACAACTTCATTTTTTAGAAATTAATAATGAATGGACATTGTTTTTAGATAGAGATGGTGTTATTAATAAAAAACTTCACAACGATTATGTAAAATCAATTGAAGAATTTGAATGGCTTGAAAATGTTATAGATGCCTTAAAGATATTGCGAAAAATTTTTGGAAAAATAATTATTGTAACCAATCAACAAGGCATTGGTAAGGGCTTGATGACTGATGATGACCTGCATAAAGTTCATCAATTTATGCAACAAGTTTTAGCCAATGAAGGGATTGTTTTGGATAAAATATATTATGCTCCCGAATTAGCAACTAATCATTCACTAAAACGCAAACCCAATATAGGAATGGCTCTGGAAGCCAAAAAAGATTTTCCCGATATACAATTTGCAAAATCAATAATGGTAGGTGATAGTTTATCAGATGTGCAATTTGCCCATAATGTAGGGATGTATTCAGTGTATTTAGCATCACAGCCCGAATCATTTATTCCTTATGATTTTACTTTTTCTAACTTATACGAATTTGCAAAGTGTTTTGAAAAATGAAATTAGTAAGCATCATAACTGCCACATTTAATAATGCTTCTACCATTGAAGATGCTTTATTTTCTTTGTATTCACAAACGTATCCAAACATTGAACATATTATTATTGACAATTGTTCAAAAGATCAAACATTAGATATTGTTCAAAAATATCCATTTAAAAATAGAGTGATCATTTCTGAAAAAGACAATGGTTTGTACGATGCTATAAACAAAGGTATTCAAAAAGCAACAGGAGATATTATTGGGATATTGCACGCCGATGATTTTTATTTAAACAACAATGTTGTTGAAAAAATAGTTAATTTGTTCTCACAAGATTATCAAGGCGTTTATGCAGATATGTACTATGTAGATAGACAAAATACTAAAAAAATTTCAAGAAAGTGGAAAGCAGGAAATTATACCCTAAACTCATTTTTATATGGATGGATGCCACCACATCCAACTTGTTTTGTAACTAAAAAAGTGTATGAAAAAAATGGACTTTATCGTACTGACCTTGGCACTGCTGCCGACTATGAATGGCTATTAAGAAATATGTATAAATACAAAGTGCCATTTGTGTATCTCAATGAATACATATTAGCAATGCGAATGGGGGGCGTGAGTAATCAATCTATTAAAAACAGAGTATTAGCCAATATCAACGACCGAAAAGCGTGGGAAGTCAATCAATTACAGCCCTATTTTTTTACACTCTATTTAAAGCCATTAAGAAAAATTTTTCAATTTTTGTAGTTTATGAAATTACTTGTTTTATATGAAGAATTAGCCCCTTATTTTTTGAAAAATATAGAATATTTTGCAACTACTTTTAATGTTCCCGTTTTAATTGTTTCTAAAAATATCAATCCTGTTGCACCATTTCATTTTAATACAACATCACACTACATCAAAATTATCAATAGAGATAATTTATCTTATGAAAATTTATTACAAGAAATACTTTCTTTTCAGCCCACTGCCTTAATGCAATCAGGATGGATTTATAAACCTTATTTTTCAATAGTAGAAAAATTACAATTAAAACAAAACATATTATTATTAGATAATCAGTGGGAAAACACATTACGACAAATCATAGGAAGTTGGTATTTTAAGTGGAAATACAAAAAGTTATTCAACAAAGCATTTGTACCTGGTTCAAAACAAAAGCAATTTGCACGACATCTTGGATTTAAAGAACGAGATATAGAATTGGGATTTTATTGCTGTGATACTGTACTTTTTGAAAATGTTTATCAAGTCCGAATGCAACAAAAAGAAAGACATTACACGTTTTTATTTATTGGAAGATATGCCCCTGAAAAAAACATTCAATTGTTATGGGATGCCTTTATAGAAGTGTGTGAAGAATATCCCAATCAGTGGCAACTCTTATGCGTGGGAAAGGGAGATGTTACACCTGTTCAGCATCCACAAATAAAACATTTGGGATTTAAACAACCTGATAAATTAATGGAGATATTATTACAAACAGATGTGTTTGTTTTACCAAGTATTTTTGAACCTTGGGGCGTGGTCATTCACGAAGTGGCTACTGCGGGCTTACCTATTATTAGTTCAAATAAAGTAGGTGCAAATGAATATTTTGTAATCCCTAAAAGAAATGGTATTATTTTTTCACCAACTAATAAACAAGAATTAAAAACTGCATTGATTGAAATGATGCAACTCAATGACGATGTATACTTTAAGATGTGCGAAGAAAGCCATAATGTATCTCAAAAAATCACATCGGAAAAATGGATAAAAAAAATTTACGATATTTGCCAGTAATTATTTTTTATGAAAACAAATATTCTCATTACTGGTGGAGCAGGAAATATAGGCAGTTCATTAGCACAAAAACTTTCAGAAAATCCAAATTATCAAATTATAATTGTAGATAATTTAAGCACGGGAAGTAAGGAGAAAATTCCAATATCACCACATAATAATGTCCATTTTATAGAAGCAGATTGCAATCAATACCAAGAAATGGCAAAAGTATTTAATCAATTTCCAATACATTATGTATTTCATTTTGCTGCAGTGGTGGGCGTCAAAAGAACACAAGAAAATCCATTAAAAGTACTTCAAGATATTAAAGGCATTGAATATATGCTGCAATTATCCAAAACTGCAGGTGTCAAAAAGTTCTTTTTTTCATCCTCATCAGAAGTATATGGTGAACCCATTGAAATTCCACAAAAAGAACATAGTACACCTCTTAATTCTCGTGTTCCTTATGCTGTTGTAAAAAATGTTGGTGAATGTTATTGCAGAAGTTATTATCAAGAGTATGAGTTACCTTACACCATATTTCGTTTCTTCAATACTTATGGACCGTATCAAACCACTGACTTTGTAATCCCAAAATTTTTAGTGGCGGCATTAAAAAATGAACCAATCACCATTTATGGCGATGGATCTCAATCTCGCACTTTCACTTATATAGACGACAATGTAGATACTATGATCAAAATTTTTGAAAATAATTTACTCACCAATGATATTATTAATATCGGAAATGATGAAATGATTAGTGTACTTGAATTGGCTAATAGAATCAAGAATATTACAAAGTCAAAATCTGAAATTGTATTCTTGCCACCACTCAAAGAAGGCGATATGACCCGTCGTATGCCCGACAATACTAAAATGCGTCAAATACTTAATCGCCCACTCATCTCATTAGAAGAAGGTATCAAGAGATTATTAAACAACAAAAAATTTTTAGAACTTAACTCTATTACAAAAATATGTGCGGAATAGCGGGCATCTTTACCACTCAATCAGCATTCGATCTTCACAATTTATGCAATACAATGACCTCTGCATTAACGCATAGAGGTCCCGATTTTCAAGCCGTTCATAAATTAGACGATCAATGTGTTTTTGGACATTCACGCTTAAAAATTATTGACCTAAATGATGCCGCTAATCAACCAATGTATTGTTATCAAAAACGTTTTGTCATTGTATTCAATGGTGAAATTTACAATTACCAAACCCTACGATTAGAATTACAAAGAGTTGAATACAAGTCATCCAACAAGCCCTATCCTTTTCAAACCAAATCAGATACAGAAGTTATTTTAGCCGCTTATCATCGTTGGGGCAAAGAGTGTGTTAAATATCTGGATGGAATGTTTGCTTTTGCCATCTATGATATTTTGAAAAAGGAACTCTTTATTGCTCGTGATAGACAAGGTAAAAAACCCATCTATTACATTTACAAAGACAATACTTTTGCATTTACATCCGAAATAAGACCACTTATAAATTTACCATTTTGTAATAAAACACTAAATACTCAACAACTCTTTGATTATTTTCAATATCAAACTTCTTTTTCTCCTTTCACACTCATCAAAGATATACAATTATTAGAAGCCGCACATACTTTGACCATATCTTTATCTTCTACCAATACTTTAGCATTTGAGAAAAAAAGATATTGGAATTATATAGATCATCTACTGAATGAAGACGATATTAGTTATGAAGATGCAAAAAAAAAAGTGAGAGAATTGCTTTTTGCGGCAGTAGAAAAACGTCTGATAAGTGATGTTCCTTTAGGGGCTTTTTTATCAGGAGGTATTGATTCTTCTGCCATAGTTGGAATAATGAAAAGATATTTATCAACCAATGTCAATACTTTTCACATTACAACCGATGTTCAAGAATTATCCGAAAAAGAATATGCGTCTTCTCTTTCTTCCATTTATCAAACCAATCATCACACCATATTATTAAAGGAAAATGAAGTTCTGCAACTTGTTCCCGAAGCATTAGAAAAAATGGACTATCCCTCTGGCGACGGAATTAATACATATATTGTATCAAAAGCAACCAAGCAACAAGGCATTACAGTGGCATTATCTGGAATTGGTGGAGATGAATTATTTGCGGGCTATCCTCAATTTAAAGTGATAAATAAACTACATCATTTACATCTTGTTGACTTTCCTTACATTCGTCAATTGCTTGCATCTTTTATCCCACCAAGTTTTTCAAGAACTTCTTATCGGTTAAAAATTTTACTTCAATCAAAATCATTAAAAGCCCCACAATTATTTCCATTGTATCGTCAAATTTTCTCCCAATCTAATTTGCCACTTGTCAATACAAATGCTTCTTCTTTCTTTCATTACAATACAAACTATCAATCGCTTATTCAACAAAAGCATTTAATCTCTTTTGTTTCCATATTGGAAATGGATAACTATATGCAACACGTATTATTGCGAGATGCTGATCAAATGTCAATGGCTAATGCCCTTGAAGTCAGATCGCCCTTTTTAGATACGGCATTGGTGTCTTTTGTATTATCCTTGCCTGATAACTACAAATATCCACATACACCTAAAAGATTACTCACAGAAGCACTCAAAGATATTTTACCCAATGATATTATTCACCGAAAAAAAATGGGCTTTGTCTTACCTTTCAAAAACTGGATGCGAAAAGAATTAAATTCATTTTGTAATCAAAAAATCAAAGATTTAAGTAAATATCCATTTATCAATCCTAAAATATTAAATGCTGAATGGAATCATTTTCAATCTCAAAAACACGATAGATGGTGGGAATTTTGGCATCTCATTGTATTACAACATTGGATTGAAAAAGAAAACATAAAAGTTGAATAATCTTCAAAATTTCTAATGAAACTTAAAGTAGCCATACTTATAGATTGGTTCTTGCCAGGTAATAAAGCAGGCGGACCTGTAAAATCTATTTATTCTTTAATTCAATCTCTTCAAGATAAAATTGACTTTTATGTAATTACAATGAATACAGATATTGCTTCTGATAAGGTTTATAATATCCCCGCCAATCAATGGACAAAATATGAAAATATAAATGTCTTTTATTTTTCAAAAGATTATTTCTCTACAAAAACACTTTTAGGATGTTTAAATACTATTTCACCAAATGTTTTATACATCAATAGTTTTTGGTCATTTCGTTTTTCAATTTTGCCGCTTGTATTAAAAAAGATAAATAAGTTAAACATACCCGTTGTGCTTGCCCCCCGCGGTATGCTGGAAGCAGGATCATTAAACATTAAGTCATTTAAGAAAAAAATTTACTTGTGGTTGTCCCGATTATTAAATTTGTATAATAATATCATCTTTCACGCTACAAGTGATGCAGAAAAAAAAGCCATTGAAAATTTTTTCTCAACTCAACAAATTTTTTTAATTCCAAACTTCTCCGTTGTTGAAAATATCAATGTAAAAATTGAAAAGAAAAAAAATGAACTCAAATTATTTTTTCTATCTCGCATTAGTCCTATTAAAAACCTTGATTTTGCATTAAGCGTACTTCATCAACTCCAAATACCCAAAGATGCTTACATAGAATACAATCTGTATGGTAACAACGAAGATAAAATATATTTCAAACAATGTAAAGAACGCATTCAAACATTACCCCCTAATATCAAAGTTACATACAAAGGCATTCTTGATTTTCATCAAATACCACAAATGATCGCACAACATCATTTTTTATTTTTACCTACAAAAAATGAAAATTTTGGACACGCTATTGTTGAAACATTAAGTTGTGGAAGACCTGTATTGATAAGCAATTGCACGCCTTGGAACGATGTCAATACCAATGGTTGCGGATTTGCTTTGCCACTAAATGAAAAACTTTTTATTCAAAAACTTCAAGAATTAGTAGATTTAAATAACGAGACCTTCCAAACAATGTGTAACAATGCAAAACAATTTATTCAATCACAATTAAATCTCTCTACACTATCTCAAGAATACATTAAAATGTTTGAGTATGCAAGCAAAAACTGATTTATCAAAGTATTCCAATAAAGAATACAATCCTGGCAATATCTTTGCAAGAATACTTTGGTATATAATTGGCGAATGCCTTGTCAATTCAATGATTCCAGGAAGTTTTTGGAGAGTGCTATTATTACGAATGTTTGGATCAAAAATTGGGAAAGGCGTAGTCATCAAACCCTACGTAAAAATAAAATACCCTTGGAAATTAGAAATTGGCGATTATACTTGGATTGGAGAACACGTATGGATAGATAACTTGGGAAAAGTCAAAATTGGAAATAATGCCTGTATATCACAAGGATCAATGCTTTTGTGTGGAAATCATAATTACAAAAAAGTAACCTTTGATTTAATTGTTCGTGGAATAGTCATTGAAGATGGGGCATGGATAGGGGCTAAATGCGTAGTGTGTCCTGGTGTAGTAGTAAAATCACATTCTGTCATTACAGTAGGAAGTATTGTCATTCAGAGCACAGAACCTTATACTATTTATCAAGGGAATCCTGCAATTAAATTAAGAGAAAGAGTAATAGAAAATAATTGATTTTTTACATAAAAACGATCTGAACAAATTTTCTCAATAACATTTATTTCCTTACCTTGCAGCCGCTTTGAAAGACATAGTTTCCCATATTCGTCAGCCCGTTGAAAAACATTTACTGCAATTTGAACAAAAGTTTGAACAAGCAGTATACAGTGATGTTTATTTGCTCAATAAAATCACCAAGTATGTCATTAAACGTAAAGGCAAACAACTTCGACCACTATTAGTATTTTTATCTACCAAAATGTGGGGAGATATTAACGATCAAACACATACGGCTGCTTCTCTCATTGAATTATTACATACCGCTACATTGCTTCACGATGATGTTGTAGATAATAGTAATGAACGTCGTGGTTTTTTTAGTGTTTATGCCCTTTGGAAAAGCAAAGCCACCGTTTTAGTTGGAGATTTTTTACTTGCCAAAGGATTGCTGTTATCTGTTCAAAATAAATCCTATCAACTTTTAGAAATTGTATCAGATGCTGTAAGAGAAATGAGTGAAGGAGAATTATTACAATTAGATAAGTCAAGAAAATTAGACATCACTGAAAAAGTTTATTACGAAATAATTTCCAAAAAAACAGCATCTTTAATAGCGGCTTGTTGTGCCTCCGGTTGTGCTTCTACTGTGAGTGATGAAAAGATCATTCAAGAAATGAAAAAATTGGGCTACTTAATTGGTATTGCATTTCAAATCAAAGATGATTTATTAGATTATACGCCTTCTGAAATTACAGGTAAACCTACAGGGATTGACATTCAAGAACAAAAAATGACTTTACCTGTTATTTATAGTTTACAAAAAGCATCTGCAAACGATAGAAAAAAAATGATTGGGATATTTAAAAATTATAATGAAGATGCAGATAAAATCAAATGGATGATAGATAAAGTCATAGAACTTGGCGGTATAGAATATGCTCAACAAAAAATGAAAGAATACCACAATGCTGCAATAGAATTGATCAATACATTTCCTGATAGTGATGCAAAAGAAAGTATGAAATTATTAATTCGCTATACTATTGAAAGAAACAAATAATGATTTTAATTGATAACATATTTGTAGAAGAAAGTATTCTTACAACCTCATTTTCTTGTTGTTTATCAAAATGCTTTGGGGCTTGTTGTATTGAAGGAGAAAGCGGAGCACCATTAGCCGATGAAGAATTAGAGTTACTTGAAAAAATTTATCCAAAAGTAAAATCTTATTTGCCTGCTAATAATCAAAAAGTTTTAAGTGAGAAAGGGCTTTATGTAAAAGACAGTGATGGAGATTGGACAACACCATTATTAGAAGAACAAGGACCTTGTGCTTATGTGATATTCAAAAACAATATCGCCTATTGTGGCATTGAAAAAGCATTTAACGACAAAAAAATAAATTGGCAAAAACCAATATCTTGTCATTTATATCCAATTCGTGTGGAATACAAAAAAGGATTTGTGTATTTACGTTATCATCAATGGGAAATATGCGAACCTGCTTTGAACGCCAATGCTATTCCTCTTTTTCAATTCTTGAAAACACCACTTATTCGTAGTTTTGGAGAAAACTTTTACAATCAATTAGAAGAGATTTACAAAGAAAAATTTTTGGTTAAAAAGAAATAAAAAAATTTTTAAACTAGCATGATTATATAAATAAAAAAAGCAGGAAATTTCCTGCTTTTTTCATAATTAAAAATTCATTTTACCACTCTTTATCTTATCAATGAGATAAATCCTTTATTTTCATATTCTTTACCATCCAGTCCTTTGGCTTTAATAATATAAAAATAAGTACCTGTAGGAGCATCTTTTCCTCCCATTGTTTTTCCATCCCATTGAATATTTCCTTTATCTGTTGTTACTTCATACATTTTGACTCCCCATCTATCCATAATAGTACAATTAATTTCTGTAAGATTAGTGGTATGTAAAATAAAATAATCATTCACCCCATCTCCATTAGGAGTAAATACATTTGGCACTTCTATGTCAGAAGGATTTTCAACACGAACAATTGCTGTATGGGTACTAACACAGGTTCCTTTTTGTGCAATAAGTGTAACTGTATAAATACCAGCGGAACCATAGGTTGTACTTCCATTAGGAGCAGGTGTTGTAAGAGTATTGGTAAATGTTTGGGTTATACCATTTCCATATATCCAAATTGCTGATGTACCAATATCAGAAGTATTATTAAAAGTTACTGATAGAGGAGCAAATCCATAATCAGGTTGAGGATTAAATGAAGCATTTATTGTACCATTAACGACTACTACCGAATTTGTTGAAAAACATCCAGTAGTTGTATTGGTAATAGTTACATAATAGGTGCCGGGCATATTTACATTAGTAGAATATCCTGTTAGGGTAGATAATGTTGCATCTTTTGGACCACTCCATAGATAAGTTATGTTCGTACTTGGTGTTGTTCCTGCCTCAATAGTTGTAGTAGAATAACCACATACTATAGTTGAAGGGGGAACCGATGTAATAGGTGGAGGAGTAGTATTACTTCCTACCAAAACAGTAGTACAAGTTTGACATCCATTAGATGTTCTCGTTGTGCATAGAGTATATGTTCCAGAACTATAAAATGTGATTGGATTATTGATATTATTAGTAAATGTTGGTGGGGGTGTCGTCCATGTAAAAGTTAGAGGTTCAGAAACTGGATTGGGTGTGAACTGTAAAGTAGTTTGTAAATCCTTACAAGTAAGAGTTGTAGGAGTCGCTTTTGCTGTTAAACTTAATGGTTGCTTATCCTGATATAATGTTACAGGTATTTTTCTTTTACACCCATTATTGGGATCAGTGATTTCTAATGTATATGTTCCTATTGTCGTCTGACTAATATTTGTTGTACTATTGATAGACAATGTCTGATCGGGTACAGTTCCAGGTGTATACCAAATAAAAGTGGCACCATTTACTGGAGAAGTTCCTGTTATAATAGCGGTAGGATATTTACAACTTAGTGTATTTGTAGGGATATTTAAGGTATACCCTCCAGTTGGCTTAATTGTATCAATGCCCACTGTTATAGTTTGCGAAATTGTACATCCACCTGGAGCAGGATCATACACTACACAAACATAATTACCAGGTGTATTTGTTGTAAATGTATTTGAGGTACTTAATGTAGAACTACCACTTGCATTTGTCCAATAAGGAATAGGAACTCCTCCACCAGACGCTTGTGTCGCATTAACCACTAAAGTAACTGTATTAGGAGAACATTTGATATTGTAATTATTATTTGTTGCTGTTACAGTCATTGTCGGAGCATTTGTTGACTGAGTAACAGCCACTGTAAATGTATTATAACACCCATTAGCGATATTCGTAGCAACAAAAGTATATGTACCTGCTACTCCTGGTGTTAATAAATTACCATTTACGGGAGAACCTCCTGGCTGCAACCACTGATATGTAATATTTGTTGTAGGTGTTGAACTTCCTGTAAATGTACCTGCACTTCCAGTACAAGGTATATTTAAACTATTAGGAGAAACAGTTACAGAAGGTATGGTAGTATAAATTCCAACTGCAAAAGTATTCGTAGCAATACATCCGGTTGATGGATCCATGCCAAACACAGTATAAGTGCCTGGTGTTGAAACAGTAAGAGGATTTGAAGTGGATGTTCCGGAACTAATACTTGTAAAAGTATAATTCATTGAAGATATATTTGTATTTGTATTGACGGCAGTAGCAGAAATGGTGGGTTGAGTACAAGTAAGAGTGTCATCTGTTAAACTAATTGAAAAGGATGGGACATTTGGTGAAGAAATGGTAAATACATGTACCGCACTGCAATTACTAGCATCCGAAATAATACAAGTGTAAGTTCCCGGACTTAATCCTGTTGCAACAGAACCCGAACCACCGGAAGGTATCCACGAATAAGTTATTGGTGCAGTTCCCCCCACAACATTTGCGGTAGCACTTCCCGAAGATAAAGTTCCAGAAGCACAAGAGGCATTCGTTGTAACAACATTTGTTGTCATACTATTAAATGCTGTAATTGTAACAGGTGAAGATACCGTGATATTTAGTCCGTCACAACGAGTATAAGTAGTAACAGCCGTATAAGTAGTCGTAGAAGAAGGACAAACCACCACTGAATTTCCAGTAGCAAATAGCCCCGAAGCATCATACCATTGTATAGGACCATAAATAGACGGACCTGCTGGAACAAATCTCCACGCTTCATTACTTGCTGTCCATGGTCCTGTATTTCTCCCAGGTGGAGTATATCCAACTGTACCAGCAGCATTTTGAATACCTATTAAAGCATTTCCACTATTCCATGAACTACAAGTTGGCTTATTTTGAACATATACTTCAATAACATTTGTCGTTTCATATAAAACTATTTGAAAAGAACTCTTTAAACTATTACAACTAAAATGACATACATTATTAAAATTTACTACTAACATTCTACACGGTGCGGTTCCAATAAGTGTATAAGTCACGGATCCACATACAGAAGGATCTATATCATGATACACTCCAAAAATAGCATTAGTAATCAATGCAGCACTGGGGCATGAAGCCGAAAAAGGCCAAGGACAATACCCCCCCGGAGAATAACCACCACCAGAAGAGGATGTATTAAATGTAATAACACCATTTGAACCAATTAAACATTGTGTATAAGAACTACCAAAAAAACAAAAAGGAAATGGTAAATTAATGATAGGGCTCCAAACATCATCCGTTCCAACAGACACTCCAATTCCACTTCCTGATATAGGATATGGTGGAGCAAATGGAATAGATGCTACACTGTAAGTTGTTGTTTGTCCAATATTAAATGCTGATGCCGTTAAAGTTACACAAGGAGAGGAACCGCAACCTACAGAAGGAGAACTTGCAGAAGCAGTGATGTTAGGGCAACCGGGTTGAGCATAGAGTGTAGATACCAAAACTACAACCCCACAAGTAAAATTAAGTATACTTCTTTTTGCTTTCATAAAAAAGGTGTTTTAAATTATTCAATAAATTTTGAAGGCACAAATATAATGCTATTTTTTGTTAAATTAAAACTTCACGTCAATCTGCTTCTATAATAAGCATTGCCACATCGTCTTTTAATGTATATTCAACTGTTTGTAATTTTTTTATCCAATTAATAATTTGTTTTTTGATTTCAATAACAGATCGTTTCTTATATTTTTCTACAAATTTTACTAATTCATTAAAATTCAAATGATGCTCATCTAAAAAATCTGTCAATCCATCTGTGTATGAAAATAACAATAATTGCTCTGAATATTCTAATATCGTAACTTCAACATAAGCCAAGTTTTCCATAAAACCTAAAAGCGTAGTCCCTTTATCTAACAATTGTAATTGATTATCTTTCCACGCAAAGGGAGGATTGTGCCCCGCATTAATGTAGGTTAACTGCCTACTATAAAGATTTATCTTACCCAAAAATAAAGAAACAAATTTTTCTCCTTTGGCATTTTCTAATACTCTTTTATTAATATGGATAATAATATCTTTGAGATTATGCGTAAATTCAATGGCTGTGTGTAAGGCGGCTTGAATATTACTCATCAAGAGAGCGGCAGATATGCCTTTCCCTGACACATCTGCTATGCAAAATATGTATTCGTGATTATTTAATTTAATAACATCATAATAATCTCCACCAACAAGTGAAAATGGGATATATTCTGCAGTTATCTTTAAGTTTTTTTGAAAAGGTAATTGTTGGGGCAAAAGCATTGATTGTACTTGTTTGGCAAGTTCTATCTCTTTATTAATTTCTGCTTGTTGAATAGATTGACGGTACAATTTTTTATTTTCAATAGCAACTACAATGATATTGGTCAATGTTTGCACAAATGGTAAATGTTGTATAACAGGGCTCATTCCTATTTTATGCGGATTTACTTCTCCCATCAACAAATATGCTAATGGTAAATCTTTGTGATAAACAGGAATTACAACATCAAAATCTTTACTTAATGTACGACGAAAAGTAGTAAGCGTTTCTATATCTTTTATCAACAATAATTCTTTATCAAATACAATTCTTTTGGTTTTTAATCCCTCATTTATCAAACATTCCCAATCTCCTTCTGCATTATTGATACTATTATTTACAAAAAGACAAAACCTTTTTATAGACAAAACATTACTTAAAAAATCCTTATACATTTCTAATAATTCTGCAACAGATGCATTATTATTGATGGCTTTGGTAATATTCAAAAGAACCTGTAACTTTAAATCTTTAATTTCACTATGAGATAACATTGTTTCTATACTACTATTTCTAATTTAAATTCAAAATTAAAATTTTCAAATGAACTTGCTTTGTACTTGTTGTTTTTATTACAATCAAAGCAAATAAAAATTAGCCATCATTCACACATTCATAAACCCAAATTCTAAATACCCGTCTTTATTATCTATTAATGATAATCTTTTGTGTGAATGTTTTTGAATAGTTTGTTGAATTAAGTAAAACAAAATAAACACCGTTTGGAAGCGATGATACATCCAAGGTTTTAAGATTGAACCCATCTTTGATTTTAACTTGTTGCTTTAAAACCGTTTGACCGAGTATATTAGTAATAGAAAGCGTTGCATCCAATGGAAAATGGGACTTCAAATGTATAAAGATATTTTCCTTTGCAGGAATTGGATAAACAGAAATATCTTCTACAATAGAATTATTTTCAGAAACACTATTTAACGATGGATTGTAATAAATTGTAAAACCAAGAGTATCATTAGGATTATTAACATTAAAAATTTTATAATAAACTTCAGAATAGCCAATAGGATTAATTTCATTAAAATAAGTAATAATTCTTTCTGAATTTCCAGTAGTGAGTATAATATAATCACCAGAACTTAATGTATTAGCAGTAGGTGGTAAGCAAGTAGCCCCTGCACAAAAATAGGTTTCTGAAGTAAATGTACCTTGTGTGTTAAGTACTTTAATAGTTCGTAGGATATTATAAGTGTAAGTATTAGTAGCATCTGTATTATAAAACCTAAACCTCGCAGGAATATCTGTTGTATTTGGCGATGTAGTAACGGTATATCCACCTCCATTACCAATCACAGAAATAGTACTTGTACCTGCAGCGTTTGTTGTAACTAAATGAATACTACTTTGAGCAAAATAATAGAAATTTAAATTGCAAATTAGAATGCCCATTAAGATAAAATTCTTTCTCATAATTTTTAGTTTTACTTAAAAAATTCCATCTCTTCTCTTTGATTTTTAGAGAAGAGATGGAAAAATGTATTAATGTGTTACTGTAATTTTTTTATTTATTACTTCAGAAGATGTTTTAATACTAATATTATAAATTCCGTTAGAGAATTGAGAAGTTGGGATAGTGATAACTTCAGATAGTACATTTGTTTTTTCACTTGAATATACCTCTTGTCCTAAAGCATTCATAACGTTTATTTGAATATTTTCTTGTTTAGAAAAATTAAATTCAATAGAAACCTTATCATTTGCAGGATTTGGAAATATATTTACAAAATTAGTGTTTAAATTACTCATTACGCCTGCGTTTACATCTGTTTTAAACCATTTTGTTAATCCTTTTCCATAATTAGCAGAACCAGAAAAAATAGTATTTCCTCCTGATTTTAAATTATAACTTCCATTTCCATAAGAGCAGCAAGCACCATCTCCATAGTCATCCGTAATTTCTAACACATAACATGTATTGGGTTGAAGAGTAAATGTTTTAGTATGTAAAAGAGTACCTGCTGCCGATAAATCTGACCAAGGACCGTCAGATGCTACTATTGTTCCCGTAGATTCTTCTTTAACTTTCCATTGTATTTCTGATCCGTATTGATCTTGATTAAAATCCATCTGCATATTGACACTTGGAGCCACTAATGTAGCAGTAGGAATTACTTTTGTTACAACGTCGTTGGTGGTATTTTGATCTGTATTACCATTTACAGATGCTACACCTATCACCAAAGTATTAGAAGTTGGTAATGGAGTAAATGTTACATTATTCATAGTTATTAACTTTTGTGTAAAAGGTAAACATACACCATTCCAAGTATAAGAAACAGGAGAAGAACCATTCACTGCATAAGTAAATGTAACAGTAGTTACTGTATCACTTCCATTATTTGTAAAATAAAATTTAGGATTAATAATTCCTGCACACACTTCATTTTCAGCCGACAAACTACTTACAGCAATATCTCTTTGATTAGGGATATTTGTAATGTACAAAGGACCTCTGGCAGCATTGATGGTTAATGAATTACTTTGTGTAACAAATGCGACTAATTCTAAACGACCTAATAAACAAGATGATGTATACGAACCTGTTGCAGGAAATTTAGTAGGCACAGTATAAGTTACTGTAGTTGTATACAATGAACCTGCAGTAGTAGGAGTTACAGAAGTTCCAAAAGTAGGCGTAAGTACTTTTCTCAATACGTGGTTGTGCTTATAGGTACCATCCGGGTTCCAATTCGTAGGGTTAAAGTTTCCATAATCAGATTGTGGTCCTGGTATATCATTTTCTAATAACATTATAGTCAATGAGTTTGTACTCACGGGGCTATTGGCCGTATAATAAACTTGTGCTTCTACTGTTAAAACTCTTGATTGAGCATCAACAGTACCTTGAAGAGCAACATTACAGTATGCTGTTTGAGTTTTAATACTATTGGCATAGGTAGGCCATTGGGTACGGTTAGTAGTTGCAATAGCTGTTCCTGAAACAATTGTTCTATTAATATCAGCGGCAGGGTAACCACTAATACCCATTCCTGGCATAGCGGCTATACTGTTCCCTTCACTTGTTCTAAAATCAATATCACCTGCCGCAGAAGGAGAGGCATATCCCCCAGTATGAATATTGATAAGTACAACATTATTAGGATCGGAATTATAGATATTCGTAGCAATTTTATGTCCATCTGGACAATACCCACAGTGAATACCTGTAAATTCTTCTAAAACAGCTTTTTTATTTTGAGGCGTCGTGCTTACAGGTAATTGTGCAAACATAGGAATTGCAATCATTCCTTGTAATAATCCTGATAATAATAATTTTGTTTTCATAGATTTAATTTTGCCGAAATATAAGGATTTTTTTACGATTAAACAAATGCTTTTAAGCAAAAAATTTACTATATATCTTCTGCAAAAGAATTTAAATGCCCAATGCAAAAATCAAAATTAAACAAATTTTAATATCTAATGAAACTTATGTTACATAACTACTCATTACTTTTATTCCTATCTTTGCAGCAAAAATTATTTATGTGGTTAACCAATATGCTTTATTCTTCATTTGGTAATAAATGTCCTAAATGCCATAAAGGAAATGTTTTTAAATACAACAATCCTTACAATCTTAAACATTTTGATGAAATGAATACAGAGTGTTCTTGCTGTGGAGAAATCTTTGAAAGAGAAACGGGCTTTTACTATGGTGCAATGTATGTAAGTTATGCGTGGATGGCAGGTTGGTTTATAGTTACTTTTACAATTAACTCTTTCTTCATTCACGCAGAATTACTTCACTACTTGATATTCTTTTTTGTATCTATTCTAATTTTATCTCCTATGACATTTAGAGTATCTCGAATAACTTGGCTTAATTTTTTTGTAAAATATGATCCCAAGAAATCCAAATGTCAAAAAAACGAGGCACTAAATCAAAATATAGAAAACTAACTTATTATAACAAAGATTAATTAAAATACACTAACAGTGTCAAAATCTAAAATAAAAAAATCAAATTCTAGATTTACTTGAACCAGGACCATAAGGACTGGGTAATACATATCGCAAGAAAATTTCCATAGCGCCTTTTCCTCTGCTAATTGTTTTCAATTGTGAGATGTTTATATCATAACTAAATCCTATCGTATAACTATCATATTCTAAAACAATATTAGTAGTAACAGCATCTTTATTTCTATAAATGCTACCAAGGGCTATAGAACCACCACTTTGTCCTCTTTCTTTTGCAAAAATGTATTTTCCGTAAAGCCCTGTCAATAATTCTTGTGATGCACCTTGTAATTGATACACAAGTAAAGGACAAACAACAAAATTACTCTTACCAATGCCAATATCCCCTGACAGAAAACCTACATAACGAATAGGCATCTTATCTTTTGAATTTTGTAGAAAAGTAGCAGATGGGGCATTTACGTGAAATGCACTAAAACCAATGTTTAATTTAATGTTCTGTCCTCCTCTATTATACATTCCCTGATTAACATCGTAAGTGTATACAAAGCCCAAACCAGCATCGGGAACAATGTAAGTATTTTTTCCATAATTTTCTTGTGACGGAAGTGAAGGATCATAATGTCCTGTGGCGTCGTTGTATTGTGACTCCCATTGAGCATTTTGAAAATTAATGCTTTTTTGAATAATACCCGCATAAATACCTATACCAATATACTGACCATTTTTAATATTCAAATGGTACGCTCCATTCAATGTTACATCATTCGTTTTTAAACTTAAATCTCCAGCAGCGTCATTAAAAAACTTTATTCCACCTGCAAAAAAATGTCCCATCGGACTTTTCTTAATCCTACCATCTACAGATAAACCAAATGTATTGTAGGGTGATGCTACTGCTTTCCATTGATTTCTGTATATCAAATTCCCTGACAAAGCATAATTTGCCCCCACCATAGCAGGGTTTAATGCTAAAGGGAAATATTGTATCTGTGTAAAATGCACATCTTGGGCTTTTATATTTATTATAGCCATTCCTACTATTACCAGTATTTTAATTTTTGTTTTCATAACTTTTTATTTTATTGTTAGTAATTTGTAATTTTTAAATTTCAAAAATTATATTTCACAATCCACTGCAATTCTATTTTTTTTGTTATTCAATTTGTTTATTGTTTTTTAATTCCTATTTAATTATTTCACAATCGTAATATTTCCTTTCTTATCAATCAATTCATTTTTAAACGTTAAGCCCTTAATGTAATATACAAATGTTGCACCACTCATATCTTTGCCATTATACGTTCCATCCCAACAAGCGTCTTTATCTGTTGATTCATACACTTTTTCTCCCCATCTGTCAAATATCACTATTTGAAACTCTTTTACACATTTTGTTCCCTTTATACATAACTTATCATTCTTTGTATCTCCATTAGGTGAAAATACATTAGGTACAAATAATTCTGGACATCTATCATCAACATAAATTCTTATGCAAGCAGAATCGCTACAAACGCCATTGGTGCTTATACCTGTAACACAATAATCGGTTGTCACCACAGGATTAGCAATTGGATTCGAGCAATTTGCACAACTTAATCCCGTAATTGGAGTCCAAGTGTAAGAACTTGCACCCGATGCGTTCAATTGAACTTGATCGCCTATGTTAATTGAATTGTTAGGTATTGAACTTACATTTACATTCACCGAAGGTGTAACATTGACGGTAATTGTTTGTGTATTAGTACAAGATCCTGAACTACCAGTAACTACAAATGTTACAGATGATGTGGCAGGGATATTTACAAAACTTGTAGTATAAGTATTAGTACCATCAGTCCATGTATAAGTATTTGCTCCACTTGCATTTAAATTGATATTACTACCTTGACATACTGCAGTATTACCTGTAATGTTCAATACTAAGTTATTATTAAATCCGATATTTATATTCTGAGTGGTAGAACAACCATTAATTGTATTTGTAACCACTACTTGATAAGTACCGCTATTGGTAGTTGAAATTGTTGCAGTACCTTGACCGCTAAATGTTCCTGCCCCGTTCCAGTTATAGGAATAGGTTGAATTTGCAGGACTCACAGAAATATCAACTGTACCGTTTGTACAAGAAATACTCTGACTTGAAGCACTTAAACTTACACTTGGAGAATTGGTATCTATCGCTACATTCACCGTTTGAGTGGCTATACATCCATTTGAAGTATTCATAACAACAACAGTATAAGTTCCCGATTGATTAACAACAGCAGTAGATGTATTTGATCCACTGACTACTCCACTTCCATTCCAAGTATAACTTACCGGCGATGCAGTAGTAGTAGCCGCTATTTGAACGGTTGGATTATTACAAGTAATAGATCCACTGGAATTTGCAGTAACAACAGGTATATTAGCATCAGGTATTACAGCAATAGTAGCACTGGATGAACATCCATTTGTATTGTCTGTAACCACAATGGTATAAGTACCTGCTGCACAAGCAGAAGTAGTAAAGGTATTAGTTGCACCGCACACGTTTGGACCAGTCCAATTCACGCTTACATTAGTATTTGGATTAGAACTTGCTCCAATACTTACCGAAGTAGATGCACAGGTCAATGTTGGATTTGTTCCCGCAGTAATAACAGGTGCTACGGTATTTTGTGTAATATTAGCAGTAGTTACAGAAGTACAAGTGTTTATAGCATCGGTAACTATTAAAGTATAAGTATTTGGTTGATTAACGGTTATTGTTCCTGTACCTTGACCACTTACTATACCTGAAGATGGTATCCATGAATATGTAACAAATGTTGGATTTACAGTAGAAGTTATTTGTATCGTAGCATTATTACAATCTAATGTGCCTGTTGAAGATGCAGCCACTGTAGGAGCAGTAGTATTTTCTGTTACAGAAATTACAGTTGAAGTTGAACATCCATTAGATGTATTCGTAACTGTCAATTGATAAACTCCTCCTTGATTCACTGTAATTGTTGCTGTACCATTTCCACTTACAATGCCTCCACCAGACCAAGTATAAGTTACAGGAGATACTGTTGTTGAAGCAACAATTTGTACAGAATTAGTAGTACAATTCAATGAACCCGAAGGCGTAGCAGATATTGATGGTAAATTAACATCAGGTATTACTTGTACAGTAGAACTTGATGAACATCCATTTGTATTATCTGTTACAACTAATGTATAAGTACCAGCAGCACAAGCGTCCGTGGTAAAACTATTAGTTGAACCGCAAACTCCTCCCAACCAACTTACTGTAACCCCTGTGGATGGAGAAGAGGATCCAATAAGTTGAACAGATGGAGAACTACAAGTTAATGTTTGATTAGATCCTGCACTTACAACAGGTGCTACTGTGTTTTGTGTAATATTAGCAGTAGTTGCAGAAGTACAAGTATTTACAGCATCTGTTACAATTAAAGTATAAGTATTTGGTTGATTGACGGTTATTGTTCCTGTACCTTGACCACTTACTATACCTGAAGATGGCATCCATGAATATGTAACAGATGTTGGATTTACAGTAGAAGTTATTTGTATCGTAGCATTATTACAATCTAATGTACCTGTTGAAGAAGCAGCAACTGTAGGTGCCGTAGTATTTTGAGTAACAGATTGTGTTATACTTACTGTACAACTATTCGCTGTATTGGTTACCGTTACTTGATATACACCACCTTGATTTACTGTAACTGTTCCTGTACTACTACCACTCACTATTCCTGGTCCTGACCAATTATAAGTATATGTTCCTGATGGGCTAACAGTAGTAGATATTTGGGCACTCGTTACTGTACAATTCAATGAATTACTAACATTCGCTTGTATAGAGGGCACATTATTATCCATCGCTACTGATTGGGATGTCGTCGCTGTACAATTATTCGCTGTATTCATTACTGTTACTTGATAGGTTCCCCCTTGATTCACTACGATTGTTCCTGTACTTCCCCCACTCACTATTCCTGGTCCTGACCAGTTGTAACTTATTCCTGATGATGGGGTAACATTCGTTGTGATTTGAACGGTATTCGTAGTACAATTCAATGATCCACTCACAGAGGCAGTAACATTAGGTGCTGTAGTATTTTGAGTAATCGCTTGGGACGTCGTCGCTGTACAATTATTTGCTGTGTTCGTTACTGTTACTTGATACGTTCCACTTTGATTCACTACGATTGTTCCTGTACCACTACCACTCACAATTCCTGGTCCTGACCAGTTATAACTTATACCTGATGATGGGGTAACATTCGTCGTAATTTGAACGGTATTTGTGGTACAATTCAATGACCCACTCGCAGAGGCAGTAACATTCGGTGCTGTAGTATTTTGTGTAACTGATTGAGAAATTGTTGTTGTACAACTATTCGCTGTATTTGTTACCGTTACTTGATATACGCCACCTTGATTTACTGTAACTGTACCTGTACTACTACCACTCACTATTCCTGGCCCTGACCAATTATAAGTATATGTTCCTGATGGGCTAACAGTAGTAGATATTTGGGCACTCGTTACTGTACAATTTAATGAATTACTAACATTCGCTTGTATAGATGGCACATTATTATCCATCGCTACTGATTGGGATGTCGTCGCTGTACAATTATTCGCTGTATTCGTTACTGTTACTTGATAGGTTCCCCCTTGATTCACTACGATTGTTCCTGTACTTCCCCCACTCACTATTCCTGGTCCTGACCAGTTGTAACTTATACCTGATGATGGGGTAACATTCGTCGTAATTTGAACTGTATTTGTCGTACAATTCAATGATCCACTTGCGGAAGCAGCTACAGTTGGTGCTGTGGTATTCCCTGTAATAGAAGTTGTAAAAGAAGAAATACAATTATTATTATCTTTTACCGTTATAGTATAATTTCCGATATTTAAATTATTAATTGTATTAGTTGTAATTGATCCAGGTGACCAAGTATAATTATAAGTAGGAGTACCACCAGATGCTATTGCTGTAGCACTTGCTAAGGAGGTACAATTAACGGATGTAGAATTAACGGTTAAAGAAATAGCAGGAGGTTGTGAGATATTAATCGTTGCCGTTCTGTTACATCCATTAGATCCTGTTACAGTAACTGTATAATTTCCAGCCGATAAACCAGTAGCCACATTACTTGTTCCGCCACTTGGACTCCAATTGTAAGAATAAGGACCTAAGCCCCCATAAGTGGATATAGTAGCTGCCCCCGTAGAAGCACCATTACAAGCCACACTTTGAGATGATGTTATAGAAGGAGTTATAGGCACAGATGCTAAAACAAATTGTGCATAAGAAGTAAAAGGTATAGGACCTACGGTACCGATACCACTTGTTACACCAGGATTACCAGGCCCTTTAAGAGGATTCCAAGAAGTGCCATTCCAGTTTTGGGCTTTAATAGTATCTGTTTGACAATAACCAGTTCCACTAATTGTATTTTCTGATCCTCTATAAGAAAAAGTTATATCTGCATTGACAGCAGCGTCGGTTTTAATGTCCCAATATCTATCAATGGCATTTGCAGATTGAGGAATAGATGACACTGCGGCAACTCCTGATCCATTGCTGGTAGAAGCACCGGGCATTGGAGTATTTGCAGCATTAGTAGAATACGTAGAAACAGTGAGTGTAACATTAGCAGCATTTGTTTTATTAAAAAAAAGAGGAATATAATCAGTAGCATTACCGCCTACTCCAAAAGGAATAACATAAGAACCTGTATTGGTGCCTGTAATCCATTTCACATAATTATATTGATTTTCCGAATGAATGTGCCCTGCTGTTCGAACAATACCCGCTGTATTCGGTTGATTTATAGTCAAGTAAATAGGCGTAGCCGAAGTACCACCATTCATATAAATATAAGCACCATTCAAATAAAGTGCATTATTTTGTGCAGTTATGTATCCCATAATTAAGGATATTCCCACTAAATTGTAAATGTATACTTTTTTCATAACTCTATTTTTTTGCAAATTTATGTAAAAAAAAATGAATTAAACAAATTTTTTTTTATTTTTTTTTAGTATGGTGAATTCAAGTCACAAATGCAACTTTTTGATGGTGCAAATATAAATAAAATTTTAATCTTGGAAAAATAAATAGATGTATGAGTAAATATTTATAGAAAACTCTACTCAAAACAAGCAGTTTTTAGAAAAATTGTAAGGGGATCAAAACAAGAAAAAACACTTTATACGATGAAATGTTAAAGGATATAGAGGAGGGTGTATGAATCTTTTGGGAAGTTGATTTCTTTGGTATAACTTAAAGAAGAAATTAAGTTGCAGAAAAACAGAGTGCGTTTGATGGAGAGATGTGCGTATAGCACTCTATTGGTGAGAGATAACCCAATCTTTTTCTTGGTCTGTTATTAAGTTTGTCTTGCACTTCTTGTATCTGTTCATCAGTGATATTTTCAAAAGATAATTTCTTCGGAAAG
>JAOAIP010000044.1 GCA_026414605.1 Bacteroidia bacterium
AGTTCTCATAAGTTTTGCTTTTTTGCGGCAAAATTAAAAGCAAAACAAAAAGACAGGAAATTTATTCCTGTCTTTTTTATTTTTTATTTTCTGCAATGTATTATGGTATTTTTTTAGAAATTATTTTGGACAATAGTGGAAATTATCAATATTTTTTCTCTTAACAATTATTTAATCTTATTTCCTTTTAATATCAACTATATTTTTCATAAAATTGCCGCATTCTTTATGAATAGATTGAAATACATATTTATTGCCTGGGGATTTATATTTATTATTTTTCAAGTAAATTCTCTACAATCTCGTAGTTTAAGAGAGGTCAAAAAAATTACTCATCAAGAATATCGTTTGTCTTCTGGTCAAAATTATACAATTTTCACTGAACTTCAAGATATAATAGCAGATGATGATGATGAGAATGATATACAATGTCTTTTTTTCATTGGTTTTTCTTTTATTGTATTTAAATCTATAAAAGATTTTTTTACTAATAAAATTTCCAATCTCTTTTTTTCATTGGTTTATTCGGACAGATTGTCTTTTTTTTCTGTTAGAAGAATTTAGTTGTAATATATTTTTTTCATTAGTTTTACTTTTAAACTTTTATTTTTATGCATACACGTAAAATAATTTTATACTTTATATTTTTTTTACATATTCTATTTGCACAAACTCCCGTTACACTTAGTTTGTCGCAGGCGGACTCTTTATTTCTTTCAAAAAATCTACTTGTATTAGCCAAAAAATACAATGTGGATGCTCAAAAAGCATTGATTGAACAAGCCCGATTATTGGACAATCCTTCATTATATGTGGAGCAAAATATCTACAATTCCAATAATAAAAGATATTTTGATATGAGTAAAGACGGTGAATATGCTTTCCAAATTCAGCAAATTCTTTATACCGCAGGCAAACGAAACAAAAGAATACAACTGGCTACCACACAACATCAGCTTTCACAGCAGGAATTTAATATGCTGTTGTCTGCCTTATTATATGACCTGCATCAACTTTTAATTCAACTCTACTATCAATCAAAAACAGTATCTGTTTTGAATAATGAAATCTCCGAATTACAGCCATTAGTCAATTCTTTTCAGGAACAGTTTGAAAAAGGTAACATCTCTTTGAAAGAAGTATTTCGCCTAAGAAGTTTGTTGTTTAATCTGCAATCTGCGGTTTTGGAATATCAATCACAAATTAATGATTTGCAAAAAAATCTGATGATCTATTTACAATTGAATACCAATCAAATTATTCCAAAAGTAGATGAATTACCGAAAGCAGATGTGTTATCTTCCTTAACTCCCTTTGCCTTAAAGGATACAGCCCTGAAATACAGACCGGATTATCAGTGGTCAAAACTGAATTTTGCGTATCAGCAACAAAATTATTCTTATCAAAAATCGCTGGCTATTCCTGATTTTCGTATTGGATATAATTTTGACAAAGCAGGAAATTTTATTCTTAATTACAATGCCCTTTCATTAAGTATGGATTTGCCAGTTTTTAATCGTAATCAAGGAAACATCAAAGCCAGTGAATATTTAATGAAACAAAGTTTAACGGAAGTTCAGCAAAAAGAGCAGGAAATTTTCAGTGAATTGGTAGCCGGTATCCAACAAGTAAAAAATTTGTATTCACTTTATGAACAAGTACAAAGTGATTTTATTAAAAACTTTGAAAATGTCAAAGATGGAATGCAGGAAAACTTTAAGAAAAGAAATATCTCGGTGATTGAATATACGGACTTTTTTGAAAGTTACATCAACTCGGTGCAGCAGTATTATTCTTTATTGATGAAATATCATCTTTCTATTGAACAATTAAATTATGTTGTAAGCAAAAAAATAATCAGGTAATATGAAATACATTTTTATTAAATCAATCCACACGCTTTTGCATAATGCTTTCAAAGCATTAGTAATCTTCAGCAGTTTGTTTTTTTTCTGCTGTAAGAATCATAACGACTCTCCTTCGGGAAATAAAAATGCAGAAACTTTTTGTTTAACAGATACGATGTTGCAAAAAATAAAAACAGATACTGTTCATTTAAGAAAGGTGGAAAGCCAATTAACGCTGTCGGGAAAAATACAACCGCTGCCATCCAGGAATGTCCGTATATTTCCATTGGTCAGCGGAATTGTCAAGGAAGTGTATGTGGAACTGGGCGACTATGTTCATCAGGGACAGCGATTGGCACAAATTATTAGCAGTGAAGTGGCAGAGTTTGAAAAGGAATTAGCCGATGCAGAAGCCAATTATCAGATTGCTAAAAAAAATCTGGATGTTGCCAAAGATATGTTTAAAAGCCGCCTGATATCCGAAAAGGAAATGATATCCGCACAAAAAGAAGTTGAAAAAGCAGAAGCCGAAGTGAAGCGATTGAAATCGGTTTTTAATATCTATCACATTGATGATCAGGGTATGTATACGTTAATTGCCCCCATTGACGGATATATCATTTCCAAAAACATTTCTTCAGGAATGCAAATTCGTTCTGATAACAGCGAAGAAATCCTCACCATAGCGGATATAGAAAATGTCTGGGCAGTAGCCAATGTGTATGAATCGGATATGAATAAAGTCCAACCGGGCTATAAAGCCGAAGTTACCACCATTGCCTATCCGGATAGTGTTTTCAAAGGAACGGTGGATAAAATTTTTGAAGCATTGGATCCTGTCACCCGTGTAATGAAAATTGCCATTCAATTAAAAAATCAAAACAATCTGCTTAAACCGGAAATGTTTGCAAGAGTAAAGATATTTTTCACTGAACCAAAAGAATACCCCGCTGTTCCCTCTGATGCCGTCATTTTTGATAACTCAAAATATTATGTTGTTGCTTATAAAGACAAATGCAACATTAGTATCGTCCCCGTAGAAATTTATAAATCCAATGACAAATGGACGTATATTAAAAAAGGTATTCAGCCGGGACAAATAATTATTACAAAAAATAATTTGCTTGTTTATGATGCTTTCACTGAACAATAATTTTTATCATCTATGAATAAACTGGTTTATCATATTATCACCTTTTCATTAAAAAACCGAATTACCGTATTATTTGCGACACTGATTTTAGTGATTTGGGGAGTAATTAGTTTTAAGAATACGTCTATTGAAGCATTTCCGGATGTTACCAATACGCAAATCATCATCGTAACGCAATGGCCGGGCAGAAGTGCGGAAGAAGTGGAACGGTTTGTTACCATTCCCATTGAGTTAGCAATGAATCCAGTTCAGAAAAAAACAAGTGTTCGTTCCGTTACGATGTTCGGATTATCCATTGTTACCATCATATTTGATGATGATGTGGAAGATTTTTTTGCACGGCAGCAAGTCAATAATCAGTTGCGGAATGTGAATCTGCCTCCGGACGTAGAGCCCGAAGTACAGCCGCCGTATGGTCCCACCGGAGAAATATTCCGATATACCCTGGAAAGTAAAAAACGAGACACACGCGAGTTACTTACTATTCAAAACTGGATAATAGAGCGAGAATTAAAAAGCGTTCCCGGTGTAGCGGATGTGGTGTCTTTTGGAGGTCAACAAAAAATTTATGAAGTGCAACTCAATCCAATTTTATTGTCAAAATATGATTTAACACCTCTGGATGTTTATGATGCCCTTACAAAAGCCAATGTAAATGTAGGCGGAGATGTGATTGAAAAAAACAATCAGGCCTTTGTGGTGCGAGGAATCGGATTGATAAACAGTATTGAAGAATTAGAAAATGTGATTGTGGATGATGTGAATGGAACGCCCTTGTTGGTAAAACACATTGCTACGGTAAAAGAATCTTCATTGCCAAGAGTGGGACAAGCCGGCAGAAACCTGAATGATGATGTAGTTGAAGGTATTATTGTGATGCGAAAAAACGAGAACCCTTCGGAAGTATTAAAGCGGGTAAAAGAAAAAATACAGGAATTGAACGAAAAAATTTTGCCTCCCGATGTAAAAATGGTAACCTTTTATGACCGTGATGTTTTGATGAATTATACAACCCATACGGTTTTATCTAATCTTGCGGAAGGAATTATTTTAGTTACCGTCATTGTGTTTTTATTTATGGCGGAATGGAGAACGACGTTGATTGTCGCACTCATCATTCCTTTATCCTTGTTGTTTGCGTTTATTATGATGCGAATGAAAGGAATGTCTGCAAATTTGTTATCTCTGGGTGCCGTTGACTTTGGAATCATTATAGACGGAGCCGTAGTGATGGTGGAAGGTGTGTTTGTTGCTTTGGATCATTTGGCACATAAAATCGGAATGGAAAAATTTAATAAGTTACTCAAATACGGACTCATTCGCAGAAAAGCCAGCGACTTAGGGAAAGCCATATTCTTTTCAAAACTCATCATCATTACTGCCTTGCTGCCCATTTTTTCTTTTGAAAAAGTGGAAGGAAAAATGTTTTCTCCCCTGGCTTATACTTTAGGATTTGCCTTATTGGGTGCGTTGATATTTACCTTAACGCTTATTCCTGTGCTTATTTCTATTTTATTTAATAAAAATGTTCGCGAAAAACACAATGTCTTCGTGGAATGGATTCAAAAGAATTTTTATGCTTTTTTTCTTTGGTGCTTCAAAAAATCAAGATGGGTGCTGATTACCGTGGGGGTTATTTTTGTGTTTGTTGTCGGAATTATTTCCCGGCAAATAGGAACAGAATTTTTGCCAACCTTAAATGAAGGGGCTTTGTGGATTACCGCTCAATTACCAATGTCCTCTTCATTGCCATATACATTAAAGATAACACAGGAAATAAAAGCAAAACTTTTAAAGTTTCCTGAAGTGAATGAAGTGTTGAATCAGGTGGGTAGGTCCAATGATGGAACAGATCCCAATGGTTTTTATTTTGCTCAAATACAAGTTAATTTGCATCCTAAAAATAAATGGCCAAAAAAGAAAAGTTTAGACCAACTCATTGCTGAAATAGATGCTGAATTATCAAAAATACAGGGGGTTAACTATAATTACTCTCAGCCAATCATAGATAATGTAGCAGAAGCCGTGGCAGGCGTGAAGGCAAACAATGCTATTCGTATCTATGGAAATGATTTAAAGGTATTAGATACTTTGGCAGAAAAGGTATTGGACAGAATAAAAAATGTTCCGGGCGTAAAAGATGCAGGAATACTAAAGAACATTGGTCAACCCGAATACAGAATTTTATTGGATCAGGATAAAATGGCTGCCTACGGTGTACGTACAGCCGATGCCAATGCAGTTATTGAGATGGCTATCGGAGGGAAAACATCTTCTATGCTGTATGAAGGTGAAAAGAAATTTGATATTCGCTTACGCTTTGCTCCGGAGTTCAGAATGAACGAGGAAGATATTATGAACATCAAAATTCCAACTATTGCAGGCAGTAAGGTTTTGTTAAAAGAAATTGCCCGGTTTGAAAAAATCACAGGACCTGCCTTTATTTATCGTTATGCCAACAAACGGATTATTGCCGTAAAATTTTCCGTTCGCGAAAGGGACTTGGGAAGCACCATCAAAGATGCTCAAAGCAGAGTGAAAGATTTGGTTTTGCCAAAAGGATATTCTATTAACTGGGTAGGTGAATTTGAAAATCAGATTCGTGCCAATAAACGGCTGGCTCAGGTCATTCCCGTGAGTTTGATAATTATATTGATCATCTTGTTTATTATGTTGGGCAATTTGAGGGATTCTCTGCTGGTAATGGTTAATGTTCCTTTTAGTGCAGTGGGAGGCATTTTGGCCTTATACTTGACCAACATCAACTTTGGAATATCGGCAGGAGTTGGATTTATTGCCCTGCTGGGAATTTGTATTCAAAACGGAGTGATTCTTACACAAGTGTTCAAACAAAATTTTGAAAACAGAATGTCCTTACACGAAAGTATTATGAATGGTGTAAAATCAAGAATACGACCCGTGGTAATGACAGCACTTATGGCAATGATTGGCTTATTTCCGGCTGCGGTTTCAACCGGCATTGGTTCCGAAAGTCAAAAGCCGTTGGCAATTGTAGTCATCGGAGGATTATTTACAGCAACACTTTTTACACTATTTGTCTTTCCTATTATTTTCGAAAAAATTTATAGAAAGTTTGGGTAAAAAAAGGATTATTCAATAACGATGTAGTTTATGGAGAAGTTTTGATTTGATAAATTAGCGGGACTTGTCAGTTCAAATTTAAAATAAGTAGAAGTGATTTGTGTCAATCTATAATTAATGTTTAAGGAGGGGGTATTATTATCTAATACTGATAAAACTACTGCTGGGGATTGAGAATAAGTGTTAGAAAAAGTTATTTGAATTGTTGCTGATATAACGCCACCCGTGGTGGTAAAATGAATCGTTCCTTTAATATCATTTGAATTGGCAGATAAAGTACCAGTTACTCCTGTACTTGTAAGGAGAGTAAATGTTGGGGCTAACCCACCTGTTTTTATATGTCCATCTTTGATCATTATATTTCCACTATTAGAATATATGGACCAATTGGTGTAACCATCTAAATTTTTGTCTCCTGTGTCAGACCATAAATATAAACCGATATTGGTTCCATCTCCAGCAGTAAAAATATCAATACTTCTCTTTTCTCCTCCTGATAAATTAAAGTTTGAGTGCGAAGCTAATCCTATTGATTTGCCATTAAATGAACCACTGCCGTTGTTAGATATGTATATGCCATAAGAAACGAAACTTGCGGAAGATGTGCTAATTTGGTGATTGATTTTAATACCAGCCGAGTTTGATGAATTGTTGTTTTTAAAATCAATTTTGAAAGCATGGTTAGGGTAAGAGGTATTATTAGCCATCCAAAATTGTCTTGTTCTTCCATAAAAATTTATGCTGTCTGTTAGTGAATAAATGGTAGTGTTTCTATTAGAACCGATTAATACATTATTTTGTCCAAAAATTTTCACAGTATCAGGATTTGCTGCTATGTTTACTTTTGAGCCAAATATACTTAGAGTGTCTTGTGAATATAAAAGGACATCTTCTTTTGTTCCTATATCAAATCTTGAAATAGAAGCGTTATAAGATACAAAGGCAGTATCTGTATTATTTCCCAATAATATAGCGGAATAATTAGTGGGGTGGAAAATTTGGATAGCGGAAGCAAAGGAATTGTTGCTTGAAAACCTTGCTACAAGAGTATCTGATGTATTCCCAATGATGTGTATTTTTGAACCATTAAGAGGAGCTGGACTATCAGAAAAAAGAAATCGTCCATTTGGAAAAATACTTAATCGGGTAGTATTATTTGTTTTAAAATTTAGGGAGGTATTATCAATTGTGCCTATAAAATCAGTGAAAGGATTTGTGCCTATATTTCCTTTTAATTTCCATGCATATTTACCAAGGGGAACGGGTGGAATAGAATCAGCAAAAGATGAACGTTTTGCATACAAAGCATAAGGTACTGATAAAAGTTGTTGTGTGCCAATAGGCGTGTAAGATGTTCCTCCATTTGGGTCCATAAGTATCTCTAAATAATAAGGGCCTTGCTGCCATTGAATAGATTGAAAAGCAGATGTATTTTGACTCCCAATCTTTAAACTAAATAGTCCTAAAGTGTTTGTGGTAACGCTGTGTGTTTCTGTAAATACTATTGGTCCAAGAGGGGTTCCTTGTCTTATGTTTAATTGTATTCCAATATTTTTATTGATTAAAGGATTTCCATTGGCATCTCGGGCTATTCCTTGATAAAAAATAGAATCTGGAACGTTAATTTGACCTACTAATTTATAAACCAAAATAATTAGTAAACCAATTGCCCCTTTTTTCATAAAGAAATTTTTTGGCAAATATAATAGATTTCTTGCAACTTATTATTTTTTTCAATATTGTCCAAAATAACTGTTAATAAAAAATTAAAACATTGATTATCAATGAATTAAATTTTAAAATTTGAAGGTTTGAAAAGGAACTCTTCCTCTTTTTTTATCTCCGCATTTCATTGCTATTATTGATATTTTTCATATAATTAATTTCAATAAATATTTTAGACAATAGTGATTTTATATCACCAAATTTACAAAGAATCTACTTTAATTCTACCGCAATGATTTGAATTTTTCGTTCTGCGGCTGCGTAAGGGCTGTACACAGAGTTTCGTTTGTCTTTTAGGTCATCACTTACTTTGCTATAAGGCAATTCACCAATGTCTTCGTCTACAAGAATGATTCTGCCAATAGTAGTATCTTGTTCATTTTTGATATAAGGTAAAAGTTTTCCGTTTTTGTATTGATAAAAGTAATTTCTTAAACTGCTTATTCTTCTTTTGGCTAAATTGATATTGTATTCTGTACTGGCTAACGGACTGCAAAAACCTTTCATCACGACTTTGACGATGGCTTTATTGTTCATCAATTCTTCAAGATAGGCAGCAAATTTTTCTAATTGATTAAATCCATATTCTACGCTATCTTCAAAAAAAGTTTCTATTTCACGAATAGCTTTTTCTTTTTCTTGTCCTTTTAATCCTGCGGAGTATTCACGAATGTATTCTTCTTTCATTTTCAAATAAAGTTCGCAAGTGCGTTGATAATTTTTATCGGTAACAATTTTCTTCGTTTTTGGATCGGGCTCATCGTTATGAAAATAAAGTGTAAGTGGTACAAGCAATTTGAGTTTATTAAAAGTTTGAACAATTGTGTCCTTTTGATTTGGAATGTGTTGTATTGTATCTTTGGTCATCAAACTATCGCCTGTTTTGAAGTAATATAAATCATTACAACAATTGGGCATTGATTCAAAATAAGATCCTATTCTATTAGAAGAAAATAGGGCTATTTTCCGATTAGTAGACATTGTGTAATAAATATCATTGTACGGTGAGTTAATTGGAAAGCCAATGTTTACAGGGTTTTCAAAAGAATTTTTTGTCCATTGACTATAAAAAATGTCAAATCCCCCAAAACTCAATGGCGTATTTGAACTAAAATACAATCTGTCTTTTAATGGATCAAAAAATGGTGTAATCTCGTCATATTCGGAATTAACAGATTTTCCAGCATTTATGGGCTTTTCAAAATTTAATTGATCATCAAAGAAAGTATACCAAATATCCATACCGCCCATCCCATTTGGGCGATTAGAACTAAAAAATAAAACATTTTTATCCTTCCATTTTGTTGCATAAGGATGAGTGGTTGTATATCTTGGATGATTGATTTCATAAGTTAATTCAACAGGTGAAGTCCAATGGTGATTAATGTATTGTGAAACAAAAATTTTACATTCAAATTCTGTGGCATTGATGGGGCGACATTTAGTAAAGAATAAAAAGTTTTTGTATAAACAAGTATTGGCTACATTGGTATTCAATTCATTAATAAATTCACTTAATGGTTGGGCTTGATAAAATGTATCTTGCTTAAATCGTGCACTATAAATTTTGCTAAATACTTCATCCTTCTTTGTTTTTCTTAATGACGAAAAAATCAAACTTGTATCATTCATAAATGGTGCATATTCACTTAATTTAGAATTCACATTGCTATCAAGGTGAAAGATTTTTATAGATGAAGCGTTTTCTTTTGAAATTAGGGCATTTTCACATCCTTTTATATGGGCTTCTGCAGATTTTACTAAATTGGCATATTCGGGAAATCGTTTGGTGTTTTTGTATTTCTTGTAAAACTTATTAAAGTATTGAATGGCTATTTTATAGTCCCCTTTATTTTTGTGCAATAATCCAAGATAGTAGATAACATCGGGATATTTGTCTGAATAATTTTCATATAATTTTTTGTACCAATAAAGAGATAGATCGTTTTGATAATTTAATCTTGCTGCTGTGGCTAATTGATATTGATAGTCGGGATTGAGAGAATCACGCAATACAAGTAAATGAAAATAATAAGTGGCATTTTCATAATCTTTGTTTTCAAAAGAAGATGTGGCGGTTTTGTATAATTGTTTTTTAGATTGTGCATTCGTAATGAATGAAAACAATGTGATTATAAAAAAGATATTTATTGTTTTCTTAAAAAGATATTTTTGTTGTGATGATAAGAACATTGTGGTATTAAATTTTTGTCATCATTATATTATGAATTAAAACATTTTGATTTTGTTGATACATATTCATAAAAATACAGGACACGCTTTCTTTTTAGAAAGATAAAATGTTTTTGATTTTAAAATATGAATAAGATAAATTTCAAAACCGCCTCTACTATTTGTAGCCGCAACAAATTTGGAAGTATTGATATCATAACTCATTCCAAATGAAGTGAGTTGATAATCAAGTCCTAATCTAAAAACAAGAGCATCTTTGGTTCTTATAAAAAGACCTATTCGTCCATAAATATCCTCTAAAGGATTGACTAAATAAGACACTTGAACACCAGGAATAATTTCTTTGTATTTACCTTGAAAACTTAATAACACTTCTGGAATTAGATTTAATCTTTGTTGAATAGGATAATGAAGCGAAAAATAATTACTTATTTTTTTATCTATTCTGCTGGAAGTGTTTGCATAGTATGTAACTTTTGGATTATTCAAATGCCATAAATTGATAGAATAAATAAAGTAGAGTTTTTGATGAACAATGTATTTGAGTGTTGTTCCAATATTTAAATCAAAGTAGTGAAGTGATGTTCTGTAAAAATTTTCATTGGTTGGAGAAGAAGGATTGTATTGCAAGCCATCAAATTGAGCATCAAAGGTCATTTTGTTGTAATTAAACGCATTATTGGCATAGCCAAAAGATAAACCGATATTCATCAATAGTGAAGAATCCGATTTGAGTTTATGCAAATATGCTGCATTGAAATAAATTTGATTCATTGTATAAAGAGCATCACCTGCTTTATCGTGGTTGAATAATAATCCATAAGAGATATTTTTTTTGAAAGTAGTGGCGTTAATTTTACCTTCTGCACTCATTGATACAGTAGAGTAGGGGACAGGCACTGCTTGCCATTGTTTTTTAAATATACCATTAAAACGATAATCCCCATCAAAGAATCCAGTCATTGCAGGAGATAAATTAAGCAAAGAACCATTGTATTGAGAAAAGTGAATATCTTGTGCCATTGAACAATACACGATAATGTAAAATACAAGTATGTAATAAATTTTTTTCATCCTAAAATCTTTGACAAAGATAGGAAAAAATAAGGGGATGATGAAATTTATCGCATTAAAATCTTAAAAAATACAATCTATTAATTACTACTTTTGCGGCAATAAGAGTATGTCTATTAAAACAAAACATTCAAAGAATTATCTAATCACTGCTGCAACTTTTGAAGAAATTCAACTACTTTTTCAATACTTAAAGAAAAATTATAATTTCAAAAAAATAAACACGCAACATTTTGTTTTTGATGTCCATAATCATCATTGGCATTTGGTGATTACAGGCGTAGGAATGGTATCTACTTCGTATCATTTAGGTAAATTATCTGCTAATAAATACGATTGGGCTGTGAATATTGGAATAGCAGGGGCTTTTGACAAGGCATTAAAAATTGGTGAAATAGTCATTATTCAAGAAGATATTTTTTCGGAAATGGGGGCTGAAGATGGTTCTCATTTTATTCCTTTGTCTCAACTTCATTTGGGCAATGAAAAAATCATTCCTAAAAAACTATTTGTGCCTAAATTTTTTTCATACATAAAAACTGTAAAAGCCATTACTGTAAATACTGTGCATGGTAAATTATCCAGTATAAAAAAGGTTACAAAACTTTATCAACCACAAGTAGAAACGATGGAAAGTGCAGCATTTTATTTTGCTTGCGAACAAAACAAATGGAAAAATTGCGTTATTCGTTCAATTAGTAATTATGTTGAAAAAAGAAATAAAGACAAATGGAATATCCCATTAGCCATAAAAAATTTGAATGATTTAATGATACGATTCATTGAACAATCATAACAATTATGAAACAAATTATACATATTGGATTTTCATCTTGTCCTAATGATTGCTTTATTTTTGATGCATTGATACATCAAAAAATTGATACAAAAAATTTTGAATTTATTCCTGTTATAGAAGATGTAGATCAATTGAATAAAAGAGCACTTAATGGTGAATTAGAAGTTACAAAATTGAGTTATCATGCGTATTATTATTGTCAAGATAAATATGTGTATCTCAATTCTGGAAGTGCTTTGGGCTTTGGTTGCGGACCTTTGTTAATCACACATTCAAAAGAGATTGTTCAAAATTTTGAGGACTATGATTTTCGTAAAACTATGCGTGTATTGATACCAGGAGAGTTGACAACAGCCCATTTTTTACTCAAAAAATTTTTTCCTGAAATTCAAAATAAAACAAGTGTTTTATTTTCAGATATAGAAGAATTATTAGTTCAAAAAAAATACGATGCAGGATTAATCATTCACGAGAATAGATTTACCTATCAGCAAAAAGGATTGTTCAAAATTCGTGATTTAGGTGAAATGTGGGAAAATGCTTTTCGTTTGCCTATACCACTTGGTGGAATAATGGCTAAAAGAGATTTAGGAGAAACAACTATACAAGAACTTGATCGTCTCATTCAACTGAGTGTGCTGTATGCTTTTGAACATCCTGAAAGTGTAATGCCCTTTGTAAAACAACACGCCCAAGCAATGGATGAAAAAGTAATGCAACAACACATTCAGTTGTATGTGAATGATTATACTATTGATTTGAAAGAGGATGGAAAAAAAGCCATTGAATTTTTGATGAATGCTAATTTCAAGAACAGTTGATTGTTTTTAATAAAAAAATTTATCTATGCAAAAGTTATTGATAAAAAACATTTCTACTTTATATCAAGTAAGAGAAAATGTGCAAAAGCCATTGAGAGGAGAAGAAATGAACAACGTGCCTTTTATTGAAAATGCTTGGTTAGCCATAGAAGATGGTGTGATTGTAGATTTTGGATCAATGGCTGATTTTCCAGGTATTGCAGATTGGAAAGGTTTGGAAGTTATTGATGCAGAAGATAAAAATATCTATCCTTGTTTTGTAGATGCCCATACACATATTGTTTATGCAGGAAATAGAGAAAAAGAATTTGAATGGCGATTACAAGGAATGAGTTATCAAGAAATTGCACAAAGAGGAGGAGGAATACTTAACTCTGCACAATTATTAAGACAAACATCTGAAGAAGAATTATTTGAAGCAGCCAAACGAAGAATAGAGTTGATGATAAGAATGGGCACAGGGGCCATTGAAATAAAGAGTGGTTATGGTTTGAATGTAGAATCAGAACTTAAAATGCTGCGAGTTATTCAGCGATTAAAAAAACATTTTTCTATTCCTATTAAATCTACATTTTTAGGGGCACACGCTATTCCGCTTGAATACAGAGATAAACGAGATGAATACATTAAATTGATAATACAAGAAATGCTGCCCAAAATTGCTGAAGAAAAATTAGCCGAATTCATTGATGTTTTTTGCGAACAAGGATATTTTACTGCTGAAGAAACAGAGAGAATTTTAATAGAAGGAAATAAATATGGTTTGAAAGGAAAAATACACGCAGAACAATTATCCCATTCAGGCGGTATTCAGGTTGGAGTAAAATGCAATGCCCTTTCAGTAGATCATTTGGAATACGCTACTGACGAAGATATTATCCTGCTTCAAAAAAGTAATACTATACCTGTTATTTTACCTGGTGCTGCCTTTTTTTTGAATTTACCGCCAGCCCCTGCAAAGAAGATGATAGAACAAGAATTGCCTTTAGCAATAGCATCCGACTTTAATCCAGGTAGTTCGCCATCGGGAAATATAGCAATGATGATAAGTTTAGCATGCGTAATGAATCAAATGACACCCCAACAAGCATTTAACGCAGTTACAGTAAATGCTGCTTTTGCTATGGATATTCAAAATGCGGGATGGATTGACAGAGGAATGTTCGCTAATTTTTTTATGACGAATAAATCTGTAACGCCGACTACATTTGCTTATCACTTTGCTCATCCCATCATTGAAGAAGTATATATTCAAGGAAAAAAAGTTTAGTAGTAAAGGTGTTTGGAAATTAAACAAACAATATAAAAAACAACTATGCAATATCCAACAAGAAAAACCCATTTAAGTGTCAATATCAATAAAATTGCCTTATTACGAAACTCACGAGGAAATAACATTCCTGATGTATTAAAAGCCGCCTTGGATATTGTGCGATTTGGTGCAGATGGTATAACGGTTCATCCAAGGCCTGATGAAAGACACATTAAATACAGTGATGTTTATTTACTGAAAGAACATTTGAATGTGGAGTTGAATATAGAAGGTAATCCAAAAGAACCGAAGTTTTTCAAACTGATTGAAGAAGTAAAACCCAATCAATTGACATTAGTGCCTGATGAAAAACAACAATTAACTTCTGATCATGGTTGGGATACTATTACTCACAAAACGTATTTAAGAGATGTGGTAAAACACTTTCAATCACTTGGTATTCGTGTATCCATTTTTGTAGATCCAGAATTAAAGATGATTGAAGCCGCAAAAGAGACAGGGACAAATAGAATAGAATTGTATACTGAAAAGTATGCACGATTGTATGAAATAGAAAAAGAGAAAATTATTATACCCTATAAGCAATCTGCAGAATTAGCATATCAATTAGGAATAGAGGTCAATGCAGGACACGATTTGAACTTGCGAAATTTGAAATACTTAAAACAAAACATTCCTTTTCTTGCAGAGGTCTCTATTGGTCACGCTTTAATTGCAGATGCTTTGTATTATGGTTTAGAAAACACAGTGATGATGTATAAAAGATTGTTGGAGTAAT
>JAOAIP010000055.1 GCA_026414605.1 Bacteroidia bacterium
ATCTTTTACAACAAATTTATCTTTTGGGGAACGTCCCGTAAATTCGCCTGTATCTACCATCAATGCACCTGTATCGGTTAATACACCTTGTTTTCTAAGTAATGTTTCTGTTACTAAATGAGGAACATCAAGGTTCCAATAAGCAGTTTTGAAAGATTTAAATCCTAATTCGCTCAATACATTATCATTCGAGCGAGGACCTATTTGTTGATTCATATAAAAAATTTTGCGGCAAATGTAACAAAAATTTAAGATGAACTTAAAAAGTGAACAAAGTATAGTTATAGAGGAAGAATGTTTTTTGAAACTATATGTATTTTAAGAACATAAAAATGTGTAACATTTTTTCTATGTTTGAGCCGCCGAATTTTTTAAATCAATGCAACAAAGAAGTTTTGTAAAGAATTTATTTTTTTTATTGTTTTTAAATTTATTGATAAAACCCTTTTGGATTTTAGTTATTGAACCTTATATTCAATTTAAAGTAGGTAATCAATATTATGGTGAGTATTTTACTTTGTTTAATTTTTCATTTTTGTTTGCTATATTTTTAGATTTTGGTTTAGTGAATTTTAATAATCGGAATATTGCTCAAAATACTCATTTATTAAGTAAACATTTTTCTAACTTAATTACTTTAAAATTATCTATGGCGGCATTGTATATTGCGATTACAATGACTGCAGGATGGTTAGTAGGTTTTAATGTTCGTTATCTCAAATTACTTTTTATATTAACTATCAATCAGTTTTTTATTAGTATGGTATTGTATTTAAGGAGTAATTTGTTGGGGTTGCATTTGTTTAAAATAGATAGTTTTATTTCGGTATTGGATAGATTGTTAATGATAGGCATTATTGGAGTTTTATTTTTAGGATTATTGCCTATTGAACTTAATATTATGAGTTTTGTTTATGCACAAGTAATTGCTTATGCTATAACATCAGTCATTGCATTTTTTGCTGTATTAAAGCAGACAGAAGATTTTCGTTTTTCTTGGAATTGGAAATTTAATGTGTTAATTCTTAAAAAAAGTACGCCTTATGCTATATTGATATTATTGATGGTATTTTACAATAGATTAGATGCAGTAATGTTAGAAAGGTTATTACCGTATCCTGAAGGGGCTATACAATCAGGTATTTACGCAAAAGCATTTCGCTTTTTGGATGCAGCTAATATGATAGCATATTTATTCTCCGTTCAGTTGTTACCTATATTTGCTCGATTGATTGAAGAAAAGAAAAGTGTAGAAGAAATAACAAAATTAGCATTTACATTACTAATAGTACCTGCAATTATTACTTCTATTAGTTGTTTTTTTTACAGCAAAGAATTAGTATCACTTATTAATAAAGGTACAACAGATGCCGCAGAAGTATTTAGTATTTTGATGTTTTGTTTTACGGCCATATCTACTACATATATTTTTGGGACATTACTTACAGCAAATGGAAATTTGAAGCAACTTAACACAATGGCTATTTCAGGAATATTGATAAATGTTTTATTAAATTTGATATTAATTCCAAAATTTAAAGCTTATGGAAGTGCGTGGGCAAGTGTTATTACTCAATTTTTTACAGCCCTTGTACAAGTATGGATGGCTAAATCTATTTTTCAATTCAAAATAAATTGGAAACTAATTCGTTCATTGATTTACTTTGTATTAGGAGTTATTGTTATTAATTATTTATCATTCTTTATTTCTAACAAATGGATTTTAAATTTTTCTATAATGGCTATGTTCAGTATATTGTGGGCTTTTATTACACAAATGCTTTCTTTTCATTCTGCCTTAAAACTCTTAAAAATTAAATAATGAATGCCTTTTTAGCCGCCAATTTTTTCATAAAGATATTAAGAGAAAATATAAAATCATTTATAAAAGTAGGAGTTTTAGGTATAATCGTAGGGTTGATAGTAAGTTATTTATTACCTGTAGAATACTCATCAGAAGCCATCATTTTACCTGCAAGACATTTTTCAGTATCTAAAATGTTAATAGAACCCAATGTTGGTAACCAAGAAGATTATCTTGAAATAGGCGATGAAGATGATTTAGAAAAATTGTTGCAAATTATATATTCTGATGATTTAAAAATTCAATTAGCCAACGAACTAAATTTATGGAAAAGATGGAAAATTGAAAATAAAAATTACAAGTTTTATTACTTAAAAGGCAAGTGGGATCATTATATTAATATCTATAGAACTAACTATGGATCTGTAAGAATTAAAGTATATGACCGACATCCTGATACAGCAGCAATACTGGCTAACACAATGCTTGATCTTATTGATACAATTCAAAAAAAGATGGCTAAACAAAGAATACAAACTGCTTTGAATATTGTTGAGCAAGAATATAATAATACAATACTACGAATAAACGAAATGGAAGATAGTTTAAAAACTCTGCGAGAAATGGGCATCTATGATTACAAAGAACAGGTTAAAGCATTTTCAAAAGAATATGCCAAAGCCATTGCAAAAAATGATATAAAAGAAAAAGAAAACCTTGAAAAATTATTTATTCAACTTCAAAAATACGGCGGAGCATATCAAACATGGAGCGAAAATCTAAGAAAATACAGAGCCAAATTTGCTGTTATTAAAGCCAAATACGATCAAATGCTTATTGATGCCCAATATGTTTTACCCTTAAAATATGTTGTTCAATCTGCAATTCCTGACAACAAAAAAGCAAGACCACAATATTTGCTCATTGTTCTTATTTGCTTTTTATCATCTGAAATTCTATTATTTACATATTATATTGTTCAATCAAAATCAAATTTACTATGAATAATCAAGAATCAAATTTAGAAATTAAATCTTTCTTACAATTATTACTTAGCCGAAAAAAAATCCTTTTAGCATTAATTCTTATTACAGCAATTATTTCCATTATTGTTTCTTATATTATTCCCCCAAAATACAAGACAATAGCAGTTGTGTATCCCGTTCATCTTACACCTTATTCTGAAGAATCTCAAACAGAGCAACTTTTACAGTACTTAAATAGTATTCAAGTAAGAGATTTTGTAATTAAAAAAATGAATTTAATCCAACATTATAAAATTGATACTACTCAAAAAGAATGGAGAAGTATATTACATTATTTATATAAAGAAAATATATCATTTTCCCCTACCCTATATGAATCTATCGAAATAGAAATTAGAGATAAACAACCTGAGAAAACAAAACAAATAGCCGAATGTATTATTCAAACAACTGATTCTATGATATTAGGATTAAGGAAAAAGATTATTTTTGAAGAATATAATAACTTTCAAAGGGAAATTGATAAGATTCAAAAAAGAATTGATAGTTTAAATCAATTATTAGTAAATATCCAACACCAATACAATATTCTTGACGCTAATTATCAAGCAAGATATTTAAGTAAAAAACTAAGCAATGGTAAGTTGGATGCTGAAAATCAAAAATTAGTAGAAAATTTAAAGAACAAAAAAGAATACGTTCAAATACTACAAAGAGAAATTAAAGAACAAATCAAATCACTTGGTAAACTAATTACTGAACGCGATCGTTTAGAAGTAGATTTAAATGGAGATTTGCATTTTATTCAAGTCATTTCTCCACCTTATGTACCTGATAAGAAATACTTTCCTGTGCGATGGCTGATTGTTGCTCTATCTGAACTTGCTGTTATTGCTATTTTCATTATTTATTTACTTTATATTCAACCAATAAAAAAATAAACATCAGTGTCTATTAGAAAAGATATAGCACTTCTATTACTTGTTATTCTATTTCTGCTGACAGAAGCGTATGTTTTATTATACAAATATGATTTATTTATTCCTTTTAATCTAATTCCATTAGCGGTCTTAATCCTCATCGGCGTTTTTTATTTTACAGAATGGGTTGTTTTTTTTATGGTGTTTATCACTCCATTTGCATTAAGTTTAAGAGAATTGGGCATTACTCAATCCCTAGATTTAAGTATTCCTACAGAACCTTTAATGATCATTTTTTCAGGCATCTATATTATTAATGAACGACTTAAAGGTATTACTAACAAACAGATATTTTCGCATCCTATTACACAAATCATTTTTATTCAGATAGCGTGGATGTTCATTACCACTCTTACAAGTCAAGATATTATTGTTTCTATTAAATATCTATTATCTCGGTTATGGTTTGTGATTAGCAGTTATTTTTTGATGACTTATTTATTTAAAGATATTAATAATATTAAAAGATTTATTTGGATGTATCTAATTGGTCTTTGTTCTGTTGCCATCATTACTATTGTAAAACACTCAGAATATAACTTTCACCATAAAATTGCCGATTGGATTGTTACTCCATTTTACAATGATCATACGGCTTATGGTGCTGCCTTAGCATTATTTATTCCTGCCACTATTTCATTAGCCATTATTGAAAAAAATCTTTTTAAGAAAAACTTCTTAATTGTTCTTTCATTGATATTAATAGTAGCCACCATTTTGTCCTTTGCTCGTGCCTCTTGGATTAGTTTAGTTGCTGCATTGTTAGTTTTAATTACTCTTTTATTGAAAATCAAATTTCGTACATTGTTAATCATCTTTATTTCGTTATTTGTAATAATATTCAGTTTTAGTGAAGAGATATTAATCTTAATGGGCAAAAACAAAACGGACTCTGAAGGTAGTTTTTATGAAAACATAATATCTTCCTACAATGTCAAAACAGATGCTTCTAATTTGGAAAGGATTAATCGTTGGAATTGTGCCATAAGAATGTTTATGGACAGACCCATTGTAGGATTTGGTCCTGGTACTTATCAATTTTTCTATGCCCCTTATCAATTAAGCAAAGAAAAAACAATCATTAGTACTAATTTTGGCACAGGTGGAAATGCTCATTCAGAATATCTTGGACCATTAGCAGAACAAGGACTTTTAGGAATGATCATAGTATTGGCTTTGTTATTATCTGTATTTTCTTGGGGATATCGCCTTTGTTATTCAACCCCTAACAAAGAAATTCGCATACTAACTTATGGCATATTTTTAGGACTTGTTACCTACTTTACACACGGCTTTTTTAATAACTTCTTAGACACAGATAAATTATCTCTCCCTTTTTGGGGATTTATCGCAATGCTTGTAAGCATTTCTGTTTATCATCAACAAAAAACAACTTAAAACTATGAAAAAAAATCATTGCCTTAAAACATTATTTGGAATTTTAGGATGCATATCATTATCACTTGCTCAATCTCAAAAGGATAGTATTCTTAAAAGACCTTATGTATACGACCCTAACTATCGTGCTACTAATACTTTGATTGTAGACATTCTTCATACGAATTTATATGTTAAGCCAATATGGGACAGTTCAATACTAATTGGAAAAGCAGAAATTATCTTAAAACCCTACTTTTATCCTACTCGTCAGATATTTTTAAATGCCCGTGGAATGCGATTAAATAAAATCCAAATCAATGATTATTCCAATAAAACTCTTTCTTTACCTTTTACCTACCAATACGAAAATGACTCTATTAAAATTCAACTAAACAAAACCATCCTACCTACGCAAACACTTGTTATAAATATTGACTATGTAGCACAACCTGAAAAAATTAAAATAGGCGGAAGTGCTGCTATTCAAAGCGACAAAGGACTTTATTTCATCAATCCAAAAGGTGAAATCCCAGGAAAAATGCCACAAATATGGACACAAGGCGAAACTCAAAGTAACTCTGTTTGGTTCCCTACCGTAGATTCTCCAAATGAAAAGATGACCCACGATATTTATATTACAGTAGATAAAAAATATACCACTCTTTCAAATGGTATTCTCGTTGAAAGCATCCCTAACAAAGACGGTACTAAAACAGACCATTGGAAAATGGCTCTGCCTCATGCACCATACTTAGTAATGATGGGCATCGGAGAGTTCAAAAAAATTACTGATACACCTTGGAAAGGCAAAGAAATAAGTTATTATGTAGAACCACAATATGCACCGTATGCTAAAGCCATCTTTGCCAATACTTCTAAAATGATTACTTTTTTCTCTAACAAACTGGGCGTGGATTATGCTTGGCCAAAATACAGTCAAATTATATGTAGGGATTATGTCAGTGGGGCTATGGAAAATACTTCTGCTACACTTCATGGCGAATTTCTTCACCAAACCGATAGAGATACTGTTGGTGGCGTGAAAGGAGAAGATGTTATTGCACACGAATTATTTCATCAATGGTTTGGTGATCTTGTTACGTGCGAAAGTTGGAGTAACCTTCCATTAAATGAATCCTTTGCTACCTATGGTGAATATCTTTGGGAAGAATACTATCGTGGTAGAGATGCCGCAGATGAACATCATTATTTCTCTAAAAAAGGATACATCAATAATCCACCTCATAAAAATCCTCCACTCATTCGTTTTTTCTATGAAAATAGAGAAGAAATGTTTGATAACATTAGTTACAACAAAGGCGGACAAGTACTTCATATGTTACGCAAATTAGTCGGTGATAGTGCCTTTTTTCAATCTTTAAAGTACTATCTTACACAAAATAAATTTAAAACTGCTGAAATACATCATCTTCGCTTGGCTTTTGAAGAAATTACAGGACAAGATTTAAACTGGTTTTTCAATCAGTGGTTTATGTATGGCGGACATCCCGAACTTACTATTCAAAAAAATTATGATAACAATGCAAAATTATTAACTCTTAAAGTTAAACAAGAACAACCTATTGAATATCCTATATATCGCTTACCTTTGTATGTAGACATTTATACTTCAAAATCCGTTGAAAGAAAATTTATTGATATTCAACAAGCCGAACAAACATTTACTTTTACAGTCAATGAAAATCCTTTATTAGTCAATTTTGATGCAGAAAGACAATTATTAGCAAAAATCAATTATACAAAAACATTAGAAGAATATCTATATCAGTTTGAACACGCTCCTTTATGGGAAGACCGCTATGAAGCCATTACCAAAATTGGCGAAGAATATAAAAATCAAGAAAAAACAGAACTCTTAAATTTTTTATTAAACAAAGGATTAGCAGATAAATATCATAGAATTCGTTCTATGGTTATTGATTTTATCAAACCTAAAATCACTTCTGATGAAAAAGTAAAAAATAAAATCATTGAACTGTCTCAAAAAGACCCATCACCAAATGTAAAAGAAGACGCATTAGAAGCATTAGCATCCTTAAAAGACAATACTACTTTAAATATTTACAAAAATGTGATTGAAAAAGAATATGGATCTGGCTTAATTGCCGCTGCATTAAAAGGAATCAACAGCATTGATAAAAATTTAGCCCAAGAGTATGCTAAAAAATTTGAACAAGAAAAAAGTAAAAGAATCATTCTTGCTCTTGTTAGTATTTATTCAGAAACAGGAAATGAAAAATATTGGGATTACTTAAAGACACATCTCAGTACCTTTACAGGATTTGAGACCTTTATGTATATTGGATTTATCAATAAATACCTAAAAAATTTAAATCACTCAGGAACAGCCATTGCTGCTGCCAAAACACTGGTTCAACTCTATAACAATTCCGAAAAAATGGCTAAATATCCTATTAAAAAAACATTAATGGACTTAGTAAAAAATTGGTCTGAAAAAGAATCAAATTTGAAAAACGCCCTCACTACAAATAAACAAAATAATGAACCTACTCAAAACATAGAAGAACAACTAAAAACAGTCAGCGAAACATTAAAAACACTCAAAGAAATCACTCAAAATATTTAGTTCTTTACAACACCATCCTATTATTAACCTTAAAATTTATTTTTATGAAAAAAATCATGATTCTCTCTTTGTTTGTGGCTACACTTCCAATTATTGCACAACAACAACCCAAACAAGTATTGAACAAAATTCAAAACAACATCAAGGAAACACTCAAATACAAACCCCCAGCAGGAATGACATTTGTTGAAAATGTGCCGCCTCAAAATGGTGTCATTAATATCCCTTATGCAAAATATGTATTGGATAACGGCTTAACCGTTCTTATTCACGAAGACCATTCCGACCCTATTGTTTATGTAGATGTAACCTTTCACGTTGGTTCAGCACGCGAACAGCAAGGACGTTCAGGTTTTGCTCATTTCTTTGAACATATGATGTTTCAAGGTTCAAAGCACGTAGCCGATGACCAACACTTTAAAATCATCACAGAAGCAGGCGGTACATTAAATGGAACAACTAACTCTGATAGAACAAATTACTTTGAAGTAGTGCCTTCTAATCAATTAGAAAAAGTATTATGGCTGGAAGCCGATAGAATGGGCTTTTTATTGGACTCTGTTACACAACAAAAATTTGAAATCCAAAGATCGACAGTAAAAAACGAACGTGGCCAAAGATATGATAATGCCCCTTATGGATTGGCTTTGGAAAAATCTGCAGAAGCCCTCTTTCCAAAAGGACACCCTTATAGTTGGCAAACAATTGGCTATATCGAAGATTTGAACCGAGTAGATGTCAATGACCTAAAACGCTTTTATATGAGATGGTATGGTCCTAATAATGCCGTATTGACTATTGCTGGTGATGTGGATGTGCCTAAAACATTACAATGGATTGTCAAATATTTTGGACCTATTCCGAAAGGAAAATCTGTAACTCCAATGACACCAACCCCTGTTGTCTTGCCTGAAACACGCTATATTTCTTATGAAGACAATGTAAAATTTCCTATGCTAAAATGGTCCTTTCCTACAGTTCCCTTTACTTCCGAAGAAGCCACTGCACTTGATTTTCTTGCAGATATTCTATCAAATGGAAAATCATCTCCTTTGTATCAAGCATTTATAAAATCAGGAAAAGCCGTTGCTGCCAACGCCTATCATTATTCAAGAGAATTAGCAGGGCAGTTTGAAATTAGCATCCGTTCTACAATTCCACTTGCAGAAACACAAAAAATACTTGAAACAACACTTGAAGAATGGGAAAAAAATGGTGGTGCTACCACAAAAGATGTTCAAAAATTCAAAAACAAATATCTATCTGACATTTATGAAGAACTCTATACTGTTCAAAGCAAAGGATCAAAATTAGCATTCTATCAAACCTTTTATGGCACTCCCAACTACCTTCCAAAAGAAATTGAAAAAATCAAAAAGATAACGCCACAAGATGTAATGAATGTTTATTACAAATACATTAAGAACAAAAACAAAGTGGTATTGAGCGTTGTGCCAAAAGGGAAGCCCGAAATGAAAGCCGCCGAAGATAATTGGAAAATGTATGAACGAACCATTGAAAAAGAAAGCGATGAATACAAAGGATTAACCTATGAAGCCCCCAAAGATACATTTGACCGTTCTATAATGCCTTCTGCAAGTGGTGATATTAAACTTCCTCAACCATTGATAAAACAAGGACAAACAAGTTTTCAATCTCCTTATTTAATGATGCAAGAAAAAGAAGTGCCTAAAACAAAAGTATTAATTAGTTTCAAGGCAGGACATCGTTTTGAACCTATTGAAAAAGCAGGATTAGCAAGCGTTTTAGCAGATATGCTCAAAGAATCTACAAAAAAGAGAACAGCAGAAGAACTAGATGACAAACTCACCTCGTTGGGCAGTGATGTAAGTATTTACGCCACCGACAATGACTTTGTTATTAGCATTTCTTCTCTCAACGAATACCTTGACTCTACATTAAAATTAGTGCAAGAAATAATTTATGAACCCAAATTTGATACTGCAGATTTTAAAAGAGTGATTAAAAGAAAATTGGATGCTTTACAACAAAGAAAAATCAATGCTTCAGTTATTGCATCTGATGTCTTCAATAAAGTTTACTATGGAGCAAGTAATGTTTTATCTATTCCAAACATTGGAAATGAAAATACATTAAAAAATATCACCATTGATGATGTAAAAGATTTTCATAAAAAAATGTTGAGCAAAAAAACAATGAATATCGCCATTATTTCTGACAAAGAAGATGATAAAAAACTCATCCAAAAGTTTAATTTCTTAACTGGCTTATCCAATCAATCATTAACCTATACAGAGCCCGCTATTCCTGCTATTCAACAAACAAAAATCTATTTTGTAGATAAACCCAATGCGGCACAATCTGAAATCATAGTAGGAACAATTGGCTTACCCTATGATGCAACTGGTAATTTTTTCAAAGCCACTGTATTGAATTTCCCTTTTGCTGGTGCATTTAATAGCCGTATCAATTATTTATTGAGAGAAATCAAAGGATATACTTATGGTACTCGCGGTAGATGGGAAGGCGATAATTATTCAGGACGTTATCTTATATCCGGTGGATTTAAGAAAGAAGCCACGGACTCTACTATTCGTTTAATACTCCAAGAATTTGATAAAATTATCACTTCTGGTATTACAAATGAAGAGTTACAATTTACAAAAAACGCCTTTTTATTATCAGATGCCTTAAAAATGGAAGCCCCTCAACAAAAATTAATGTTTATGAAAACGATTATGGACTATCGTTTGCCATTGAACTACAAAGAACATCAAAGAGAATTATTAAAGTCACTTGATACTAACGAACTAAATAATTTAGCCAAAAAACTTTGGAATAAAGATCGTTTTTCTATTGTAATAGTTGGTGATAAAAAACTTATATTGGACAAATTAAATCAAATTGGACTTCCTATAGTAGAATTAGATACCAATGGGAATCCAGTGAAGTAAGGAACAAGCATTTTGTCCCAAATTTAATATCTTATTTTTGAAACAAAATACAGAACACCTACTCACTACTAACAACTAATCTTCAGTATTCCATTTATATTGCTTTTGTGGATATATGTCAATTAAATTTAATACTCTATGAACTACAGACATTAATAATTCTTCAATGTTAGAAGGTAAATGATATAGAGAAGGACTGGCGGGACATATAATAGCACCTGCTTGTGTAAGTATCGTCATATTTTGTAAATGAATGAGATGATAAGGCATTTCACGAACTACTAATACCAATTTTTTTCTTTCTTTCATCATTACATCTGCAGCACGAGTTATTAAATCATTACTAATACCATTGGCTATCCTGCCCAACATTCCTGTGCTACAAGGACATATTATCATATCTGTATACCCTGCACTACCCGACGCAAAGGGGGCATAAAAATTATTCGCTTCCCAAAATTTAAACGGATAATTAATGTAGTCCTTGTTTTTCAATTCATATTCCCATACTTCCTTTGCATTATTAGTCATTACTACCGATATTTCTTTAAATAAATGTTGGTGCTTTACTACTTCATCCATTAGTAATTTGGCATACAAACTACCACTTGCTCCCGTAATGGCTATAACCAGTTTTTTATTCTTTTGATTTTCCATAAATATGAAATGTAAATATTAATTCAAGGATGTTGTTATATAATCCTTTATTAAATATCCTTGCAATAGGATTATTGTAATAGATATTGCTTGGAAAAGCAAAGTATCTAAAAGGCGTGTAGCCATTATTAGATCTTAATTCAATATTAATATGGTCATTAATTTGATATCCAATACCTGTGTTGATGGACAATTCAAATTTTTCGTTGGTAACAGAATTTGTTGTGTTCAAATAATTAACTTCTTCATAATAACTAAATAAATAAGATACGGAATGTCCAAGTGTGATAAATAATTTTTTTCGCAAAAATAAAAACTTGATATTTGTTGGAATTTCAATAAAATGAAGTCGTAAGAGATATTGAGACATATTAGCAGAATCAGGATTATGCCTTGATCCCTTTTGAATATAAGCAATACCAATTTGTGGAATAACATTTTGAAACCATTTGTAATGGACAAACACTCCACCCACAAAGCCCAATTTATTATATCCACTATAATTATCCCCGTGTACTTGGCAACCTGTAGGACCAAGAGCAATACCTAAAAAAAATCTTTTCTCTTCATTTTGAGCAACTGAAAAAAAACACAGCAAAATAAAAAACAAACTAATTATATCTTTTTTCATAAGAGATATTTGAATTTTATTTTTCAGATTAAATATGAAGTTTTCCTTATTCATTCATTTTTAAAGATTAGCACTAATAACTAATTTTTTTATTCATCAAAAAAATTTTGTTTTTCAAAATAATCAATAATGGCTTCAGTAATAAGTTTATTTTGTTGAGCATCGGACAATGGCGGAAGTTCTTCTACTAATCGCCAATGCGGCCACCCTTCGCTATCTTTACCTACAAATTCATAAATTCCATAGGGCTCTAATAAAGTGCAAACAGCAATGTGCATAATGGCTAATTTATCATCTTTCTTATATTTTCTATAAGGTTTCCCTAATTCTTGCAATCCAATTAAAAACAAAATACCTGCATAGTCAATAGGCATTTGAAATCTCTCTTCTAATTTTTTTATCAAAATATCCCACTTGTTTTTTTTAGCCAATTCATTCATAATTAAGATTCTAAAACATATTCAATAAATTCTAATACTTCTTCACGCCCTTGTTTTGTAAGAGCAGATGTAGCAAATATATTAGGTATTTCTTCAAAAATTTGATAAAACTCTTTTTCAAAATAACGCATTTGTTCTTTAAGTTTAATTTTAGAAAGTTTATCTATTTTAGTCAATACTATTGCAAAAGGCAAACGATGTTCTGCTAACCAATAAATAAATTCATTATCAATTTTTTGAAAATCCAAACGGCTGTCTAATAGAACCATTGTGCATTTTAAGGTTTTTCTTTGCAATATATATTCTTCTATTATTTTTTGAAATTTTTCTCTTTCTGTTTTAGATGTTTTGGCAAAACCATAGCCAGGTAAATCCACCAAATACCATTTATCATTCACGAGAAAATGATTGATTGTTTTTGTTTTTCCTGGCGTTTCTGATACTTTTGCCAATTTTTTAGTATTACATAAAAGATTGATCAAAGAACTTTTACCTACATTACTTCTTCCAATAAAAGCAATTTCAGGAAGGTATTCTTTTGGGCATTCTTTTAAGGATGTTGCACTTTTTACAAATTCTACTTTTTTAATCTCCATTCTCAAATTATTATGATATCGCAAAAATGATAAAAATATAGAGTGGATACAAATTAAAAAATCACATTTATACAACAAATTACAAAACATTCAAAGCACTTAATTTAAGAATACAAACCACTATTGTCCAAAATAATTTCTAAAAAAATACCATAATACATTGCAGAAAATAAAAAATAAAAAAGACAGGAATAAATTTCCTGTCTTTTTGTTTTGCTTTTAATTTTGCCGCAAAAAAGCAAAACTTATGAGAACTCT
>JAOAIP010000075.1 GCA_026414605.1 Bacteroidia bacterium
TTTACTTTTTAAAATACTATTCCACATACAACTCACACCTGCACCATGATGAGCATTCGCTGCATCGTATCCTCCTAATAAATAATAAGATGTATTTTGGTCATACACACAAAATGTAGTGGCTATGGGCTTTTCATTAAGGTATGCCACAAATGCAAAACTATTATTGGGATTTGCCCATTCTAACAAAATTTTTTGCAGATACTCTTTATTGATATTTTTATTTTGTCTTTGAAATGTTTTTAGTACCAAATCCTTTACAATAGAATAATTATTTTCCTGCTTTATTAAAACTCCATCTTTTTCAGATTTACGTATGCTTTTTCGCTTTTCAGAAGACAGTCCCTCAAATAATTCTTTTTCACTTTTCATCAAATTTAATTGATAGGTATAATTCACTTTTACTCTCCATTTATTCCACTGAAATACTTGTGTATCAATAAAATTAGGCGGCAATACAAAACGAATAAACAATGCTTTTTCTGAATGTATAAAATAATTATGTATCATTTGATGAACTTCTTTTAAGAAAGAGTTTTTTCTTTCCTCTTTTTCTGATTCAATATTAATTATCAAGCCATTGAAGGGGATAAATGGCGGTGGAATGATATAATTTAATCCCCATTTAAGATTTTTGAAATAATAAAACAATCCAATTATTTGATCATTATTATTAAATATCCCAATCACATTTATAAAAGGTTCATAAATTTTCAACAAATCCTTGTTATGAAATACAGAAAGTTTATCATAAATTGTTGCAGGATAATTTAAATCTTTAATGGGAACTTTTCTTAAATACATATAAATTTTATCTTAAATAAAAGATATTAGAGGCAAATTTGTTTAAATAAAAAATCCCTTCTCTGGAAGGAGAAGGGACTTTAAATATCAAGGAATAGGTATCTTAATTAGTAATAATTAACTTACCCGATTTAACAAAATTATCGGATTTAATTTGTATAATGTAGATGCCGGATTTTAAAGATTGAGTATTAATTTCTACTTCAACTGCATTAGTATTAGCATTCACTGTTGTATTTTCAGAAGAAATGATTTTACCTGTTATATCCATAATGCTTACAGTTACAGTATGTTTTCCTTCTGTCAATGCAAACTGAACTTTGGTATAATCAGAAGCAGGATTTGGATAGATAAATAAACTTTCATTTGTATTTTGCACTGTATTAATTTCATTGACAGATACAATATAAGGTGTTGCAAATTTTGAGGTTGCCCATATACCGCGTCCATAAGTAGCCGCATAAATATAACCTGAGTTATAGCATAGCCAGTATGGTAATGTTTGTTGTTTTAATTGATATACAGGTACAATTGGTAATTGTCCATTATTATCTTGAGTCCATACAGGAGAAGCTTGAGTAATATCCATTGTAGAGAATACCCCATTTTCAGTTCCAATAATCACTTTATTATTATCTTGTGCTAAGAATAATGAAGCATACACGGGGATATTAGGTAGATTACCGGTCTTATCAACAAAATTAGAAGCATCTGTTTCATTTCTTGACAGCAAGCGTGCATCACTATTAGTTACAAAGATTCTACCTCCTGTTGTATTATATCCTCCAAGTGTTACTAATACTGTTTGATTGTTATCACTTACAGAAATACTTGTGATAGGATAATTAAATTTACCAATAGCAGTAGTTCTAATTGGATTAAGGTATTTGAATTTAGTTCTGTCTGCCACTATGCTAGAACCACTTACTTTTGTAAAAGCAGAATCGATATCGGATGTAAATACACCACTATAATCTCTAAAATCATTGTCTCCAAGAAAACCTAAATGAGACACACGATAGAGGTAGTAAGCATTTGTAGATGCATCATAAGTAGAAAAATATAATTCTGTTCCACTTGGCGCCCATTGTAAATTAGTAACATCGCCTTTTACAGCCACCACAGTAGAAGATGGAACACCACCTGGTCCATCAATACGAGAATTTGATCCTGCAATCTTTATCCAAGCAGGAGAAATATCTCCATTAAGACCACGTTTTGTTAGCATAACACCTTTCTTAACTCCCACCGCCAAGCGAGCCGAACGAGTTACAGGTATCTTAACGATATTATTTGTAATAGGCGTTTGCGACCAAGTCAATGGTGCTGTAAGTTGTAAACTATCTTTATGAACATATCCTGGTATTCCTAAATCAGAATTTTCGTTATATACCCAATCACCTACATTGTATCGTAATGCTATATTCAACATAATAATTGTATCATTATTACCATTTGCAGGTGTGTGGTTAAGTGTAATACGAATAGAATCTAATAAATTAGGTAACAAGAACACTTGGTGATTGGCTGTATTAGAGTTGTCAAAACCTGTACCATTAATGGCATAAGAAGTGATAGTAGTGCCTGTATAAGTTGGATAAATAGTATAAATATAAGAGGGACTATTTATAGCCGCACTTCTTGTAGGACCTGTCCGAACAATAATTAAATCATAATAAGCATTCTTTTGAGGACGTGTATAATTAAATACAAATCTTTTTTTAGTATTACCTGAGGATACTTTAATTAACAAGGTATCTACTTTATTCCAGAGAATAGCAGAATCAGCAGGGGGATTGGATTGTCCCCAATATTCCCATAGTGCCAAAGGTGTATTTAAGCCAGAAAAACTTGGGAAACCTGCTTTTGTACCAGAAGCAGCAACAGCCGATGTATAGAGAACATCCGTAAAGCTTGCAAATGGATTAGTGGCTATACTCGTATTTCTTTGAATACTTCCAAAATTGTAGGATACAAATGCAGTTCTATTATTGATTCTTGAAAATTCTATGCCATTAGCATCTTTAGTAGTATAATTTTTTGAATTAAGCGCCAAACTTGGAGTAGTGCTCCCTTTAATATAAAAAGGACCTTCGCTAAATGCAGCACCTACCACTCCTCCAACAGGAATTACTGTATTGGTACCTACATTTGTTGGGAAATTACTCATACTCATTGTATTAATTTGAGAGGTATTAAACCCTTTATTAACAGAAATAAAGTTAGTTATCTGATTGATATTATCCCAAATTCCTTTATATAATCCACCATTAGTGGCTACTAAAAACTCGTTTGGATTGTTGGGCTTAAATGACATATCGTGAATGTATGGATGTAAATAGTATTGGGCCATTGTTTCAACAAAAACTTCAATACCTAATTGTTGCCATGAACCTATTCCAAAAGAGGCGCTTGGATTTTGTTTCCACTCATACATAGTATATCCTCCAATGTAAATATGTTTTGGATCTGTAGGATGTACTTTAATAGTATTAGCAAAGCCCCCATAATAATTATACTTCACATTACCACTCTCATCTGTTCCATATGTTTGTTGAAAAATATCAAATTGTCCATAACTTCCAAGCGTTAATATCGACCAGGTTGCCCCTTTATCATTAGAACCATATACAGCATTCAAATCTTGATCCATCGGAGAATATACATTAGTTGTAGAAGCAGTACCTGTTTTGGACACTAATAAATAAACATAGTTGGGATCTGATGGTGCAATAGCAATTTCAATTCTACCCATTTGATTAACATTTGGATTGACAGAATTGGTTGGTGTGATGTCTGTAAATGAACCTGGGTTACCAGAAGTGCTCTTATACACTTTATTATTTGTTGTAGTATAATTTCCAGACACATAATAAACATGTCCATCTATTCCAACTTTAACATCTTGTGCAGGAGCAGATGTTTCTTGAGTAAAATTTGCCCCTCCGTCTGTAGAAATAAAGAATCCCTTAGTAGCCGCTACATAAATTATTTGTGCATTAGTAGGATGTGTAGCTACTTCATTAATATCACCGAATAAAGCAGAATCTTTAACTAATGTAAAAGTATTAGAAGTTGGAGAAAATTTATACAAACCTGTACCTTTGAAAGCATTCGATTTGTATTGATAAAGATTTCTATAAAAGAAACGTTCTCCTGTACCTACCAAAATACTACCATCTGCTGCTTGTGCCATACAAGACACATTAAATACTCCTGATTGATCATTCACAGGAGACCACGTATGCCCACCATCGGTAGATTTAAAAACACCCCCACCAACACTTCCAGCAAAAATTCTATTTCCTGTAGCATCGGTTTTATCATACAATACTGCACGTGTTCTTCCTCCAATGTCGTCTGGTCCTACTTCTTGCCAGTTTAAACCTAACTGAGCAAAACCAAGAGAACTGACACTCATTAATACTATTAAACTTTTTTTCATAGGTTTATTTTTTTATTAAAAAACTTTCCGCCCAAATATAAGGAGAAATATTTAATTCATAAAATTTTAAAAAATCTTTTTCCATTTAAAGCTTATAACTATCTTTAGGATTAAAGTTAGATATGTCTTTTCCTGCTATATTTTATCAGATCAATTTATTAAAAGTTTATTAGTACAAATCACTTTTAAATCCGATCGTTATGTTTTTTTAATCTTCTTAATCTTTCAACTTTAATACAGCCATAAAGGCACTTTGTGGTATTTCTACTTTACCTACCTGACGCATTCTTTTTTTCCCTTCTTTTTGTTTTTCTAATAACTTTCTTTTTCTTGAAATATCTCCTCCATAACATTTTGCCGTTACATCTTTTCTCAATGCTTTAATTGTTTCTCTTGCTATAACTTTTGACCCAATAGCCGCTTGTATAGGTATTTCAAATTGTTGTCTTGGTATAAGTTCTTTCAACTTTTCACACATTTTTTTTCCAAACTCATACGCATTACTTCTGTGAATTAATGCACTCAAAGCATCTACAGGTTCTCCATTCAAGAGTATATCTAATTTGACAAGATCGGCTTCTTTGTATCCAATAGGATGATAATCAAAAGAAGCATACCCTTTTGAAATACTTTTTAAACGATCATAAAAATCAAATACAATTTCACCTAATGGCATTTCAAATACAAGTTCTACACGGTCTGTAGTCAAATAGTTTTGAGAGATTAAAGTGCCTCTTTTTTCAATGCACAAACTCATTACAGGTCCAACAAATTCAGATTTTGTAATGATATTGGCCTTGATATAAGGTTCTTCAATGTATGCTATTTTAGCAGGTGGTGGTAAATCAGAAGGATTATTAACAGTCAATGTTTCTCCTGATGTAGTATGCACCAAATAACTTACGTTTGGCACTGTAATAATTACATTCATATTAAACTCTCGCTCTAAACGTTCTTGTACAATTTCCATATGTAACATTCCCAAAAATCCACAACGAAAACCAAAGCCCAAAGCCGCAGAGGATTCAGGTTCCCAAGTAAGCGAAGCATCATTTAGTTTTAATTTTTCCATACTGGATCTTAAATCTTCATAATCTTCAGTATCTACGGGATAAATACCAGCAAATACCATTGGTTTTACATCTTCAAATCCTTTGATGGCTTGTGGAGCAGGATTATCTGCATGTGTGATGGTATCACCCACTTTTACTTCTGATGCTTGTTTTATGCCTGTTACAATATATCCTACATTACCCGCCGATAATTCTTCTTTTGGAACAAGATTTAATTTTAAAATTCCAATTTCTTCAGCAATGTATTCATTTCCTGTATTAAAAAATTTTACTCTATCCCCTTTTCTTAACGTTCCATTAAATATCCGATAATAGGCAATCACACCTCTAAATGAATTAAACACAGAGTCAAATATCAATGCTTGTAAGGGTGCATTAGGATCGCCTGATGGGGGTGGTATTCTTTCAACAATAGCTTCTAATATCTTATCTACGCCCAATCCCGTTTTGCCAGAAGCAAGTAATATTTCTTCTCTTGAACATCCTAATAAATCTACAATCTGATCTTTTACTTCTTCTATATTCGCACTTGGCAAATCAACTTTATTCAATACAGGAATAATAGTAAGATTATGATCTAATGCCATAAATAAATTAGAAATCGTTTGGGCTTGTATACCTTGTGAAGCATCTACTACCAACAATGCCCCTTCGCAAGAAGCAATAGAACGGGATACTTCATAACTAAAATCAACGTGTCCTGGTGTATCAATTAAATTTAAAATATATTTTTCTCCTTTGTATTCATAATCCATTTGGATAGCATGGCTCTTAATGGTAATACCGCGTTCTTTTTCAAGATCCATATCGTCCAGCACCTGATCTTGCATTTGTCTTTTATCAATCGTTTTAGTTAATTCTAATAAACGATCGGCCAAGGTACTTTTTCCATGATCTATATGGGCAATAATACAAAAATTGCGAATGTTCTTCATAATCCTATTTTATTAAATGGGTGGCAAAAATACACAAAGTATAGAAAAATTAAATAATTTAATAACCTCACATTTTTTTTATCGTAAAAAGTAAAAATTTAAAGTTATGGAAAAGAGAGAGACCATCAAATTTGAGCCCATTGAAAAAGAAAAAATTGGAGAGTTGAAATTTCCACAAGAAGATGTATTAACCGATGAGAATGCGAGAAAAGATCGATGGAATGAATTACAAAGAGCCACTACTTTGGGTAATTTAGATAAAATTAAATTCAAAATTTATTTTGCAGATGAAAATTCGTATAGATACACAGAAACGACCATTTGGGGGCTAACTGAAAAACGTGTTATATTAAAGCAAGGAGTAATGATTCCTGTGAATAGAATTTTTTATATCAAATTTTAAGTTTTTTAGTCCGTATAATAAAAAATTTATTAGAAGTATTTTATTGCTATCGGTAGTTTTAAAGTTATGACTATGTTTTTATCATCATTTTCGTGAGTTTACTTTTTAAAGCGGGAGTAGCTCAGTTGGTAGAGCATCAGCTTCCCAAGCTGAGGGTCGCGGGTTCGAGTCCCGTTTCCCGCTCCCACTCGTTTATTTTTACAAACTCAATTTTTTGTATCTTGGTCGTTTGGGTTCTACATTTCCGAGTCGTTTCTTTTTATTCTCTTCGTATTCTGAATAACTGCCTTCAAACCAATAAAAAGTACTGTCTTCTTCATATGCAAGTATATGCGTACATACACGGTCTAAAAACCATCTATCGTGACTAATAATAACTGCACATCCTGCAAAATTAAGTAATCCTTCTTCTAATGCTCTCAATGTATTTACATCCAAGTCATTTGTGGGCTCGTCTAATAGCAGCACATTTCCACCTTCTTTTAATGCTAAAGCCAAGTGTAAGCGATTTCTTTCTCCTCCTGACAATACTTTACATTTTTTACCTTGGTCTGCACCTGTAAAATTGAACCTTCCCAAATAAGCACGGGTATTGATAGTTCTACCTTCAAAAACAAGATTATCTAATCCTCCACTTACTACTTCAAATACTGTCTTTTCTGGATCAATGGCTTTGTGTGTTTGGTCTACATAAGATATTTTTACGGTAGGACCTATTTTTATTTCCCCAGAAGTAGGTTTTTCAATACCCATTATTAACTTAAATAAGGTGGTTTTACCAACGCCATTTGGACCAATAACGCCTACAATACCTGCAGGGGGCAATTTGAAGTTTAAATTTTCAAACAACACTCTATCTCCATAAACTTTTGTGAGATTGATGGCTTCTATTACATCATTTCCTAATCTTGGACCATTAGGTATAAAAATTTCTAATTTTTCTTCTTTGACTTTGACATCTTCATTCAATAATTTTTCATAATTTTGAAGACGGGCTTTTTGCTTAGTAGATCTTCCTTTTACACCAGATCTTACCCATTCTAATTCTCTTTCTAATGTTTTTAAACGTTTGCTTTCTTGTTTTTCTTCTTGTCTTAATCGTTCTTGTTTTTGTTCAAGCCAACTGGAATAATTGCCTTTCCAAGGAATGCCTTCTCCTCTGTCCAGTTCTAATATCCAACCGGCTACATTGTCCAAAAAGTAACGATCGTGTGTAACCGCAATCACCGTTCCTGGATAATTTTTTAAATGTTGCTCCAACCATTCTACACTCTCCGCATCAAGGTGGTTAGTGGGCTCATCTAATAATAAAATATCAGGTTGTTGTAATAGCAAACGACACAAAGCCACTCTCCTGCGTTCTCCACCTGACAATACTTTTATGGGTGTATCTGAGTCCGGACAACGCAAAGCATCCATTGCTTTTTCTAACTTATTATCCAAATTCCATAAATCGTAATGATCTATTTTTTCTTGAAGTTCCGCTTGGCGATTAATTAATTTTTCCATCTTGTCAGGATCGTTCATAATTTCTTCATCAGAAAATTTATTATTCACCTCTTCGTATTCTTTCAAAATATCCACATATTGTTGAACGCCTTCTCTTACTACTTCAATAACAGTTTTATTTTCATCTAATTTTGGTTCTTGTTCTAATAAACCTATAGTATAACCTGGCGAATAATGTATTTCACCGATATAATCTTTATCTATTCCTGCAATAATTCTTAAAAGCGTAGATTTTCCCGCACCATTTAATCCAAGAACACCAATTTTAGCACCATAATAAAAAGATAAATAAATGTCTTTTAATACTTGTTTGTTGGGTGGATGAATCTTGCTCACATTCACCATACTAAATATAACCTGTCTTCCTTCTTGATTGGACATAATTTTGTTTTTTGGGCAAAAGTAATGATAAATTGTGAATGAATAATGATAGGAATTCTTAAATGTTTGAAAAAATCCATTTACAACTCACATCAGCGTCTCCATTTAATACCTACACTTACACCCACAAAATAATTTCCAAAATACAAGTTGCTGGCAGTAAAAGATGTTTTAATTAAAAATGGTGAAAAGCCATATCTCCCAAAGAGTTCAATATACATCTTCATTTTTCCTTGAGGATTATTTTTTTGAAAACCTAAACTAAAATGCACATAAGAATTAGCATATTGATTTAATACACCAATCTTAAACGAAGGGCGTATGTTTTTTCTATCCTGCTCCAATCCCTGATAACTCACAGACAGAGAACTTTCTAATAATATCCTATACACATAACCTACCGAAAAATAAATTCCTTGAACATCATTATTTTCTCTTGAAAAATTATGCTTGTACAAAATAGGAATAGCACATTCATTAATACGAACATTATATACATAATCCATTTGTCCATTGTACAATCTAAAAGTATCTTGTGTAAAATAATAGGAATTAAATGAAAAGGATTGACGAAGGTATTCTATCCCAATGCTGAAAAAATTTTTATTTGTTATTCCATCTATGACCAACTCTTGATGATAACCAATTAAAAAAGATGCTCCCGCACTTAAATTTTTAGAGTGAAAGGTATTATAGTAATATCTTTGTAATAAAATTCCTACGTTTAATTTAGAAAATCGCAAAGGTGTTTTTTGAAATCTAACTGGATAGGGAAAGGTTTCTTTTTCTATCTTTTTACAATCGTATAACGGATGTGCATAAAAAAAATTTTTACTACCAAGAATAAATACTAACACTATAAAACACTTCTTTATACACATTTGAAATTATTTGACTGAAAATCCAATCTACTAAAAAATTTAATTTACACTCTTTCTAATAAAATCGCATAACCTTGCCCTACGCCCACACACATAGTAGCAATGGCATATTTTTTCTTTTGTTCTTGTAATTCAATGGCTGCTGTCAAAGCAATTCTGGCACCACTCATTCCCAAAGGATGTCCCAACGCAATAGCCCCACCATTAGGATTGATTCGGGGATCATTATCCTCTAATCCCCATTGACGAATACACCCTAAGGATTGGGCGGCAAATGCTTCATTGAGTTCAAGAATGTTAATGTCTTTCCAAGTTAATTTTGTTTTGGCCAACAATTTATTGACGGCATCCACAGGACCCAAGCCCATTATTCTTGGCTCAACTCCGACAACTGTTCCTGTAACTACACGAGCCAAAGGATTAAGATGATATTTCTTTACAGCAGATTCACTGGCTAATAAAAGAGTCGCTGCACCATCGTTCAAACCCGAAGCATTTCCTGCGGTAACAGTACCATTTTTGCGAAAAGCAGGTTTAAGTTGGGCTAATTTTTCTAAATTTGTGTCTGTCTTCATAAATTCATCCGTATCAAATACTAATGGGTTGCCTTTTTTTTGTGGAATTGATAATGGAAAGATTTCTTTCTTAAACCGTCCTCTTTCCTTTGCAGAGGCGGCTTTTTGTTGGCTCCACAATGCAAATTTATCTTGATCTTCACGAGTTATTTTTAAGAGTTCTGCTACATTTTCGGCTGTTTCTCCCATACTATCTGTACCATACATTTCTTGCATTTTAGGGTTAATAAATCTCCATCCAAAAGAAGAATCATACATTTGTTGAGTTCTATCATAGGGTTCATTGGCTTTGCTTAAAACATAAGGTCCTCGTGACATATTTTCAACACCACCAGCAATCATCAAATCAGCATCACCAATCATAATTGTACGAGCGGCTTCCATTACAGAGGTTAAGCCCGAAGCACACAGTCGATTAATAGTTTGACCCGGCACTGTATAAGGTAATCCCGCTAATAACAAAGCCATTCGTGCAACATTGCGATTATCTTCTCCTGCTTGATTAGAACATCCAATGATAACATCTTCCACTTCTGCCCAATTGATTTCTGGATGTCTTTGTACTAATTGCTTTAGAGTATCTGCAATTAAATCGTCTGTTCTAACTTTGGCAAGCGTTCCACCAAATTTTCCGATACCTGTTCTTATTCCATCAACAATATAAGCATTTTGCATAGTTTTAATTGTTTTAAATTTGTTGGCAAAGATGGGAAATATTTAAGCACTTTACTACTAAAAAATGAAGAACAAAAAACAAAAATTAGATGAAAAGTTAGAAATTAATATGATTAGAACTTGATTAAACGAATTTGTCGGGCTGACTGAATTTTTTTGCCTCTAAATGCCTTGATAATCCTCATTTTTAGTATTTTTTGCGAAACAAATGTAATAAATACTATTTAATGCTCTTAATGTGTGTATTAAAACACTCATAGAAATATATTTGTCGGGTGAATATTTTAAGTTATCTAAAATACTTAAACTACAAGAGTCAGATTAAACTTGATAGTTTAGCAATAGAGGACCTGTCGGTGGAGATTCAGTATAAACTTCAAAGTAAAAACTATAATGACTATCTCATAAAAAAAACATGTTTGCGTTATTTTCTTATTGAAATTGAAAAAAAGAAAAGAGAACTTGGTTTGATTATTAATCAGACCGAAGAAAAAACCATATCAGATGAAGAAATAATTAAATCCCGGATTGAAAAAATCAATCAACTAAAACTTAAATCTTCTCACAAAAAAATACTATATATGTTGATTCTTGGATACACATACAAAGAAATCCGAGAAGAGTTAAATTTAAGCTCAAAGCAACTAAGAAATGTTATTTATTATTTTAAAAATACATTAAAGTATAAGACAAAAAAATAAATTATAGTATGATATAATAAATGAAAATAAAATAATTATGTTAGATGGATTAATTAACCCTGAACTCATTAAAAGTATTGTTAAGTCAGAACTTGATAAAATATGTCAAGGCAATGTGGGAAATTCATTAAAGGTTGTTGAAAAAAATGGAAATCAGATAAAAATTACAACCAAAGACACATTTGTTGATACTGATATAAAAAAATGTTCAGGACAAATAACCATTGAATATAAAG
>JAOAIP010000058.1 GCA_026414605.1 Bacteroidia bacterium
ATTCCCAACAGGATGGCATAGAATTTATACAGGAGATTTTAATGGAGATGGAAAAACCGATTTATTAACATGGAGCGGAACGGCATTTAGCACTAGTGGTGGTAATTGGAATATTGCTCTCTCTACTGGGAAAGTAGGTAGTTTTGATTTATTTTCTTCTTTTAATTCAGCCAATTTACCTTTACCCAATGGGGACCCTTTAAGCCAACCAACAAGTAGTTACCATAGTTATTTTGTATTGGATTTTAACAAAGATGGAAAATCTGATTTCATAGATGTTGCTACCAATTTAAATAACAATAATACCACTTTTATTGAAATATTTATATCTACCGGATATTCTTTCCAAAAATACTATTCCATTATCGGAGAATCAAGTTACTTAAATATGACAGGAGATTTTGATGGAAATGATAAACCAGAATTGATATTTGCATCGGTATTTTCAACGAATAGATACGTAATGGATATCTTTAAACCAAATGTTATTGTATCTGGATACATTCCAGGTAATTATAAATTTATTACAGATGTTTTTAATAGTCATAATTTACATTTATCTATTACTTACCGTAATATAGACCAATTAAAAATATTTAATCAATATACTAATAATTCCAACTCTGTTAGTTATCCTAGTATAATACTTTACAAAGGACTAAAAGTAGTAGCAAAAACTCAATTAGATGATAATAATTATCCCGTACCCAATATTTTTGAAAGATATTTTTATTTATATTCCGATGCTATTGTTCATCTTACAGGCAAAGGTTTTCTTGGTTTCCTTTCTTTTGAAAAAAAGAATGATATCACCAATATCTCTCAAAAAATGTATTTCAATCTCCCCGATGCTTCCAACTTCTTTACACCCACTCTCCAAAAAACCGAACAATTCCTCACTTCCCCTTTTACGCTTATTTCCCGAACAGAAATCAATCAGTATTCTCTGCTCACAGGTAATCAACTTCCTTTCGGCGATCCTTCCGGCAAACGTTTTTTCTCTTATCCTTCGCTTTCTACTCAAACCGACTTCCTCACCAACTTCAAAACCATTACACAAACTCAAATGGATAATTATGGCAATGTTGTCTTTCAATCTACACAATATTTAGACCAAGCTAATAATACGGTTGAGCAAACATCCACTACTTACAATTATATATCGGTGTGCGGATTTAATCCTTCTTATCCCAATAAACTTCAATCTATAACTACTACTGTTACACGAACCGGCGAAACACCATTTACTACCAATACTTCTTATGCTTATTATCCATGCACCTCTCCACAAAAAGGACTTCTACAAAGCACCACAGACAACAAGGGTGTTACTACCAATTATTTCTATGACAATTACGGTAATCTCATCAAAAACGAAATATCGGGACCTACTATCGGCAATGCCTATATTTCCAATATTATACAGTACGACAGCAAAGGCCGTTTTCCGCTTAAACATACTAATACACTTGGACATGTCATAGAAAAATCTTACGATGACTTTGGCAATATCCTGTCAGAAAAGGACCCTAACGGACTCGTAACCACTTATGAATACGATGGCTTCGGGCGAATTGTCAAAACCACAGCACCTACCGGTGCCGTCTCCACTACCGTAAGAAATTGGGAAATCAACAATCCATCTGCTCCCGGTGCCGTTTATTCCGTACGAAACAATTTACCTGACAACTCTTATACAAAAACATATTACGATATAGCCGGCAGACAAATTCGTGAAGAAACCGTTTCTTTTGACGGAACCGTTGTATACAAGGACCAATCCTATGATGCCAACGGTCTATTGAGCGTGGTCACTTATCCTTATTTTTTCAACCAAACAGGAAATATCCCCGCTATCTCCTATTATTACGACAATTTTTTAAGACCATCCCAAACCATCCGCTCCGGTGCCTTTACCAGTCAACTTGAAAAATGGACATATTCCGGTAATACCACCACTTATGAAACCGGCGATGTAAATTTTAATATAGAATTTTCCCGAACCTCTACCATAGACCCTACCGGCAAAGCCATTCATGTTTCCGAAAATAATACCACCCATCTTTATTATGAATACTTCTCCAACAGAAAGCCCAAAAAAATTATTTCCAATAACCATGTCGTTACATTTCAGTATGATAATTTTGGCAGACAAACCCAACTCAACGACCCTGACGCAGGAATAACCACCTATGCCTATGATGAGTTGGACCGGCTTATCAGTCAGACAGACGCACAAAATCACACTTATACCATGACTTATGACCCATTGGGCAGAATGACCACCAAAACAGGACAGGAAGGAACAGTCACTTATCTTTATGATAACAAACCAAAAGGTATAGGACAAATCGGCAGTGTTATAGGATTCAACGGCATCAACTGTGATTATCAATACGATAATTTCGGACGCCTTCAATCCCACACAGAGACCATTCAAAATAAAAACTACACTTTTTCCTACGCTTACGATAATGCTGACAGAATAATACAGCAAACTTTTCCCTCCGGATATATTCTGCAATTCCACTACAACAGCAACGGCTATACCGAGAAAATAAACCATAATACCTTTAATATCTGGCAATGTCTGAACAGAAACCAATTCGGACAAGTAACTGCTTACAATATGTTTAATCAATATCCGCATACTTTTAATTATTTTGACGGGCGACTTCAGGGACAATACATTTCGCTTGCCAATGCCGTGAGTACATCCATCACCTATACCACTAGCCCTACCAACGACAATATCTTATCTGCCGCTTATGTCAATCAATATCTGCTAAACGGTACTTATACCGGTATTATGGAAACATACCAGTACGATAACTTTTATCGCCTGAACAATATCACTACTTACAACGCCGTTAATCGCCCTGTGTGGATAGGATGGTCATCACCCGTTGCACAACAAAACATTTCTTATGCCCCCAACGGAAATATTTTGCACAAAGACGGCACCGGCGATTATGTGTATGACCCCGTAAAATCTCACGCTGTCATTAAAATAGAAAATCCCGCACCCGACTTAATCAATAAACCACAACAGAATATCCTCTACAATTCTTTCCTCCAACCTTATCAAATCACCGAAGGCAATTATGAACTGCAATACACTTACGGCTATGACCAACAAAGAAGAATCAG
>JAOAIP010000021.1 GCA_026414605.1 Bacteroidia bacterium
TTTAAATTATTTTAACACTGCGTATAACATACTTCATTTAGATATGGGTTATGACGGATTAGGCGATTTCAAAACAGTCCAACGAGGATTAGAATGTGCCGATATAATTATCAATTGGGTGGAGAAAAAACTAAAATAAGAAATATGCGTAAAAGCAAGGAAGAACATATTGCAGATGCTAAAAGACACATAGAAAATGCTCGCGAAATACTGCGTGAAAAAGGCAAAAAAGAAGATGGATTTTATACCGATGCAAAATATGTCGCCATAGCAGGGCATACTGCTTATAGAGGTATTTTAATAGCCCTTAATGAATTGATGAAACAACACGGCATTAAAAAATCTACGAGAAAGCACGTAGATGATTACCAAGATTTTTTGGCTAAACTTGATAGAAAGATATTAAATCATTTCAATATAGCATACGAGATATTGCATTTAGTAATGGGGTATGATGGATTTGGAGAATATGATGTTGTAAAAAAAGGTTTAAATTCAGCAGAAGAAATTATCAATTGGATAGAGAAAAAACTAAAAAATGAATCAAAAAATTAAATTCTATGAGTAAATATCCTGTAAAAAAGCCAAGTAAAATTGAAATTGTAAAAGCACCTGATGGATTAGAAGGTCCGGGATTTTTTGCTACTTCATTAGAAAAGGTTGTAGGATTAGCAAGGAAAAATTCACTTTGGCCATTGCCTTTTGCTACTTCGTGTTGCGGTATTGAATTTATGGCTACGATGGCTTCTACTTATGATTTAGCAAGATTTGGTTCAGAACGACTTTCATTCTCGCCCCGACAAGCCGACTTGCTAATGGTGATGGGAACAATTGCCAAAAAAATGGGACCTACACTTCGTCAGGTATATGAGCAAATGGCGGAGCCGAAGTGGGTACTTTCAGTAGGAGCGTGTGCCAGCAGTGGTGGTATTTTTGATACTTATAGTGTATTACAAGGCATTGATAGAATAATCCCTGTGGATGTCTATGTACCGGGCTGTCCACCAAGACCTGAACAAATCATTGAAGGTATTTTGAAAATTCAACAATTGGCAGAAAATGAATCTTTGAGAAGAAGAGATTCTGTGCAATACAAGAAAATGCTTGAGAGTTATGGCATAGAAGTTCAATAGATGAACTCTTTATAAAAGTGGAAAGTGAAAAGTGGAAAGTGGAAAGTGAAATTTGAAGAATATGAAAATACAGAGATTTGAAGGTATCATTGCTTGGCAAAGAGTAAAGGATTTAGGTGTCAGTATTTATACTGATTTTCTGTAAATAAAGATTTTTGATTTAAAGATCAAATTCAACGATCGGAAAAACTTTCTACTTTCAACTTTTGACTTTTAACTGAAGTTTGCGTGATTTACTCACCCCCTTTTATTCCCCCTCTCTAACTCTGTTAGAGAGGGGGACAATTGAATAAAACAACTTTCGCATCGCCCCTCTCTTTTTCAAAAAGAGAGGGGATGGGGGTGAGTTGCGTGAGGGATGCGGAGGGCGGCGGTGAGCGAAGCGAACCGCCGGCACTGCCTCGCCTTCGTTAGTCATCGTCATTACGAGGGCGTAGCCCGAAGTAATCTCTAATTAGGACGAATGTCAATTCCTTTTGAGATTGCTTCACTTCGTTCGCAATGACATTAAGGCGAGGATTGCCGAAGCGATAGCGAAGCCCGTAGCAGCCCGACCCGAGCGAAGTGGCACAGCCACGAGCGAGGGGCACGCCCAAATAAATAAGAAAAGAATTTTAAATATTTGTGTAAGTAAAGATACAGCAGAAAGGCAGAGGAAAAGTGGCTCTAAGTTTGTGGCTTGAAAATATAAAAAAATATAAACATTAAAAATTACCTTTATGCGTAGAAAAGTTCAGATACCTGTTGATGAGAAACAAAAACAATTATTAGAAGAAATTCAACAGGATATTCAACAACAATTTCCTAATGCTTTGATTTCTGCGGAATTGCCGTATAATTTTCCAACACTTACTATTCATCATCATTTTATTAAAGATGTTTTGAAATACTTGAAAGAAAGCCCAAAGTGGAATTTCTTTTTCTTAACGGACTTGACAGGTATTCAAACGCCTGATGAACAGCATTTGGGCGTGATTTATCATTTGCATAATATGATAACCAATCATAGAGTAAGAGTAAAAACATTTTTTGGGATAGATAAACCTGAAATACCTACGGTAACAGATCTTTGGAAAACTGCTAATTGGATGGAAAGAGAAACATACGATTTTTTTGGTATTATATTCAAAGGACATCCTGATTTGAGAAGGATATTAAATCCTGATGAAATGGATATTTTTCCTTTGAGAAAAGAATTTCCTGTAGAAGATCAAACTCGTGAAGATAAAGATGATACTATGTTTGGTAGATGATGACAAACGATTCAATATACTTTGATAATGCTTTATTAGAATTGCAGAACATATTCAAAAAATTTTTTGATAAATCATCAAAAGAGGTAGTAGTGTATTTATTTGGATCAAGAGTGCGTAATGATTTTTTGAGGACATCGGATATAGATATAGCAATTAAGAATATCAGTAAGTTAGAGAAAGCATTATTGGAAGAAGCCATTGATGAATCTAATATCATTTACAAAGTAGATGTGTCTTTATGGGAAGAATTACCCAAAGAATTAAAAGAAGAAATTTTGAAAGAAGGTAAAATTATTTATAGAAATGATAGAACTGAAGAAGTCCACAGAATTATTTGAAAAGTCCTTGCAAACATTGACAGATATTTTGCAACAAAGAAAGAAATCTGTGGATAAAGATATTTTAAGAGATGCTACAATTCAACGATTTGAATACAATGCGGATGTATTTTGGAAATTACTAAAAGTATTTTTATTTCATCAACACGGAATGGCTTGTCAATCGCCTAAATCGTGTATTCGTGAAGCATTTAATAATGGACTTGTCAACGAACAGGAATGTGCGCTATTGCTTGAAATGATGGATGATAGAAATTTGACATCGCATACTTACCATTTTGATTTATTTGAAAAGATATTCATCAAAATTATTGATTACGAAAAAATAATGAGGGAAGTATTGAACAGAATAAAAAACTCAATCAATTAAGAGATATTTCAACAAAAATAAAAAGCAAAAATTATGGCAACTAAAATTAAAACTAAAGAAAAAAACAATGTTGTTTCTCAAAAAGAGATTTTGCAACAGGAGATATTAAAAGATGAAAAAGTATACACTACATTAAATTTAGGGCCTACGCATCCTGCGACACACGGGATATTTCAGAATATCTTGACAATGGATGGAGAATTTATAGTAAAAAGTGATCCCACCATTGGATACATTCATAGAGCATTTGAAAAATTAGCCGAAAAATTGGCTTATTATCAAATTCGTGTATTGACCGACAGATTGAACTACTGCTCATCGCCTATCAATAATATGGGATGGGATATGACTGTGGAAAAATTGCTCAATGTTGAAGTTCCCAAGCGTGTACAGTATATGCGTGTGATTATAATGGAATTAGCAAGAATAGCCGATCATTTGATATGTAATTCGGTGATAGGTGTAGATACAGGGGCAATGACAGGATTTTTGTATGTTTTTCAATGGCGTGAAAAGATCTACGATATTTATGAAAGTATCTGTGGGGCAAGATTGACCACCAATATAGGGCGTGTTGGCGGATTTGAAAGAGATTGGAGTCCTAAAACGTGGGAGTTGATTCGTCAATTTGTAAAAGAATTTCCTGCAGCATTTCAAGAGTTTTGTGATTTATTAGAACGGAATAAGATATTTATGGACAGAACTATTAATGTAGGTCCAATAAGTGCAGAAGATGCTTTAAGTTATGGATTTACAGGTCCTAATTTGAGAGCGGCGGGTGTAGATTATGATGTTCGTGTAGCACAGCCCTATTGTTCTTATGATGAATTTGAATTTGACATTCCTGTAGGAACGAATGGTGATACGTATGATCGCTTTATGGTAAGGCAAGAAGAAGTATGGCAAAGTGTGAGAATCATTGAACAAGCATTGAAGAAAATAGATGCATTGGAGGATAAAACAAGTTATTGTGCAGATATTCCCAATTATTATTTACCGCCCAAAGAACAGGTTTATAATGATATGGAAAGTTTGATTTATCAATTCAAAATAATTATGGGAGAAGTGGATATTCCTGAAGGAGAAGTGTATCATTGTGTAGAAGGGGCTAATGGGGAATTAGGATTTTATGTAGTAAGTGATGGAGGAAGAAGTCCATATAGATTGCATTTTAGAAGACCTTGTTTTATTTATTATCAGGCCTACCCAGAAATGATCAAGGGGTCTTTATTATCTGATGCTATCATTACAATGAGTAGTATGAATGTAATTGCGGGTGAATTAGATGCATAGAAGTGTGATCGAATAAATGTGGGAATATTTTATTACGTTGTACCTATTTTGATAGGTAAATTTAATCGTAAATATCACGAAGAAATAATTAGTTAAAAGTAGAAAGCGAAATGTAGAAAGTTTTTGCTACTAAAATTTTTATTCACCTAATCACAAAAATATGCCTATCTACTTTTATACTTTCAACTTTCTACTAATAAGTTCTTTGTGGTAAATTAATTTGGTCAGTAAAATTATTTTTATTTATAAGAGGATAGAACTTGCTTGTAAGTGTTAATCATTTCTTGAACATTTTCTTTAAAATCATAATATTTTAGCACGTGTAATCGCCCTTCTCTTCCCATTAGATGGGCCTTCTCTTTATTGAGAATAAGATCAATGATAGCGTTGGCTGCTGCTTCGGGATTGTTTTTTTCAACTATTATACCTGTTTTATGATTTACGACAACTTCTTTTAATCCACCAGCATCACTCACTACGACGGGTTTTTCACAAGCCATTGCTTCTACTACTGCTACGCCAAAACTTTCGCTGTCTTCAACAGAAAGTGCAACAAAGAGGTCAATTTCTGATAACATTTGAGGCACTTCGGAGTTTTTAATTTTTCCATAAAAAATAACTTTATCTGCGATATTTAATTCTTGGGATAATTGTTCTAATTCTTTTCTTTGACTTCCATCGCCAACTATTAGTAATTTTAAATTAAAATTTGGTAATTTTTTTAAAACTAATTGAAATGCTTTAATGAGTATATGAATACCATATTTAGGTTCTAATGTTTTAATTGTTCCGATAATGATTTCATCGGATGAGAATATCTTTTTAGTGTATAAAGGGTGAAAGATATTTGTATCAACACCGAATGGAATAACTTTAATGGATTTATCGGTGTATATTTGGGTTTCTTGAGCCATTATCACACTTGTGGAGGTAATTAAATCAGCGTTTTTTAAATTATATTTTAAAATAAGTTTATTGATCAAGTTTAATTTTGGAAATTCAAAGACATCGCTTCCCCAGACAGAAATTATAAAAGGACGAAAGTGTAATAATGCTCCTAACAATCCATAACTACTGGCATAGTGGGCGTGAACAATATCAGGTTTTATTTGCGAAGTGATTTTTTTCAAAAGTGGAAGTGCTAATGGATAAAGAATTTTTTTATGAATATCCTTGTTTGGTGAAAAAACTTTTATATTCGTGTTATTGAATAAATCATTTTTGGGGGCTTGTAATGAAAATATACTTACTTTTACGGCATTATTTGAAAGATAAATAGCCCATTTTTGGGTATGAATTGAATTAGCATCTGCAAGCAATAAAATATGCATAAATAGATATGATTATTATAGAAAGTGCAAAAGTAATGATAAATTCAAGTTGGATTAAAAATAGATGGTTGATTTTACTTATGGTTTTATGGAGTTTATTCCCAATATTACGAGTTTTAATTTTAGGTGTAGATAGTTCTAAAAATGTATTAGAATTAATGTTTTCAAACATACCTGAATTATTTTTTATTTTTATAGTTTACCTTTACAAAGATGATATTATAAGAAATATTACAAGTAACAAAAAAAATAAATTAGGATTTATAATTTACATAATCATAGTTTTATCAGGTATTGTCGTTGGTTATATAAAAAATGGGGGGCAGATATTGCCAATCATTTATGGTTATAAACTTACCTATTTACCGCTTTTAGTTTTATTTTTTCCATTAAATAACTCAGAAATTATTAAAGACAATATGGATAAAATTTTTAGTTATTTTGTTTATTATACCATTTTGAGTTTGGTATTTCATTTTTTATTTAATGATTTTGAGAAGAAAGTGATAATAGAATCAGGGCATTTAGTACCAGAGTATTTCATAATGCGTACAGGCGGCTTTTTGCTAACTCCTGTTCCTTTTTCGATTATAGTAAGTTTTAGTATAATTTATTTTTTTGTAAAGTTAATAAGTGAAAAACAACAAGTGTTACATTGGTTATATTTAATAATATTATTTTTAGGATTAAATTATAGTGTGAGCAGAATAGGATTATTAGGGGTACAAATCATTATCATTTATCTGTCATTAAGGACGAAAAATATCTTTAAAGGAATTTTAGTACTAATGCTATTTTATCTTGTAAGTATCATTGTATTTAATGAACATAAAAAATTTTTTTCTTGGTTATTTTTTTCTACCCAACAAACTGTTTCTCTTAACAAAAATGTCAAAAGAAGTAATTTATGGATAAGCACATTTAATGAATTAAAAGAAAATTATCTTTTGGGTTATGGTATAGGTTCTGCTGGTGCAGGTGCTATAAAATTCTTTAAAGATAATCACCAAAAAGCATCTATCAACTCTACAGATTGTTGGTATTTAAAAATATTCAATGAATTAGGCATAATCAATGCTCTTTTGCTTTTTGTATTTATATTCTTAATGATTTTTAAAGATCTTTTTAAGGAGGATTTTGTATTTTCATCATCCATTTTTTTACTTGTTTTTATTTCAGCGATGTTTAATAATATACTTGATTTTTTTCCATTAAATGTATTGATATATTTCATATTAAAAAATCCTATCAATTATAAAATGTTGTAAAATGTCAAATAATTTTAGTGTGTCGGCAATTGTTGTTAACTATAATAGTGGGCAGTGGTTGGAAAAATGTATATCAGCACTTTTAAATTCAACTTATCCAGTAAAAGAAATTATTGTAGTGGATAACAATAGCACAGATGATAGTTGGAAGTTTATTTTATCTTTAAAGAATATACACAAAAATATCTTTTTACATAATATGAATAAAAATTTAGGATACTCAGAGGGCAATAATTATGGTGTATCAAAAAGTTCATCAGACCTTGTCTTTATATTGAATCCAGACGCAATTATTGAACCAAATACCATCAAGACACTTGTTACAAATTTAACAACATTAAAAAATATGCGTGCATCTATCATAGCACCACAACTTTATAATTTAAATGGAACTCATCAAATTTCATATTGGAATTTTCCTAATTTATTAGATATTATTATTGAAGTTTGCTTTTTAAATTACTTATTGAAAATATTTAAGGTCAAATCTATAATTAAAAAAAATAAAAGTATAATTGAATGTGATGCTGTATCTGGGGCATCAATGATGATGTTTAAAGAAAGATTTTTAAAATTGAAAGGATTTGATAAAACTCTTTTTTGGATGGACGATATTGATTTGTGTTATAGAAATAAAAAAGACAATGGTAAAAATATTGTTGTTTTAAATGCAAAAGTTTTTCATTATATAGGCGGTAGTTCATCGTCAAATTATGATAAAGTCATAGCCAATCAAATTGTTAGTAAATTAAAGTTTTTCAAAAAACACAAATCTCCTATTTATGTTTTAATAGTTGCTATCTTCTTAATTATTCAATGTATTAGTAGATTAATTATTTTTGCTCTTTTGAGTATTTTTAATCAAAAGTTTTTACTAAAATTTAAAGGATATTATTTAGCAATAAAAGGTTGTTATAAATTTTTAATAAAAAATGATGATAAAATTTTTACATAAAAATAAACATAATTTAGAAAAGTGGATAGTAGGTTTATTATTTTTTGTAATGATTTTTTATCCTGCTTTTTCATCTTATGTAATTATATTATTTATTCTTACATTGATAGTTAATCACAAATTATCTCTTCGATACCAATCCACCATTGGTAATTATCTTTTAGTTATTTTTTATTTCTTAAATTTAATTAGTTTTTTTTGGAGTGAAAATAAAAGTTCGGCAATCTTTGATTTAGAAATAAAATTTTCTCTATTACTTTTTCCAGTTATTTTTTCTTATTTAATATACTCAAAATACTCAATATTATCTTTAATGCTTACTTCCTTCAAGATAAGTATTTTAATCGGTACGCTTCTTTTATTAAGAAGCATATTCAATTATATTTTATTCAATCAATTTTTGACATACAATGACTATACAGTTAATATGCATCCAACTTACTTTTCAATGTATTTTGTTTTATTTATATCATTTTTATTATTTTCAAAAATTCGTATAAAGCCATTTTTGCATGCATTTTATTTCTTTGTATTAACTTTGAATGTCCTTTTATCATCTTCAAAAGCAGGAATAATTTCATTACTCTTTATTATATTAATCTATTTTGTAAAAAAATATAAACTAAAATCTATTCTTTATAGTTTGCTATTATTATTCGGACTTTACATACTTTTGTACAAAACGAATTATTTATTATTCATATCTGATAGAATTCGTACTTCACAAGAAATTGTTCTTAATTTCTTGCATCATAAAAAACTACGATTAGAAAGCAACAGTATTCGCTTATATGCATGGAAAGCATCTATCAATATAATTAAAGAAAATTATCTATTAGGTGTAGGAATAGGTGATGTGCATACTTGTTTAAATAATTATTTTATTAACCAACGTTTAGATGAACTATCCCAAAAAAATATTAATGCACATAATACGTTCCTACAAATTTGGCTTGGAATAGGTGTATTGGGTTTAATAATTTTTATGTGGTATCTCATTCATTTAATTTTTGAAGCATACAAGCATAAAATCTATTCTATTGTTGTATTTTTAATTTCTATCTCTTTATTTATATTTACAACCGAATCAGTATTAGAAACACAAGCAGGCACTATTTTTTTAGGACTTGTATTTTCGTTAATCAATAAATATCTATACTATGATTTATGATTGTTTTACATTTTTCAATGAATTAGAAATTCTTGAAATTAGATTAAATATTTTAAACAACTATGTAGATAAATTTGTACTAGTAGAAGCTACTAAAAATCATCAAGGTAAACCAAAACCACTTTATTTTGAAGAAAATAAAAGTAAATTTTTACCTTTTGAAAATAAAATCATCCATATTATTGTAGATGATATGCCTATTTTTAATGGGAATAACTCTTGGGAACTCGAACATCATCAAAGGAATAATATAGTTAAGGGTTTAATAAATTGTAATCCAAACGATATTATAATTATTTCGGATGTAGATGAAATTCCTGAACTTAAAAATATATCATTTAATGATAGCTTGACGAATCAAATTTACATTTTTCGCCAAAAAATGTTTTATTATTTCTTAAATTGTATAAACGTTTCCAACAATGAAAATTATAAATGGCACGGAACTGTAATGACTAAATTTTCAAAATTAATAAAGCCCCAAGAATTAAGGAACTTATCCATTAAAATGCAAGCACTTTATAGTCATAAATGGTATCATAAATGGTATGCTAAAAGTATAAAATTATCTCAAAAAATATTTAATCAAACATCCATCAAATTTGTTGAAGATGGGGGCTGGCATTTTAGTTATCTTGGCGGTATTGATAAAATTATACAAAAATTAGAAGCATTTGCTCACACAGAATATAACAAAGAAGAATTTAAAGACCCTGATAAACTAAGTCAAATTATTAATTCAGGAAAAGATATCTTTAATAGAAATTTTAATTATAAATTTATTCCAATTGATGATACTTTCCCAGAATATATACAAAAAAATTTTAATAAATATCCAAATTTAATAAAATTAAATATTTAAAAGGCATCTTTCAAACAAATTACTTTCCCTTGATAACTTTAAAAGATAAATAGATTATTAATACAGTAAAGATAGATTGTACTATACTTATTGACCATAACATTAAATAAGCATTTAAATTTTTCCATTGATAAAAGTATACTATTATTAGCATAGAAATTATATTACAAAGTCCTATTATAAATGCCTTTTTTTGTTGATTAAACAAATACAATACTTGCATCAAAGGAGCTCTAATAAAATCAACTATTATCCAAGGAAGAATCGTAATACATATCCTTCCTGCTTCACGCCAACTTTCCCCAAATATAAAGGAAAACAAGTCAGGTGCATAAAATAATAAAATAAGAGAAAAAGGCAAACTTACACCTAATAACATTAAAAATGTTTTCTTATACAAACTTTCTATATTCACATTATTTCTTTTTCTATTTGCTATCTCTGTGAAAAAAACCTGAGACATAGGCATACTGAAAAAACGAAATGGAACTTGTAACACTCTAAATGATAATGAATACTGACCTAATAGATACAAATTATCAGATAAAGCAAATGGAATGATTGAAATCTGTAATACTTCTAACATACTTTGCCACATATAAAATTGCTGTAACTTAAATGCTTTTACTAACTTACTAAAACTAAATTCTTTCCAATATTCTTTTATATTTAAGTTAATATCCTTTTTATGAACTGCTAAGTATAAAATTAGATTACTAATAAATAAATGTATCAAATTTGAAAAAAGTAATCCAAGATGCTTTAAATGATAGAACATCAAATAAAAACTATTTAATGAGATGGCCTCAAAAACCTTAAAGTTCTTTTGAAATTTAAATACTCTTTCTCTAACTAAATACATCCAAAGTATTTGATAACTAGTTTGAAGAAACAATATTACAATAACACCTATATTCCACCATATATCAAAAACATTTTTATCTAAAATGTTTAGTGCTCTTAAAAAATAAAAAATAATTGCAAAAAATAGCGTCAATATAGTATTAGATTGATATGCTAATTTGATTATTTCATTTAGTTCATCTTTATCATTACACTTAACAACTTCAATATCTAACTTTAATGCAGTAAATATCAAAAAAACAGAAATGATATTCATATACAACGAAAATATCCCCCAACTTTCTGGTGCATATAATCTCGTTAATACAATATTAAATCCAAAATTGATGGCTTGGGCAATAACAGTCCCTGAAATTAATTGCAAATTATTTTTTACAAAATCAGAAGAGTATATTTTTTTTATTTTATCAATCATTTCTGTGCCTTTAAATAAAACCAATACGCTACTATACTAAATACTATGTTTGGTATCCACACGGCTAACATCGGGGGTGCAAATCCTGTAGTAGCCATTGTTGTAAATACATACATCAACATAATATATACAGAACTCAAAAACAATCCTAATGCTATTGTCCATCCTACCCCACCTCTTACTTTTTTAGAAGACACGCTTACTCCCATTATTGTCAAAACAAATGTAGCAAATGGAAAAGCCGTTCGCCGATGATGCTCCACTTCAAAATACTCTACCTTATTACTTCCTCTCTGTCTTTCTCTTTGAATATATTCTTTTAATTCCCAATAATTCATTATTTCCAATTTACTTTCATACCGCCACAAATCATCAGGTGTAAAGTCAATTTTAATTTTTTTACTTGGATAAACACTTACTATTTCTTTGTAAAAAATGCTATCCCCTTTTAATTGTTCTATCAACTTTCTTTCAAAAACATTATTTAAAAGCCACGATTTATCAGTACTATCCCATTGCATTGTTTCTGCACTCAAATAATACACTTGTTTATTATCTTTTATTTTTTCAAGAGATATTTTGTATCCCAATTTGGCTTTATTATCAAAACTATACAAATATAACACCTCATCTGCACCTATTATTCTATGTATATTTTTATCTTCAGTAGTATAATTATTATTAAACCATTTGTCTTCAAAAGCAATCTTTCGCTTATTGGCTGTTGGAATAATAATGTGATTTAATAACAACGAACTCACTGCAATAATAGACGCTGCAAAAACATACGGACGAAGTATTCGGTTATAATTAATACCACTGCTAAGCATGGCTATAAATTCATTTCTCTGTGCCATTCGTGAAGTAAAGAAGATAACCGAGATAAACGTAAACAAGGGGCTGAACATATTCCCATACACAGGAATAAACATCAAATAATAATCGAATATAATTTCCTTTAATGGCGTTTTATCTTCTAAAAAACTTGGTAACTTATCCTTTAAATCAAATACAATAAATATCAATAAAATCAAACTAATAGAATAAATAAAAGTACCTAAAAATTTTTTCAATATATACTTATCTAAAATACGCACATTATTACATTAGTTTAATCATTCTGCTAAAATAATGACAAATATCTTACAAACTCCAATACTTTAATTTTTTTATTTTATCTTTATAGATTCCTTTTACATCTACTAATAATCCTTTGGGCTTTAAGAGTTTTTCAAAATCCTTTTCTGTCAATGAAAGATACTCTTTATGATTCACAGCCACAATCACCGCATCATACCCTTTGGGCTTGGGCTTTTTAATCAAACTTAATCCATATTCATGCTTTACTTCTTCATTATCGGCGTGTGGATCTACAATATCTACTTTTACAGAATAAGACATCAATTCCTTTACAATATCTGCTACTTTGCTATTTCGTATATCTGACACATTTTCTTTAAATGTAAATCCCATTATCAAAACCCTTGAATTTCTTGGATTTTTGCCTTCTGCAATAATTTTCTTAACAGTATTTTTTGCAACATAAAATCCCATACTATCATTCACATACCTTCCACTGTTTATAATTCTTGCATGATATCCTAATGCTTCGGCTTTATAGGTCAAATAATAAGGATCTACACCAATGCAATGTCCACCCACTAATCCTGGATAAAATTTCAAAAAATTCCATTTTGTTCCAGCGGCTTCCAAAACATCATACGTATTAATTCCCATTCTTGAAAAAATAATAGAAAGTTCATTCATCAATGCGATATTCACATCTCTCTGCGTATTTTCAATGATTTTAGCCGCTTCGGCTACTTTTATGCTTTTTGCTTTGAACACACCTGGCTCTACAATAATTTCATATACCTTCGCAATTTCTTCCAAACTTTCATTATCACATCCTGATACTACTTTAATAATTTTTGTAATCGTGTGTTCCTTATCCCCCGGATTTATTCGTTCAGGCGAATAACCTACTTTAAAATCTTTACAAAACTTTAATCCCGATTCTTTTTCTAACACAGGTACACAATCTTCTTCGGTACAACCTGGATATACCGTAGATTCAAATACTACATAATCCCCTTTTTTCAATGCTTTACCTACTGTATGACAAGCAGAAAGCAATGGCTTTAAGTCCGGCAAATTATGTTCATCAATAGGCGTAGGTACTGCTACTATAAAAAAATTCGCCTTTTTCAAATCCTCTGGATCGGCTGTAAATTCAATATCAGAATTATCAAATTCCTCAGGGGGCAATTCATTGCTGGGATCAATTTTTTTTCGCATCAATTTTATTCTTTCCTCATTAATGTCAAAACCTATCACTTTTACTTTCTTTGCAAATGCTAATGCTATTGGCAATCCTACATATCCTAATCCAATAACCGCAATACTTTTTTTCTTGTTTTTAATGTCTTTTGAAATACTCATAAGTTTTAATTTAATATATAGTTTTATATTTTTATTATTAGGGCGTGCCCCTCGCTTGCCACAGCAAAATAATAACCTCTGTTTTTCATCTATTCAAATAAGTTTTTAAAACGACAAAGTATGTCGTTCGCCGCTTCATCGGCTGTGGATCGCTCGGGTCGGGCTGCTACGGGCTTCGCTATCGCTTCGGCTACCCTCGCCTTAATGTCATTGCAAACAAAGTGAAACACCCGTCATTGCAAATGAACGCAGTGAGTGAAGCAATCTCAAAAAGAATTTCCAATATCCAATACGAGATTGCTTCGGGCTTTGCCCATCGCAATGACGTTGATTGCTTCGCCCTTTCTTAAAAAAGGGCTCGCAATAACGATGACTAACGAAGGCGAGGCAGTGCCGGCGGCTCACTTCGTTCGCCGCCGCCCTCCGCATCCCTCACGCAAACTTCAGTTAAAAGTCAAAAGTTGAAAGTAGAAAGTTTCTTCCGATTGTTGAATTTGATCTTTAAATCCAAAATCTTTATTTCCAGAAAATTCAGTATAAATACTGACCTCCAAATACTTTACTCTTTGCCAAGCAATGATACCTTTAAATCTCTGTATTTTCATATTCTTCAAATTTAACTTTCCACTTTTCACTTTTCACTTTCCACTTTCTACTTTCTACTTTCTACTTTTCACTTTCTACTTTCTACTTTCCATCACTCATTCCTACGGCTACACCATTTTTCTTCAAAAGATATTTAGGGCGTGAAGCATAGATTCGTTCTATGATATTCACTACTTTTAATCCCTCCAAAGCATTGGTTGTAGCAGTGTGTTTGCCCTTCAAGGTTTCCACCACATTTTCAATAACATAATGATGATTGTTGGCAGAACCTTTGTATGATCCATAGTCATTAGCAGGATTAGTGGGCGGCAATTCAGGCATAACATAATCTTTGATGTGACAATACTCCACCTTATCCATATATTGCCCTCCTACCTTTACCGAACCCTTACTACCAATCACTGTAATAGAAGATTCCAAATTTTTATCCCATACAGCAGTAGAATAATTTATACATCCTATTCCTTGATTGACAAATTCAAACTGCACTAATCCACTGTCTTCAAAGTCCGTCAAATGCTGATGATTAAAATCCGCAAAAGTACCTTTGATATTTGTAATATCTCCAAAAATCCAATACAGCAAATCTATCCAATGCGAAAATTGCGTAAACAAAGTACCTCCATCTAATTCTTGTGTTCCTTTCCAATTCTTTCCTGTATAATATCTTTCATCTCTGTTCCAATAACAATTTAGTTGTACAATATAAATATCCCCAATAATTTTTTTATCTACAATTTCTTTCAGCCATTGAGAAGGCGGTGAGTATCTATTTTGCATCACACAAAACACTTGCTTATGGTACTTTAATGCAGTATAAATGATTTTTTCTGCGTCTTGTGTTGTAAGAGCCAAAGGTTTTTCTACCACCACATGCTTTTGATGAGATAAACAATCAATGGCTTGTTGAGCGTGCAATCCATTAGGAGTACAGATATTCACCACTTCTATTTCAGGATGTTGCTTTAGCATTTCCAAATAATCCTGATAAAATGGTTCTTTTAAATCCTTTAATCCTAAAACACTTTTATCTTGAACATCACACACCGCCACTAATTCACAATGCGGATTTCTTCTTATCATTTCTGCATGTCTCTTGCCTATATGACCTTGACCTATGACTGCAAATTTTATTTTATTATTCATAAACAAATCTTTTATTATTTGAAATCATTATTCTATTCTGCTGACTTTGCCGTCTTTTAATTGATACTTTTGTCCACTTTCAGGACAAATGGCTATTCCTTTTTCATCAAATTGCAAACGATGCCCATATTCACTTACCCAACCAATTTGTCGTGCAGGATTACCCACCACAAGGGCATAATCGGGAACATCTTTGGTAACCACTGCTCCTGCTCCAATCAATGCATATTTACCTATAGTGTGCCCACAAACAATAGTTGCATTGGCACCAATAGAAGCCCCTTTCTTGACCAATGTTTCTTTGTATTGGTCTCTTCTTGGAACTGCACTGCGAGGATTTATCACATTTGTAAATACCATTGATGGGCCTAAAAATACATCGTCTTCGCAAATAACTCCTGTATAAATAGACACATTGTTTTGAACTTTTACATTATTCCCTAAAACAACTTTTGGGGATACTACTACATTTTGACCAAGATTACAATTTTCACCAATAATACAATCGGGCATTATATGCGAAAAATGCCATATTTTAGTTCCTTTACCTATTTTACAACCCTCGTCTATAACGGCTGTTGGATGTGCAAAATATCCTTTTTCAGTATTTGACATAAATAAAAAATGAGTGGCAAAGATAGTTTTTTTATTAAAATAATTTGAAAACATTTTTTGGCAAATTCTTTTTTTGAGGGGCTAAGCAAAATTTAATTGTGTTAATGAATTTTTTGAAAATGACAAACAACACTGTTTGATACCAACTATAATAGGAACAATGAATATCGTAGCAATGGACTTTAATAAAAAGAGTTCCACAGGAACGATCCATTTTGATAATTTAATTTGTGCTTTCTAATTTTCAACTTAAACGGGCTTCACACTGTGCTATTGAGTTTTGCCCTTCGGATCAACTCATACGGGACTTATCACCAATTTACATTCCTTATTCTGTATGACGCAAAATTGTATGTATTAAATTTTGTATTATTGGTTCAAAAAATTTATGACTCAAAAGCCAATAGTGATTGTAGGTGCAGGATTAGTAGGTTCACTTTTAGCCATTTTATTAGGCAAAAGAGGATATACTGTAAAAGTATTTGAACGTCGTCCAGATATGCGAAAAACCAGACAATACGCAGGTAAGTCCATCAACTTGGCTTTAAGCGATAGAGGAATACGAGGACTAAGATTAGCGGGTGTTTTAAGCGATGTTATGAAAATAGCCATTCCTGTATATGGTAGAAGTATTCATCAAATAGATGGAAATGTTGTATTTCAACCTTATAGTGCAGATGGAAAATGTAATTATTCTGTATCTCGTGCAGAGATTAATTTTACTTTAATGGATTTAGCAGAACAATTACCTACCGTTTCTTTTCATTTTAATGAAAAATGTGTAGATGTTGATTTTACTAATACTACTGTAAGTTTTGAGAATACTGAAACTAAAAAAATCACGTCTGAATCTGCTGAAGTAGTGTTTGGTGCAGATGGTGCATTTTCTGCGGTTCGCTTAAATATGATGTTAAAAAACGATCGGTATCAATACCAACAATTTTATATTGAAACAGGATACAAAGAATTAATCATACCACCCGATACGAACGGAAATTTTCGTTTAAATAATTATGAATCGCTACATATATGGCCACGCAAAGAATTTATGCTGATGGCTTTACCAAATCCAACTGGTGATTTTACCTGCACTTTATTTATGCCATTTGAAGGAAAAAATTCATTTGAACAATTAAAAACAAAAGAACAAGTTAAACAATTTTTTGAAACTTATTTTGCAGATGCTGTTCCTTTGATGCCCACTTATTTAGATGACTTCTTTAAGAATCCAACTTCTTCATTAGTTACCGTTCGTTGTTATCCTTGGGTGATTGGAAAAGTGGCGTTAATTGGCGATGCTGCACATGCTATTACACCTTTTTATGGTCAAGGAATGAATGCGGGCTTTGAAGATACTGTAATTTTAATGGAACTATTAGAAAAATACAATGGAGATTGGTCAAATACCTTGCAAGAATATCAAGTATTACGCAAAAAAGATGGAGATGCTATTGCACAATTGGCATTGGATAATTTTGTAGAAATGCGTGATAAAACGGCTAATCCTCAATTTATTTTACAAAAAAAGATTGAACAATGGTTCTACAAATTACATCCTGATAAATGGATACCCTTATACGATATGGTTACCTATCGCCCCGATATTCGCTATAGCGAAGCATTACAAAGAGGATATTACCAAGATCAAATTATGCAAGAAGTATTACACCTTCCAGATATTGAAAAAAATTGGGCAATTCCAATGGTAGAAGAATTTATTTTAAAGAGATTAGAAATCAAACCTTTTCAATACAACTAAATGAAATTTAATATAAACTTACTATTTTAATAGTAGATCAAGCAAACAATAACTTTAAACACATAAAATTACAAAATGAAATATCGTTTATTCCCGAGAAATGAGAGAGGGCATGCCAATTATGGATGGCTGGATACTTATTATACCTTTTCTTTTGGAGAATGGTACAATCCTGAAAAAATACATTTTGGATCACTTCGTGTTCTTAATGATGATACTATTCTTCCACATTCAGGATTTGATTTTCATCCGCATAAAGACATGGAGATTATTACTGTTTTATTAAATGGAACATTAGAACATATGGATTCAATGGAAAATACAGGTGTTTTATATACAAATGAAGTTCAAGTAATGAGTGCAGGAACAGGCATATTTCATTCAGAAAAGAACAATAGTGATGAAATTACACAATTGCTTCAAATATGGATTTTCCCTGATAAAAAAGGACACACACCACAATATCAGCAAAAAAAATTTCATTTTGAAAAAAATAAATTGCGATTATTAGTTTCACCAAACGGACAAGGCAATTCATTACCCATTCATCAAAATGCATTTATATCAAGGATTAAAACAGATAAAAACAAACAACTTCAATTAGAAGTTAATAATAAGGGGAATGGCATTTTTTTAATGGTCATTGATGGAAAAATTACTACTTTTAATATTGAATTAAATAAAAGAGATGCAATAGGATATTGGGATATACAAAATTTACAAATTAATAGCATAGAAGATTCTGATATTTTAATTATTGAAGTTCCAATGAATTAATCTTTAAATCAATTTTTTATGAATAAAGATAGTAAAATATATGTAGCAGGACATAGAGGAATGGTGGGATCTGCTATTTTAAGAAAATTACAAAAAGAAGGATACTCTAATATCATTACTAAAACATCCCAAGAATTAGATTTAAGAATTCAAAAAGATGTAGATGATTTTTTTAAACTTGAAAAACCAGAATATGTTTTTTTAGCAGCAGCAAAAGTAGGTGGGATATTGGCCAACAATACTTATAGAGCAGAATTTATTTATGATAATTTAATGATTCAATCAAATGTCATACACTCTGCATATAAATATGGCGTTAAAAAATTATTGTTTTTAGGTTCCTCCTGTATTTATCCCAAATATGCTCCACAACCAATGAAAGAAGAATATCTATTATCCGGATATTTAGAACCTACCAATGAACCTTATGCTATTGCAAAAATTACTGGCATTAAAACGTGTGAAGCATATCGCCATCAATATGGCTGTAATTTTATTTCAGCAATGCCTACCAACTTGTACGGACCAAACGATAATTATGATTTAAATAACTCGCACGTATTACCCGCATTAATTCGGAAGTTTCACGAAGCAAAAATCTACAGTAAAAAAGAAGTAATAGTATGGGGAACAGGAAATCCACGTAGAGAATTTATGCATGTAGATGATTTAGCAGATGCTTGTTTGTTTTTAATGTTGAATTACAACGATAGCCAATTTGTAAATGTTGGAACAGGAAAAGATATAAGCATCCGAGAATTAGCAGAATTAATTAAAACCATTGTTGGATACGAAGGAAACATAATATTTGATACTACTAAACCCGATGGAACGCCAAGAAAACTTTTGGATTTAAATTATATGCACTCTTTGGGATGGCATCACAAAATAGAATTAGAAGAAGGTATTAAAATGACCTATCAAGATTTTTTAGAAAACCAACTCTCCAAAATAAATACTTAAAAGTCACTTCTATCTGATGTCTTAAAAAACTCATTCAAAAACGCAGTAATACCTATACCTAAAACTAATAATAGTACTCCAACCAATATAGCAAGTGCTGACATACCAGTAACTCCAAGTATTTGTGGTGTAAATATCAACATTACCCCCAGTACAATACACATCAATGCAAGCAAAATAAAACATATCAATATAAAATACATAATAATTCCCATTTCAATATATCCTCTATATTGATTAGAATTGTTTCTAATTTCTCTTCTTGCCTTTCGGGCAGAATACAAAGCATAAGGCCAAGTGAAAATTGCTAATGAAGAGAAAAATCCAACAACAAACAATACCCACGTCCACCAATATGAACCAGGGTAGGCCTTTCTTTTATCCTTTGTAGAACTTTGTGCTTTTTCCTCATTTGATTTAGAAATTATGGAATCATCAATGATATGTTCTGTAATGCCATTACTATACACAATTGCATAAACCTTTGATTTACTAATTGTATACAAAGGTCCGTCATAATTATCACATCTCTTGTATTTTATTTCTTTATCAGAAATTTCAATAATTTTCACTACAAATTCATCTCCCGATTTTAATATCAATTTATCTCCACAAGTATCTTTTTTGTTGTAGGACTTAAAAGATGTTTTATTAAATGTTTTCCTATTATCATTTGTTGATATGATTTCTTTTGGGGCTAAATAATTAGAAATATTAAAAACTTGATTGGGCTTCAAAGAATTTTCAGAATATAAAACCTCTTGTTTTTCAGTTTGTTGAATTGATTTAGAAACAAAATTTTTTGAAAACGTCCAATCTACATAATAGCCCTTGCGATATAAACGTTTTTGAAAAGAACAACTATCAAAAATAAAAATGATAAGTATTAAAATTAAAGATACAAAAAAACGATACATAAAAAATTTTTACTCTTTAAAATCTTTAGGTTTAGATGTAGCAAAGAATATTATTAAAGTAAGTATTGAAATAAAAAACAAAATACTATAAAATATAGCATCGGAATATAATAAAACAAATCCCCCTGATTGATATACTAAAAGCCCTAATATAGCAGAAAAAATAAACATTACTATTATTCCGCCAATCATAAGACAACCTGCACTGCCATTACCTGTATACTTATCAGGATATTTTTGAATTAATCTACGAGCATTTCTTGCTAAAAAAGGAATGGTTGGCAATAGAAAAATTCCAATGTAAATAATTGTAAGTCCCGAAAACACAAGTGCTAATATCAAACTAACAGGATATGATTTGGTTTTATTAGATGTTTTAGATACATTATCATCAGAAGATTGTTCAGTATAAATGTATTCTTTATATCCATTTCTATAAATGATCACATAAATTTTTTCTTTACTCACTGAATAGATAGGTCCATCAAGGTTATCACATCGTTTGTATTTAATTTCTTTTTCTGTTATTTCAATAATTTTTACAAGATATTCATCCCCTGATTTTAATATCAATTTATCTCCACAAGTATCTTGAAGTAAAGAAGATTTGTTTTTAATAAAGTGCTGTGTACTTTGCTGTGATGCTACCACTGTAGAATACTCCTCTTGAACTTGAAAATGATTAGGAATAAAATTAGACGGGAAAGATGGTAGAGTATTTTCAATAGAAATAATAGAAATAAAGGAATTCTCTTTTTGTGCTGATGAAAAATTTTTTTGAGAAGAGGAATGTTTTTGACTTAACCAATCTACATAATAACCCTTTCTATACAAACGCTTTTGATAAGAACAATCAGAATTTACAAATAAAGTAAGTAAAAGCAGTAAATAATGATAAAAATTTTTCATAAAAAATAATTTATCAAGATACAAAGGTAAAGAGATTTTTTTATACTAAAAAATAGGTACAAATAAAATAAGAAATCACTATTGCCTAAAATGTTTTTTGATATCATAAGAAAAATATCAATAATAGCAATGAAATGCGGAAATAAAAAGAGTGCCTTTTCAAACCATCAAAATTTAAAAATTTAATTCCTTGATAATCAATTATTTTTTTATTAACAGTTATTTTGGATAATAGTGATTTTATACAAAAAATAATTTGTAAAATTAAAAAATAAATTAGTTATATTTGCACCAAAATCATAAAACACATTCCTATGAAAAAAGTAGCATCCATCATTTCAGGTGTAGTTTTATTAGCTACAATAAGCACTTCTTGCAAAAAAAATTACACTTGCGAATGTACTATTAGCTGCGGAGCAGCAGGTTCTGAAACAAGGTCATTTACTAGAAATGACACAAAGGGGAAAGCTAAATCATGGTGTGATGGTGTTACGGCAGCTTATCAGAAAGAACTAGAAGGAAGTGGTTGTAGTGCATCTTGTACATTAAAGTAAAATGAGTAACATTTGAATTCAAAAGCGCTCTCTAATAATGAGAGCGTTTTTATTTTTTTAAAGGATGTAATATGTTCTTTTAAGAAAATTAAAAAATGAAATCTTTATTATTTTTACTCAACGCAATTATAGGTCTTATTTTTATTTACTCTGCTTATACCAAACTCTTTCCAATTGAGCCCTTTGAAATGACTTTTATTGAACTTCATTTAGCCAATTGGACAACTGCCCCATTTATCGCAAGATTCTTTATCAGTTTAGAATTTTTTATAGGATTAATGTTAATAAGCAATTTCAATGTCAAACATTATTCAAAATTGGCGATTTTAATTCTATTGCTTTTTTCGTTATACTTAATAGCCATTATTATTATAAAAGGGAATGATGGAAATTGTGGCTGCTTTGGGAATCATCTTTTTATGACACCACTTCAAGCCTTTCTTAAAAACTTCCTTTTAATAGGATGTTTAATTTTCATTTACAAATATCATTCGGGCTTACAATGGTCAAAATCCAGATATTTAGTGATACCAATCGCTCTACTTTCACTTGCTTTACCTCATATCTTAAATTATGTAGAACTCTCATATTCAGAACATTACTTAATAAAAAAAGAAGATACATTTCCATTAGAATTGGACACATTAATTAAAAACGCCAAAATTCATCCTGTACCTGAAAGTTTAAAGCAAGGCAAACATATCATTGCTTTTATGAGTTTAACTTGCCCACATTGTAAAATTGCTGCTCAAAAAATGCGACTAATGAAAGAACAAAATCCTTCTTTGCCTTTTTATTTCGTCTTAAATGGCGAAGAAAAAGATACTACTGATTTTTTCAAAACTACTAATGCTTACAATATCCCTTTTACTATGCTATTTGGTAAACCATTTATTTATTTAGCAGGAACAAGTTTGCCCTCTATTTATTTAGTAAAAAATGATACAGTAGAACAAAGAATAAATTATTTGGCTTTGGATAAAGAAGAAATTGAAAAATGGTTGAATGCTAAATAATCAAAATGTTATTAAGTGAACTCATCCATTATTTATCCTCCTGTGCATTGCCAGGAATTTCGGCTCATAAAGCAATGAGTTTTACAAATAGAAATTTTGAAAAGCCCTCCAATGCTATTCCCAGTGCGGTGTCTATTTTGCTTTTTGAAGAAAATCATTCTATTTATTTTCCATTGATAAAAAGAAGCAATAACAGTGTGCATCATAAAAATCAAATTGCATTGCCCGGCGGAAGATTAGAATCTAATGAAACCATCATTCAATGTGCAATTAGAGAAATGTATGAAGAAATTGGTATTCCTGCACATCAAATTTTTCCCGTTAGAACCTTGACAGAATTGTACATTCCAGTTAGTAATCATCTTGTTTATCCAATTATTACTTATACTACCACTGTTCCTAATTTTATTTTTTCCAATCAAGAAGTAGATAAAATTATTATTTGTGGTATCAATGATTTATTGCATTTTACCAAACAATACTCCAAAGTCAAATTAACTGCAGACATAACTATAAATGCACCTTCTTTTGTATTCAAAGATGAAGTTATATGGGGGGCTACTGCCTTAATTTTAAATGAATTTAAAGAAATCTTGATGAAATACTATTCTGCTTGAATGTATGTTATGCATTAAACAAAAATCATTATTCAAAAACAATTCGTATCTTTGCAACATCTATGTATAAATTTATCCTTCTATTTTTAATTTTATCAGTGTTTTCTTTTTGTCAAAATAATGCACCCCAAAAATTTAATACCATGGAAAATCAAAAAACAAACAAAACAGAAGAAGAATGGAAAAAAATTTTAACTCCTCAACAATACTATGTATTGAGACAAAAAGGCACCGAACCCCCATTTTCAGGAAAATACTATATGCATTTTGAAAAAGGCATTTACAAATGTGCAGCGTGTGGCTATGAACTTTTTTCGTCTGATATGAAATTTGAATCACATTGTGGATGGCCAAGTTTTGATGATGAACTGGGCAATAATGATAGAATTATTAAGCACCCTGATTACAGTCATGGAATGATTAGAACCGAAATTCTATGTGCTCGCTGTGGTTCTCATTTAGGACATCTATTTGATGATGGACCTACTAAAACAGGAAAAAGATATTGTGTCAATTCTTTAAGTATAGAATTTGAACCTAAAAACGACAAATAGTTGTTACTTTACACAGTGGAAATATCTATGATATTTGATATTTAAGTGTTTTTGTAGTAAAAAAATTATCTCCTTAATTGCATTATTTGCAAAATTGCAACTTCAATTATCCACAATAAAATGTTTGTATTTTTTGTACAAAAGCAATTATTTTATGCATTTAATATAGTATTATTGCAGCAAGTAATTTGGCAATATGCTTTTAAAGACATTTGTAAACTTTTTTTTAATAAGTATTTCATTTTTCTATTCAATTTGGTCTTTGTGGATGGATAACGGTGTTACAGTATCAATAAATGTTCCAGAAAATATAAAACCAGGACAAACTGTAACAGCCGAAGTAATTATTAATAAAGGGACAGTCGGTGGTTTTGCAAAACTACAAATGGATGTAGGACAAGGATTAACAATAGCCGAAGAAGATAGTAAGGGAGCAACATTTAGTTTTTCTGGAAATACTGCAAAATGGATTTGGACAGCATTACCTATGGAAAGTGAATTTAAAGTCAAATTCAAACTTACTGCCAACGCATCAGCATCCGGAAATAGCAGTGTTTCTGCAAAATTTAGTTATATCGTCAATAATGCTAAACAAGTGGCAGAAGCCCCTACCAAGCAAATAACCATTGGAGAAAAAAGTTCAGAACCTATCACACAAGCCAATCCCGAACCACCAAAAACAGAAACCACATCTCCTACCCCACCTACAATGGATAACACTGCAAATACTAATACCAATTCTATTATTAGTGTAAATACTACTACCAATGTAGCCGTAGAAACTACTACCAGTGTTACTTCCAACGAAAGTCCATCCATAACAAGTACATCTACAGGTACTGCCAATATCCAAATGAATAGAACAATTGAAAATATAGCCCCCAATACTTGGTTAATTAAAATTAGCATTCAAAAAGATAACGTCAGCGGATTTGCAAGGTATTCTGATGTTTTACCATCAGGACTAAAAGCACAAGTAGAAGAAAAAGATGGTAGTTCTTTTTTTGTAGATGGTTCAAGTATAAAATTTGTTTGGTCAAAATTACCCGAGAAATCTAATTTAAATATTTCGTATAAACTTTCGGGAAACCTTACTACTGCGGTTACATTAAATGGTGAATTTTCTTATACCGAAAATAACCAAGTAGTGAGTAAAAAATTAAACAATGAAATCATTCAGCCCTCATCAAATATCGCGGCTAACAATACTAATAATCCTACCTTATCAGAAAACAATATCCAAAATGTAGCAGAAAGCAGTACAAAAGCCAAAGAAACAGCAGTATTTTTTTCTGTGCAATTAGGTGCATTTTTAAAATCACCTGTTACTGCTTCCTATTTTGCTAATAAATATAATATTAAAAATATCAAACAAGAACAACACGAGTCCTATAAAAAGTTTTATTCAGGCAATTTTTCAGAATATAAATCTGCTCGTGATTATAGAGAAGAAGTAAAAACGAAAGGTATTCAAGATGCGTTTGTCATTGCCCATAAAAACTATACTCGCATTACAGTTCAAGAAGCATTAATGATTACCAACCAAAAATGGTATCCTTAATAGAACCATTTTTTGTATAAAATCACCTTCAAAAGTAATAACATAAAAAAACCGCACTGTATAAAGTGCGGTTTTTTCATTTAATAGTAAAAAATAATTTCACTTACTCTTTGATAAACTTAGTACTATAAGTTTGATTATTCGTTTCATCTGTTATTTGAATAATATAAATGCCCTTTGACCATTGATCAATGTTGATATTATACGTTTCAGTATTCAATTTATCTTTGAATATAGATTGTCCATTAATAGAAAAAATCTGTAGTTTGTAATTAGGATTATTTTGATTGGTTTGAATACTAATTTGATGCTGAGAAGGATTTGGGAATACAAATAAATATGGTGTATTATTAGATAATTCAGGGACATTTATTGTAAGTGAAGCATCATAAGTCATATCAAATCCTGTTTGATTTAACCCCAATAATGGTATATTTATTTTTGAATATGAATAATTTAATAATGGAAACTTACTACCAGTTTTGAAAAATTGATAATCAACACTATTAATAGTTCCTGTTAGCATTGACAAAGTACCAGTTCCCGTCACTAACATTTTGGTATTACTTTTTACTCTCAATACAGAAAAATTTGTAGGAGTAGGATTGATAGGTAATATCAAAGTACCTTGCCCATCGGCTACTACATTAATAGTGCCTGTTATGTTAAGTGTTCCCATCGTTGGTGAAATCATTTTTCCTGAAAAATTATCTGTATAACTATTTCCAATAGTAAATGGGAAGTGCATCACTTCTACACTATTTGTAAATTGTGTAACTGAACCATCTCTACCAATGTTACCAAGATACTCTAATTTTGTGGAAGAAGATTTTAAAAACATAGAACTATCAGATAAACAAACATTTGAACCCATTCCAACAAACAATAAACCTCCTGGTAATGATGAAGGACTTACCCAATTATCTGTAACTACACGAGTATTAGTCGTGATTGCACTTGTCAAATTCCAAGTAACCCCAGAACCTGTAATAGTATTGGGCAGAGCATTCGTTGTATCTGCACCTTTTACTGTATGACTTTCTCCAGGCACAGGTGCATTAGCCGATTGTGTAAGTGTTTGGGCAAAACCAAAAGCACTTATGCATAACCATCCTAAGATAAGATAGACATTTCTTTTCATAGTTTTAATTTTTTGCAAATATAATGATTATATAATTTGCATTAAAATAAAAAAGTCCTTCAATATGAAGGACTTTTTACAATGTTAGAGTTCTTGAGATTTATTTTTTACGGCTTCTTTTTTTTGTTTTTGTTTCTTCCAACACTTCATCTACAGTTGGTGGAACATATTCAGGATCAATACTTGCATCTACCAAAATTCTTCCACAATGTTCGCAAACAATAATTTTGTTATGGGCTTTAATATCCAAAATTCTTTGAGGAGGTATCTTGCTAAAACATCCACCACAAGCATCTCTTTCTACGGTAGCCACAGCAATACCATTTTTTACATTATCTCTAATTCTTTTGTAGGCATTAATTAATCTTGGCTCAATTTCTTCTGTGGCTTTTTGTGAGAGTTTTAAGAGTTCTTTTTCTTCTTCTTCTGTTTCTGATATAATTTCTTCTAATTCTTTTTTCTTTACTTCTAAATCTTTGAGACGATCTTGGTATTCTTTTTCAGCCACTTCAAGGTATTGTTTTTTAGTTTCAATTTGGGCTTTAGCGTCCTTGATATTTTTTTCTGCTAATTGAATTTCAAGATTTAAATATTCAATTTCCTTTGCTAATGCTTCGTATTCTCTGTTATTGCGAACTTTACTTTGCTGTTGTTCGTATTTTTTAATAGCAGCTTGAAAATCTTTAATAGCATTTTTTCTATCAGAAATTTTTTGTTCTAATGCTTGTATATCCGATTGCAATCTTTGAACGCGTGTTTGCAAACCAGCCACAGTATCTTCTAAGTCCTTTACTTCAAGAGGTAATTCCCCACGAATAAAGCGTATTTTATCAATCTTAGAGTCAATTTGTTGTAACTTAAACAAGGATCTCAATTTTGCTTCTACTGAGGCGTCCAGTTTTTCTTTGAATGTTGCCATAATTATAGGTATTTAATTGGGTTGGTATTGGTTTTTGATAAAAGGGCGACAAAGTTAGGAAATTTATTTTTAATTATCCTATAAAAAATTTGGGGTGTAAATTGTTCGGCTTCAAAATGCCCTATATCTACAATCATTATTTTATTTTCTGCATCAAAAAATTGGTGGTATTTGAAATCTGATGAAATAAATACATCGGCTTCTTTTTGAATAGCATTGGGTAATAAAAACGAACCACTTCCTCCGCACAATGCTACTTTTTTAATGGGCTTATCATAAGGTGTATAGCGAATAACAGTTTCAGGAAATGTATTTTTTACTTTTTGTAAAAAGGATTTAATATCCATTTCATTTTCTAACTCTCCTATCATTCCACTTCCTACTCGGGGGTGTTTATTTTCTAAAAGATAAATATCATAAGCCACTTCTTCATACGGATGTGCGTTGAGTAATGCGGCTATCACTTGATTTTCTTTATGTGCTTCAAAAATGGTTTCAATGCGTATTTCGGGCTCTACGCTTAACTTTCCTTTTTCTCCTAAAAAAGGATTGGTATTTTCATTACCTCTAAATGTACCTTTTCCTTCTGCATAAAAACTACAACTATCATAATTTCCAATATGTCCGCAGCCCGCATCAAATAATGCTTTTTGAACTTGTTGTAGATGAGAAGCAGGTACAAATGTTACAATTTTTTTGAGAATTTTAGTTTTAGGTAAAAGTATTTCAAGATTTTTAAGTTTTAAACGACGAGCCATCTCATCATTGACCCCTGCTAATACATTATCTGCATTCGTATGAGCAGCGTATAGATAAATGTTATTTTTAATGGCTTTTAGGATGCAACGTTCTACATAATTTTTGCCTGTAAGACGTTTAATGGGTGTAAATAGAATAGGATGATGTGCTATTATTAGATTACAATTATTTTGAATGGCTTCATCAATGACTTGTTCGGTAATATCCAAAGTGAATAATGCCCCAGTACAAATGTCCGACGAATTGCCTACAATGAGCCCTGCGTTATCGTAGGACTCTTGATATGCGGGCGGGGCAAATTGTTCTATTTCAAAAACAATATCCGAAATACGAATAGACATAGTTTTTGATTTAAACCAATAGTGCTTTAACCATTGCAGAAATTCTTGAATTATCTGCTTTGCCAGCTAATGCTTTGGTGGCTTTGCCCATTACTTTTCCTATATCTGCCGATGAAGTAGCCCCTACTTCTTGAATTATTTTTTGTAACTCTGCTTTGAGTTCTTCGTCGCTTAATTGTTTAGGTAAAAATTCTTCCATCACCGATGCTTGATAGAGTTCTACTTCTGCCAAGTCAGGACGGTTTTGTTGAGTATAAATGGCTGCTGCATCCTTTCTTTTTTTGACTTCTTTTTGAAGGGTTTTTATAACATTTTCTTCTGTAAAACCTTCGGGTGATGTTTTTACATGAATAATAACATTTTTAATTGCCCTCAATGCTTCTAAACGTTTGCTGTCTTTGTTCAGCATTGCTTTTTTAATCTCTGACATTATCAGTTCTTCAAATTGCATAATTTTAGGGTTTTGGAGGTTATTATTATTGTATGTAACATAAATTGAACTAAAACCATCAATAATTTTTAATAAATACATCTACATTCAAACGCCGAAACTACAATTTCTTACTAAAACAAAAATAACTTAAATTTTTATTGTAAAATAATAAGTATAATCCAATAATTATCAAACAAACTTTCAAATAGATTTTACAATCTTGCATTGAGTTTTGCAATAGCATTGATTCTATCTTCGGCCAACTTATTAGCAGCAAGATAGGTAGGTATTTTTTCTTTTTCTGCTATTTCAAAAATTTTGGTTGTAGTGTCATAAATTCTTTCAGCATGAGCCAATGCTCTTTCACGATTATATCCTTCTAATTCATAATATACATTGATAATTCCTCCTGCATTGACTACAAAATCAGGGGCATACAAAATACCTTTTTCTTCTACCATTTTGCCGTGAATTTCTTCGTCGGCTAATTGATTATTGGCAGACCCACAAATAATTTTGACTTTTAATTGTTCTAATGTTTGAGAATTAACAGTAGCACCAAGAGCACAAGGAGCATAAATATCAGCATCCACTGAATATAATTCTTGGGCTGAAAGAACTTTAACTTTATATTGATTGGCTACTGCTTTGATTTTTTCTTCATCAATATCAAATACTAATAACTCTGCTTTTTCTTTATCAAGATACTCAATAAGATGTCTTCCTACATTTCCTAATCCTTGAACAATGACTTTTTTTCCTGTTAAAGATTCATTTCCAAATACTTTTTTAGCCGATGCTTTCATTCCCATCCATACGCCCATAGCCGTTACTGGCGAAGGATCGCCACTACCTCCCATTGATTCTGGTAATCCTGTTACATAATCTGTTTCCATATGGATAATTTCCATATCTCGGCTATTCATTGATACATCTTCGGCGGTGATGTATTTTCCTCCCAAGTTATCAATAAATTTTCCAAAACTGCGAAGGAGGGCTTCTGTTTTAATTTTTTTGGGGTCTCCTATGATGACGGCTTTTCCACCACCAAGATTAATTCCTGCTACTGCAGACTTGTAAGTCATTCCTCTTGACAATCTTAATACATCTACCAAAGCATCTTGCTCTGATGCATAGTTCCACATACGAGTACCGCCCAATGCAGGACCTAAAACGGTATTATGAATACCAATAATGGCTTTGAGTCCTACATTATTATCATTACAAAAAACTAATTGTTCATGATTGAACAAAGACATTTGATTTAAAACATTTGTACCCGTTTGAGGGGCTTTTTCATTTACAAGAGTATTAGACATAAAAAAATTTTTAGTTAGGTATAAAACTTTAATTAGTTTAATTTATTCAATTAGTTATTCATTGCTTTATAAAACATCTGTTTGATAGGTAATGCCATCAATCGTTACTTTGATGTTGTAATCACAAGTATTAGTGCCAAGATCTACAACTTGTGTATTTTTGCCACTGGGTTTTACATTCAAAAGCCCCTTTGTAAAAGGATGTTTACCAGGTTTTAAAAAACCTTCTGGAGCACAATCTTTAAAATTGCGATATAAATAATCTGTAGATGGTTGATTAAATGTGATTTCAAATGACCCTTTGTTATTAGAAGCAGTACTGTTTCCAATTAAAGAAATAATAGCATTTTGCCAATTTATTGGAAGATTACCAGTATTGTTATACACAGTAGGATCTGCAGTGTTTAATAGTTTAATAGTGTGTGTGCCTGATAATTGAACAGAACGACTTCCATCATTCATTGTAAAGTTAGAATAAGTAGCCGTCCAAGAAAGATTGGTGGAATTAGGATTAAAGCCATTGGGAGTGGTATTGGCTATTTGAATAGAAGATGCGGATACAGTAGTGCTATTGATAGAATAATTGTATAATTCCACAGAGCACTTAAATCCAGGTTGGCGAATATATTTTGCATTAAGTGTAGAAGCACTGTATTTAATTACAATAACGCCATTCCTAATGTATCCATCGGTGCCAGTAGCATTGGTGAGGATTAAAGAATCAATTTTTGCAACTGTATCTTTTTTGATAGTTACTCCTGTACTTCCAAAAAATGGTGTGAAAGTATAAGTATCTCGCGTAAGAGCCGCCATTAAAAAAACATCATTAGATACTTCATAAGATTTTACAGCATCTTTGGCAGTTGTTACATCATTGTCAGGGGTAGCAGGTTCAGGGGACTTTTTATTACAAGCCGCAAGTATTAAACTACTAATCCCTAAAATAAAAAATGTTTTTTTCATAGATTTAAATTTTGGGCTTAATAATAAGAAATTTATTACAAATAAAAGAAATGGTTAATTTATTCTTATGAAAATCATCACAAATAAACTTTTTCGGCAAAATTTTTTTGAGGTGCTTAATAGGATTTTAATTAGTATAAATTGATTTTTTAGTTTTTTTGAATTTCAGACGGCCTGAAGTCCATCCTTACAATACAAAGAGAGTCGTGCCTACAGCACTCTTTCTTTATCATAAATACTAACACCTCAAAAACAGAATTTGCTAAAGCAACGAAACGAATATAATTGAAAAAGTTACGAATTAGATTACTATTTTACCACAAAGAACACATTAGTGAAAAGTAGAAAGTTACAAGTTTGAAAGCAGAAAGAATTTTTTCAATTTAATGATGTAGCGTTCAAATACTTTTCACTTTGAACTTTCAACTAATTATTGTGGTTAAGTTTAAAGTGATGAATAGTAATACAAAAAATAACTATTTTTCAAAACTATTGAGTAACAAAGCCCCAACAATCATTCCATAAAGGGTACTAATATAAGGATTGGATGTAATGGGGCAAGTACCTGAAGCACATCCTATAAATTTGTAATATGCAAAACCTCCTATTCCTCCAAGCAAAACACCCAACAGAGTGAGTTTGTATTTTAATAATAAAGCCCACATAATTTTTATAAAAAATAAAATCCGTTTATTTGTTTTCTTTTTCTTCCTTTGACTTTGTATTGATATTAAATGGCAAATAAAGCGGGCAAAAGCCGATAGTACCTGTTAAGATTAAAACTAAACCAAATACAGACAATACAACTCCTACTGTCCCTTCTGTAAGATGCATAAAATAAGCCGCTATCAGTGCAAGCCCTAAAATTAATCTTACAATAGTATCTAATTTTCCAACATTCTTTTTCATAAATTATAATTTTTTGCAAAGGTAGGTATTTTTTAGTGATTCAAAATTGTGATTTAAATCACATTACTTATTAAAATTTACTAATTTTATTTTTCCTCTTTCGGTAATAATTAAGTTTTCTTTTTCTAATTCTTTTAATAGGCGGGTAATTACCTCTCTACTGCTACTTAATTCTCGGGCTAACTCTTCGTGGGTAGTGTCTATTATATTACTTTCTCTCAAATGTGCCTTTGCTATGAGTAATTGGTATAATCTTTTATCTAATGGCTGAAATGCAAGAGCAGATACTGTTCGCACAATCTTTTTAAATATATGTAAATAATTTTGCAATAATAATTCAAACAAATCAGGATATTTTTGTAAAAGTTGAGTAAAATGTGAAAGTGGTAAAAATAAAATTTCACAATCTGTTTCTGCTTCTACACGAATATCAATTTTATCATTAAACATACCACTTGCTATACTACTGGAACAAGTTTCACCTTCTTTCATATAATACAACAAAACTTCTCTTTTCCCTTCATCTTCTTGGTTAACTACAAATACTCTTACAATTCCTTTTAAGATAATTGGCAATGACTTTAAATAGGTATTTTCTTTTAAGATAACATCATTTTTTTTAAAGTAGGCAATTTTTCCCGATTTAAGCATTTCGTCTAAGTCATCATTTGTAACTTGTGATAAAAATGCAGATTTTATAAGGGGATTTTTAATCTCTTCCATAAGTAAAATTTTATGCAAAAATACTAAATTTGAATTTATACTAATTCGTAAATAAATATCTAATTTCTTATTAAATCTTTCATTCTTCAATAACTAATTTGTAATCTAATTGATATTTTTCAAGTAATTGGATATTAGATTCATCAAAATTAATTTTTAATGAATTTGTAGTACTTACATAATTTTTTCTTTCATCATCTGTAATCACTATAGAAACGGGAACAGATATACCTCCATTGGTCGTAAACATTTTTTCAAAATCATTAATGAGATTTAAGTTAATTTTCTTGACATCAACGAGTATTTTTAATTGGGCTTTTTCTTTTAATAAATTATCTAAGTCAATACAATCTGTAACACGATATTCCCATCTTTCTTCTTCGGGATTAGGCGAAAAACTTCTATTTTCAACTTTTCCTTTAATCATATAACATTTAAGTTGGTGAATATTGTATTTCAATTTTGACTTTTCGGCTAACTCGTCTGATAAAAATAAATTGATAGTTCCCGTAGTATCTTCAAAAGTGAGATTGTAATAACGTTTGCCCATTTTGGTCATTCTTTCTTCTACTTTGGCTGCCCAACCTACCAAATACACTTGTTTGTTTTTTATGTCTGATACATTTTCGGTAAGATCGTCTGTAAGTTTTTTAATACTTGAGATATTTTTTAGTGACTTAATTATTAATGGATAATCGTCAAGGGGGGTAGAAGAAATAAATAATCCAATGACTTCTTTTTCTTTCAAAAGTTTGGTTTTTATATCCCATTCGGGCACTGGCAAAATCTCAGGATATTGATTGATGACTTCGGATGCATTGGCCAAAGAATCAAAAAGAGAATTTCCTAAACTTTGTTTTTTTTGTTGATTTTCTGCGAATTTAGCGAGTTTTTCAGTCAATGTAAGTCCATCGGATGCAGGAATAAAAAATTGAGAACGATGAATTTTCAAAGAGTCAAAAGTTCCTGCCATCGCAAGGTTTTCAATATTTTTCTTATTCAATTCTTTGGTAGAAAGTCGTTCGGCTAATTCAAAAATATTTGTGATGTGTCCTTTTTCTTGGCGGCTTTTAATCAATTCTTCGGCAAATCCAGCACCTACATTTTTAATGTAAGATAATCCAAAACGGATGCTTCCATCTTTCATTGCTTTGAATTTTTCTACACTTTCATTGATGTCGGGTGGAAGTATAGGAATGTTCATTCTTCTGCATTCTGTCAATACTTTTGCTATTTCATCAATATTCTTTTTGGTATTAAGTGCGGCACACATAAACTCGGATGGAAAGTGGGCTTTGAGGTAAGCCGTTTGATACGCTAAAATAGCATAACATACCGAATGCGATTTATTGAATGCATAACTGGCAAAGTCCTTCCAATCTTCCCATATTTTTTTGACAACTTGTAAATCCAAATTATTTTTCTTGCATCCTTCTAAAAATTTTTCTTCCATTTTTTCCAACACATCCAGTTTTTTCTTTCCCATTGCTTTTCGCAATTCATCTGCTTGTCCTTTTGTAAAGTTGGCTAACTTTTGACTTAACAACATTACCTGCTCTTGATAAACAGTAATCCCATAGGTTTCTTTGAGAATTTCTTCCATTTGAGGGAAAGGGTATTGAATGGGCTCTAATCCGTGTTTTCTACGAATATAATTATCAATGTATTTCATTGGTCCTGGGCGATAAAGTGCATTCATTGCCACTAAATCATTGATGGTATCGGGCTTGAGTTGTTGAAGGTATTTTTTCATTCCTGGACTTTCAAACTGAAATATCTCATCTGTGTGTCCATTTTTAAATATCTCAAAAGTTTTTTCATCATCCATCGGGATGGAATCAATATCTACATCTATGCCTTTGTTTTCTTTGACAAATTGAAGTGTTTGAGTAATAATAGATAAGGTCGTAAGCCCCAGAAAGTCCATTTTTAAGAGTCCTGCTTTTTCAGCCACACTAATATCAAATTGAGTGATTACTTGACCACTCTTTGAATCTTTGGCTAAGGGAGCAATTTCTGATAATTGTTGAGGAGCAATAATAAGCCCACAAGCGTGTTTTGCTGTATGTCTGTAACACCCTTCAATGTTGGCAGATTGTTGGAGCACTTCAAGTGCTCTTGGATGGGATTGAATAAACTCATCATACGCTTTTTGAAATTGGGCTTTAAAACTTTCTACGGTTTGATTTTCAGATAGATATTTTTCATATTTGATTTTATCGGGATGCAAAACTTCATAAATAGATAATTTCAAACTATCTAAGGATGAATATGCTTTGGCTATTTTATCAATATCTTTTGGGTCTAAACCCAGCGTGCGAGCAGTATCACGGATAGCCGATTTTCCCCCTAGTGATGCAAATGTAATAATGTTGGCTACTCTGTCTTTTCCATATTTTTGAACAATGTATTCTATCACTTCATCTCTTCGGTCATCTGCAATGTCAATATCAATATCGGGCATAGATACCCGCTCAGGATTTAAAAATCTTTCAAAAAGCAAACCGTATCGGATAGGATCAACATTGGTAATATCCAAACAATATGCAATGATAGACCCGGCAGCACTTCCACGTCCTGGACCTATTCGTATTCCTTTCTTTCTTGATTCTCTTAAAATATCACTTACAATCAAAAAATAACCAGGAAATCCCATTTGAGCGATGGTGTTTAGTTCAAAATCAATTCTGTTTTTGACTTCGTCTGTAATTGTTTGGTATTTTCTTTCTGCCCCTTGATAAGCAAGGTGTCTTAAATACGCATTTTCTAATTCTAATTCACTCAAACTCGGATGTTGCTCAACAAACTCTTTGGGTATTTCAAATTTTGGCAACACGATATTTTTTTCTACTGAATAGGTCTCAACTTGTTCTGCTAATTCAATAGCATTCTCAATGGCTGCAGGATAGAAACTAAAGAGTTGTTGAATTTTTTGAGGTGATGGAAAATAAAATTCGTGATTGGGCAAACCTTCTCTTTTTCCACTTCCTTTGCCTACAGGCATATCTATGGTATCTCCATTACGAATACAAAGTAATGTTTCAAAAGCACTGGCTTCATCGGGATTTAAATAAAAATTATTGTGAGCCGCAATGGCTTTTATAGAATATCGTTCTGCCATTCGTATTAAAAAGTCATTGATGAGTTTTTCTTCTTCCAAGCCGTGATTATTCAATTCTAAATAAAAGTTTTCCTGAAAATTTTCTTTATACCACAAAACCACCTTTTCGGCTTTTTGTTCTCCTTCTCTTAATAATACCCGAGGTATCTCTCCGTCTAAACCACCACTTAAAATAATAAGTCCTTCTTTGTGTTGAACTAAAAGATTTTTATCAATACGAGGCACATAATAAAACCCTTCTAAAAATGAAATTGAAGAAAGTTTACAAAGATTAGAGTACCCCTTTTCATTTTTTGCTAATACGGGTATTTGATAATTAGAATAGCGAGAACTATTTTTTTGTTTGATATCTTCACATAAATAAAACTCACAACCTATGATGGGCTTGATGAGTGGTGATTTTTTATTTTCGTCTGTTTCCTTTTCATTTTGGGCTTTAATTTTTTTATTCACATCATTAATGATATTATAAAAATCTACAACACCACTCATATACCCCAAATCTGTAATAGCCAAAGCAGATGCCTTATACTCTGCGGCTTTTTGAACAAGGGCTTTGACCTGTGTCGTACTATTCCCAATAGAATAGGTAGTATGATTGTGTAAATAGGCAAAATGAAAAGAAATTTCATCAGAAACTATATTACTTGTAGAAGATGTGGATACTGACTTTTTCTTTTTATGATATTCTTTTTCAACATCAAAAAGTTCAGACAAATTGGGCGCTTCGTATTCAATGGCATTAATATCAATAGATATTGATGGTGGTAATTGAATAATTTCTCTTTTTAGTAATTCAAAAAAAGATTTGGCATTGGCCTGAACATCAAAAGCCGCATTGTGAGCAAGATCAAATTTTACACCAAATAATTTTTCATAAAGTTCTTCTAATTTAGGCGTTTTTAATCCACCACCTTTACCGCCTTTTAATCCGCAAAAATTGATGACTTCTTTGGAAGTACAAGTGTCAATAAGTTCTTTGCATTCAATTAAATTTTTATCTAAACCTGCACGAATAAATTCTGCTGTAATAACAGGAATATCGTAAGAAATGATATTATGTCCTGCAATAACTTGTGCTTGTTGTAAAGCATTTACAAAATCAAGAAGGGCTTGCGACAAATCAATTCCTTCTTTTAAGGCACGTTCTGTTGTTATTTTATGCACTTTTGCCGCATCATAAGGAATTTCAAATCCATTAGGTTTAATGATTTGGCTGTATTGTTGAAGGAGTTTTCCTTTTGCATCGTGCAATTGAAAAGCAAGTTGTACAACACGAGGATAATTATCCAAATTAGAAAAATCTTGTGTGCCTTCTTTTATAAAGCCCGTTGTTTCTACATCAAATATTAAGAACATAATTTAAAAATTTAGGTAACAAAGATAAGGAAAAAGAACGGACAAGACAGTGTTTTGTTGAAATTTTTGGATAAGTATTTTATTAACTAAAAAAATGGCAACTTTCTTTGTGGTGTTAGTGTCTATAAAAAAGTGCCGTAGGCACGATTCCCTTTTTGTATTGTAAGGCTGAACTTCAGTCCGTCCGAAATATAAATCCGCGTCCAACAAAGATCCATCGGATCGGATCATATTTAATCATCAAAAATGGGTCGTTCCTACGGAACTCATTTTGATTCTATCTTTTGATCAATGGACTAAAGTCCATTGCTACAATATATTTTTTTCCTATGGAACTGATATCTATGCGGTTAAAAAAATAATTGATTATCGCTTTAAAGAATCTAAAATCAATTTGTACTCAAAAATTTAAATCCTACCTATCACTTAAAAAAATAATTACCATTTTTTATAAGAAGAAATGTTTTTACAATTGTTGATTAAAAAATACACCTATACACATCCAAATGTTCAAAAAAATTTAGGGAATAAACTCTTAAACCTACTTAAAATACCTTGGAAAATATTTAAAAACTCTATTGTTGTAATCCTAAAATTGTTTTTAATTTTGCAATTTGAGAATTCCACCAAAGTTGATTACTTTCTAATTCTTCGGGCGAAGAAAAATCTGTTACATAGAGCACCACATCATTTGTCAAAGGATTTTTGTAGATGTTAAACTCAAAATAACTACCGTCGTTTTTATCCACCCATTGAAAACGTACCAAAGTATTTCTTTCTTGCTTAACCAAACGGGCTTGTTGGGGCACACCATTCCATACAAATGTATAAATGCCATTTCTTATATGAACATCATCACAAAACCATTCTGTAAGTTCTTTGGGGTCCGTTAAAAACTTGTACAATAATTCAGGAGATGTTTTGCAAGAATATTCTAATGTGTACTTACCTGGTGGCTCGGGTAATTCTTCGGTGGTACGAGAAAATACAGAGGTAATATCATCGCTTAAACTTTCACTAAAACCTGTTTTTTCAGATGTTTTTACTGAATGAGGAATGTATTGTTCTTCTTTTGTTTCTTCCAGTACTTTTTCAATCGTTATTTCTTCTTTGGGTTTTGAAGATAATGAAATATTGCTTTTTGATGATGTTGAAGATGCTTTAGGTTTATCTTCAGAGGAAATTTTTGTGATATTAGCAGATGTTGAGGATGTGGTAGAAGTACTTGATGTTTTGGCGGCATCTGCTTTTGTAAATTTTGGAGTGCTGATTGTTTTAGTTGAAACTTTTTTTTGTGGAGAAGATTTTTTTGCTTTAGGTTGAGTAGTTGCTTTTGTTGATTTTGTTACTGCTTTTTTAGGTTCTTGTTTTTTGGGTGTCTTAATGGATTTTTTAGCAGTTGATTTACTGGTGGAAGCAGTTTTTGCTGATTTTTTAAGTTTAGATGAAGTTGAGATATTCTGTTTTTTAGTAGAAAGGGATTTTTGTTTTTGGGTTACTACTTTTTTAGGAGATTTCTTTTTTGAAGTAGAAAGAGATTTTTTAGTGGCGGCTTTTTTAGTAGGAGCGGGTTTAGAGATTTTTTTAGTACTTTTCTTCTTTAAAGATTTTTTAAGCGAAGAATTTTTTTTAAGTTTCTTTTGTTCCTTGACCTTCTTATTGGATGCTGATTTTTTTGAAGCGACTTCTTTCTTTTTAAGGGATTTAAGAGATTTTGTTCCCTTTTTTTCTACTTTTTTCTGCTCCTTTTTAATTTTTTCTTTTTTGGAAATTTTTTTAGCCGCCATAAAAAATTTTTTGGCAAAATATACCTATAAACACTCTATTTTGTATCACAAAAGCATTATTTTAACATATTTTAACTTATACTCAATTCTTTCTTAAATAAAAAATTAGCCGTGTAACTTGTAGAGCAGTTTTTAAAGTTTTGCAATGTGCCTTGATAAACCACCTCTCCCCCATTTTTTCCACCTTCTGGACCTAAATCAATAATCCAATCTGCATTTTTAATTATATCTTGTTGGTGTTCAATAATAATAATAGTATGTCCTCTATAAATAAGTTGTTGTAATGCTTTCATCAAAACATCAATATCGTAAAAATGAAGTCCTGTAGAGGGTTCATCTAATATAAATAAAGTGGAAGATAATTTCTCCTGTTGTAAAAATTGTGCAATTTTAAGTCGTTGTAATTCTCCCCCACTCATTTTAGAAGTACTCTGTCCCATTGGTACATAACCTAAACCAACAGAACGAAGTATATCTAAAGTTTTTAAGATTTTATTTTTTAAATCCACAAATTGAGTTTCTTTTTCAAACAACTGATAGGCCTCATCAATACTCATTTCCAAAACATCGCTGATAGTATATCCATTGTAATTAACTTGTAATATTTCTTTAGTAAATCTTTTTCCATTACAAGCATCACAAGTCATTTCAATATCTGCCATAAATTGCATCGGAATACGAATGATGCCTTCACCTTGACATTTTTCACATCTTCCACCATGGGTATTAAAAGAAAAGAAAGACGGGTCAAAGCCCAATCCTTGCAAACGTGAATATCTTGAAAATAATACACGGATATCATCATATACACCTGTATAAGTAGCACAATTACTTCTTGACGAAGTACTCACAGAATCTTGGCTAATATATTGCAATGCCTTAATTTTGTTGTATGCCCCTGATAATTTTTCTGAAGATTTACCCAATACAATTACTTTCTCTAATTCGGGGATAAGTTCTTCTTCTACAAGCGTTGATTTGCCTGACCCTGAAACTCCTGTAATACAAGTGATAGCATTAAAAGGAAATTGGATTTCTATGTTCTTTAAATTATTGGCAGTAGCATTTTTTAGGTAAATAAATTCAAAATATTCTCTATTGAAAGAAGAATGGATGGTTACTGATTTTTTCCCTGTAAGATAGTCGGCGGTTAAAGAATTTTGAGCGTTTTTTAATTCTTCTACATTTCCTTGAAATACTACATTTCCACCTTGCTTTCCTGCTTTTGGTCCTAAATCAATAAGCATATCTGCATTGCGCATCACTTCTTCATCGTGTTCTACTAACATTAGGGTATTTCCTTCATCTCTTAATTTTTTAAGGGCTTTAATCAAACGATGAGTATCTCGCGGATGTAAACCTGTTGTAGGTTCATCCAATACATAAATACTTCCAACTAAACTACTACCTAATGCCGTTGTTAGATATACTCTTTGCGATTCGCCACCACTTAATGTTCGCATCTCTCTATTTAAAGTGAGATAAGGCAAACCTACTTCACACAAAAATTCTAACCTTGCAATAATTTCTTGAAGCAATTTTTGAACGGCTTCTTTATGAGGAATTTTTTCTACTACTTCTTCTTTGAAATATCTCAAAAGTTCATCTACAGGCATTTCAACAAAATCAGCAATGGTATGATTGAGTATTTTAATATAAAGGGCTTCTTTTCTTAAGCGTGAACCTTGACATTCAGAACATAATAGATGGGACTTTAATCGTGCAAAACTTCCTGATCTGAAATCTTGATAATACTTTGAATCGTCTTCACTCATTAAAATGAAATAGATACCCGGAATACGTGCTTCGCCAAACCAAATTTTTTTGATTTCATCTTCAGACAATTTTTCAATTGGAGTATTTAATAAATTTTCATAAATAGAATAAATCATTCCTAATCCTTTAATTCTTTCAATAACGTAATAAGGAATATTTCTACTCAAAGCCCCCTTCAAAATAGATTTCTTTTTATCTACGATCACCTTATTGATATCAAAATCAAATATCCGTCCTGTACCTTTACATTTTTGACAAATTCCATACGGATTATTAAACGCAAAAAGTTGAGGCGAGGGTTCTTCAAATTGAATTCCATCAGATTCTAATACATTGCTAAATTTGTGAAAATCCCATTCATTATCTTTTTGAGAAATCACATAACACACGCCTTCTCCTTGATTAAAAGCCGTTTCAATACTATCTGTTAATCTTGAAATTGTATCTTCATCAAGTGTATTTTCTAAAATAAATCGGTCAATAATTAAATAACAATGTTCAATTTTTTTGGGCAAATTGTCAATAGCGTCTTTGATTTTGAGTATTTCTTCATTGATAAGCACTCTTGAAAAACCGGATTCTAAAAGAGTTTCAAGCGTTTTTTTTAAGTAACCATTAATATGAATACTATTTGCAATAAATACATTTGATGACGCGGGTAATGTCTGAACAAATTGAACAACATCTTGTGGATAGTAACGTTTAATTTCTTTTCCTGTAACAGGATGAATAATAAGACCTACACGTGCAAATAAAACACGCAAATAATCGTAAATTTCTGTAACTGTACCAACAGTACTTCTTGGATTATTGGTCGTGGTTTTTTGTTCTAATGCAATACAAGGCGATAGTCCTTTAATATAATCGACAGGGGGCTTGGGCAATCGTTCTACAAACTGACGAGCATAAGAAGACAAACTTTCGATGTACCTTCTGTGTCCTTCTGCATAAATAGTATCATAAGCCAATGAAGTTTTTCCTGAACCCGATACTCCCGTGATGACTATCAACTTTTTATGTGGAATAACAAGATCAATGCCTTTAAGATTATGAGTTCGGGCATTTTTTATCACTATAAAATTTTGCTTTGCCATCGAATTAAATATTTAATTTAAGGAGACAAAAATACGATATTAAGTTCAAAGAAATTTATTTTTGGTAATTTTGCAGAAAAATTAGATTTTCAAAAATGAAGAAAATCCTTATAAGATATTTTTGTTGTTATTTATTTCTTTTTCCAGTTATCATTGTTGCACAAAATGTCAATTTCAGAAAATTTACTACGTCTGATGGATTGATGAGTAATCAAGTAGAAGCATTGTTTTTAGACAGCAAAGGGCAATTATGGATATCCAATGGCAATGGCATTACTCGTTTTAATGGCAAAGAATTCAAAAATTATTTGAACGACTCAATACTCACCGAAGTGAATAAAGTCAATGCTTTTTCAATTAAAGAATTAGAAGATGGAAGTATATTTTATTCAATGAAATATGGTTATGCCAAAACTTCTAAGAAAAAACCTTATTACTTAGATATTTTTTTATCTGACACATTAGCATTAAAAGAAGAAAATGGCGTAAGTGATAAAAATGGCATTCAGTACTTCAAAAAGGGCTATTTAGATTTTGATTTCAAACAATTAAAAGTTACTAATAAAGTTTTTGAATCTTATCCCGATAATTTTTCTTTTCCATCTAATTTATTGTGTTCTAATCAAGGCAATGTTTTTTATTCTTTTTACAATAAAGGTAATGACACCAGAACTTTGTATCTCTATAAAAATAAATCTTTCACTAAAGTGTATGATGAAGTACCTTTTATAATGGCAGGTATATTAGAATTTGGCAATTATTATTACATATTACCAGAAGAATTTAATGACCATCAGCCCATTATTCTTGTGAATAAAAATAATTTTTTTAAAACTTTCATTAAGAAAAACAGAGAAACTCCATCATTAGAGTTTATTGGAAATGGCTTTATAGATAATGGAAATATAGTATTACCAACTACGAATGGTGTTTTAGTTATCAGCCCTAAAAACGAACAAATTTTTATCAAAGAAGAACTTAATAAACTCAATAATGAAAGTGGATTGCCATCATTAAACAAACCATTGTATAAATTTTTTAACTACATAATAAATGGCTACAGATGGATTGATTTAAACTCAAAAAAGATATTTATTACTGAACCTTTACTTGACTTACTCAAAAGAGAAGTGCCTATCAAAGAAGCCATTCCTGATTTAGAAGGCAACTTGTGGTATGCTACTTATGATGGGTTGTTGCAAATTAATTTACTACCTTATAATTATTTATATGACATTACAGAGGATAGAATTGCAGAAATAAATGACTCTATTCAAAACAATCGTTTCAAATGCATGTCTAATGACTTAAAAAATATAGAATTTTGCTTGACCAACGATTCTGAAAATGTGCAAATTTTAATTCCTGAAATTAAAGACAAGTTTTACAAGTATGATTTAAATTCCAAAAAAATTTCAGAAATCTACGTTCAAGGATTATTTTCACCTATCTTAAGAGAACGGTTATATCCATTATTATCTTACAAAAAATTATTGATATGTCAAGAATACACCAGAGGTTTAGTAATTTATCATCTCAGTGCTACTTTAGATACTGCTTATTATCATTTATGGAATTATTCTAATAGTTTATTATCTAATTATATTGAAAATATATTTGTAGATAAAAAAGAAAATTTCTGGTTAATAACTTGGGATGGTATTCAACTCATTCAATACAACGACTTAATCAATGAAAACTATGAGTATTCAATCAAATATTCTCAAAGTTTGAAATTGGATATGATTCCATTTATGAAAGATGCAGAAATTTATTTTGCTGATGGTAAAAAACTTTTTAGTATAAACACAGATAAAGTTTATCTTAATCAAAAGCCCCCTGAAATTATCATTGATAAAATTACTTACAAATTAAAAAACAAACAATTTGAAATTCAATTTAAAAAGGATAGTTTGTATGAGATACCATACAATTTTGAAGAATTAAGTGTAGAATTTTATGCTGTATGCTTAACCGATGGCAAAAAGGTGCAATATAAATACGTCTTAGATGGCAATAATCATTTTCAAAAAGAAGGTAAAATTGTATTAAATGATTTAAAATCTGGTATTCACACATTAGGAATTTATGCATCTAACAATATCAATATCTGGAATAAAGTTCCTATTGTTATTCAATTTGAAATACTTCCGCCATTTTGGGAAAGATGGTGGTTTAGAATTTTATTTATATCTCTATTTAGTTTAATGATTCTTTTAATTATTAAATACAGAGAAAAAGAATTAAAACAACAAAAGAGAAAATTAGAAAATATAGTAAAAGAAAGAACCAAAGAATTAGAAGAGAAAAATATCTTAATACAACAAAAGAACACAGAAATAATAGATAGCATTAACTACGCCAAACGACTACAAAAATCATCCGTTCCATCTGAAACAGAAGTGAAAAAAATATTTCCTAATTCGTTTGTATTGTATATGCCAAAAGATATTGTAGCAGGTGATTTTTATTTTGCTGGAATTATTAGAACAAATGATGGAATTGAATTAAAAGGAATTGCTGTAGGAGATTGCACTGGTCATGGTGTGCCAGGTGCTTTTATGAGTATTCTTACTTTGGCGTATGTAAAACAATCATTAGTAGAAAAAGATATAAATTCACCAGCAGAAGCATTAGAATTTATTTCAACAAAAATTCAAAAAGTGTTAGAATACAAGAATAAAGAAGACGAAGTAAAAGATAGTGCTGATATGGTGTTTGCTGTCTTTGACAAAGAAATGACTAAACTTTGGTGTGCTTGTGCAAACAATCCTATCTATATTGTCCGAAATAAAGAACTTATAGAAATTCCTGCTCAAAAAAGAACAGTTGGTTACTGCGATAATAATGATCCCTTTGTCAATCACACATTAGAATTACAAAAAGACGATACTATTTACTTTTTTACAGATGGCTATGCAGACCAATTTGGCGGAAAAAAATATTTTCCTAATTCAACAAAAGATAAAAAGTTTACTAAAAAAAGATTGAAAGATACACTCATAGCAATAGCCCACTTGGATGTTGAACAACAAAAAGAAGAACTGATTAAAATACATTTAGATTGGAAAGGAAACAGCGAACAAACTGATGATATTTGTATCATTGGAATAAAAATAATTTGATGATTTGTAAATTAAATTATGTAACAATTTATTATTAAAAAAAACATCAACGCCTTAAATCAGAATAATTAAGCAATATAAAATTAAAATCATAATCACAATCAATAGCACAAGAATAAATACTTATAAGAAATTGAAGTTTATAAAAAGTACATTCACTAACAGAAACTTTTCGTGTATCTTTGCCAAAATCTATTAAAGATTGTTTTATGGAAAAAACAACAACATTTATTACGAATTTTTCAAAGTCAGATGAGTATAGAAAAAAAATTCATCAACTCATTCCTGGCGGTGCTCATACTTACTCAAAAGGCGATGATCAATTTCCAGCACTATCACCCGCTGCTATTACTCACGGGAAAGGTTCTCACGTGTGGGATGTTGATGGTAATGAATACATAGAATGTTTAGGAGGTCTTGCTTCTATTAGTTTAGGACATGCGTATGATCCAGTAGTCAATCGTGTTATACAAGAATTATGGAAAGGCAATAACTTCTCTCGTCCTTCTGTAATTGAAATGGAAATGGCAGAAAAGTTTTTAGCAAACATTCCTGGGCATGATATGATAAAGTTTGCTAAGAATGGATCTACAGTTACGACGGCCGCCGTGAAGTTAGCCCGTGCTTACACTGGAAAAAAATTAGTTGCCCGTGCTGCCGAACATCCTTTCTTTTCTTATGATGATTGGTTTATCGGAAGTACCGATGTAAAATCAGGAATACCCGAAGAAATACAATCTCTCACTGTTACTTTTAAAGCCGATGATTTGAATTCCTTAAAAGAAGTGTTTGAAAAATATCCTGGACAAATTGCCTGTGTAATTGCAGAACCCGAAAAATTTAATCCCGTTACCAAAGAATATCTTCAAAAAGCCATTGATTTTGTTCATAGTCAAGGATCTCTATGGATAATGGATGAAATGATTACGGGCTATCGTTCGCACTTTCCTGGTTCAATGGTAAAGTTTGGCGTAGTACCAGATATGGCTACATGGGGAAAAGGCATTGCTAATGGATTTTCATTTTGTTGTTTAACAGGCAAAAGGGAAATTATGGAATTGGGCGGTATTAAAGCCAAAGGAAAAGAAAAATTATTTTTGATAAGTACAACACACGGTGGTGAAACTTGTAGTATTGCCGCAGCATTAGCAACTATGGAAGAGTTTCAAAAACACGATGTAATAGGTCACAATCATCGTTTAGGCGAAAAATATATGCAAGAAACTAAAAATATCATTCATAAACATCATTTACAAAATCATATCAAAGTATTACAATTTCCTTGGCATGTATCATTAGCATACTTTGACCAACAAGGTAATAATTCTTGGGAATTAAGAACTTTATTTCATCAAGAAATGATAAAACGTGCTGTTCTATTTCAAGGTATATTTTGTCCTCATTTTTCTCATTCAGATCAGGATTTAGAACATATTTTGAATGCTTTTGATGAATCCTGTGTAGTATTCAAAAAAGCATTAGAAGATGGCGTTGAAAAATATCTGGTAGGCGAACCTATAAAACCTGTATTTAGAAAATACATTTAATCAGTCAAAAAGCCACCTCTTTGTTTTTCAAAAACTAACAATGATTTGTGCATAAATTTTTGTAATTTTTAAACCTAATCCCCTCTTTTTATCCGTAATTTTGTGCGAAATAAATAAACTATGTTTAAAAGTTTTCTCACACAAGAAATAGCCATTGATTTGGGTACTGCTAATACGATTATTTATTACAATGATCAAATAGTAGTAGATGAGCCAAGTATTGTAGCCATTGATAAAACAACAAATAAAGTAATTGCTGTAGGAAAGGCAGCACAAATGATGCACGGCAAAGAACACAAACATATAGAAACTATTCGCCCTTTAAAAGATGGGGTTATTGCTGATTTTCAAGCAGCAGAAGAAATGATCAAAGGAATGATTAAGATGATTAACCCTAATAGAGGATTATTTGCTCCTTCTTTGAAAATGATGATATGTATACCTTCGGGCATTACAGAAGTAGAAAAAAGAGCCGTAAGAGACAGTGCAGAACATTCAGGAGCAAAAGAAGTGTATATGATTCACGAACCAATGGCTGCCGCATTAGGTATGGGCATTGATGTTGAAGCCCCAGAAGGAAATATGATTATAGACATTGGAGGTGGAACTACAGAAATTGCTGTTATTTCCTTAGGAGGAATTGTTTGTGATAAATCCATTCGTATAGCCGGTGATGAGTTTAATGCAGATATTGAAGAATTTGTACGCCGCCAACACAACTTGCAAATAGGTCCTCGTACTGCAGAACAACTTAAAATAGATGTTGGATCCGCTACTGTTGAATTAGATAATCCTCCACCAGATTGTGCGGTAAGAGGAAGAGATACATTGAGCGGATTGCCCAAGGAAGTATATGTGAGTTATAGTGAAATTGCTCATTGTCTTGAAAAATCCATCTCCAAAATAGAAGAAGCCATTATTACTGCTCTTGAAATGACCCCTCCCGAATTAGCCGCAGATATTTATGATAAAGGTATTTATATGGCAGGTGGTGGTTCTTTATTAAGAGGATTAGACAAAAGAATTTCTTTGAAAACAAAACTTACCGTTCATGTTTGCGAAGACCCTCTCAGAGCAGTAGCCAGAGGCACTAACATTGCTCTTAAAAATCATCGTAAGTATAAGTTCATTATGCAATAATGATATAACTCCTTGTGAAATCTCTATTTACATTTATATATCGTCGCACGTATGGACTTTTATTTGTGTTTTTAGAAGTAATATCTTTTTATTTTATTTATCAAGGCACTAACTATTCTTCTTCTGTCTTATTAAATTATTCTAATGAAATAGCAGGAAAATGGTATGAACAAAAGTCCAAGATTTATCAATACTTTTATTTGAAAAGTGAAAATGAAAAATTAGCCCAACTTAATGCATCATTACTCAACAAAAGTTATTTTGCTTACAAAATAATTTCTAACAAAGAATATATTCATAAAGACACCAGTATTCATCAAGAATACCTCTTTATCAATGCCCATGTTATCAACAGTACATTTAATAATCAAAAAAACTACATTACCCTTGATATTGGCAAAAATAAAGGGTTACAAAGAGATATGGCGGTCATTACTAATAATGGTATTGTGGGCGTTGTCAAAGATGTGTCAGAACATTATTCAACCGTAATTACTTTATTGCACAAAGATTTTTTAGTAAATTGTATGATCAAAGATGGGTCTTGCGGTCCATTATCTTGGGATGGTAGAAGCAGAGAATATATGCAAATGAATGATGTGCCTTTGCACGCCAAAATAAAAACAGGCGATACGGTTTATACATCGCATTTTTCGCACATCTTTCCAATGCTAATACCTGTTGGAAAAGTAGAAAGTTTTGAGAGAAAACAAAAAAATCCTTTTTATACTGTGCAAGTAAAGATATTTACAGATTTTTCTTCTATACATCACGTGTATGTTATAAAACACATATACAAAGCAGAATTAGATTCTTTGCAAAAAATCTCCTATCAATAAATTCTTATGAATTTTTCAACGCTGCTAAAATACCTATTTCAATGGCTTTTTTTATTTATATTACAGATATTTATTTTACAAAAAATTTATCTAACAGAATACTGTGTGCCTTTTGTTTATAGTATGTTTCTTCTTACTTTACCTGTAAATACAAATAGATATTTAGTTTTACTACTTGGCTTCTTTACTGGAATGATTTACGATTGGTTTTATCACACAGGAGGCATACACACAGCCAGTTTTACAGCAATTGCTTATCTTCGTTATTATTGGTTAAAATTAGTAGAACCTCCCGATGAATATGAAGAAAATCAAATTCCTGTTTTAGCAGAAATGAATTCATCTTGGTTTTTGAAATACACATTTCCTATGGTAGTAATGCATCATTTTTTACTGTTTTTAATTGAAGCATTTGAATGGCGTTATTTGATAGATATTTTTATTCGTACGATATTAAGTTCAATTGCGGCAGAAGTAATTATTTATTTTATACATCAATTATTTTTTCGTCCTAAACAAACATGAACCGTTATCAGAAAATACAACTTTCAGAAAGAAAATACTACATCATTGGATTTATTGTATTAGTTGTTTTGTTATACATCATTAGATTGTTTTATCTTCAAATCATTACAGACGAATATAAAGTATATGCTCAAATCAATGCATTTGAATTTTTAACCGAATATCCACCAAGAGGTTATATTTATGATAGAAATGGAAAACTATTAGTGATGAATGAGCCATCATACGATTTGATGGTAGTTCCAAAAGAAGCCAAAGGATGCGATACAATGGCCTTGTGTGATATTTTACAAATTACAAAAGAAGAGTTTATCAAACGAATGACAAAACTTTCTTTGCCGCCCAACTCTCCCAGAAAACAAGGTATTTTTGAAAAACAATTATCTGTCAAGACCTATGCTGCCCTTCAAGAAAAAATGTATCGCCTCAAAGGATTTTATGTACAAGTTCGTTCTATTCGTAAATACCCCAAACCCATTGCTGCACACGCATTAGGGTATGTTGGTGAAGTGAGTAAAGAAAAAGCCGAAAAAGACCCTTATTACAAAGAAGGTGATTATATTGGTATTAGCGGAATAGAATATAGTTACGAAAAATATCTTAGAGGAAAAAAAGGAACACGAATCATTATTAAAGATGTGCATAATAGAGAAGTAGGAAGATTTATGGATGGGAAATACGATACCTTAGCCATTCCTGGGAAACCTTTATACTCCTCTATTGATGCTGAATTGCAAGAATATGGCGAATATCTTATGCAAAACAAAAAAGGAAGTATTGTAGCGATTGAGCCATCAACAGGCGAGATATTATGCTTGGTATCCAGCCCCACTTACGACCCCAATATGTTAGTTGGTGGAAAAGAACGAAATAAAAATTTTGCACGATTGTACGCAGATACAATAAACGTGCCTTTGTTTAATAGAGCCACACAAGCTATGTATCCACCTGGTTCTACATTTAAATTAATTGATGCACTCATCGGTCAAAAAGACGGCGTGCTTTTTCCAAATACTCGTTATCCTTGTGCAAGAGGTTATCCACCTATGGGAGGAAAACCCAAATGCCATCCACATCCTTCCCCACCCGATTTAGAAATGTCCATTCAATACTCTTGTAATTCCTATTATTCTTATGTTTTTAAAAGTATTGTAGAAAATTACAAATTATGGGGAAATTTTGAAAATGCCTATCAACATTGGCGAGAAGCCGTAATGAGTTTTGGTATTGGAAAAAAATTAAACTACGATATTCCTTTTGAAAAGCCAGGAAATGTACCTACAATTCAATATTACAACAAAGTATTTGGTAAAAATAGATGGTTTGCAAGCACCGTCATTTCACTTGGAATAGGTCAAGCCGAACTCACAGCAGTGCCTATTCAATTAGCCAATGTTATGTGTATTATAGCCAATAGAGGATTTTATTATACTCCACATATCATCAAGGGAATTGGACACGAAAAATACTTGGATAGTACTTTTAAGGTAAAACATTATACGTATGTAACTGAAAGGGAATATTACGAAAGAGTAGTAAATGCTATGGAAAAAGTAGTAGAAGCAGGAACGGCCACCTTAGCCAAAATCAAAGATATCAAAATATGTGGAAAAACAGGAACCGCACAAAATCCGCACGGAAAAGACCATGCTTTGTTTTTTGCTTTTGCACCCAAAGACGACCCCAAAATTGCTATCTCTGTAATTGTTGAAAACTCTGGATATGGTGGCGTATGGGCAGCGCCCATCGCTTCTTTGATGATAGAAAAATACCTTAAAAGAAAAATAACTCGTCCTGATTTAGAAAAACGAATGGTAGAAGCCAATTTAATAAAAGCCAATATCGATTACATTAAGAGTGGTATGCCTGATAAAAAGAAAAACATTACTTATAAGAAAAGGAAAAGAAAACAATAATAAAATGAGAACAAGCGAAGAAAGTCCATTTGCTAACATCGACTGGATAACAGTAGGAATATATGTTGTGTTGGTCATTATGGGATGGCTCAATATCTATGCGGCTGTCTATGATGAACAACACCAAAGTATTTTTGATATTTCTCAAAAGTATGGCAAACAAATGATTTGGATACTTACTGCCTTTATTTTAGCATTCATTATATTAGTTATTGAAGCAGATTTTTACACCGTATTTGCGTATGCTTTTTACATTTTCTTTTTGGTTTTAAATTTAGCAGTGCCATTTTTAGGCAAAGAAATTAAAGGAAGTAAATCGTGGTTTCGCATTGGTGATGTAGGTATTCAGCCCGCTGAGTTTATGAAATTTGCTACCAATTTAGCACTGGCAAAATTTTTATCCAATCAAAATTTATCCGTCATCTCTACTAAAAGATATAAAACACTTAGTGATTATATTGAAATGTATAAAAACACAATTGTTACATTTATTATTATCGGAGTACCAATGATCATTATTCTTGTTTTACAAAATGAAACGGGCTTGGCACTCACCTTTACTGCATTTATCATTACTCTGTATAGAGAAGGATTATCTGTAAATTATATTATATTAGGTTTTATGGCAGTTTTGCTTTTTATTTTATCGTTACTTATTCCTCAATATTACTTCTACATAGCATTTGGTATTTTCTTCGCATTATGGTTTTATTTTGGAAAACATTCCTTCAAAATTTTTTTTACCAAACTTGCTTATGTTGCAGCCGCTTCTGTATTTGTTTTTTCAAGTAATTATTTGTATTCCAAATTACAACCTCATCAAAGAGGAAGAATAGATGTATTATTAGGCAGAGGTGAAATTAACTTAAAAAAAGAAGGATATAACGTTCATCAATCTAAAATAGCCATTGGTTCAGGCGGATTATTTGGTAAAGGTTATCTCAAAGGAACGCAAACAAAATATAATTTTGTACCCGAACAAGACACCGATTTTATTTTTTGTACAGTAGGCGAAGAATGGGGATTTGTAGGTAGTACATTAGTATTAGTGCTTTTTGCGTTTTTAATTATTCGCATTATCCTATTAGCCGAAAGACAACGTTCTGAGTTTTCAAGAATATACGGATATGGCGTAGCATCCATATTATTTTTTCACTTAGTCATCAATATAGGAATGACCATTGGAGTGTTACCTGTTATAGGTATTCCTTTGCCATTTTTTAGTTATGGCGGATCTTCTCTATGGGAGTTTACCATTTTGCTATTTATTTTCCTAAAATTAGATGCGCATCGTTTGTATATTTTAAGATAGATTTGGGCTATTCAATTCTTTTTTATTACTTTTGCTTGCGTTAAAATAATCTTTTAAAGATTGAAATACTTCATTAAACATATTGTATTTACGCTTTTGTGTGTATTGTTGTTTAGTTCGTTTAAACAAAACTATGATATTAATGCCAAAATCAAAGCTGTTTATATTTATAATCTAACTCGTTATTTTGAGTGGCCAGAATCAGCAAAGTCCGGCAATTTCATTATTCAAATAGTAGGGAATGCCAATTCTCTCATTAAAGAATTAAACGATAATGTTGTTTCTAAAAAAACTATCGGAGGACAAAAAATTGAACTTATCAATAGTGATAAAATTGATAAGAATAAAATACCACATATAATATACATTACACCTGAAAATTCATCTAAAATCAAAACCTTGGCTTCTCAATTAAAAAATAAAGGAACACTTTTGATTACAGAACAAGAAGGAGCTGCCAAAACTTTTGCTGTCATAAATTTTGTCGTGATAGACAATAAGCAAAAATTTGAGTATAATAAACAGAATGCAGTCAAATATGGATTAAAAGCCAGCGAGGACCTCAAACAATTGGCCTCCGCTGTCTATTAAATAAATACAATGAAGAAGTATCTCAACATACGAGTATGGTTCATCCTATGGATAGGATGGCTACCTCATTTCATACCTGCGCAGGTAGATAAGTATATGGAAGCAATGGAGTGCTACCAAAAAAAGGACTTTGCTTGTGCTAAAAACAAAATTGACGAAGTAGTCATCCATCCAGATACCAAAGATGAACCTGCTGCTTGGACATTAAAAGCATACGTGTATTTTCAATTATTCAAAAATCAAGAAGTAAATAACAGATATTCAAAATATAGGCAAGAATCTATAAAGTCATTAGAAAAATCAGAATCTTTATCTCCCGATCCAGATGTCAAAGAACAAAATAAAAAATTATTAAAAATTATTGCAGAAACATTTTACAATCAAATAAAAGTGTTTCTCTACGATTCATTAAATTATAATGCTTGTTTAGAACTATATAATAATTACAAAAATATCTACAAAACTTACGATCCAAATATTGATTTTAAAAATAAAGACATAGAGTTTTATTTATCCGTCGGAGGACAATTTGTATCTACAATGAAACAATTACTTGATTCAGGTAAAGATATTGACGAATCAACATTCAACAAATACACTGAAGTTGCAAAAGTTTCCTTCAATAAAGTATTAGAATTAGATCCTAATAATGTTTCTGCATTTGAAGGATTAGCCTTTACTTATTACAATCAAGGGGCTCATATCATCAAAACAATGTCTTTTGATATTCCTATTGAACAAATTGAACAAATGCAAGACAAATCTGTTCAATACTTAAAACAAGCCCTTCCTTATATGCAAAAAGCGTATGAATTAAAACCTAATGATCCTAAGGTTGTAGAAGGTTTAGCAGGTATTTATTATGCTTTACACGATAATGAAAAGCATGCAGAATACATGAAAAAATTAGAAAAACTTAAAAAAGGAGAAAAATAATTCATTCCAATGAAAATTCGCTTAAACATCACTACTCGTATTGCAGGGGGCTTTGGTTCTTTAATCTTGCTTACTATTGTTGCTTTCTTTTATACTTTTATTGTTTTAAAAGATACTCGTAAAAAAACAGACATCGTAGTTGAAGAAGTAATCCCAAGTTTAACAGAATTAAAAGATTTTAATCTATTGTTACAAAAATCCAGAACACTTATTTCAAAATGGTATTACAGCCGTACGGTTACTGACCAATACAATGACAGAGTTGAATTACAAAAACTAATTACAAGCAATTATTCAGAGAAAAAAAACAAATTATTATCACTCGCCAAAAATTGGAAACCAGAAGAAAAAGAAAAAATCGAAACGATATTAAGAAGAACAGAAACTACATTTGCTTTGTATCAATCAGAAATAATGGAAAAATTAAAAACCCTTGATGATTATAAAGATTCAGAAAAATATTTTTTAGCAGGACAAGCATTAGAAGATGCAGAAAATGCACTTAATAATATCGCCAGAAATTTGAACCAACTTATAGAAACTAAAACACAAGAAGCAGACAATGTAAAACAAGCCATGTTCAAATCTATTAACTTCCTTGAAAATGTTGTAAAAATACTTGGTCTTATATTACTGATTGGAGGTATTGTCATTGCTTTCTTCACCATCCGTTCTATTATTGTACCTATTATGCAATTAAAAAACATGCTCTTAAAAATGGGCAAAGGTATTATTCCCAAAGAACGATTTCCTGATAGAACAGACGAAATTGGAGAAATGGGAAGAGCATTAAATATCCTTATTAACTCATTTGAACGCACTACTGAATTTGCCAAACAAACAGGGGCAGGAAACTTTGATGCTGTTTTTCAACCACTCAGCGAATACGATACATTAGGTCACGCCCTCATACGAATGAGAGATGAATTAGCAGAAAATGAAAGAGTGCTTGAAAGAAAAGTCATTGAAAGAACAGAAGAAGTTGTTCGTCAAAAAAAGGAAATTGAGTACCTTTTTACACAAGTAACAGATAGTATCAAATATGCTAAACGTATTCAAGAAGCTATTTTACCACCCATTAAATATTTTCAAACTCTCTTACCTCATTCTTTTATTTTATACAAACCAAAAGATATTGTGAGTGGTGATTTTTATTGGATTGAGAAAAAAAATAATATCATTTATGTAGCCGCCGTAGATTGTACAGGACACGGCGTACCCGGTGCATTTATGAGTATCATCGGTTCCAATCTATTAAAAGATATCATCAACAATACCCCTCTCACACATCCTGCTGAAATACTTGATGAATTAAATATAGAAATTGCACAAACTTTACATAGCGAACAAACTGATACCAAAGATGGTATGGATTTATCTATCATTGCCATACATACTGATACACTATTGATGGAATACGCCACAGCAATGAACCCTATTTGTCTCATTAAAAATCACGAACTAAAGATATTAGAAGGCGATAGATTCCCAATTGGAAAATACACGGATGTTATAAATAAATTTACCAACCATTCTATTCAACTTGATAAAGGCGATTTAATTTATTTATTTTCTGATGGTTATGCAGACCAATTTGGCGGACCAAAAGGTAAAAAACTTTATAAAAAGAACTTTTACAAAATTTTAGAAGAAGCCGCCAAATGGCCTATTGAACATCAAAAATTTATCCTTGAAAAAAAATTCAATGAATGGAAGGGCAACCTTGAGCAGGTTGATGATATATTGGTTATTGGAATTAAAGTTTAATTTTCTTAAAAACTAAAATGTAAATTTTATTCTTACAAACAAGTATAGTTTAATAATCTAGCATTATGAAAATCCACATTATCGCTATTGGCGGAAGTATTATGCACAACTTGGCTATTGACTTAAAAAACAATGGACACCTCGTTTCTGGTAGTGATGATGATATTCACGAACCTTCTTTATCCCGCTTAAAACAACATCATTTATTACCTGAAAAATTGGGCTGGTTCCCTGAAAAAATCACAAAGGACTTAGATCTCGTCATCTTAGGAATGCACGCCCGACAAGACAACCCTGAGTTATTAAAAGCCCAAGAATTAGGTCTTAAAATTTATTCTTATCCCGAATTTATCTACCAAAATAGCATTTCCAAAAAAAGAATTGTTATTGGTGGAAGTCACGGTAAAACGACCATTACATCAATGATTTTACATGTGTTGAAAAAAAACAACATCTCTATTGACTATCTTGTTGGATCACAAATTCAAGGTTTTGACACAATGGTCAAAATCACCAATACTAATCCCATCTTAGTGGCAGAAGGGGATGAATACCTTGCATCTCCCATTGATCAGCGACCTAAGTTTTTAATCTACCAACCACATATTGCTGTCATTAGCGGAATTGCTTGGGATCACATCAATGTTTTTCCCACTTATGATGATTACAAAAATGCTTTTGTAAAATTCATTCAATCTATAGAATCAAAAGGCACACTCATTTTTAACGAACTGGATACAGAAATAAAAAGCATCATTTCACAAGCCGATAGAAAAGATATAGAATACATTCCCTATTCCTATCCAAATTATAGCATCCAAAACAATCAAGTATTTATTCATTTTGAAAACCATCATTATCCTGTCAAAGTTTTTGGTAAACACAATCTACAAAATTTACAAGCCGCTCTTTTAGTGTGCAAAAAACTCAACATCAACGAACATACTTTTTTGAATAGCATATCTGACTTTACTGGTGCTGCCAAACGTTTAGAAAAATGGATAGATGAAAATCATCTTTTAGTATTTCGCGACTTTGCCCACGCACCATCTAAAGTCAAAGCCACTATTGATGCCGTCAAAGAACTTTATCCCAATAAAGATTTAATCGCCGCCTTTGAATTACACACCTATAGTAGTTTAAACGAAAAATTTTTAATCGAATACAAAGACACTCTTGAAAAAGCAAAGCATAAAATTGTTTATTTTGATGCACACACATTAGAAATCAAAAAAATGCCACCACTCCATCCCGATACTATCATTAAGGGATTTAATGACCCTTCTATCAAAGTAGCCGATAACAAAAAGGATTTATTAAAAATTTTGAGTGAAATTGGCATTAAAGACAAAGTATTACTCCTAATGAGTTCTGGCACTTTCTCAAATCTTACAAAAGAAGAAATAATCAGTTTAAACACATAAAGATATTTATCACAACAAAAATTTATTTTCTAAAAAAAAAAACAGCCGCAATCAAAAAAGCAAAACCAATAATGTGATTTAATCGCAATTGATCCGTTTTGAAAAAGATAAGTGTAAAAATAACAAATACAAGAATAGAAATCATTTCTTGAATGATTTTTAATTGCCACATATCAAAAGGTCCGCCATTAATTTTACTTCCTATTTTGTTAGCCGGTATCATCAACATATATTCAAATAAAGCAATGCCCCAACTTATCAGAATAGTAGGAAAAAGCCCAAGATTCTTAAAAAACGGCAAATCCTTAAACCTCAAATGACCATACCAAGCAATGGTCATAAACGAATTAGACAAAATAAGTAATAATATCGTATACAATCCTCTCATACTGTTTTTAATCTTTACAGTCCTGTATATTTTCTAAATAGTTTGATAGCCAAAGCCAACAATATAATCCCAAAAACTTTTTTCATAATGGCTATTCCACTTATACCCAAAAGTTTTTCAATACGATACAAATTTCGTAAAACAATATAGACAATAATCACATTAATTACAATAGCAATAAGTATAGATAAAATACTATATTCAGCACGAATAGAAAGCAATGTCGTTAATGTCCCCGTTCCTGCAATCAATGGAAATGCCACAGGTATAACCGTTGCCGATTGTGGCACTTCATCCCTTGAAATTCTTATTCCCAAAATCATTTCAAACGCCACAATAAAAATCAACACAGAACCCGCAATAGCAAAATCTGAAATTTGAATACCAATCAAATCTAAAATAGATGTTCCTAAAAACAAAAACACAACCATTATCCCCATAGATACAAGCGATGCTTTTAATGCGTTAATTTCACCCACTCTTTGCCTCAAAGAAATAATAACAGGTATAGAACCTATTATATCAATCACAGCAAATAAAACGGTTGTTACCTTAAAAATTTCAACCCAATCAAAATACCATTGATTATTCATAATAAATCATTTTCAATATTCGTAATAAGTGCATTAAATTCTGCTATATCTTTATTGGACTTTTTCTGCCGTGCTAACTCTAATCCCTTCTTTAAATAATCCAAAGCCATTTCCTTTTTATCCATTTGATAATAAAGCATACCCAACTGATAATATGCCGCCAAATAATTAGCATCTATCTTTAAAGCATTTTCAAAACATTCCTGAGCCAATTGATACTTCTGTTCTGCCAAATACTCTAATCCCAGAGCATAATGCAAAAATACATCATTTGGCGATTCTTTTAATAATTCTAATAATTGATCCTTTCTCGCTTGCATTCCTCTTAAAAGAGACCGCAAAATAACACAATGATTTTGGCTTTTGAAAATTAAAAAATTGTGTATTTATCCAAATTCCTCAAACTTAATAATTAGTTCAAAGTAAAAAGTAAAAAGTATTAAAACGCTACATCATTAAATTGAAAAATATTTCCTTTTACTTTCAAACTTGTAACTTTTCACTTTTTACTAATGTGTTCTTTGTGGTAAAATATAATGAAAACAACAAGAATAAGTTAAGGAAAATACTTATAAATTTCTTTTCTATGTAAAAAACGAATAAATGTTACTTGATTTTCAATAATTGTTATCCCCATTCTGTAATTACCAAGTCGTATGCAATAATAATGGCTACCCAATTTCATCTTTTTCAAATTCCTGATTTCACGCAGATGATTACATTTTTAGATGTCTTCAATAACTTGTGCAATTTTTTCTAAAAGTTCTTTATCATTGATTTCATCCGTATCTTTTTCAAACCGACGATCAATTTTTACAATCATTTTTTACGAAGTTTCTTAAGGTAATTTTCAACATTAATAAACTCATCTGTTTTACCTTGTACCATTGCCTTGAACAAACCAAAATCCATTTTATCTTCATCAGAAATTACTCTTGCTTTCAATCGCAATCGCTTTACTAATGCTAAAAAAAGTTCTTTATCCTTCTCTGATTTGATATCTATAACTATTGTTTCCATAATTCTGTTTTTTATCTTAAAAAAATATTTTTTCCTAAATTAAAATACCCAACTTCTAATTAAGTAAATAATTACTGCTGATATTATGCTGCAAATATAAAGTAAAAAAAACATCTAATCAATTGAAAAATAAACTAATATGCTTTCAACTTATTATAAAGAATGCAATCACTTTACCCCAAAAACATTCCTTATACTTTTTTACTTTATACTTTTTTACTTTCAAACTTTTCACTTTCCACTTTTTACTAATGTGTTCTTTGTAATAAAAAATGACAATAATAGAAATTACAAATCTATAACACATTCTGTGATAAAATCTTTTTTCCTTCATAAAAAATATTTTCCAATAAAAAAATAAAATTCTACTAAAAAACCAAACATTTTTAAAAACACCCCCATCAAAATACACTATTAAAATAAAAAAATATTATTTTTTTGAAAATACCCCCAAAATTTTACCTATATTTGCCCGAAAATTTAAAACTATGAATAAAAGAGTTATTGCTTTTCAGCAGGTATTAAACCGCCAACCTATCCAACCACCTCAACCCAATAAGCCCATCAGCGAATACTTCGCAGAAAACGTATTTACACTTGACAAAATGCGTAAATACTTATCCGAAGAAACATTTGAAAAACTCAAAGAAGCCATTGACAAAGGCACTACCATTGATAGAAAAATTGCTTCCGAAGTAGCCGAAGCCATGAAGGCATGGGCAATGACCAAAGGTGTTACCCACTACACACACTGGTTCCAACCACTCAACGGCGAAACTGCCGAAAAGCACGATGCCTTTATGGAATGGGCAGGCGAAGGCAGAGTGATTGAAAAATTCAGTGGAAATCAATTAGCCCAACAAGAACCCGATGCATCTTCCTTTCCAAGTGGCGGATTACGCAATACCTTTGAAGCAAGGGGCTACACTGCTTGGGATCCTACTTCACCAGCTTTTATCATTGATAACACCCTATGTATCCCTTCTATATTCGTTTCTTATACAGGCGAAACTCTTGACTACAAAACGCCCCTCCTCCGTTCACTCAATATACTTGATAAAGCCGCTACAGAAGTATGTCAATACTTTGATAAAAATGTAACAAAAGTCGTTGCTACCCTGGGCTGGGAACAAGAATACTTTCTCATTGATGCCGCCTATTACAATGCCCGCTACGACATTCAACAATCCGGTAGAACCCTCTTTGGACACGCTCCTGCCAAAGGACAACAATTAGAAGACCATTACTGGGGATCTATTCCCGAAAGAGTGGCTGCTTTTATGAAGGACTTTGAATACGAATGCCATCTTTTAGGAATTCCCGTAAAAACAAGACACAACGAAGTAGCCCCCGCCCAATTTGAATGTGCTCCTATCTTTGAAGAAGTAAGCGTTGCTGTAGACCATAATGTTCAACTAATGGATATAATGGAAAAAGTGGCTATTCGTCATGGGTTCCGTGTGCTCTTTCACGAAAAGCCCTTTGCAGGCGTGAATGGTAGCGGAAAGCATAACAACTGGAGTATGGCTACCAATACAGGAAAAAATTTATTAAGCCCCGGTAAAACCCCTAAAAACAACCTTCAGTTCTTGACCTTTTTTGTGAATGTGATTAAAGCCGTACACGATTATGCCGACTTATTAAGATCCAGCATCGCCAGTGCATCAAATGACCACCGCCTCGGTGCTAACGAAGCCCCACCTGCTATTATGTCTGTTTTTGTTGGAAAATACCTTTCTAATGTTCTGGATGAATTAGAAAAAAATGTTCCTTCAGGAAAAATGAGTCCCGAAGAAAAAACGGCTCTCAAACTTGGTATTGGCAAAATCCCCGAAATTTTATTGGACAATACTGATAGAAATCGTACTTCTCCATTTGCTTTTACAGGAAATAAATTTGAATTTAGAGCAGTAGGTTCTTCCGCCAATTGTGGAAACGCAATGATGGTATTAAATCTTATTGTGGCTAAAACACTCATTGAATTCAAAAAAGAAGTAGATGCCCTTATAGAAAAAGGACAAGATAAAGATGAAGCCATTTTCCAAGTGATTAAAAAATACATTACTGCTTCCAAAAAAATTCGCTTTGAAGGAAATGGATATAGCGATGAGTGGAAAAAAGAAGCCAAAAAGAGAGGATTAAACAACTTCACATCTACCCCTGAAGCATTACAAGTGTATCATGATAAAAAAATCAAACAACTCTTTACAGAACTTAATGTATTAACTGAAAGAGAAATAGAATCTCGCCTTGAAATTCAACTTGAAACATACATTAAAAAAGTTCAAATAGAATCAAGAGTAATGGCTGAAATGGTGCATAATACCATTATCCCCGCCGCATTAAATTATCAACAAAAATTAGTAGAAATTGTAAAAGGCATCAAAGAAATGTCTTCCGTTACTTCTATAACTACTGCTAATAATGATGAAACCGATAGTTTGATAGCCCCTCATCTTGAAATTATCAAAGAAATTTCAGAAAGAGTAAATACATTGAGAAAAGCCGCCATTGATATGACCGAAGAGAGAAAGAAAGCCAATGCTATTGAAGATGTTGAAAAGAGATCATTTGCCTATTGTGAAAAAGTAAAACCCTATTTTGATACCATCCGTTATCATGCCGATAAATTAGAATTATTGGTAGCCGACGAGTATTGGCCATTACCAAAGTATTCCGAAATGTTGAACTTACGCTAATAGTATATCTCCTTCATAAAAATAAAAAAGGGCAATTTATTTGCCCTTTTTTATTTACCTTTCAATATCTCTTTCTTCTAAACCTTTTCACTTCCCAATAATTTTAAACTCTGTTCTTCTGTTTTTGGCTTTATTTTCAGGCGAATCATTAGGCACTTTGGGCTTGGTATCGGCATAACCTTTATAGGTCAAACGATTAGGATTAATTTTTCCTTGCTGTATCAAATAATCATATACGGCTTTTGCTCTATTAGTAGAAAGAGTTTGATTAAACTTTTTATCACCGCTATTATCAGTGTGTCCACTTATTTCAATTTTTATATCAGGATTTTGCTTTAAAAATTCTACCAACTTATCTAATTCGGCTTTACTTTCAGGTTTTAAATCCCATTTATTCACATCAAAAAATACATTCTTTAATTCTGTAACAGACCCTGTATCTATAGGCACTAATGGGATATTTAGTAGAAAGGGCTTGTCAAATGAAGTGGCTACATCTTTTAATGAGAAATTATCACTATAAAACAAATACCCTTTTTGATGCACATTTATCATATAATTTTTTCCTGCACTAAGAGTAAGTAAAAAACTTCCCTTACTATCAGAAATAGATTGTGCTACTTTTGATTGAGTAGTTAAATCGTACAATTCAAATTGGGCAATAAGTGGTTGTTTGGTCTTGGCATCAAACACTATTCCTTTTACATAAGTAATTGGTTCTGGTCGTACATTTTCAGGAAGTTCAAATTGATAAATATCTAATCCTCCAAAGCCATCTTTGCGATTACTTGCGAAATACGCCAATTTACCCGAAGGATCTACTAACAAACTATTTTCATTATTGTGTGTGTTAATAGGATAGCCCAAATTGATAGCAGGTCCCCAAGATCCATCTGGTTGTCTCTTGCTCATATAAATATCTAATCCACCCATACCTATGTGTCCATTGCTGGAAAAATAAAGCGTTTGATTATCAGGATGAATATACACTGATTCTTCATCCATATCCGTATTGATATTAGGACCTAATTTAATTGGTTCTCCAAATTTCCCGTTTTCATCCAACACAGCCATATAAATATCTTGTTGTTTGATTTCTCCACGACTCACAATCCCTCTTACAAAATACAATGTTTTACCATCAGAAGAAAAAGATGGTTGTGTTTCCCAATGTTGAGTATTAACAGGTGGACCTACATTTACGGGCTTTGTCCATTTACCATTGATATTTTCAGAATAAAAAATATCACAACTGCCAAATCCCTTTCTATCTGGACTTCCATAATTACCTTCAATATTAATACAAGAAGCAAAGAACATCATTTTACCATCTGCAGAAATACTTGGTGCACCTTCATTTCCATAAGAATTAATTTCGGGGATGGGCACAGCGGCTTGCCACTTACCATTTACTTTTCGGGATACATAAAAATCTTCTTGATCGCCCACTTTTCTTGTAAAAATAAATGTTTCACCATCTGCAGTAATAGAAGGAAAGTATTCGTCATTAGCCGTATTAATAGCACTTCCGATATTTACTGGCTTGAAGGGCTGTGGATTTTGAACGGCTTTCATTCCAAATTCTGCATTCTTAATTTCTCTTTCTGCATATTCTTTTTTATCAGGATGAATATATTTGTAGGATAAAAATTTTTGATAACTATTGTATGCCAAAGTATAGTCCCCTGTTAGCATTCCTAAATTGGCTAACATAAAATGATTTTCAGGATACATATCAGGATTGATACTAATGGCTTTTTTCAGATGTTGAATGGCTTCATCATATCTTTTTTGAGTGGCTAATAATTGAGCATAAGCAGAATGGGCTTCAATAAAATTATCATCTTTTTCAATGGCTTTTTTAATGTACTCCTCGGCTTCTTTATCTTTGTATTGAGAAAAATAGATGCGACTCTCTTCATAGTATTTAATGGCTTTTTCATTATTTGTACTATATGCTCGTGTTTTCTTTTGTGCATAATTATTAAAACTAAAAATTGAAAATACAATTACAAGATAATAACTAATTAAACGCATAATTTTTTTGCCTTGAATATAAAGAGAAAAAACTTGACATTTGGAAACATTAGGAAAATTTGGGAATATGAATGGCTTGTGAATGAAAAGATGAATTTTATGTATTTTTGTAGCAATAAAATTGAATGCGATTTCTTTTTAATATAGTTATTCTTTTATCTCTTGTCTTGTACCTGTTAGTACTTCCCTTATTTTTATTCTTAAAAAAATTGGATATACAATCTGAACATTGGAAAGATATCTATCATTACACTATTCAAAAAAACACTCATCTTCACGAATTAAGCAAATCAGAATTTGACAAATCTCTTATCAATCAAAAAGAAATTATCATCAATGGTCAATTATACGATATTGTCAATTATATTTATAATGAAGAAACGCATAAAGTAATTCTTGAATTGATAATAGACAATGAAGAATCTGAATGGTTGCTGCACATTCAAAAATTTTTGAAAACATTAAAATTAAGCGAATTGTCTATCTTTTCAATGGTATTCTATTTTTCAGATGTTTCTATTTCTTTTATTGATTTTTCATTAAAATTTGTTTTTAATAACCATCAATGTCTTTTTCTTTCACACATTAATTTAGATGTTTTAACGCCTCCTCCCAAAATGTTTTAATATCCTCTTATATCTGTGCTTTAATTGTTATTCAATAATTTTACATTGAATACTATCTTCTTGTATTTAATCATTCGCATCAATACTTTTATTTCATTGATGTGAAGTTTTTATTCATTTTCTTTAATATCTATCAATAATCATTAAAACTTAATCTTATGAAAAAAATTACTCTTTTAAGCATAATTTTTATCTGCACTCATCACATCCTTTTTTCTCAAAATCAAACAGATACTATCACAAATACGCTTCAAGAAGTAGAAGTATCTGCCAACAGAATCATTGAAAAGAAAAACCTCAATGCTCAACAAATTCTTCTAATACCAAAAGAAGAAATGCAAACTTTTCAATCACAAACTACTGCTGATGTTTTGCAAAAAACTGGAAATATCTTTGTTCAACAAAGTCAACAAGGCGGTGGAAGTCCTGTGATTCGTGGCTTTGAAGCCAGTAGAATATTATTAGTCATAGACGGCATACGAATGAACAATCTTATTTATCGTACAGGTCATCTTCAAAATATCATTACTACCGATAATACCGCAATGGATAAAATTGAAGTTATCTATGGACCATCTTCTACTATTTACGGAAGTGATGCTTTGGGTGGTGTGATACATATGTATACTAAACAACCTCAATTATCAGGCGATTCAACCTCTTTCAAATTACATTTAAATGCTTTTTCCCGCTATGGCAATGTAAATAATGAATTCACCAATCACGTTGATTTTAATTTAGGATGCAAAAAATTGGCCTCATTTACTTCACTCACTTATTTTAAATTTGGTGATTTACGAATGGGCACTAATCAAAATCCTTTTTATTCGGGGCAATATCCCACAAGACCTTTTTATGTAAAAAGAATAGACAACAAAGATTCAATGGTAAGAAATTCTGACAAATATCTCCAAATACCAAGTGGATACGACCAATACAATATTATTCAAAAATTTTTATGGCAAAATAATCCTTACTCAAAACACATCATCAATATCCAATATACAACATCCTCTGATATACCAAGATACGATAGATTAAGTGAATATCAAGGGCAAAATTTAAGATTTTCAGAATGGTATTATGGACCTCAAAAACATTTTATTGCAGCGTATGATTTTAATTACTCTAAATCCACCTCTATTTTTGATTATGTGAGAGTAGTAGCCAATTATCAATCTTACGAAGAAAGCAGACATACAAGACGGTTTAAAAAAAATGAATTACAATCTCAAATAGAAAATGTCAATGTGTATGGATTCAACATAGATGTATTAAAAAAATGGAACAAACATCATATCCAATACGGCATTGATATTCAAGCCAACACGCTTATTTCAAGGGCTTATGAAAAAGATATTACTACAAACAACGAAAAGCCCTTCAAAACTCGTTATCCCGATGGTGATAATAAAATGATGTGGGGGGCTCTTTATTGGTATCATAAATACTTTATCAACGGCGAAAATTGGATATTGACCGATGGATTTAGAATTGGATATGCCTATTTACATTCTACTTTTAAAGATACTACTTTCTTCAAATTTCCATTTAACCAAGCAGAACAAAAAAACATCACTTATTCAGGAAACATTGGCATCATCCACAATATCGGTAACGAATGGAAACTGGCTTTTCTTATATCTTCAGGATTTAGAGTCCCAAATGTAGATGATTTAGGAAAAGTATTTGACAGCCAGCCCGGTGCTGTTATCGTTCCAAATCCAAATATCCAACCTGAAAAAACATTAACCGAAGAAATTAGCATCACTAAATTTTTCAATAAAAATTCATATTTTGAAAACACTATATACTACACTCAAATTTTTGATGGAATAGTTACAGATAAATTTCAATACAATGGTCAAGATTCTATTATCTACAATGGCGTAAAGAGCATTGTATTAGCCAATCAAAACAAACAAAAGGCATACATTTATGGTTTTTATTCTCAACTAAAAACGGACTTTGACAAACATTTTTCAATAACATTAAGTGTAAATTATACTTTCGGAAGAATAAAAACAGATAGTGTTGATTATCCATTAGACCACATTCCTCCCTTATTTTCTAAACTTTCATTTTTATACAAACCTTCTGAAAAATTAAAATTCTCAATGTTTCTATTATACAACGGTCAAAAGAAAATATCTGATTACAATATGTATGGCGAAGACAACTTTCAATATGCTACTCCTATTGGAATGCCCGCTTGGGCAACACTCAATTTCAGAATAGAATGGGCAATAGGGAAACATTTCACCATCTTAACAGGCATAGACAATATCTTTGATACTCAATACAGAACCTTTTCAAGCGGTATCAATGCTCCCGGCAGAGATCTGTTTGTTACATTAAAGATGAATATTTAATGAATTTTTGTTACATATTTTGAAAAAGAATAAAAACGGATAATACGTAAAAGTACCGTAAGCACGATTCTCTTGATATTATAAGCCATCGGTCGGATCATATTAAAAAATGTTTTGTTCCTACAGAACTCATTATGATTTATTCTTTTGGTCAAAACACTGAAGTCCATTGCTACAATATCTTTTGTTTCCACAAAACTGATTATATTTAATAACAAACAACATCTCACCAAAAAATTATTTTCTTACTAAATATTACTCATCACCTCAAAAAAACGCAAAAAATTAAATCACACTACTTTTTATTCTTCCCACAAATACTTTAATTACTATGTGGTTTAAATATCAAACAAATAATTACTACACAACGACTATTACAAACACCAATTAATAGGACTTATCCCCTTACTTTGCAAATACTCATTGGCTTTACTAAAATGCTTACATCCTAAAAATCCTGTTCTTGCCAATGGCGAAGGATGCGATGCTGTAAGCACTAAATGTTTATTTTTATCAATTAAATCCATTTTACTCATTGCCCATCTTCCCCACAACATAAACACCACATTTTCTTTTAAATCAGATATAACTTTTATCGTTGCATCTGTAAATTTTTCCCATCCTATATCCCTATGACTACCTGGTTGATTTTTGCGAACAGTCAAAGAAGTATTTAATAGAAAAACACCTTGTAGTGCCCACTTCTCAAGATTACCACTTTTTGGAATTGGACATCCTAAATCATTATGCAATTCTTTGAATATATTTTGTAATGAAGGTGGAATTTTCACACCATCATTTACAGAAAAACACAATCCATTGGCTTCACCAGGATTATGATACGGATCTTGTCCTAAAATAACAGCTTTCACTTTATCAAAAGGCGTGTAATTATACGCTGCAAATATCCTACTTCCTGGCGGATAAATTTCATATTGTTCTTTTTCTTTTTGTAAAAAAAGTTTTAATTTTTTGAAATAATCATTTTGAAACTCATTAAACAATACCTTTTTCCATGTTTCATCAATCCGTGGATTAATTTCTACATTATTTAGTAACTCAGACATATTTTTAATTCTTTATTAAATCTTCGGCAAAAATGAAAAAAAATTTGCTCATTATTTTTATTCTCCATATTTTTGTCCTCAAAATTAAAATATCAGTTATGAAAAAAATCCTTTTTTACTTTTTGGGAAGCAGTATTTTAGTAGCAGGATTAGCATTTTCTTCATGCAAATCTCACGAAAAATGCCCTGCTTATTCTAAAACCTCTACAAATGAAGCCCCTGCTTCTATCAAAAATGCATAGTTTAAATTTACATTTACTATTTTTGAACGTAAGTGCTCTAAAAAAATCTTTTAGAGATTATTATTTTTTTGTCAAAAATAATTTCAGTACATTAGCCGCCATCATAAATTAAAATTTATGCTTATGAAAAAAATATTAACTTCTTTATTTGTTGTGTCAGTTGTGTTTATTCAAGCACAACAAGATCCTCAAATCACACAGTTTATGCACACTAAACTCATCTACAATCCTGGTTATGCAGGAACAAGCGATGCATTGTGTGCGAATATCCTGTATAGAAAACAATGGATGAGTTTTCCAGGTGCACCTAATACATTTTTATTAAGTGCAGATATGCCCGTGATGAATTTACCTCTTGGGGCTGGCTTGAATGTTATGCAAGATCAAATCGGTGCAATGAAAACCCTCTATGCAAGATTAGCATTAGCATATAATAAACCAATTGGTGCTGGAAAATTAGGTATTGGTTTTGATATAGGTATTTTACAAAACCAAATTGCTGATACTTGGATTGTTCCAGAACCTGGTAAAGTAGATAATCACATTCCAGGAAATTATACAAGTGGCACTCAATCTATTACTAATCCTGATTTAAACAAAACTTCTTATGACATTAGTTTTGGAATTTTTTATGGTATTCCTAACAAAATGTATGTTGGATTAGCATCTACCCATTTGCCTGCACAAACCTTAAAATCTGGTGATGCGAAATATATTTTAGCAAGACATTATTATGTAATGGCAGGATATACATTTGAACTAAATCCTTTTAATAGCATTATTCCTAATGTAAATATCAAGTCAGACGGTGCTACTTCTATAATTGATGTAAATTTAACTTATATGTACAACAATATGTTTTGGATTGGTGCGTCTTACAGAGCACAAGATGCAGTTGCTCCAATGATCGGTGTCAAATTATTAAAAGATAAAAACTTAAAAATAGGTTATTCTTTTGATTACACTCTATCAAAATTAAAAGGATACACATCTGGAACACACGAAATAATGCTTGGCTATTGCTTTAATATCAAAAAACAAAAAACACCTACCGTATACGGTAATGTAAGATTTTTAGATTAATTTTTATTTTTTGATGTAACATTTTTAAAACTTATGCATTATATTATGCAAATACTTAAACGATAATGGCTATGAAAAAGATATTCTTTTTATCCTTATTGGTTGCAATAATCGCTGGCTGTAACAAACGAACAGCCGAATTAGTGGGTGTGCAACCTCGCGAACAATGGTACCAACCAGACCCTTTTGGAATGTTATACATCCCTCTTGGAAGTTTTCATATGGGACCAAGTGATGAAGAAACAACCATGGCACACACTTCAAAATCAAGAATGGTATCTGTACAATCTTTTTATATTGATGACTCTGAAATTTCTAATAATGAATACAGACAATTTGTATATTGGGTAAGGGACTCTATTGCTCGCAGATTACTTGCCAATGGATCTAACGCAGATGCCCAAGAATACCAAATTTCACAAGAAGATTTCTTAGCCACTTGGCCAGAATATAAAGGCGATCAAAATTTACCCGAGTTTTATATTAATTGGGAAACAAAAATTAAATGGGATAGTGACGATGAAGATTACCGTAACGATCTCCAACCTCTCTATATTCCTGAAGTAGAACGTTTTTACAATAGAAAACAAATAGATACTCGCAAACTTAACTATGAATACTATCGTGTTGATATTCGCTTAGCTGCACAAAAATCCAATCGCTTTATTCCTAATAAATCTCCTGATGTATGGGATGCTGCTCACGAATACAAAAAAGCAGAATACATTAATGGTATTACATTAAACGATGGACAAAATGGCCAACCCGGTACCCCCACTACGCCCGTAGGTGATCCCGCAAAAGACAATAAAACACTTGGTGCTTACAATGTTAAAGACCAAGTATGTGTTGGACAAGGAAACTACATATTAAGAGAAAGAAACGGAGTTGATAGATCTGTATTTATTGTAAAAGATATTATCAATGTTTATCCCGATACATTAGCATGGGTTCATGACTATACTTATTCATTTAATGAACCTTTAACCAATATGTATTTTTGGCACCCTGCTTATGATAATTACCCTGTTGTAGGTATCACTTGGAAACAAGCCCGTGCTTTCTCCATTTGGCGTTCTTTATTACTAAATAATTACCTAATAGGAACTGGACAAAGTATTGTTAATGATTTTAGATTGCCCACAGAAGCAGAATGGGAATATGCTGCAAGAGGAGGACTTAAACTTTCACCATATCCTTGGGGTGGTCCTTATATCCGTAATGCACGCGGTTGCTTCTTAGGTAACTTTAAACCAATGCGAGGTTCTTATATTGATGATGGGGGCTTTCATACTGTTTATGTATATTCCTACAATCCTAACGATTATGGCATTTATTGTATGGCCGGAAATGTGGCAGAATGGACAAGTAATGCTTTTGACGAATCTGCTTATGACTTTTCGCATGACCTTAACCCTGATTACGTATATGAAGCCCAAGATAAAGAAGCCAATGTCTTAAAAAGAAAAGTAATTAGAGGAGGAAGTTGGAAAGATGTAGGTTTTTATCTCCAAACATGGGCTCGAACTTATGAATATCAAGATACAGCAAAATGCTACGTAGGATTTAGAAATGTAATGACATACTTAGGTCGTGCAAAAGGCGATGAACTATAATATTTCAAAAAATTAAAATTAAATAATAAAAATAAACAATCAATTATTCACAAACAATTAAAAATCAAGTACTATGAGTAAATTACCAAAAGTAAAAGGGTTCAAAAAATTCTTACACATCTTCTCATCCGCAGGTGCATCAGTTGTAATTGCAGGTGCATTATTTAAAATCATGCACTGGCCAGGTTGGGATGTTATGCTTGTAACAGGTATGCTTACAGAAGCCGTGATTTTTATATTATTTGCATTTGATATTCCTCACGAAGAATACGATTGGACATTAGCATATCCAGAACTTGCAGGAATGGGAGTAGAACACACAGAATCTACAAGTGAAGAAGAAGCACTCACTCCTACTCAACAACTTGATTTAGCATTAGAACAAGCCAAAATTGGACCTGAATTATTAGAAAGTTTAAAAGAAGGATTATCAAAATTAGCTGAAACGGCAAAACAAATTGGAGATATTTCAAATGCTCAATTAGCCACCAATGAATATGTAGAAAATGTAAAAACTGCCGCTCAAAATGTTCATCAATTAGCAGATACTTATGCAGAAGCTGCCAATAGTATGCGTTCCCTCGCTGATACTGATGCAGGGCAATTAGGAAATAACGTAAATGAAGTAAGTGAATCATTAAGCAAGTTTTCAAAAAATGTAGCAGCACTTAATGCTACATATGAAGTACAATTACAAACTACAAAAGAAAGCTTAGAAAACGTCAACCAATTTTATGGAAATCTTGAAGAATTATTAAAGAACATAGTAGATGCTTCTGCTGATACAAAGAAATATAAAGAAGAAATGAATGCATTAGCAAACAATTTAGCCGCATTGAATACCATTTATGGCAATATGCTCAATGCTATGAGCTATAAGCCCGTTAACCAATATTAATTAAATTCTACACTAATAATTAAAAGTTCTAAAATAAATAATCATGGCAGGAGGTAAAGAAACACCTAGACAGAAGATGATAGGGATGATGTATTTAGTATTAACAGCCCTATTAGCTCTTAACGTATCAAAACAGATTTTAAAAGGATTTATTACCGTTAATGAAAGTATTGAAACAACTATTGCTAACCTTGAAGAAAATAATAAAAGGGTAATAGAAGGATTTAAAGCAGCAGCAGAAAACAATCCTGCTTCAAAACCATACTATGAAAAAGCCCTTGAAGCAAAAAAATACATTGACGAGACCGTTAAATATTTTGAAGATACTAAGCTAAAAGTCATCAAAGAAACAGAAAAATTACCTAATGTAGATAAAAACTATAAACTAGATCTTGATAAAGGTAAAATTGATGATTATGATACTCCTACGGGGATGCTTATAGGACCCGATCCAAGTAAAATGATTGACGGAGAATATACAGCCAAAGGAATGCGTCGTAAATTAGAAAAATTAGTAAGTGATTTAACAAAGTTAGTAGATGATATGCAACAAAATCCAAAAACAAAATTCTTAAAAGAGGATTACGAACAGATTAAAAAGAAAATTGAAAACCTAAAACCAAAAGATAGTGATAAAATTGAAGATGGATTAAAGCAAACATGGGAGATTTCTAATTTTAATCACTTACCAATGGCTGCTGTAGTTACTAATATAAACAAAATGATTGCCGATATGAAGAATACGGAAGCAGAATTATACCAAGTATTTGCTGCAGCATCTGGTAAAATAGCCCTGAAGTTTGACAAACTCTCTGCAAAAGTAATTGCTCCATCTTCTTATGTCCAATCCGGTCAAACATATAAAGCAGATATCTTTTTAGCAGCTTCATCAAGTGCTATGACCTCTGATATGATGGAAGTATTAGTAGGTGCAGAATACGATTCCATAACCAAACAATTAAAATCACCAGGTAATCCTATTAAAATTGAAGATGGTATGGGTAAGTACGAAGTTCAAACAGGAGGTCAAGGAGAACAAACACTTAAAGGGGTTATCAAGTTTAAAAAACCTGATGGCACTTATGATTATTATCCTTTTTCAACAACTTATATGGTAGCTGCTCCATCAGTGGCTGTAGAACCAGAAAAAATGAATGTTTTCTATATTGGCGTGGACAATCCTGTTATTGTATCAGCAGCAGGAGTATCACCTACCGACTTGCAAGTATCTATAAGCGGTGGAGGCGGAAAAATAATCCCAAAAGGTGGTGGAAAATATATTGTACAAGTATCAACACCTGGCGAATGTAAAATTAGTGTCTCTGCCAAAACAAAAGACGGTGTAAAACCACAAGGCCCCCCAAAAGTTTTCCGTGTAAAGAAAATTCCAGATCCATTACCAAAATTAGGAGGAAAACCAGCAAATGGTGTATTAGAAATGCCTAAAATTCAATTAGGATCTATTGGTGGTGTTGGAGCAGAAATCCCAGGCTTTGATTTTGATGTTAAATTCCCTGTATTAGAATTTACATTTAGTGCTGTAGTAAAAGGATCTTTAAAAGAATTTAAATGTAGCGGTCCTAACTTATCACCAGAAGCTAAGGCAGTATTACAATCACTAGCACCAGGTGGCAAATGTTACTTTGAAAATATCAAGGTAAAAGCGCCAGATGGAACTGTAAGAACACTTTCAACTGTATCTCTGAAAGTAAAATAATATATTTATGAAAGCAAAATTTTTGATAACATCCGCCTATTTGATACTCCTATTTGCATTCATTGAAAGAGTAAATGCACAGCAAGGAGTATTTAAGCCAGGGGATTACAGAGATGGGGTTTATGAGAAAGAAAACTCTGTTAATAGACGACTCATTCCATATACATTTCTTAGAGAAGCAGATGTTGCTTACAAAAAGAGAATATGGCGTGACATTGACCTCAGGGATAAAATCAACTTACCCTTGTATTACCCCCTTAATTATGAAGCATCAGAAACAAGAATTTCTCTTTTTCAAGTATTAAAAAGGTATGCTATTAGTGGTCAAATTATAGCATTTAGTGATGAACAATTTTTAATCCCATTGCAAATTTCAGATGTAAAAACAAAATTTTCAAAATGCGATTCAATTGAAGAAAGTTCTTTTGATGCTAATGGTAATGAAATTATAACAAAGGTTTGGAATTGTGACTCCTTATCTATACTAAGAAATATATTAAAATATCGACTAAAAGAAGATTGGTTTTTTGATAAACAAAGATCTGTTTTAGATGTTCGAATCTTAGGCATTCAAGCTAATCTTTATATTGAGGATAAAGAAACCTTTAAAGACCTATTCTGGGTATATTATCCAGCATGTCGCCCATTCTTTGCTAAACACGAAGTATTTAATCCCAAAAATCCTGCAGAAAACAGAACCTTTGAAGATATTTTTTGGAAAAGACAATTCAATAGTACCATTGTCAAAGAAGAAAATGTATACGACAGAATGCTATTAGAATATCTTAGAGGCATTGATAATTTGCTTGAAGCAGAAAGAATTAAAAACGACCTGTTTAGATGGGAACATGATTTGTGGCACCTCTAATTTTATTATTTTCTAATTTTATTATTTAATTATTATGAAAAATATTGTAATCCTATTAGTTTTAAGTTCAATGATTATTCAATGTAATGCTCAAAAAAATCAAACTAAACCTCAATCAGTGGCAACTGCTACAAGTAAAAATCCTCCAACAAAAGTTTTAAAGTTTGCATTAGTTATCTCTTTTACCAGTCATGCTTCGGGAATAGACGGCGAAAAATATGACGCTATAATAAAATATATATCCAATCATCCTAAAAAACCTAAATATAAAATCTACGGATGGGGAAGAGAAGGTGAAAGAGACATCTGTATGAACCTAAAAGAACTCAAAAAATCAGAACGAAAAGCATTTATAGATGAAATAAAAAAATTAGCCAATGGATCAGATAGAGTTTTCGTAAATACTAATGTTAAAAAGGAATTTGTTATTGAACGATTAAGAGATCCAGAATAATACTTAATGAAATATTTTTCTTTTATCAACTAAAAATTTTATTGAAAAAAGCCCTGTTTTTACAACAGGGTTTTTTAATTTATATTTGCCACTCAAAAAAATATTACTATGGCTTCAAAAATCAAATTTTCTAAAATCCTCAAAATCTCCGGTATTGTTTTCTTTTCACTTCTTATCATCATTGCTATTCTGCCTTTTGTATTCAAAGATAAAATCATTCAAAAAGTCAAAGATACTATCAATGAAAATGTCAATGCAAAAGTTGACTTTGGGAATTTTGATCTGTCTATCATCTCTTCATTCCCTGATTTCAAATTTGAAATAGAGAATGTTTCAGTAGTAGGCATTAATGAATTTTCAAAGGACACATTAGCATACATTAAAAAATTGGACTTAAACTTAAATCTTAAAAGTGTATTATCAGGCGACCAATATCAAATTAATAAAATAATTATTTCAGAACCAAAAATAAAAGCCCTTGTATTGCCCGATGGTAAAGCCAACTGGGATATTGCAAAATCTGATTCATCCGCTCCAACTCAAAAAGATACTTCTGCTTCTACTCCATTCAAACTTTCCCTCAAAAAATTCAAAATTGAAAATGCAACTATCATTTACGATGACCAACAATCCAAAATGTATAGCGAAATTAAAAATCTCAATTATGATTTAAGTGGTGACTTTACTCAAGATATTTTTGATCTTATTCAACAACTTGACATTAATGAACTGACTTACAAAATGGATAACATCACGTATTTGAATAAAGCCAAATTCACTGCAAAAGCAAATATGCAAGCCGATATGCCTAATATGAAATTTACCTTCAAAGAAAATGAATTTAACCTAAACGAATTTTTACTCAAACTGGATGGATTTGTTGCAATGCCCAATGATAGCGATATTGTAATGGATTTGAAAACTTCTTCTGTTGAAAATACTTTTAAATCCCTTCTGTCATTAGTACCTGCTGTTTACAAAAAGGACTTTGCAGGTCTTCAAGCATCCGGAAAAGTCAGTTTTTATGCAGATGCTAAAGGTACCTACAACAATCATTCTTATCCTGCTTTTAATGTAAAATTATTAGTAGAAAATGCTATGTTCAAATATCCATCTTTGCCCAAGTCAGTGAATAACGTTAATATTAATTTACAAATTAATAGTCCATCTAATGTTTTAGACAAGATGATAGTTGAACTCAAAAAATTTCATCTTGAAATGGCAGAAAATCCAATAGATGCAAGGGCTACCATAAAAACTCCTATTTCTGATCCCGACTTTGATGTGTCTATAAAAGGCAAACTCAATCTTGCATCCGTCAAAGAATTCATTCCTCTTGAAAAAGATGATAATCTCAATGGTATTATAGCCGCAGATATAGAACTTTCTGGAAGAATGAGTGATGTTGATAAAAAACAATACGACAAATTCAAAGCACAAGGCAAATTAGAAATAACAGATATGCTTTATCAAACTAAAACATTGCCTTATGTTGTGAACTTAAAGAAAATGCTTTTAAACTTCACCAACCAATATGTAGAATTATCTGATTTTAACGCAAATGTTGGAAAATCTGATTTTAATGCTAAAGGTAAAATTGAAAACTTTTTACAATATGTATTCAAAGATGAATTGCTTAAAGGTGAATTTAACTTTACATCCTCGCTTATTGATGTCAATGAATTAATGGCTTCTACTTCAACCTCTGCTACCTCCACTCAAACAACAGCCACTTCTGGCACAACCACTACTACTTCTACTACTACCACAACACCTGTTGATATTCCAGGAAATATTGACTTTGTACTCAATGCAAATATTGACAAAGTACTTTATGATAAAATGGAAATTACTAACTTAAAAGGTAAAATCACTATTCGTGAAAAACAATTAATAATGGACGATGTGGCTATGAATATATTAAATGGTAAGTTAATAATGGATGGCTACTATGATAGTAAAAATCTTAAAAAACCTCTCGTCAATTTTAACTTCAAAGTAGAAAATTTTGATATTCAAAAAACCTTTGAAACCTTCAATACAGTTCAAAAACTTGCACCAGTTGCCAAATATACCAAAGGATTGTTTACCGCTACTCTTGAAAACTTTAATGTGTCTCTTAATGAAAATATGGAACCCGACTTAAATTCAGTAGATGCTTATGGAGTTATCAAAACAAACAATGTGATTATTAGCGGTTACGAGCCCTTTAATAAATTAGCAGATGCCTTAAAACAAGATCAATTCAAAACTATCAACATTCAAAATCTTAATTTATCTTATAAAATAAAACAAGGCAGAATGATTTTTGAACCCTTTACTACCAAAGTTAATCAAATTCAAACAACCATTTCTGGAAGCACAGGGCTTGACCAAACTATTGACTACAAATGGGCTATGGAAATTCCTCGCAGTATGTTTGGAAATTCTGCAAATAATGCAATGTCGGGACTATTACAACAACTTAATCAAAAAGCAGGTACCAATGTTCAATTACCAGAAAAAATAAATTTGGATATTTTATTTGGTGGAACGGTTACCAAACCTACTATTAAAACAAGTATGAAAGAAACAGGACAAGCTGCACAGCAAGAAATTAAAGAACAAATCACACAAGCATTAACTGATAAAGCCGCTGAAGAAGCACAAAAAATTTTGGCAGATGCACAACAACAAGTAGATAAATTAAAAGCAGAAGCCCAAAAACAAGCAGAACAAATAAAACAAGAAGCATACAAACAAGCCGAAGAATTAGAAAACAAAGGGGCTAATCCATTAGAAAAAATGGCAAACAAAAAATTAGCCGAACAAATTCGTAAAGAAGCCGATAAAAAAGCACAAAAAATTATTGATGAAACCAATGCTAAGTGCGACAAAATAATGACAGATGCGAAAGCACGTGCTGACGAAAAATTACAGAAAAAATAATCTTAAAATCAAAGGATAAATAGAGTTTGGTGAAAAAGCCAAAATTTAGTTTCCAAAAAAATTAAGTTATTGTTTCATAAAAATCCGCCGAAAGCGGATAAATGTGAATAGCCATCGGTAAAACCGGTGGTCAAACGAAACATATCCATTCCCAACCCTGAAAGGGCTGAATAAAAAACGAAAAATACCTATTCAACCCCTACGAGGTTGCAAATTTTATTACATTTTTATACCCCCAATTTCATTGGGGGCTATTTACCCTGTTAAATACAAACATTTAATCCCTTTGGGATATCTTTAAAAATTAAAACAAGTGCAAGAATTTTTTAAGAAGATTTGATAAAACCATTACATAAAAAACGAAAAAGTTATAGTAACTCAATAAATATCAATTAATTGAAACTTTTCCACCAAGCCCTAAATAACAATTATCTTTGTGGACTTGATGGGAATTTTTCTTTATGTCCTTTGTTTTTATGGTATCTAAGTTAAACTACTCCTCCTATTTATCTCCCATATATGGCAAGCATGTTACATGCCCCACAAACTCATGTTTATTTCCCTTCAAATCTCTTACATAAATCTTATACACATACACATCTTCCTTTGCTTTTATATCCTTGTTCTTTACACTTCCATCCCAACCCTTCTGAAAATTATTACTCTCAAATATCAATTCTCCCCATCTGTCAAATATCAACATCTTGTAATCCGTTTCATCAATTCCTACACCCTTCGGCTGAAATACATCATTTAATCCATTTCCATCCGGCGTAAATACATTCGGAATATACAAGTGAAACTCCGGATCTATTGTAATTGCTTTCGCTATGTAACTCTTACACCCTTTATCGCTCGTCGCTATCAATGTTACTGTGTATGTACCACTATACATATACTCATGACTCGGATTGACTACCGTCGTCGTATTCGTCGGCGAACCATAATCCCCAAAATTCCATAAATAACTACTCGCCCCTACTGATGTATTAATAAAATTAATCATCGGTGTAATTATGGTCGTTCCCCAAGGATCTGCTTCAAAATCCGCAACAGGTAGTGGATACGTCTCAATATAATTCGGTATCACACTCGTGCTCACACATCCATAACTATTCGTTACCACCAATGTAGGTGTAAATAATCCTACACTCGTATAGGTCGTCGTAGCATTCGATCCATTTCCACTTTGACCATTTCCAAAACTCCATACAAATACATCATTCGCATCATCACTTACCCCATCATAAACTACCGTCAATGGCACACAGCCCTTCACAGGAGTTGCACTAAAACTAATCACAGGATTCGGATTTACATTTACAGTAACCTCTGCTACTGCATCTGGAACACTACATCCATCACTAATCACCACCGTGTACATATTCTGGCTTCCTAAAGCATAATTCCCAAGCACATTTATCGTCGCTGCACTTTGCATATTACTCCAAAGATAGTTATATGGTCCTCCATTCCCAGGACTAACAACCGTAGGATATATGACTGCTGAATGCCCATCGCATACCGTTGTACCCATTCCGGTTGCTAATAATGGTGGTAATACTGTTATTTTGATAGTATTTATCGGTGAAACACAATTCTGTGCATCTACTGCTTGTACTGTGTATATTGTCGTAGATGTTAAAGTAACTAAATGCGGTCCTCCACTATTGGGTAATCCATTATTCCAATTGTATGTATATGGTGGTGTTCCGCCATTTGCATTTGCCAAGATATTGGCACTATTACCATAACATATCGTCTGATTCGGGGTCGTTACTAATCCCACTGAACTTGGTTGGGGGATGTTAATACTCGCTGAAATAAAACAGTTATTAGCATCTAATACTGATACGGTATAAGTATTTGCAAGCAAACCTGAAACTACAGATGTATTCGCATTGCCAGGTGTCCATGTATATGAATATCCACCTACACCACCTGAAACATTTGCAGTGGCACTTCCATTCGCATATCCATAACAAGTTACACTTTGACCACTGACTGTAATGCTCAATGCGGGAGGTTCCTTTATCTCAACCGTAGCAGAAATTGGTCCGCAAAGATTAACATCAGAAATAGTTATAGTGTAAATACCTACTGTTAAGCCACTCGCCGTTTGATTATTTCCTCCGCTTGGCGACCATGTATATGTATATCCTCCTACACCTCCTGATGGGTTGGATGTGGCAATGCCATTATTTCCCCCATTACAACTTACACTCTGTGTTTGTGTCGCTGTAAGCGATAATGTAGGGGGCTCAACTATTTGTACTGTTTGTGTAATACTACAAGCATTTGCATCTTGTACACTCACTGTATAAATACCTGCTGTTAAGCCATTTGCAATTTGATTATTTCCTCCAGTTGGTGACCATGTATATGTATATCCTCCTACACCTCCCGATGGATTAGATGTGGCAATGCCATTATTCCCTCCATTACAACTTACGCTCTGTGTTTGTGTCGCTGTAAGGGATAATGCAGGGGGCTCAACTATCTGAACCGTCTGGGTAATACTACAAGCATTTGCATCTTGAACACTCACCGTATAAATACCTGCCGTTAAGCCACTCGCCGTTTGACTATTTCCTCCAGTTGGTGACCATGTATATGTATATCCTCCTACTCCTCCCGATGGGTTGGATGTGGCAATGCCATTATTCCCTCCATTACAACTTACACTCTGTGTTTGTGTCGCTGTAAGGGATAATGCAGGGGGCTCAACTATCTGAACCGTCTGTGTAATACTACAAGCATTTGCATCTTGAACACTCACCGTATAAATACCTGCTGTTAAGCCATTTGCCGTTTGATTATTTCCTCCACTTGGAGACCATGTATATGTATATCCTCCTACGCCTCCTGATGGATTGGATGTCGCAATGCCATTATTTCCACCATTACAACTTACACTTTGTGTTTGTGTAGCTGTAAGGGATAATGCGGGTGGTTCAACAATTTGAAAAGTTTGACTAAGTGTACAACTTGCGTCTTTAATAGTTAGAGTATAGTTTCCAGCAGACAATCCAACAGCAGAAGAGTTATTACCTCCTATAGGACTCCATGTATAACTAAATGGAGGGGTACCTCCGCTAATACTTACAGATGCGCTTCCATCTGATCCACCGTTACAACTCACACTATTAGTGGTAACTTGCGGGATAAAAGGATTCACAACATTAATTGTAACGGTTTTAGGTGCTAAGCAGGAAATCATAGGTTGGCAAACTACTGTATACACACCTGGAGTACTTGCTGTTATACACTGTCCTGATGCACTCCCTCCACCGGGGATAGACCAGTTATAAGATGCAAAACCCGCGGGGGCACAAATATTCTCATTTGGACAACCAGGGGGAATATTATAAGTGGAGTTAACACAGTCAGCATCAATATATGCATAAGCCCAGTCAACATTGTATTTGCACCACTTGACAGTGACAACTAAAGTAACATTTTGTCCTATATATGATGATAAGTCAATATTAACAGTCGTCCATGGTAAATAAGTTACACTGTGATTACCAGTACAACCGCTAACATTACCGCCATATTGAGGTGTTAGTCCATTTAAACCATAAAACTGTCCATTACTGTAATAAACTTTGAAGTATGGACAAGACAATTGATTTCCATTGGGATCTAAAATTTTAATTTCTACATAAGCGGCATCAGAGGGAGAATGTGGATAATTATATACTACAAAAGCAAAATGTAAATCTAACTCTGGATGTGTAGAACTCACTGAAATGATTTTTTGAGCAGTTGAAAAACAAAAATTACCCATTGAACTATTTCCACAATCACAATTGTCAGCAGATGCAGACCAGTCCCCACTTAATTTTAATGAAAAATTTCCCCCTGGATATACAACGGGGAACCCACCGTGAGGATCTGTTCCAGTGCCAGACATTATTTGGTGGTATCCACTTACACTCCATCCCGAAATATTACCAGATTCAAAATCGATATTATTACATCCTGACGGTTGAGGTCCTTGAAGAATACTATCTTGATTGAATAGTTTAAATGAATTTTTAATAGCATTTTGATAATGCCCTAAATAATATTTAGAATTTATCCACTCTCTTTTCATTTGATTAAGTATAATCAATTTTTGATTTTCATCATCAATGTGTATCAAGTGTTCTAATGCATGTTTTTCATCAAAACCTTCTAAAGAATCAATTTGTGCTTTAAGTGAAAAACTTACTAAAAATAAAATAGTCAAAATCAAATTTAAGATTAAATTTTTCATACACTAAAATTTTGCTATAAATTTAAATAAATAATGTTGAATTTTCCAAATTATTCACTCAATGAAAAGCACCATTCACGAAATAAAATGACCGTTTCACTCAATGAAGTTAATTTTTAAAAATTTTCACTAATCAAACACACTTGTATTTTGACATTAAAATTTTGCTTTTTTTAATGTACATTTGAAGCAAAAATTAGATAATTTATGATGCAGGAGTATATTATGAACTTTCCGAGACAACTTGAAGAAGCCCTTTCTATTGCACAAACATTTCATTTGACATTGGATAAAAATACAATTCATAATGTAGTGATTACAGGAATGGGAGGATCGGGGATTGGAGGCACTTTTGCACAAGAATATGCAAGTGAATATTCTCCATTACCTATAGTAGTTAATAAGTCCTATCATCTACCTAAATTTGTCAATAAGCATTCATTAGTCATTGCTTCGTCTTATTCAGGAAATACAGAAGAAACTTTAAGTTGTGTAGAAGATGCATTAAATAGTGAAGCCAAAATTGTTGCGATTACAAGTGGAGGCAAGTTAGATCAACTCTGTCGTGAAAAACAATTACCTGTCGTTCGTATCCCCAAAGGATATCCTCCTCGTACTTGCTTGGGATATTCATTTATACAAGTATTAAATATACTGAATTATTTTAATTTAGTTCCATTTAGTTGGAAAAAGGATATTGAAAGTTCTGTGCAACTTTTAAATATTCACCAAAACGATATTAGAAAGCAAGCAAAATTAATTGCTCAACAAATCTATCAAAGTTTTCCAATCATCTACTCTTTGCACAGTGAGGCGTTGGCTATTCGTTTAAGACAGCAATTCAATGAAAATAGCAAGATATTGTGCAGTCATCATATTATTCCTGAAATGAATCATAATGAATTGGTAGGATGGAAAAAACTCACTGCTCAACATACAGTTATTAGCATATTAACTGATTATGATTTAAAACAAAACAGAAAACGTTATTTGTTTTGTAAAGCCATATTTGAAAAAAATAATGTTCCTGTTATTGAATTAAAAGCCAAAGGTAAATCTTTGTTAGAACAATGGATGTATATTGTTCATTTGAGCGATTGGATATCTTATGAATTGTCCATATTAAACAATGTGGATGCAGTAGAAGTAAAAGTAATTGATGAATTAAAAAATGAATTAAGTTCTTTGTGAAAATAGAGGAATGAATTGAATAACCTATCACTACTGCTTCCTTTTACTAACTTAATGATTTAAAGTGCGACTTATTCACTCACCCCCTTTGATTAGTAGAAAGTTGAAAGTGGAAAGTAGAAAGTGGAAAGTAGAAAGTGGAAAGTAGAAAGTGGAAAGTGAAAAGTGATAAAGAATAATGTTTTGATAAATATTGGGTGCTTTAAATTTTTTAAGGATAATTACTTTCCACTTTTGACTTTTAACTTTTGACTAAAATTTGCGTGAGGGATGCGGAGGGTGCGGCGAGCGAAGCGAGCCGCAGCACTGCCTCGCCTTCGTTTGAGAGCGTCATTGCGAGCCCTTTTTTAAAAGGGCGAAGCAATCTCTTATTGGTGAGTGATAGCCCCTTTGAGATTGCTTCACTTCGTTCGCAATGACGATAAGGCGAGGGTTGCCGAAGCGATAGCGAAGCCCGTAGCAGCCCGACCCGAACACAACACAGCCGTGTGAAATTCTTTAAACGACATTTTTTGTCGTTTTGAAACAATTGAATGAATACTTTCAAAGATTAGAAATGCTGTGGTGTGTGAGGGGCACGCCAAAAAAAATATAAAAAAGAAATTAAAACTTAAAAATATGGCAAATATAGTTGTATTAGGCAGCGGATTAGTAGGGTCTGTAATAGCACAAGATTTGGCAAGTAAGCATCGTATATTGGTTGTTGATAAAAATGATCTCTCCTTGCAAAGATTAGAAGGTAAGAAGAATATCCAAACAAAGGTGGCTGATGTTCAAAATAAAAGTGAATTAGAAGCATTAGTGAAAGAAGTGGATCTTGTAGTATTAGCATTGCCAGGATTTATGGCTTTTGAAGTATTGAAAAATGTGATTGCATTTGGGAAAAATATAGCCGATATATCCTTTTATCCTGAAGATGCTATGCAGTTAAATGATTTAGCACAGCATTATCAAGCAACGGTAATAGTAGATTGTGGTGTAGCTCCGGGGATGAGTAATTTTTTATTGGGTTATCATTGTTCTTTTATGGAAGTTGACGAGTTTGTATGTTATGTCGGTGGATTGCCTTTTGAACGGAAATTTCCTTATGAATACAAAGCCCCTTTTTCGCCTGTTGATGTGATTGAAGAATATACACGACCAGCACGTTTGAAGGAGAATGGTAAAGTTGTAGTAAAGCCCGCCTTGTCTGATATTGAGTATTTGGACTTTGAAGGAATTGGGACATTAGAAGCATTTAATACAGATGGATTGAGAAGTTTGTTATACACAATGAAGGTTGCCAATATGAAAGAAAAAACATTGCGATATCCTGGACATAGTCGGATTATTCAAGCATTGCAAGCGACGGGATTTTTTAGTAACCAAGAAATTGAAATCAAGGGGAATAAAATTAAACCAATTGATTTGACGACTCATTTGCTCAAAGAAATTTGGAAACTATCTCCCACCGATGAAGAATTTACTGTGATGCGTGTGATTATTAAAGGCAAAGAAAAAGACGAAGATGTTGTTTATACTTATGATTTATTTGACCGATATGATAAAAACACAGGATTTTCTTCAATGTCTCGCACAACAGGATTTACTTGTGCTGCAATGGCAAATTTAATTTTAGATAAGAAATTTTCTCAAAAAGGTGTTTATCCTCCTGAACTTATTGCGAATGAAAAAGATGTTTTTAATTATGTAATGAATTATTTGCAAGAAAGGAATGTATATTACAAAGTCAAAAGAGAAGTAGTTCGTAAATAATTAAACTATTCAATTCTAATTACTTAAAATAAGATAATTCCTGTAAATTTGTGCCTCCAAAATTTTAAAAATTTATGATAGAATTCAAAGAGTCCTTGATTGTAATGTGGTCTTTTCCTATTTATATTGTAGTGATATTAGCAGAAATACTTTATAGTCATTTTCATCATCTCAAACTATATTCAGTAAAGGGCACATTTCATAATATCTTATTAAGTTCTTTGAATGCTCTATTAGACATACTAATGCGTGGTGTTTGTTTGTGGGTATTAAATTATTTTTATCAATTTCATTTTATAGAGATTAAAAGTTCTTTTTGGTATTGGTTCTGGTTGGTTATTGGGCAGGATTTTATGTTTTATTGGTTACATTATGTAGATCACAATTGTCGCTTATTTTGGGCTATTCACGCCACACATCATAATAGTGAAGAGTTTAATTTAACTGTAGGTTTTCGATCTTCAGTATTTCAACCATTGTATCGATTTATTTATTACATTCCTTTGACGCTATTGGGGTTTAAAGGTATAGATATTATGCTCGTTTATTCGGCAACACAGATATTTGGGATATTAGTGCACACACAAACTGTTAGAAAATTAGGATGGTTGGAATATATCTTTGTAACGCCTTCACATCATAGAGTGCATCACGGAAAAAACATTCCTTATTTAGATAGGAATATGGGAATGTTATTAATTATTTGGGACAAATTATTTGGCACATTTGAACAAGAACACGAAAAAGTAGAATATGGATTAACCAAGCCATTGGAAAAAGACGATCCTTTTACACTTATTTTTCACGAATGGATAGAAATGATTAAAGATGTAAGAAGAGCACCTACATTAAAAGATAAATTGATGTACATATTTGGTCCTCCAGGATGGAGCCACGATGGTAGCAGAAAAACATCAAAGCAATTACGATTAGAATATTTACAAAAAGAAAATAAGAGTCAGTAAATTATTTTGAATGGACTAAAGTCCATCCTTATCACAATATTATAGACACTAACACCTCAAAAAAATTCCGTTTTATTCATTTTTGAAATGATTGAAAACATTCCTCTTATCATTACTCCATCCAAAATCCGGATGCATTAATACCTGCTTTGAAAGTATGAATTGATTGTCCGTTTTTATTATATCTATAAATGGTAGAATTCTGAACATAATCCATTGCATCACTCACATATAATTCATCTAATACAGCATTCCATTCCATTGAATAAAAATTGTTATTTTGAGATGCTATGAAATATTGTGTAGGCAATTGCGTAGCAGTGATACTCATTTTGTAAATGTGTTGATTGATAAAATACAAATTTTCTCTTGCTGCATCAATGACTAAATTATTTGGATGATCAGCCGAACTGAATGTAAAAGTGATCAAAACTTGATGAGTAACAGGATTTATCTTGTGTAATTTTGGCAATTGATTGCTACTGGATTCTCCACTACTCAATACCCACAAATTTTCATTCTTATCTAATACTATACCACTTGCATATTTCCCAACATAAATGCTATCAATGATGGCATCGCTCAAAACATCTATAACATACAAGTAATTTTTATACAAATTAGTTACAAATACTTTATTGTAAAATTGAATCATCTTTTCTGTCCATCCAGGACAAGGAATATAAGATACAATGTTTTTTGTACTTAAATTCACTACTGCAATTTTATTAGCGTACAAATCGCTTACATATCCTTTGCTAAAAGATACAGGTAAAATATATCTCGGGGATACAAAGCCCGTAATACTTTGCTGATATTTGAAATCATCTGCACTAACTATAACAATTTTATTTGAATTATTTACAACTAAATAAAAATTATTACCAATCTTTTGAATACTTTGACACACATCACCTAAAGTAATATTTGGATTTTGTGCTTTGAATATGTCTTGCACGACCTGCTTTGTATCAGGATTATAAAAACTCACAGATGAATTATTATACATAAAATTTCCTTCATTAGTAATGTATACTTTGTGAGTAGCAGATATATTTATATTCCCTGTGCTTTGTACATTGGGCTTATCTTTTACACAAGAATAAAACAAAATCAAAAACGCACTAACAATCAAATAATTACACAATTTATTTCTATGATTCAATATACTTCTTTCTCTCATAATCTTTAATCAATGTTTTATTAACTTAATCATTTTACGTTCATTTTCATTTTCAATAACCACAAAATATACACCACTTGAAAGCATTGATAAATCAACACTTTGAATATCTTCCTTAATCTCTTGCTTCATTATCAACTCACTATTTTCATTAAATAAATAAAAACTTATTGGCGATGGATATTCTTTTTGAATTTTAATTTCATCTACAAATGGATTAGGATAAATGTTTACAAATACTTTTTCTGCTACACTAACAATACCTGTAACTGCTTGATGTATCACTCCTACCGCATCAAGGTCAAAGCCACAAGAAGCAAAAGGCGTAGGCCAAGGGTCATTGATGATATTTCCATTGCTATCAAAACTACCATACATCGGATTAACACTTCCTACTACATCTATTACTTTTATATGCGTAATGTGATGAATGTCCAATCCCGATATACCTGCTAATTCTTGCAAATCAAAAGGTGTCCCATAATTTGCCAGATATTTTCCTGCTAAATTATTAATCTTACTGCAATCCATATTTGCTGCATTATCATATTGCGGACTTGTTGGCAAATTGCTCACAGCAGGAAACCTAAAGAAATTTACTCCATCGCTACTCACTTCTACAAATGCTAATTCCAAAAATGTACCATTAAATGAATTTTCAAATACTGCAAAATCCCAACCAGGACCATCTGTAATGGGATTAGTAAATGTAAGTATTGCATAGCCCCCATCTCCTAAACTTACAACCCCCGTACCATCTGCTTTTCCAATGGCTTTTGTGCTATCACCATAAGATGCATATCCCAAGGATGGATTGCTAATATCCATATATCCACGCACAACCTTACAAGACTTTGCCCACGCTACAAATACACTACTATCTTTGTGAATAGCCGTAGTATTAGGACTTCCTACAGGTCCCGCAAATTGTGCGGCGACCTGTAAGTATCCTATGCAAAATAAAAAATTCAATACGATCTTCATTGCTTGATGATTAAATGTTTGGCCATTTTATCACCACTTGATAATTCTACAATATAACTTCCATTTTCAAAATTTTGAATATTCAATTCTAATGGTTGATGAGATGAAATTTTTTGACTCTCTTGATACATCACTTGACCCAACACATTCAAAATGCGAATACTATACTCATTAGTTTCTGCTACGCTTATCATTATCTTATCAGATGCAGGATTTGGAAATACTCTACTATTTAAGGAAAGATTACTCTTAATACCTGCAGTACCAGATGTCTTAAAATTATCAATACTAAAAAATGCGGGTGTATTCATTCCATAAGGTCCAGTATCAGACGATGATAAAAAGAATTGAACACTATCCACTTGTCCTAATGTACTACAATCTACCCATTGCCAATTCCACACAATATAATCTTGTGCATTATTAGAAAAACGATAATCTGCCAAATAGAATTCCACACTATCATTCACTAATGTACCATTTTTGTAGCCCTTAATCGTAAGTTTAAACCAATCAGGATAAGAACCTTGTGGGCAGCCGCAATGCGTTCCTGTTGTATCTCCAAATGCTCTTGAAAACATATTACCATATCTCATTACTTTGGCTGCATAAGTCGTATTTGTTACATAAAAGCCATCTACAATTTGATACGGCGATTTTAATACAACTGTTGCATAATTCTGTGCCGTTACATAATAATTAGAGTTGCTGTAACCTTTGTAAGCAATACATCCATAGAGATTAGAATAGGTGCCATTCGTGGAGTCATTGACATTAGTATATGCAGAACCTCCACTCCAATAATTCCAAGAATTATCCCAATTATACCTAAAAATGGCATTAGTTGTCTGCCAATCTGCCCCTGTGGTATCTTTGTAATACGAATTAGTGGGCAATGAAAACCCTTCAAAGGTTTCAATGTACGTTTGAGCATAAGTTGAAATGCTCATTGTCATAGCACTCATTAGTGCTGCTGCAGTCAGGATTTGTTTTCTCATAGTTGTATGGTTTTGATGGTTAATTTTCGTTTTTTATTTTTTGATTTGGGCGTGCCCCTCGCACACCACAGCATTTCTAATCTTTGAAAGTATTTATTCAATTGTTTCAAAACGACAAAAAATGTCGTTTAAAAAATTACTTATGGCTGTGGTGTGCTCGGGTCGGGCTGCTACGGGCTTCGCTATCGCTTCGGCAATCCTCGCCTTATCGTCATTGCGAACGTTTTCAGGCACCCGTCATTGCGAACGAAGTGAAGCAATCTCAAAGGAATTCCCACTACCCCACACGAGATTGCTTCGGGCTTTGCCCATCGCGATGACGGACTGCTGTAAGAGATTGCTTCGCCCTTTCTTTAAAAAGGGCTCGCAATGACGCTCTCAAACGAAGGCGAGGCAGTGCCGGCGGCTCACTTCGTTCGCCGCCGCCCTCCGCATCCCTCACGCGAACTTCAGTTAAAAGTTGAAAGTAGAAAGTTAAAAGTTTTTTGCCAATAAAGAATTTAACTCACTAAATATCACAAGAATATTCCTTACTCTTTTCTCATTCCGCTTTCTACTTTCCACTTTCTACTTTCAACTTTTTACTAATAAAAGAAGGTGAGTTATCTAAAATTCCAATCTATTTGTAAAAAATAATTCCTTCCTGGCATCGGTCTTTGTGATACTATCATATAAGAAGTATTCAGTATATTATTTATACCAACTATACATTGTATAGTATGTCTATAAAATTTAAAATGATACCCTCCTGAAAAATTGATAACAGAATATGGTTTTAACCATTGCAAATTATCTGAAGAAACAAATCGGTAGCCCACATATTGATAAGTGATTAACGAAATAAAGTTCTTGAATTTGAATTTTGAATATCCATTAATGTTGTAACGTGGTGTATAAATAAGTTGTCTACCAATAGATGCATCATTCTCCAAATCTGACTTTTCAATAGTAGATAATACATAAGCAGAACTCATTCCAATTTGCATAAATCCACTTGATGTCTTTACTAATAAATAATTATCTGTTTCCGTGCCTCTACTCCATACTGCGGCTATATTTTTTGGAACAGGTTGTCCACTGCCTCCGGGCAACCATATTATCCAATTCTTTGTCCACTTGTTAAAAGCCGTCATTTCACTATGAATCTTTAATTTTATGGATGATACTATAAAATCCCACACTATTCCACCTTCATAATGATAGCCACTTTCAGGTTTTAAATCTTTATTACCACTGCCTTTCCAAAACAAATCATTCAAAGTAGGCAAACGATAAAACAAGGACGCTTGTCCTTTTAATTTCAAAAATGAAAACCATTGATATTCAAAACCCACATTTCCTGTAAAAGGTATTTGAGACCTTATATTTGCCCATTCCTTGCGTATAATGATATTGTAACAAAATCCTTTCAAATCCTGCTTCCATCCTGCAAATACAGAATGTCTATTCAAATATTCATTGTTCAAATAATTATTAGTCAATGCTAAATTGTAAACCCATTGATGTCCAAAAGATAAAGATGCATTGTTTGATATTGAAAAATAACCAATCTCTTCTGTTTGAAACGTATGAACATTACTATAAGAATTAATGCGAGCCAAAGTATCTTTGTAATTCAATACATCATTTAAATAACTAAATTTCAAATCCGTTTTTATTTTGTTTTTAGTATAAGTGTATTGAAGTGTATTTCTAAAATTTTTATCCCATTGATTGGCAGCGTAATTATTAAAGAAATAATTATTAGGAATATGTCTATTATTCTCATTATACCAAGAATGCCATTGAATATGATGATAAGCATTGAATTGATAAGATACTCCGCCCATTAATCCTTGAATTGAAAAATCCGCATTCTTTAATTTCAAACTATCACCTATTGAATAATCATTTTTTGAATACACATAATAGGGCTTTACATAAGTTTGAAATTTTTGCTTTGCAAGATTGATTTTACCAAATAACGAGTAAGTATTAAAACTTCCAAAACGACATTTTATGTCGCTCAAAAATTGCGACGAAAAAGTATTATCCAATTGGATATTTCCATTTACTGCCCCACTTCCCCACAACGCACTGGATGCCCCATATTCTATATTGATATGATCAAATAATGCTGTGATGTATTGCGAAAAATCGGCTTGTCCTAACATAGGATGATTAATATTGACACCATTCCAAAGCACTGCTGTTTGTTGAGCATTTCCCCCACGAATAGAAGTAGAAGCAATAGCACCTGGTGCATAATTTTTCACAAACACCGATGTTCCATAATTTAATATGTCTGACACACTATTCATTGAAAAAAATTCTTTTTGAATACTATCTATTTCTTGTATTTTTTTCCCTGATTGAAAAAAATGATTTTTAAATCTTGATGCAGATACTTCTATTTCTTGTAAATCAATAGTATCCTTCAAATTTTGAGCAATGCTCAAAAATGAGATAAAAGATAAAATATAAAATATGTAATAAAATTTGTTCATTGCAAATGATGTAATGAGAATAATCATTTGCAGTTTGCGGGAATAAAAACTACCTAAAATTAAGATAGTTGCGTGCTTTTGTTCCCGAAAGCCGCAATGTAGATGCTACTAAGGCAGGTCTTCCGACTTGTTCCTCTTTGGTCGCCTTCGCATTCCAATTATAGAACACTGGCAAGAAACATTGACCAAAGAATTTTATGGAACTCACGGCTGCGGGCACAGTTCAGGACTTTCACCTGATTCCCTTTTAATTCTCATTGTAATGAGAAACCCTAATAGCAGGGGCAAATTTACTTATTTTTTTATTAGGGATATTAAAATAAATTTTCGTTATAATTTATGCATAAAACATCGCACAACATATTAAAAGAAAAATTCACACAATGAAGTAAAGATACATTTAGGACAATCAAATATGTGCACTCTGCATAACAACACTATCTCAAACCTATTTTATTCTAAATCACATACTCTTTTTAATTCCTATCTTTGCAGCAAATAAAATGATTTAAATGGCAAAGTCAGCATTAAGAGTAAAAAGTAAAGATAAAGACGATATTCCAAAAGCAGAATTAACTTGGGAAAACATTAAAAAATCCTTTTATTTATTAAGTTATTTAGAAAATGAAAAATGGAAGTTTTTTGCAGGAATGTTTTTTTTATTTGGCACCGCATCGGTAGGATTAGTATTTCCTTTGGTTTCCGGAAAAATGATAGGATATTTTGGTGAAACAGGTCTATCTGCCGAAGAAATGAGACATCAATTATTTGAAGTAGGAAAAATTTTATTACTAATTTTGATTTTGCAAGGTTTTTTCTCTTTTATGCGTGTATACTTTTTTTCACAAGTTACAGAAAGTATTTTGAAAAAATTGCGTGACGATGCTTTTAGTAGAATTATTCGTATGCCAATGGATTTTTTTTACAACAACCAAAGTGCAGAGTTAAGCAGTCGTATTGCCACCGATATTAATGTTATATCCGATGCTTTTACAATCAATGTTGCAGAATTTATTCGGCAATCCATTATTGGCGTTGGTGGAATTATTCTTTTATTTTATTATACTTCTTGGGAAATCATTAAATGGTTTTTATTGATGGTGCCATTGTTGATTGTTATTACTTTAATTTTCGGAAAAAGAATTAGAAGTTTTTCAAAACAATTTCAAGATTTAATTGCAGAAAGCAATGTGATAGTAGGCGAAGCATTTACAGGTATATTAAATGTAAAATCTTTTACTAATGAATGGTATGAAGTAAAACGATATACCGAAAAAACAACTAACATTCGTCAAAAGGGCATAAAATATGGCATTTTGAGAGGTATATTTTTTGCATTCATCATTTCTGTGATTTTTGGAACGGTGTTTTTTATTTTATGGAAAATGTTGTTATTAAAAAACGATGGTATTATTACAGCAGAACAATTTGGAAAGTTTATGATGCTTTCATTATTTGTTGCAGGTTCATTAGGAGGATTGCCTGAACAAATTGCATCCATTCAAAGAGCATTGGGAGCAAACGATAGATTACTACAATTATTACACAAAGATATAGAAACTATTGATATTCAACCCAAGCAAAATCTCAAATTACCAAGAGTATTAAAAGGAGACATTGTATTTGAAAATGTCTACTTTGCATATCCATCAAGAAAAGAGTTCCAAGTATTACAAGATATTTCATTTACTATCCAAGCAGGACAAAAAATTGCACTGGTAGGAAGCAGTGGTAGTGGAAAAAGTACCATTGCTCAATTATTATTGAGATTTTATGAACCGGATAAAGGAAATATCTATGTAGATGGAAAAAATTATAGTACTTACGATTTGACCTTTTATAGACAGCACATTGCTATTGTTCCCCAAGATACAATGTTATTTGGTGGAACAATTTACGATAATATCAAATACGGAAATGTATTTGCTACTGAAGAAGAAATTATTGATGCCGCCAAAAAAGCCAATGCTTATGATTTTATTATGCAGTTTCCTGACAAATTTAATACTATTGTAGGAGATAGAGGCATTCAATTATCAGGTGGTCAAAGGCAAAGAATTGCTATTGCACGAGCCATCCTTCGCAACCCAACAATACTCATTTTAGATGAAGCAACATCTAATCTGGATGCCGAAAGTGAAAATATTGTTCAAGAAGCATTAGAAACATTAATGAAAGACAGAACATCTATTATCATTGCTCATCGCTTATCTACTATCAAAAATGCTGATAATATCATTGTATTACAAAATGGTAAAATTGTTCAACAAGGTAACTACGCAGAACTGATGAAAGACACTACCGGATTTTTTTATTCCTTAAATAAACTACAAATTGAAACAAACGTTATTTTTAATGATTAGTAGTTAATGCTTAATTTTTGTAGTTAGCGATTAGTTGAAAAAATTCATTTTAAAACATAAATTTCTCACAATAACAAATATACAACAAAATATAATAATTTCAAACTAAAAATTTTTATCAAGCAATGTATCCAAAAGTTTACTTAAAAAAAGAAGAATTTTTTCATAGAAAGCATCCTTGGATTTTTTCGGGAGCATTAGAAAAATTAAACAATCAATGGCACAATAGCCCCGTATATGTTTGCAATCAAAAAGGACAAGTAGTAGCAACTGGTTATTATCAAAACAGTAGCATTGCTGTCAAGATATTAAGTTTTAAGGAAGAAATTATTAACCTTGACTTTTGGATAAAAAAAATTGAAAATGCTTATCATTACAGACAACATATAAATGCTTTTAATTCAACCACAAATGCCTATCGTTTGATATTTGCAGAAGCCGATGAAATCCCAGGACTAATCATTGATAATTACAATGGATATTTTGTTTTTCAAGCACATACTGAATTTATTTATCAACAAAAAGCCCATATAATTCAAGCCCTTCAATATGTATTTAAAGAACACTATAAATCCATTTATGATGTTTCTGAATGGTGTAAAGACCAAGAAAATCAAGACATTCCAAATGACACTATTATTTTAGAAAATGGATTACAATTTTATGTCAATTGGAGAGAAGGGCAAAAGACAGGTTTCTTTTTAGATCAAAAAAATAACAGACAATGTTTAAGAATGTATTCAAAAGGCAAAGTAGTATTAAATACATTTGCCTATTCAGGGGGATTTTCGGTCTATGCAGCAGCAGGACAATGCAAAGAAGTACATTCTGTAGATAGTTCAGAAAAAGCCATAGAGTGGGCAAAAAGAAATATGCACTTAAACGGCTTTGATTCTATCCATCAATCTTATGTAGCAGATGTATTTGAGTTTTTGAAAAATGTTGAGAAAGACAAATACGATATTATCGTATTAGATCCTCCTGCGTTTGCAAAGAGCGTACATCATAAACACACGGCTGTTCAAGCATATAAGCGTTTAAATACATTAGCATTACAAAAAATAAAAAGTGGTGGATTTTTGTTTACCTTTTCTTGTTCTGGTGTAGTGGATAAACAATTATTTTATAATACTATTTTTGCGGCTTGCTTTGAAAGTAAACGTAAAATAAAGATATTAGAATATCTTCACTTACCTGCTGATCATCCTGTTATTCCTAATTTTCCAGAAGGCGAGTATTTAAAAGGAATGGTATTATATGTTGAATAATAAAACTAAACAGACCAGAATTGAAGCATTTAATAAATTTAATTTTCTATACAATTTTAATTTAAAACAAAAAATGGCTTTCATAAATGAATGAAAGCCATTTTATCATAATTAAGAACTAATGGATTATTTTCCTTGTTCGTTGGCTGGTTTAGTTTCTTCGTGTTTTTCACCTTTTTTGCAGCATGCTTTTTTAGTATCTTTTGCTTCGGCTTTGCAGCAAGATTTTTCTTTGCTACAATCTTTACCTTCTTTTTTGCATTTTTCTTTGCATTCTTTACTGCATTTTTTGTCTTTGTCATCACCGCATTTAGCGTTGATAGCCATTGCATTTGTTCCAGCGATAAAACCGCCGATTGCTACAATCATTAATAATTTTTTCATATACTTAAATTTTATTGACGCAAATATAAATAAAATTTATTGCATTTTAGTTGTTAAAAAATACATAATTTTTATTAAAATTTAATTTCTATTGAATTACCTCAAAAAAACATAAAGGTTACAAAGAAAAAAATATACAAAACTCACAAAGATATTGGTGAGTAAAAAATTTTTTGATTAGAAAAATTTTAAATCACTTTATCGCAAAATATTCCTTTCTACTTTCATACTTAAAACTTTTTACCAATAAGTAGTAAAATTAAAACCCCAATAACTTCCAATTACAAAAATTAAATTTCCGATATCCTTTGAGATTTTAAAATGAAACCTAAAAACTTATGAATATCTTTTCTTAAAATAAGCATTCAAGAAAATAGACAATAAAATCAACAATAATCCCACATAAAAACCAAAATGTAAATACTTGTTTTCTTTATAAATAAGCATTGCCCATATTATCCCATAAATACTTTCTAAATTAACTGTCAAATTTATCGTATAGGGACTAATATGTCTTGTCAAATCAATAGCCACTATAAAAGGAATAGCAGTACAAACATAAGACAACAAAGACAATCCAATAAAATTAGTACTATCTACCTTAAAAAAATGACCATTAAAATATCCTCCTACATACAAAAAAATACTCAATACTATCCACCCAAAAAATAATTCATAAGTGGATATTTGAACAGAAGAAACTTCTCGGGCTAATAAACTATTTAATACCGAAAATACCGAAGACAATACTGCTGCCAATAGTCCTAATATCAACCCCCATTTATATTCCAAAGACAAAGAAAAAATAATTGAAATCCCTATCATTACCAAAATACCCAACAATAATTCATACACTTTAATTTTTCTTTTGTAAAAAACCGGTTCAATAATAGATGTAAACAAAGTCGCCGATGAAAAAGCCGCCATCGTGATAGAGATATTAGAAACCTTAATCGCTCCATAAAAACAAACCCAATGAAAAGCAATCAAAGATCCTATTAAAACCATCTTAAATAAGTGTTTTCTCTGCGGGAATGCATCTGCTTTTTTTTGAAAATATAAATATCCAAATAATACAGGCACAATCATCGTCAATCGCCACCAAACTAATTGCCAAGCATCTAAGGTAATATATCTACCCAACACAGGCGTAAATCCCCATACAAAAACAATAAAATGCAATATCAAAAAATACCTTATCATTTATGAAACAATATTTTTTATTAACTTTAATTTTTCCGGCAAAAATACACTAACTAATACTATAATAATAATAATATATTATTTAGAGACCTTAAATTAAACCATAAATGGTATAAAAAATTCACGCAAAGAACATAAAGTAAATATATGGATATGTAATTAAAAAAATGCTATTGCGAACATTATGCAACCTTGGTGTTCTTTTTGAAAAATCACTATTGTCCAAAATAATTGTTAATAAAAAAATTACAAAATTGATTATCATAAATTAAATTTTGAAAGATTGAATAAGAAACCCCTCTTTTTTCATCTCTGATTTTCATTATTACTATTGATATTTTTCATATAATATCAAAAAACACTTTGGACAATAGTGAAAATCATAAGCAAAAAACATTATCTTTTCTATTTTTCTATTTCCAAATTAATGAATTTAAAACAAAAAACCCCGGATTGAACCGAGGTTTTTTATTTTGAAAGTTGGTGCTGACCTACTCTCCCATGTCTGTAGAAATCATCTAATATCAATTATGTTGTTCTGTTTGTTTTGCTGTTTGCACTTTTATGATGTTTGAGCGGTCGATTGAATCAAGAAAATTTAGTTTTTATGAGAAGGAGTTTGTTTTTTATATTTACAAACATCACAATCGCCAATTCTAAATTCATTACCATTTTTTAATAAAATCCTTCCAAATTCAATGATTGTATCAGGAAAACTCTGCAACCACATATCTTTAATTATATAAATATTTTCTTGTTCAAAAACCCGCTCTACCATTTCATAATTTCTCACAGCCCAGGTTGAATCGTGAGGAGTTGCCTTAATCAAGTCCGGATTGGTGCATGAAGTAATATAAGAATTCCAATATTCAGATATTACTCCAATTTTTCCTAATTTTTCAAATTCTCTGGAAAATTCAACTCTAGGCGTCATTCTTTTAGGCCAAATATATTTTATATTATAGATCGTTCCTATACCCCCAATCACCACTGTTATCATTAAAAGCACATTGAAAATATTAATATGCTTTTTTGAAATATTTAAATTATCTAATAGCAATAAAACCGAAAAAGAAAGAGAAATATAAGTACAGGTAAAATACCTTCGTGGAACACCATTTAAAAAAGTCCAATCAGATATTATTATTATTCCGAAAAGGAAAGCGGCATCAAAAAGAAAAAATAAAACCCATTTTTTTGCAGTGCTACTTAATCTAAGCTTTTTAAGTTGAATAAATAATAATACTAAAATAATTATTACAAAATAAGAATATACACTTGTAAAAGGTTCATTAGATTTAAACTTAAAAAAATCTAAAATAGTATTCCAAAAAATGATAACAGTTTGTTTTATAGTACTAATATCACTTAAAATAGTATAATCTTGTCTATTCGGTGCAGTATTTTTTGCATAATGAATAAACAAGTAACCTAATAGAACGCCTATTAATGTATGATACAATTCTATCTTTTTGAATAAAGAGAAATAAAACTTATTTGTTTTCAAATAAAAATATAATTGAATTACTAACAATATAAAAACACTAACTAATGCCATATCAGATACCCAAATTGACATTATAAGAAGTAGTGTTATTGTTGAAAGAATTAAGTGACGAAAAAGCAGATTATTCTGAATTTTCTCTTTTTGATAATAATCAAATAAATAACAAGCCATCGCTATTAAACTATAATGTATTCCAAATGCAAATTGAGTTACATCAATTAATCTCATTGGAGGAAAAAACCAGATAATTGCAAAAACAATTTTTAAAAAATAGGATTTTAAAAAATGAGAAAATGAAAAAAATCCTAATAGCAGGATTAAATAATGTACAATGGCTTCAGAAGTAAGTGCTGATATGTTAAATATTTTGAAGGGAATTTGACCAATTAAAGGAATGATACTTCCCATTCTGTCTTGTCCCCAAAAATAAAGGTCATTTGGCAGTTTAAAGTAATAAACCATTAATATAGTTACAGCGTTGTCAGAATTCAGAAGAGGATAGAATAATGAAGAATAAAAACGAAAGGATAATAAAAAAATCAGCCCTATGATTAATAAACTTATTTTTTTCATTGTACAGCAATCTGAAATAAAAAAATTTATCATCTATACTGATAAAATATTTTAGAATTAAAATTAATTTGTAAGAACCATTAGCTTCGTGTCAATAATCTTACCATCAGCTATTAAAGAATAAAAATATAATCCGGGATTTAATTCTGAACCCTCTATTGTTATGGAGGACTCTCCTCTTTGATTAATTGCAAAACTTTTTATTTGTTTGCCTTGCAGGTCATATAAACATAAAGTAGCTGAATTTACACTATTCAATACTTTGAATTTAATGGTTGTATTTTCATTAAATGGATTTGGAATATTTTGGAATAATTCTCCATTAGAGGTGTCTTTTATTGTAGGTAAAAAATTTGAGTAAGACATTTCCTTTAATGCATTTATATCTTGCTTTAACGATTTAATTACTTCATTTTGTTTTTTTAATTCTTCAACTAAAAGAGGAATAAATGCAACATAATCAATCCCCAATATTCCATTATTATCTTTATAAACCAATTCAGGATAAATTTTCTTTACTTCTTGAGCAACAAAACCATAATGAATTCTTTTATCATATTCTACCTTCTTCCCGATTTGTTTATTTGGGTTCATTGTTTCAGTTTGTACTATATTTTCATCTGATAGTAAAGAATTATTATAGTTATATGATATACCTCGTAATTTATAAATTTTACTTGATTCCTTTAATATAGGAGTAATATTAGATTTTAATAAAGAATCTGATGTATAGATTGTTGTATTAACACGGATGTTGCCATTTACATCAAGCTTGTATGACGGGGTTCTTCCTATACCAAAATCTCCGTTTGAATTAAAAGTCATAATAGAACTTGGCGAATTTATATTTCTAAATATTTGACCTAACCCATTTTGGTCTATTCCAAAACCAAATGCAAAAACTGAATTAATTGTCCAAAATCTGGAGATGTTTGCAGAGCTAGAAAAAATTCTTGCTTCTAATGTTTGATTTATTCCTGTGATTTCTAGCATTCCACCTTGGGGAAGTGGAGATTGTGTGCCAATTTTAACCGTGCCATCTGTTCTAACTTTTAATTGAGCATTACTTTTGTTTGAAATAATAATACTTGATACAAGCACTAATAATATTTTAATATTTGTTTTCATCTGTTTAATTTTTTAGGTTAATAAATTTTGACTAATTGCATGGAGTAGGGATAATATTTAACTCACTACCAATAGGAACAGTGAAGTCTCCGTTAATTGTTGTTTCATTTGTTGCCCTAAATGTTTTAATATCTCCTGAATTTAAGCCTATTGTACTAGTTCCATCACCGATTATTATGTTTCTTTTTACAGAAAATATATAATTGCTTAAATCAGTATTATTGTTAATTACAACATCCGTGCTACAATCTTTACGTAATTGATAATATCTAAAATAATCAACCTTCATGTATTGGGGAAAGGTTATTGATGAATTAAAATCAGCAACACCAATATCAATTTGCAAGTCAATTACAACCCTTTGAGGATCCATTATTAAGCTAGGGTGATTATAGGAAGAATAAAATGGAACATCATCAAAGTAAAAAATAATTCTATCAGTATTCCATTCTAACCCATATTTGTGATAACCAGTAAATAATGGATTAGCGCTTGTATAATAACCTTCACCAACTTTATAGGTAGTACAAGTACCGTTTGTATTTTCATTATGCCAACCACAAGGTGAATTCAAGTCACAAATGCAACTTTTTGATGGTGCAAATATAAATAAAATTTTAATCTTGGAAAAATAAATAGATGTATGAGTAAATATTTATAGAAAACTCTACTCAAACAAGCAGTTTTTAGAAAAATTGTAAG
>JAOAIP010000057.1 GCA_026414605.1 Bacteroidia bacterium
TCCCTCACCATCATTTTCTTCCTCATTATACTCTAATTCAATTTGTTTAATACTATAATTCAACTCATTTAATAAAAAGTCATTCATTTCATCAAATACAATATTTACAAATACCTTAAATTTTTCTATGTAATTTGAATAATTCGATAATACAAACTCGTCTTTCCTAAAATTTTGTTCCATATTTTAATATTTACTTCTGAACTTTTAACTAAGAAATGCAATTTTTAGGTAATGAATCATTACAGAAAGATACGAAAAACTTAAAGTAAATTAGTTAAAATAAATTGATTAAACCCTTTTCATCACGCATTAAATATTCCACACATTCAATCCCAATACAATTAACCACTAAAATTACATTTGGCTTTTAAACTTGCCTTGTTTAATTTCTTCTACTATTGAAGGGTCTAAAAGCGTAGTAGTATCACCTAAATTAGAGGTCTCGCCTTCAGCAATTTTTCTCAAAATACGACGCATTATTTTTCCACTTCTGGTTTTAGGTAAACCCGAAACAACTTGAATCACATCGGCTTTGGCAATAGGACCAATAATTTTGGTGATTAACCCATTAATTTCTTTATGTAGTTTTTTGACATCGTCAATAGGTCTTACAGGTACAACATAAGCATAAATCCCTTGTCCTTTGATTGGATGCGGATATCCTACCATTGCACTTTCTACAATATCAGGATGTTGATTGATAGCATCTTCTACTTCGGCTGTTCCTATTCTGTGACCAGATACATTAATTACATCATCTACTCTTCCCGTTATTCTATAATAGCCATCGGCATCTCTTTTGCATCCATCTCCAGTAAAATAAAGATTTGGGTAAGTAGAAAAATAAGTTTGACGGCATCTTTCGTGATTGCCATAAGTTGTTCGGATTATGGAAGGCCAAGGAAATTTTATACATAAATTCCCTTCTACGTTATTACCTTTTAATTCATTTCCTTTTTCATCTACTATGATAGGTTGAATACCTGGTAGTGGTAAAGTAGCATACGAAGGTTTTAAGGGTGTAATGTGTGCTAAAGGTGATATTAAAATACCCCCTGTTTCTGTTTGCCACCAAGTATCTACAATAGGACATTTTCCTTTGCCAATGTTTTTGTGATACCATTCCCACGCTTCTTCATTGATGGGCTCACCCACACTGCCAAGCACTTTTAAACTTTCTAAAGAGTATTGCTTAATAATATCTGTTCCGAATGCTTCTAATGAACGAATAGCGGTAGGTGCAGTATAAAAATGCGTTACTTTGTATTTATCTACTATTGCCCAAAATCTTCCTGCATCCGGATAAGTAGGAATACCTTCAAAAATAACAGATGTAGCACCATTGATTAGAGGACCATAAACAATATACGAATGTCCTGTTATCCAACCTACATCAGCGGTGCACCAATAAATATCTTCTGGGTCGTATTGAAATACATTCAAAAAGGTATAAGCAGTATATACCATATAACCGCCCGTTGTATGCACTACGCCCTTAGGTTTTCCTGTACTTCCCGAAGTGTATAAGATAAACAACATATCTTCACTATCCATTATTTCTGGTTCACAATAAGTAGATTGCTTAGAAACAATATCATCCCACCAAATATCACGGGGCTGCTGTATGTTTATTTCAATACCAATGTGTTTTAGTACAAGAACATGTTCTATAGAATGTGTTTGTTGGAGTGCTTCATCAGCAGTTTGTTTAAGATGTACAATTTTGTTGCCCCTTTTTCCACCATCAGCAGTGATTAGAACCTTACACTCTGCATCATTGATTCTATCTGCCAAAGATTGTGCAGAAAATCCGCCAAATACCACCGAATGTATAGCCCCAATTCTTGCACATGCCAACATTGCTATCACGGCTTCGGGAATCATAGGCATATAAATAGCCACTCTATCGCCTTTTTGGACGCCTATTTCCTTTAAGGCATTCGATAATTGACAAACTTTTTCTAATAATTCTTTGTAGGTTATTGAATAAGATAAATCATTTGGGTCATTGGGTTCAAAATAAAAAGCAATTTTATCGGGATGCTTTTGGGCAGGGATATCCAAGCAGTTTTCAGTGATATTTAATTTCCCATTGATAAACCATTTTACTCTTGGTTCTGTGAAATTCCATTCTAACACTTTATCCCATTTTTTTCTCCAATGAAAATGTTGAGCAATTTCATTCCAAAAATCTTCGGGATGTTCAATAGAATATTGATACACTTTTTGATATTCTTCAAAATTGTGAATTCTCATAAAAATTAATTTTTATGGGACAAAAATAGGTGAAATTAAAAAACCAGAGAAAAAAATTTTGTGTAGTAAAAAATTTATTACATTTGCCCCGAAAAATAAAATTACTATGCCAAATTTAAAGTCAGCCATTAAGCGTACAAGACAAATTGAAAAAAGAAGATTGCATAATAGATACTATGCAAAAACAACAAGAACTGCCATTAAAAAATTAAAAGCATTAACTTCAAAAGCAGAAGCCATTAAACAATTACCAGAAGTAATTTCAATGATTGATAAACTGGCTAAAAGAAACATCATTCATAAAAATAAAGCAGCCAGATTAAAATCTCAATTGCAAGTTTTTGTAAATTCTTTAAGTTAATTCCCTATAAATAAAAAATTAAAATTTATCACTATGAAAAACCTTAACAAATTTGGTATTGCATTGACAGTACCTGTTTTATTTTTTGGATCTTGCAATCAATTGAAAAAGTTGATTAAAAAACAAAAAGAAATCGTATATAATGTATCCCCTAATCCCATTGAAATGCACGGGGATAGCATTCAATTTTCAGTATCTGGAAAATTTAATCCAAAATTATTCCCTACAAAAGTAACAGCCACTGTAATTCCTGTTATAAAATACGAAGGTGGTGAAAAAGAATTAAAATCTATCACATTGGTTGGCGAAAAAGCCGTAGGTAGCGGACAAAAAATAAGTTATGACAAAGGCGGTTCATTTAGTTACACCTCAGAAAAAATTGCTTATGAACCCGGAATGAAAAAAGCAAAAGTGGTTATTAAAGCAATTGGAGGATTTAAATCTAAAACCAAAGCATTAGATCCTGTAGAAATTGGAGATGGAACAATTATTACTCCATTATTAGTTCGTCATGATGAAAAACCTCTTTTTGCCAAAGATAATTTTGTAAAAACCGTTCCCGCTAATCAAACAACACATATTTATTATGTCATAAATAGATCAGATGTACGCCCTTCTGAAATGAAAAGTGAAGAAATGAAAAACTTCACAACCAATGCACAAAATTACTTAGCAAGTCAATGGTATGAATTAAAAGGCATTGAAGTATCTGCCTTTGCATCCCCCGATGGTGAGACATCTAAAAATGAAAATTTAGCAAAAGATAGAGCCAACAGTGCTATCAAAGCAATGATTGAAGAATTCAAAAAAATCAACAAAGACAAAAATAACAAATTTGGTAAAGAAAAAGAACAATACAAAATCGTTACAACTCGTGAGGACTGGGAAGGATTCAAAGAATTAGTTCAACAATCTAACTTGGCCGACAAAGATATTATTATTCGTGTTTTATCAATGTACGCCGATCCTAACCAAAGAAGAAAAGAAATTAAAAACCTTTCTAAAACTTATGTAGAATTGGCAGATAAAATTTTACCTCGCTTAAGAAGATCAGAAATTATCTTACAAGCCGATAAAAAATCAAGAACAGATGAACAAATTAAAACACTTTGTAAATCAGCACCCGATAGTTTATCTGTCGAAGAATTACTATACGGTGCTAATTTATTTACAGATTTAAATACTAAACTCTCTATCTACCAAGCCGCAGAAAAGAAATATGGAAACGATTGGAGAACATCTAATAACCTTGGTGCTGTTCTTTTAATGCTCAACAAAACGAATGAAGCAGAAGCAACGCTTAAAAAAGCATTACAAACATCTAATGGCAATCCTATTGTGTACAACAACTTAGGAATCGTTGAAGCTAAAAAGAACAATAGAAAAGCAGCAATGGATTATTACAACAAAGCTGCCGGTGCTGGTAAAGAAGTAAATTATAACAAAGGCATCATTTACATTGCCGATGGAAAATACAGCGATGCAGTATCTTCGTTTGGTGATTTTAATGGATTTAACAAAGCATTAGCACAATTATTAAGCGGATCAGCAGATGCTGTTAATAATACTATTGATAATAGCAATGATAAAGATTTAGCCGTTTCTTATTACTTAAAAGCCATTGCTGCTGCAAGAAAAGGCAACACTGCTGATGTTACTAAAAATTTAAAATTAGCATTTGACAAAGATGCATCACTAAAACAATACGCCAAAGATGATGCTGAATTCTTAAAACTCAAAGGAAACTCAGAGTTTGAAAACTTAGTGAAATAAAAAAAACAAAAAATACCTGAATGAAAAGCCCATCAAATTGATGGGCTTTTTTGTTGTTTAATCAATACGATAAGTTTTATTTGCATTGAAATTGACTAAAATATTACTACAAATCACCCATTTTTTAATATCACTGTTCATTTAATCTTTCTTTATCAACCAATAACATTAGCACTAATGTTATTAATCCTCCATAGGTCAAAATTTTATAATGATCATAATAATCATTCCACATTCCAAGTAAAATTTTTAAGTTAAAACATAAAAATAAAACTACTAATCCAAACACCTGTATTTTGTTCAATCTATGATGAATTGCTACATACAATAGTATTGAAATGGCTGGCATCTGCAATAAAAAAGCATAATGCTGCTGATGTGGAAATATCAAAGGAATAAGTGCTACCACATACGACCATTCAAAAAAAAGATAATGTTTACTTTCTATTTTTTGAAAAGGGAATGCACGGATAATCCATAAAACTGAACTTATCAAAATCATCCTAACTAACTGAATCAACAATTTTACTTGATGCACATCAAGATCAATAATATAACGTCTTATAGGCAATGCATACATATCTGGCGGATGGGCTAAAAACAAAGTACTTATCAATGTTGTAATACTATGAAAACTTCTTTCTTCCACATCTATCAAATGCTTGTCATTATTAGGATTAATATTCATCCACCACTGCTGCATACATTCATAATAAAAAGAACTACTCATCCACAATAAAGGCAAAAGATACATTGCTATCACCAATAAAACCACATACACCATAATCTTAAACTGCCCTCTATAAAAATAATACACCACAACAGGTAATGCTAATAATTTGATATTTACTGCTAATGCTAACAATAATGCAGAAAGCCAAACCTTATTTTCTACCAAATACTTTAGTGAATAAAGCATCAAAAATAAAATCAAAATTGTAACCTGTGCAGAATGAAAATTCTCACGAATCGTTCGGATATTAAACAATAACAACAACGCATAAAACACAAATGTCTTTCTATTCAACGATTTGAAAATACCCAAAAATTCTGCTATTTGCTGAATAATCTTGTACAACAAATACGCATTGAATAAGAGCCAAAAAAAGGTACTCCAATAATATCCCAAAAAACTAAATGGATAAATTAAATAAGCAAACAACATTGAATAGTAATAATAGTAACCATCAATATACGAATGACTATAAGGATTAATGTGCTGAATTAAATCCTTTGATGCCATCAAGTAAATATCAAAATCACTACGCCCTTCTGCTTCTATCAAGCAAACAATAATAGCCACAATAAAATAAAGGGCTTTCCAATAAAAAACAGAAATAGAATTTAAATACGATGGAATTTTAATTAGATTCATCTCCTCTTAATATTCTATACATTTTTCTTGCTTCTGGCACATAAATACTTCCCGGATAATCAGTAATTAATTTCAAATAATACTCCATTGCTTTTTGCTTATCATTCAGTTGATACTGATATAATTTTGCTAATTCAAATACAGCATCATCCGCATACATTTCTTGCGGATAAAAATTCAATATATTCAAATACATTTGTTCCGCTTGTTTCCAATCTTTTTTTTGTTCAAAAATTTTTGCCTTCTTAAAAAAAATATCGTCTTCCAACGAATGATTAGTAAAAAGTAAATTAATAGAGTCCAAAACTACCAATGCGTCCTCATATTTATTTTGAAATAATAACAAATCTGCTTTTGCATAATACTTTAATGACAGCCCCGTAGAATCTGCAAACAGAGCATTGGATATAAGCATTGATAAATCCATTGCATCGTTTGAAATAAACTTAGATGTGGCACCTTTCAATATATCCGCTTGGGATTTGGCTAACTTAAATTCACCTGAATAAAAACTAATTAAAGCACGTTTAAATTGGGCTTCTTGTCCTAACGCTTCGTACTTAAAATCCTTCTCAACCTGCATACACAATAACATTGCTTCCCATAATTTATTTTGTAACACATACACATCTGCCAATTTTAATTTCATACTTGCCTTAATTTCTGGCTTTACAGAAGATTGATTAATAAACGAATTTAATACACTATCCGCTTTGTTATATTCATTTAAATACTTAGAATAAATATCCACTAAATCAAAAACCAAAGGATAAATGAGAGAAGAATGAGTATTCTCTTGAATGTATTGATACAACTGATTTTTAATTGAATTCACCTGATCTTTTGGAACATTTATTTGATGAACGATATTTTGATACTTATTTTGAAGATATTCCAATCGTGCACTTTCATAAAAAGGATTTGATTTTCCTTTTTTCAATATTTCATCAAAGCACTTTTCTGCTACTGCAAATTGCTGATTCTTTGCACATAATTGACAAAACTGAAATAATTTTAAACCTTCATCATTACTCCTTTTATCATAAGCACGTGCTTGAATAAATGCCTGTTCATATTCTCCTTGTTGTGTCAAAATATAAATTAGCAACTCTGAATAAACCGAATGATCAGGATATTTTTGAATACGCTTAATTAATTCTTGTTTCAAAACAGGTTGTAAAATTTGCGTCGTATCCTCCGGATTAAAAGTCAACAAAGATTGCAATTGATTTTGAACATTGTAAATTTCTCCAGGATTAGAATACAACACATCCAAATACAAATTAATTAATGACTTAAAATCCCTTGTTTGCTGATAAATCTCTGCACGTTCATAATAAAAAGGATATCCCGTCAATTCTCTTCCCTTTTCGTATACTTTCAAAGCATCTTCTAATCGTTGATATTTCAAAAATTGCTTCGCAGTCAATGTAATCACATTGACATCCTTAGGTAATTTACGAATTGCCTTTTCATAATATTGATCCGCTTTTTTAGTATCTTCTTGCAATGCATACAAATAGCCCCAATACACATAATAATCCGTTCTATTAGAAAAACGTTTTAATTGCTTCACAATTAATTTTTCCGCATCGCTATAACGCTTGGTACTCACCAATGCTTGAAAATATGATTCAAACCAATAATCAGGGGCTACTTCATAAACCTCTTGCAAAATAGGCAATGCCTTTTCATACTCCCTTTGCAACAAATACGACTGAATCAATTGATACTTTTGCTGATAATTCATTTGAGCCCAAAAACTACCTCTCACACTTATCAAACTCACAACAAATAAAAGCCAGATATTTTTCATAACCAAACTAATACGCCCAATAATACAAAAAATACTATGCAAATAAATGAACAATCATCATTGGGCTTCACTTTAATTTATTTGTTATTTTTATTTGGGCGTGCCCCTCACACACCACAGCATTTCCGAACTTTGTAAATAATCATATACTATTGTTTCAAAACGACAAAAAATGTCGTTTAAAGAATTTCACATGGCTGTGGTGTGTTCGGGTCGGGCTGCTACGGGCTTCGCTATCGCTTCGGCAATCCTTGTGGCATCCTTGTTCTTTTGTTATCATTATTTTCAATCGTTTGATGCTACTCTCATAATATCTATCTCCTTTATAATGGCCACAAGGCAGTACCGGCATCGCCGCCCTCCGCATCCCTCACGCAAAATTCAGTTAAAAGTAAAAAGTTTTTTGCAATAAAGAGTTTAACCCACTAAATATCACAAGAATATTCCTTACTCTATTCTCTTTTCACTTTCCACTTTCTACTAATAAAAGAGAGTGAGCGAAAAACAAAAAATCAAAAGATATGAGAGTAAAATTACGCGACTTCCTATTTTCTAAAAAAATTGTCCCTTACAAACTAAAAAAGGTCTGATTCATTGACCAGACCTTTACACTAACTTAAAAAACAAAAACTATGAAAAAAACACCTCTAATCTCTTCTCTCTTCCCACCTTATAGCGGTCTGGACGGGACTCGAACCCGCGACCCCGTGCGTGACAGGCACGTATTCTAACCAGCTGAACTACCAGACCATCATTGCGGCTGCAAATATACATAACATTCCTCCAAATTTCCAAATGTTTTTTTAATTTTTTTTCAAAAAACCATGAACTTTCTCATCTCTATTAAAATTTTATCATCATTCCATTCACTACTCCTTTTATAAAAAATCGCACAATACACTTATGTAAACTCCTAAAACAAATTGTTTCTATTGGATAGTAAAAAATTTCGCACATTTGCAAGCAAAAATTAAAAATGATAGCACATTCCTTCGCACCTCGTCATTTAGGTGTAAATGCCGATGAAATCAAAGAAATGATCCAAAAAATTGGCGTTTCCTCTCTCGACCAACTCATTGATGAAACTATCCCATCAGAAATCCGACTTAAAAAATCTTTACAACTCCCCGACCCCTTAACTGAACCCGAATATCTTGATCACATCCGTACCATTGCACAAAAAAATAAACTCTTCAAATCTTACATTGGATTAGGTTATTACAACACCTACACACCTTCAGTTATCTTAAGAAATATCTTTGAAAATCCAGGTTGGTATACCGCTTACACCCCTTATCAGGCAGAAATTGCACAAGGTCGTTTAGAAGCATTATTGAACTATCAAACAATGGTCAGCGATCTTACAGGACTTCCTATTGCCAACGCTTCTTTACTCGACGAAGCCACTGCTGCTGTAGAAGCCATGATGATGTTTTTTAATGCCCGCGAAAAAAACAAACAATCAGCATTGAAATTTTTTGTAGATAAAAATTGTTTTCCACAAACCATTAATACGCTTAAAAATCGCGCTATCTCTTTCAACATAGAATTAGTAATTGAAGATTTTGCAAAAGTATCCATTGATGAAAATTTCTTTGGTGCTATTGTCCAATATCCTAATGTCAATGGTGAATTGATTGATTATACCGACTTCATTCAATATGTCAAAAAATTGGGCGTCAATGTTGCAATGGCTACCGATTTAATGGCACTCTTGTTAGTAAAAACACCGGCTGAAATGGGCGCTGACTGTGCCTTTGGAAACGCTCAACGCTTTGGTGTACCACTTGGTTATGGTGGTCCTCACGCTGCTTTTTTTGCTGTAACTGAAAACTTTAAACGCTTCATCCCAGGGAGAATTATCGGTGTATCTGTTGATGCCCAAGGTAAAAAGGCATTGAGAATGGCTTTACAAACTCGCGAACAACACATCAAAAGAGAAAAAGCCACCTCTAACATTTGTACCGCACAAGCCCTCTTGGCTATAATGAACAGTATGTATGCCGTTTATCACGGACCAAATGGCCTTAAAGAAATCGCTACTCACATTCACGAACATACTTGCTTCTTAAAACAAGAATTAGAAAAATTAGGATTCACTGTTTCTAATAAAATTTTCTTTGATACCATCACCCTCCAAGCCAATGAAAAAGACATTCGCCCCATTGCAGAAAAAAATAATATCAATTTTAGATACAACAATAACTCTACCATCTCTATTTCCCTTGATGAAACAACATCCACAAAAGATGTATACAAAATCATCGAAATTTTTGCAGAAGCAAAAAAACAATCTGTTCAATTACAATATCAACCTAATAATTTAATCAAAAACTCTACATTCAAGAGAACATCTCCTTATCTGCAACATCCCGTATTTAATTCTTATCATACCGAAACAGAAATGATGCGTTATATTAAATCGCTTGAAAACAAAGACATTTCCCTTGTACATTCAATGATTTCTCTTGGATCTTGCACAATGAAGTTAAACGCTGCAACAGAATTAATTCCACTAAGTTGGCCCGAATTCTGCAATTTACATCCTTATGTTCCTACTAATCAAGCCGAAGGATATCATTACATTATTGATGAATTAAGCAAATACCTCTGTGAAATTACAGGATTTACAGGAGTTACATTTCAACCCAATTCAGGTGCCCAAGGCGAATATACAGGACTTTTGATCATCCGTGCTTATCACAAAGATAAAGGCGAACCACAAAGAAATGTCATTCTCATTCCATCTTCTGCTCACGGCACAAACCCTGCCTCTGCTGCAATGGCGGGATTTAAAATTGTAGTCGTAAAATGCGATGTACAAGGAAATATCGATGTAGACGACTTAAAACAAAAAGCCGAACAATACAAACACGAATTAGCAGGATTAATGGTTACCTACCCCAGTACGCACGGTGTTTTTGAAGAAAGAATAAAAGAAATTACCAATGCTATTCATCAAAACGGCGGATTAGTGTATATGGACGGTGCCAATATGAACGCACAAGTGGGACTTACCAATCCCGCAAATATAGGTGCAGACGTTTGCCACTTAAATTTACATAAAACCTTTGCTATTCCTCACGGTGGCGGCGGTCCAGGTATGGGGCCTGTTTTAGTCAATGACAAATTAAAACCTTATTTACCCAAACATCCCCTTGATGACTCTTCCAATTCAAAAGCCATCCATTCCGTAACAGCAGCCCCTTACGGCAGTGCATTGATATTACTTATTACTTATGCATACATTAGAATGCTCGGTGCAAAAGGACTAACAGATGCTACAAAAATCGCTATTCTTAACGCCAATTACCTTAAAGATGTATTAAAAGACCATTACAAAATCCTTTATACCAACCACAATAACCGCTGTGCCCACGAGTTTATTTTAGATTGCTCTACCTTCAAATTACAAAGCGATGTAGAAGTCGTAGATATTGCTAAACGCTTAATGGACTTTGGTTATCACGCACCAACCGTAGCATTTCCTGTACCTAATACTTTGATGATAGAACCTACTGAAAGCGAAAGCAAACACGAATTAGATAAATTTGCAGACGCTCTTATTACAATAAAAAAAGAAATTGACGCCATCCTTAATGGACAATACGACAAAAAAAACAATCCATTGAAAAACGCCCCCCATACCGCAGAACTAATTGCTTCTGATAATTGGAACTATCCTTATTCAAGAGAAACAGCAGTATTTCCAAGACCTTGGGTAAAACAATCAAAAGTATGGCCATCTGTTGCTCGCATTGATAACGCCTACGGAGATAGAAACTTAATCTGCACTTGCCCCCCCATTTCCGAATACGAAATGGCATAATTTTCAATTTAAATTTTATTTGGGCGTGCCCCTCGCTTCGCTCGGGTCGGGCTGCTACGGGCTTCGCTTTCGCTTCGGCAACCCTCGCCTTAGCCCCATTCCAAACGCTTTCAAGCACCCGTCATTGCGAACGAACGCAGTGAGTGAAGCAATCTCAAAAGGAATTCCCATTATCCAATACGAGATTGCTTCGGACTTTGCCCATCGCAATGACGTTGATTGCCTCGCCCCTCTTAAAAAAAGGGCTCGCAATGACGCTCTCAAACGAAGGCGAGGCAGTGCCGGCTTCGCCGCCCTCCGTATCCCTCACGCAACTCACCCCCTTCCCCTCTCTTTTGAAAAAGAGAGGGGCGACACGAAAATTTCCGCATACAATTGTTCCCTCTCTCTAATTCAATTAGAGAGAGGGAAATAAAGTGGGTGAGTAAAAACATCCCTCACGCGAATTTCAGTGGAAAGTCAAAAGTTGAAAGTAGAAAATAAAAAAGTTTTATGCCACTATAACCTTAAATCTTTAAATTGCAAAAATATTCTCATTACTTTCCACTTTCAACTTTTAACTAATAAAAGGAGGTGAGTTATTCCAGTTGGCTTTAGCCACGTATCATTCCCACTCTTTGACTTGTCTATGTGTAAAAATCAAAGGGGTAAGTAAAAAAGCAAACAACTATAAAATAAATAAACTATGGAAACTACATTAAAAAACACAGAATTTAGAATAGAACGAGACACTATGGGCGAAGTAAAAGTACCCGCCAATGTCTATTGGGGTGCCCAAACAGAACGTTCCAGAAATAACTTCAAAATCGGTCCAGAAGCCAGTATGCCCAAAGAAATCATACACGCTTTTGGTTACTTAAAAAAAGCCGCCGCACTTGCTAACTATGAGTTAGGCGTTTTAAGTAAAGAAAAATGTGACCTTATATGTCGTGTAGCCGACGAAATCATCGAAGGAAAACTGGATGACCAATTCCCACTCGTAATATGGCAAACAGGATCGGGTACCCAATCCAATATGAATGTCAATGAAGTTATCGCCAATAGAGCCCACGTATTAAGCGGTGGAAAACTCACTGATGAGAAAAAAATCTTACACCCTAACGACGATGTCAATAAATCTCAATCTTCTAACGATACTTTTCCAACGGCTATGCATATTGCCGCTTACAAAATGGTAGTAGAAGTAACTATCCCAGGCATTGAAAAATTAAGAGACACCCTAAAAGCCAAATCCGAAGCATTTAAAGATATTGTCAAAACAGGACGCACTCACCTAATGGATGCTACTCCTCTCACCTTAGGACAAGAATTTAGTGGTTATGTACAACAACTCAATATGGGCATTAGAGCATTGAAAAATGCATTAGAAGCCGTAAGAGAATTAGCCCTTGGTGGTACCGCTGTAGGTACAGGGTTAAATGCTCCCAAAGGATACGATGTATTAGTAGCCAAAAAAATTGCTGAACTTACAGGTTATCCATTTGTAACTGCTCCTAATAAATTTGAAGCATTAGCCGCACACGATGCTATGGTAGAATTAAGTGGTGCATTAAAACGTGTAGCCGTTTCTTTAATGAAAATTGCTAATGATATTCGATTGTTAGCATCGGGTCCAAGATGTGGTATTGGAGAAATTATCATCCCTGATAATGAACCCGGTTCTTCCATTATGCCTGGCAAAGTAAATCCTACTCAACCCGAAGCAATGACAATGGTTGCTGCCCAAGTGATGGGTAATGATGTGGCCGTATCTGTAGGTGGATCTAATGGACATTTTGAACTTAATGTATTCAAACCCTTAATTGCTTACAATGTATTGATGTCAGCACGGTTGATTGGCGATGTGTGTGTAAGTTTTAATGATAAATGTGCTGTAGGCATTGAACCCAACTTAGTAAATATCAAAAAACACCTTGATAATTCTTTAATGCTGGTAACTGCCTTAAATCCTTACATTGGATATGAAAATGCTGCAAAAATTGCCAAAAAAGCCCACAAAGAAAACAAGACCTTAAAAGAAGCCGCCATTGAATTAGGACTACTCACAGCAGAACAATTTGATGAATGGGTAAGACCAGAAAAAATGGTATAAGCACCTCTCATACTTTAAGTCAAAAAAGCCGTTGTGATTTACAACGGCTTTTTTAATTTTAAATTTGTTCCAATTAAATCGTCATAATAAAAACAAAGCACTATTGCCTAAAATGCTTTTTGATATTATATGAAAAATAAAAGTAAGAACTATCAATGAAAAAAGAGGAGGGGAGTGTCTTTTCAAATCCTCAAAAATTAAAAATTTAATTAATTGATATAGCCAATAATTCATTTTTTTAATTAAAACTTATTTTGGATAATAGTGGAAAAAAGTTTTGATAATGTAGATTTTTTCATTTTAAATTTTGATGTTTGGAATATTATTTTGTATAATTGCAGCCGAAATTTGAAGGTTCTTTTACAAATGGTGCGGTAGCTCAGTCGGTAGAGCAAAGGACTGAAAATCCTTGTGTCGGGGGTTCGATTCCCTCCCGCACCACTTCTTATTGTGTTTCACTAAGTATCTATTTCGTATTTTTGTCTTGTGAATTTAGCCATTGATATAGGTAATACTCGTATAAAAGCGGGCTTTTTTAATCATCATTCGTTGGATTATTCTTTTGTTTTTAATACTACTGATGAACTTACTCAAAGCACTGAGTTTCAATCGTTATTGAAAAATGTTGAGTTTGTTATTTTGAGTAATGTAGCCAAGACAGAAGTTGTAGATTATATTAAAAAATTGATTTTGCCCACTGCTAAAGTGTTTTCTGTAACTGCCCGAGATGAAGTAGCTTTTACGATTGATTATGAAAACAAAGAAAGTTTGGGTACTGACCGAATAGCGGCTGTATGGGGGGCTATTGCTGAATTCCTAAACGATACAATGATAATAATAGATGCTGGTACGTGCATTAAGTACAATGTAGTTATTAACAAGACATTTGTAGGCGGGGCTATATCTCCTGGCTTATTGATGCGTTACAAAGCAATGCATTATTATACGGGGAAGTTACCACTATTAGAACCATTGAAAGAAGGGGAAGTGAATGTGATAGGTAAAAACACGTATGAAAACATTCATTCGGGTGTAATCAATGGCTGTGTGTATGAAGTAGAACGATTTATTGATGAAATAGAAAATCAATTGAATACGGCACAGTCCCATTTTTATCATTTAAAAATGCGTGAGGGATGCGAAGGGCGGCGAAGCCGGCACTGCCCCGAGGAGCGAAGCGACGAGGGGATTGCCGAAGCGAAAGCGAAGCCCGAAGCAGCCCGACCCGAGCGAAGTGGCACAGCCACGAGCGAGGGGCACGCCCAAAATATTAAAAATAATGAAATCAAAATTGTATTAACAGGTGGGGATGCGATTTTTTTTGCAAATCTATTGGAAAGAAAAGTATTTTTACGCCCTTATTTAATTTTAAATGGACTTAATGAATGGTTGGAATATAAAAAGCAGAGTTTATCTGATAGTTAGTGGGTGGATAGTATTGTATCAATGGGCTTTTGGTCAGTATAATACATTTTCGCCTTTTTCAAGATATGGAATAGGCGATGTTCAAGAAAATTCGTTGAGTTATCAAAAAGGAATGAATAATAGTGGCATTGCACTATCGGTAGATACTACTGCTCCTGTGTTTATTAATCTTTTGAATCCTGCGAGTATAAGTAGATTGAGGTTGACAGTCATAGAAGCAAATGGGTATTATTTTAATACAAAAATTGTGAATAAAGAAAATTATAAGGTGCAACAACGTTCTACTAATTTTAGTGCATTAGCAATAGGATTTCCAATAAAAAAACATTCAGGATTTTGTTTTGGTCTTATGCCCTACTCTTTTGTGGGTTATCAAATCAATCAAAGTAATACTGTAAATAATGTAGGCACCGTAAAATATGTGTATGATGGGTCGGGCGGATTGAATAAAGTGTTTATGATGTATGGTTTTGAAATAAATAGATATTTCAAAAAACAAGATACTGTGCGAAAACATATTCGTGAGTTGATAAAGAATTTATCTTTTGGTATAAATGTTCACTATATTTTTGGGGAATTGGCACAAATGGGAACTGTCATTTATCCTAATAATTCTTTGTATTACAATTTTGTTAATGATAGAAGATTACGAATAAATGGTGTATCGGCAGATATTGGAATGCAAACGTATTTATTACTAAATGAGAAAAAAAATAGTCGCTTAAATCTTGGACTTGTATTTTCTTATCCTTCATTTCTTAAAGTTATTAATGATTACATTGCATATAATTTTTCTTATACATTTTATGGGGAAAAATACATTGTAGATACTTTGATTTACAAAGAAGAGGAAAGTGGAAAGTTGAAATTGCCAAGTAGTGTAGGTTTAGGGCTTTCTTATGTAGTGAATAATAAATGGGGAATAAATGGGGATGTGCGATATACTAATTGGAAAGGATTTCAGTTGTTGAATTCTTATGAAAGCGTAAGGAATAATGTTGAATGTGCGATTGGTGGTTATTACCAACCTGATAGATTTGCAACAGGGAAGGGAACATTTTGGGATAGAGTAATTTATCGTGCAGGTATTGGATACAATAGTGGATATCAAGAGTATCAAGGGAAAGCCGTGCCATTGTATTCTTTTTCAGGCGGAGTAAGTATTCCTGTAGGGCTTTATCGGTCCTATTCTGCCGTACATATTTCTGTGCAATATGCTTTGAAGGGGCATAAAGATTTAGTCATTCGTGAAAATATATTTAAACTAAATATCGGCATTACATTAAATGACCGATGGTTTGTGAAATACAAGTATGATTAAATTCAAAGGAATTGTAACGATGATTATTATGTTTTAAGTTTTGTGTAGTATTCAAATTTGTGTGTTTTCTGTTTTTTTCGTTATTGCTCAGGTTTTATTTTACCACAAAGAACAAATTAGTAAAAAGTGAAAAGTATAAAGTTTGAAAGTAATGAGAATATTTTTGCAATTTAGAGATTTAGAGTTATAGCGGCATAAAACTTTCAACTTTTCACTTTCAACTTTCAACTTTCTTTCTCATAAGTATCGCCCTTTCAGGGCTTGAAATGGTATGGATTTATTTTCACAGGGCTTTGCCCTGTGCTATTGTATTTTGCCCCTTCGGGGCTTAAACTCATCCCAATCCCTTCTCTTTTTCAAAAGAGAAGGGCGACGAGAGATAATTTCCTTACCTATTGTTCCCCCTCTCTAACAGAGTTGGAGATAGGAAATAAAAAGGGGGTGAGTTATTTCTATTTTTGTCTTTGTTCAAAATTTAAAAATTTAAATTCATTCTAAATAACAAAATATCTTATTGTAATTTATCATAATAAATCATTTACAAAATGATTGAAGTAAAATAATTATTTGAAACTATTAAACAAAGAGAATGATAATGAAAATGTATGTATATTAGCCCCCTAAAAATAAACACTTATGGCAAAAGGTATGTTTAGTTACTCTATCGGCAAAAAACTCATTATGGGATTAACAGGAATGTTTCTCATTTTATTTCTCATTGTTCATTGCGGCATCAATTCCTTGATATTCTTAAATGATGGAGGGGAAACATTCAATCGTGCAGCAGAATTTATGTCTCACAATTGGCTAATGCGTACATTAGAAGTAGGATTATTTTTAGGTTTTATTTTACATATCATACAATCGCTTATTTTGACCCTTGAAAACAAGAAAGCAAGAAAAATTGGTTATGCTGTATCTAATGCCAATGCTAATTCAAAATGGTATAGTCGTTCAATGGGCTTATTAGGGACACTCATATTGATATTCTTGATTTTACATTTAAGACATTTTTGGGTAGTGAGTAGATTTACAGACCACATCAGCAGCGGTGAAGAAACTTTGTATGATGAAATGAAAGAAGTATTTGCTAATCCAATAGTGGTAATTATTTATGTGCTTGCTCAAATATCTTTGGCTTATCACTTAATGCACGGCTTTCAATCTGCTTTTCAAACACTCGGACTAAACCATAAAAAATATACCCCCATTATTAAAAAAATAGGCACTATTTACGCCATCATTATTCCTTTATTATTTGCATTAATGCCTATTGTTATGTACTTAGGAATTGTAAAATAATTTTCAATAATGAGAATTAGCAAAGAGATACAAAACTTTTTTAAGCAATCAGTAAAATCTATAGATGCTACTGCCAATGTTTATCTCTTTGGATCTCGCACTGATAAGAATAATGAATATCCGTTTATCCATTCATAATAATTATTAATGGAATAAAACATTTTCTTATACAAAAAAATTGGATTTTATCATAAACAACATAAAAACTACTTCTATGGCTACCTCACCAAAATTAGATGCAAAAATACCCGAAGGACCTTTGCAAGAAAAATGGACCCGATATAGATCTACTGTACCTCTCGTTAATCCTGCTAATAAAAGAAATTTAGAAATCATTGTAGTAGGTACAGGATTAGCAGGGGCTTCTGCTGCGGCTTCATTAGCCGAATTAGGATACAAAGTCAAAGCATTCTGCTTTCAGGACTCTGCCCGCAGAGCCCATAGTATTGCAGCACAAGGAGGTATCAATGCCGCCAAAAACTATCAAAATGACGGAGATAGCGTATATCGCTTGTTTTATGATACTATCAAAGGTGGTGATTATAGGGCTCGTGAAGCCAATGTTTATCGTTTAGCCGAAGTATCTGCTAATATCATCGACCAATGTGTAGCACAAGGTGTTCCTTTTGCTCGCGAGTATGGCGGATATTTGAGCAACCGATCATTTGGTGGAACACAAGTTCAAAGAACTTTTTATGCCGCAGGTCAAACAGGCCAACAATTATTACTCGGTGCTTATAGCGCATTGATGCGTCAGGTAGCACTGGGGCAAGTACAAATGTTTGCTCGCCACGAAATGCTGAATATCGTTTTAATTGATGGTAAAGCACGTGGTATCATTGCCCGTAATCTCATCACTGGCGAATTAGAAAGACATTTTGGACACGCTGTTATATTAGCATCTGGTGGCTACGGAAATGTGTTTTACCTTTCTACAAATGCAATGGGTAGCAATGCCACCGCAATATGGAAAGCCCATAAAAAAGGGGCATTCTTTGGAAATCCTTGCTTTACTCAAATTCACCCCACTTGTATTCCTGTATCAGGCGACCATCAGTCAAAACTCACCTTGATGTCCGAATCGCTTAGAAACGACGGTAGAATATGGGTTCCAAAAAAATTAGAAGATGCTAAAGCCATTCGTGAAGGTAGATTAAATCCCAACGATATCAAAGAAGAAGACAGAGATTATTACTTAGAAAGAAGATATCCTGCTTTTGGAAACCTTGTTCCAAGAGATGTTGCCAGCCGTGCCGCCAAAGAAAGATGTGATGCTGGCTATGGTGTCAATGCTACGGGAGAAGCCGTGTTTTTGGACTTTGCTTACAACTTGAAATACAAGTACGGAATGATGGAAGCCAATAGATTAGGCATCAAAAATCCTACTGAACAACAATTAAAAGAATTAGGTCGCCCTATTGTAGAAGAAAAATATGGCAACCTCTTTGATATGTACAAACAAATTACAGGCGTAGATCCTTATGAAAATCCAATGATGATATACCCTGCGGTGCACTATACAATGGGTGGTCTATGGGTAGATTATAATTTAATGACAACAGTACCCGGCTTATATGCTCTTGGTGAAGCCAATTTCTCTGATCACGGTGCCAATCGTCTTGGAGCATCTGCATTAATGCAAGGATTAGCCGATGGATACTTTATCATTCCTTATACCATAGGTGCTTATTTAAGTAATGAAATTAGAACTAAACCTATATCTACCAATCACGAAGCATTTGTTCAAGCCGAAAATGAAGTGAAAGACCAAATCAATAGATTGATGAGTATTAAAGGAAAACACACTGTTGATCATTTTCATAAACGACTTGGTAAAATTATGTGGAACAAATGTGGTATGTCCAGAAATGCCAAAGGACTTCAAGAAGCAATACAAGAAATCAGATCACTTAGAGAAGAATTTTGGAAAGATGTGAAAGTTCCTGGAACAGACAAAGAATTTAATCCTGAATTAGAAAAAGCAGGAAGAGTTGCCGATTTTCTTGAATTAGCCGAGTTAATGTGTATTGATGCATTGCATAGAAATGAAAGTTGTGGCGGTCACTTCCGTGAAGAATATCAAACCGAAGATGGCGAAGCATTGAGAGACGATGCTAACTTTTCTTACGTAGCCGCTTGGGAATTCAAAGAATTAGGAAATTGGGAATTACACAAAGAAGAATTAAAATTTGAAAACATTAAAGTAGCACAAAGAAGTTATAAATAAAAAATCTTAAACCTATGAAAATCACATTAAAAGTTTGGAGACAAAAAAACAAACAAGATGCGGGACATTTTGAAACTTATCAATTGGATAATGTTTCCCCAGATATGTCGTTTCTTGAAATGTTTGATGTCTTGAATGAAAAACTTATATCCGAAGGTAAAGAACCTGTAGCATTTGACCACGATTGTCGTGAAGGTATTTGTGGAATGTGCAGTATGTATATTAACGGAAGACCACACGGTCCTTTACGTGGTGTTACTACTTGCCAATTACATATGCGTTCTTTCAAAGATGGAGATACAATTGTAGTAGAACCATGGAGATCAACTGCGTTTCCAGTAATTAAAGATTTAACCGTTGATAGAAGTGCATTTGATAGAATTATTCAAGCTGGTGGTTACATTTCTGTAAATACAGGAAGCGCAAGAGATGCTAATAATATATTAGTTCCCAAAGAAAATGCCGATAAAGCATTTTTAGCGGCTGCTTGTATTGGATGTGGAGCCTGTGTCGCTGCATGTAAAAATGCCTCTGCTATGCTTTTTGTTGCTGCCAAGGTATCTCAATTTGCCTTATTACCTCAAGGACAAATTGAACGCAAACAAAGAGTATTAAATATGGTCAAAAAGATGGACGAAGAAGGATTTGGAAACTGTACTAATACTGGTGCCTGTGAAGCAGAATGTCCAAAGGGTATTTCACTTGAAAATATCGCAAGAATGAACCGTGAGTATATTTGTGCTGCATTAACCTCAGAAAAATAAATTTTTTCTTGCAAAAGTTTATTTACTGCTGTATATTTGCACCTCCAAAATTTGGTCCCATAGCTCAGCCGGTTAGAGCATCAGACTCATAATCTGAGGGTCCTTGGTTCGATCCCAAGTGGGACCACAAAAAAGTGAGTCAAAAAATAAAAACCCCGATTGTTGTAGGGGTTTTTATTTTTATCAACATTTATTATTGCTGATTTTAGTTACTTTAAAGTCGTTAAATCAATTTTTTTACATTAGTTACTACTTATCACATTTATACTTCCTTTGAATATCACATTACTATCTGTGAATTTGATAACATAATAATAGGCACCATCGGGCACTTTATTACCTTGATACGTTCCATCCCAATACACTTTCTTGTTATCATAATTCTTTCCATTAAATATCATTTGTCCATATCTATTAAATACTAAAACTTCATTATTTGGATATTGTTCTATCATACCTATCCAAAAGTAATCGTTGATATTATCTCCATTGGGCGTCATAGTATTAGCAATAATGAGTTTGTAATCTTTTAGGACTAAAATACGAACTGAAGCAGTATCTATACATCCATAATTATCTTTCACAAAAACAATATAGGAAGTATCTTTGGTAGGCCATACAAATGGGTTATTGATAGTAGTATCAGATATGTTATAGTTAGGTATCCAAGTATAATTAACACCGCCACTGGCTATAATTTGTACTGAGTACCCTAAACTGATAGTAGTATCTGGAGTAGGTGATACAGCCGCTGCATTAAAGTATTTCACATAAACAACAGCAGGGAGAGATGTATCTGGTGGACAAACGCCATTTTGAACAACCGCTTTATAAATCGTAGTATCTAATAGATTATTGAAGTTATATATATTTCCCGTAAATCCTAAACTTGACCAGGTAGTACCATTATCATTTGAACTGATCCAATCAAGAACAGTTGTAGAGTATTGAACTAATGAAATAGTACCTGAATTTAAACCATAACAGACCACTGTATCTTTCAAAAGTTTGCCTCCTTTTGAAGGTTGATCAATTTGAATAGTAACTATATTAGAATACATTTCAGGACATACACCACTTTTTACTTTTACTCTATACTTAGTGGTAGTATTTAAATTTGAAAAAGGTTGTAAAGAAGTCGTATTTGCAATAGGATACCAAGTAAGACCTCCATCAGTAGAAGATTCCCAATTAAGAATAGTAGAAGTATAACCACTCACAGAAATTGTTCCTGAATTGCTTAATGCACAAAGTGTTTGATCAGACACTGCTGTCCCAGGAACTGTGGATGGAGAAACATTTACTTGTATTACATTAGTTGTATCAGAGGGACAAACACCATTTTTGACAATAGCATAGTACCAAGTAGTATTCGTTAAGTTATTAAAAATATAATTCGGATTAGTATTACCAAGCGAAGACCAGGATGATCCACTATTGGTAGAAGAATACCAATCTTGAATATTGCCTGTATAATTAACAATCGCCAATGTACCATTATTAGAAGACGCACATACGGCAGTATCTTTTAATAAAACTCCTGCATTAGAAGGTTGATCAACAGTAATAGTTGCATTAGGTGAAGTATATGCAGCAGGACATCCTCCACTCTTTACATACGCTCTATAAATAGTTGTAACAGGAAGATTAGAGTATGTTTGTGATGTGGTGATATTTGATAAACTGTACCAATTTATACCTCCATCTGGTGAATATTCCCAATATAAAACATTACCATTATTACCAACCACATTAAGTGTTCCGCTGTTGTTTGTAGCACAAACAGTAGCATTCGATACAATGCTTCCAGGAATAGTCGGTGGGGAAATGTTTACTACTTGATAAAGCGTATCATCACAACCATAATCACTTGTAGCAGCAAGCATTACAGTGTAATTTCCGGCAGTTGTATAAATATGTTTAGGTTGAAATAAATTAGAATTGTTACCATCTCCGAAATCCCAATACCAATTAGCAATCGTTCCACTACCTCCAAGCCAAGAATAATTAGTAAAATATACTGTATCGTTCACACATTTAGGACTTGTAGCACTAAAAACTAAATTGGGCAATGGTTCTATAAATACAGTTTTACTTACAGAATCTTTACATCCAAAAGAGTTCGTAACTACTAAAGAAACATTTTTTCCACCTCCATAAGAATAAACGACATTAGTAGCATTCATAGATGTAGTAGTAGATGGTGTTGCACCTATTCCTAAATACCATTGATAAGTGTATCCACCCCCACTACTTCCTGTATTGAAATAATTAACAGGTTGTTTATCTACACAGATATGATCGGTATAACTAAAATTAGCTGTTGGTTTAGGATTTACTATTTCTGTTTGCTGAGCAGAATTAATGGTATTTCCGCACGTAGCTCTTAGTTCTATATTGTATGTACCAGCGGGTAAGGTAACTGTTTGAGTTCCTATACCAGATACACTTAATGGTGAACCATTAGCAACCCATTCATAACACACAGCGGAGGTTGTACTACTTAAATTACTTAAAGTAATGACTTGTCCTTCGCAACTTACAGTAGGAGTAACAGATATAGATGGCGTAACAGCTGTACAAGAAATACACAAAAATTGTTCAGATGGCACTGGAGAACCAACGACAGGTGATGGGTAACTAATGGATGGATTTATACTTTGATAGTTAGCTGCGGGTATATTATTAACTACAATATTTGCTGTTACATTGAGCGTATTAAACGGAGCATTAACTACATTGCAACCAACATTTCCTAATGAGTCCGTTTTAATGAACATTGGATCATAGTCGCCTGAACCAGGTGATGATTCTCTATTTGCAGACAGTACAAAATCTTTTCCTACGCTTATTACATCAACTCCTCTATCGGCTCCCGCATCACCATAAGATTTTGCCCATTGAAGATTGCCTACACTATCCACTTTCATCAAAAAAGCATCCCTTCCACCATTAGTATAACTATAGGTATAACCCACCACAATAAATCCACCATCAGGTGTTTTATCAATTCCTTCTGCTATGTCATCTTGTGTACCTCCATATCTTTTTGCCCATACTACATTACCTACACTATTTATTTTAATCAACAAAACATCCCATCCTCCCGCTGAAATGCTGCCATTATTAGTACATCCTGCTATAAGATATCCCCCATCATTTGTAGGTATGCCTTCAATATCCCAATCACCTCTTCTTTCATTAGCACTTGTTCCATAAGTTTTTCCAAAAATCAAATTACCTGCCGCATCCAATTTTAAGACCATTAAATCCCCACTACCAGCACCATACGAGGTAGTTCCACCGCATACCCAAAAATTACCACTAGCAAAGTGAATAGAATTGGGTTGGTCATGTCCTGCACCTACCAGTTGTTTACTCCACAAATGAGTGCCTGAATTACTATAAAAAGAAACTAACCCCTCATAATTAGAACCTGTAGAATACCATCCACATGTGGCTATTCCAAAAGGGACTTCTTCTACCCATACATTATATGCATTAGTACCCATAGGATAAGTTGCCAACCATTGCACACTTCCAGCAGCATTTAGTTTCATTAATGCATACTTATAAGGTGAATCATTGTATAAACCTGCCACCAAAAATCCACCATCACTGGCTTGTATCACTTTTTTACCCCCATCAGATGACCCTGATCCAAAAGTTTTATACCATAAGATATTTCCGCAATTGGATACTCTATAAACATAAATATCACAACCACCCGCTGGACCATTTTCGTGTTGTCCAGTTCCTACAAAACCACCATCACTGCATTTGGATAATCCTAATCCTCCATTCATTCCAGGGAAATTATATGTTCTTACAAATGTTTGTGATACCATTAATAAACTGGCACACCAAAAAAATAATATACTAATATACTTTTTTTTCATAGTTACTAATTTTTATTTGATTTTTCTAAATTATCTGTAAAATAAATTTCCTTGAAGTAGTTCATAGGAAATTGAAGTTCTCGTAAATAACTCATGTAATAATTTCTTAAACTATCAGGTTGAATAGCATTTGTAAGTTGAAATATCAACTTTGCATTCCTCTCATCTTTTTCTAAAAATTTAATATTGAATTTTTGTGCTGCTTCAGTACTCAACTTTTGCCCAAAATGCGGACAATCTAAGATATTTCCTTTCAGTTGAACAATCATAAATGAATTAGTATTTTGTGCTTGAATTGATTTGTATGCAATCATCAATAAAATGCATACAAATAATGTGTTTAATTGAATTGCTTTCATAGGTTTTATTTTTGCTTGCAAATTTAAGGAATATCTTTCAAAAAAAAAACTAAACCAAAGAATTTATCTTTCAGGTTCTTCTTTATTTCTTCTCCTAATTACTACTTATCACATTTATACTTCCTTTGAATATCACATTACTATCTGTGAATTTGATGACATAATAATAGGCACCATCGGGCACTTTATTACCTTGATATGTTCCATCCCAATACACTTTCTTGTTATCATAATTCTTTCCATTAAATATCATTTGTCCATATCTATTAAATACTAAAACTTCATTATTTGGATAATACTCTATCATACCTATCCAAAAGAAATCATTAAAGTTATCACCGTTTGGCGTCATTGTATTAGCAATAATGAGTTTGTAATCTTTTAATACTTTAAATCTTACACTTGCTGTATCCATACAGCCATATTGATTTTTTACAATAACTGTGTATACTGTATCTTTATAAGGCCAAACATACGGATTAAAAATAGTCGAGTCAGAGATATTATAAGAAGGGAACCATAAATAAGAACTTCCTCCACTTGCCTGAATTTGTATAGAAAATCCTAAACTAATCGTAGTATCAGTTGGAAAAACAACAGCTCCCTTATATTTTTGTACATACACGGTTACAAAATTTGAAGTATCTGCTGGACACACACCATTTTTGACAATAACTGCATATTTCGTAGTATCTAATAAGTTAGTAAAAGCATAAGTGGATGTTGTTACTCCTAATGATTGATAACCATTAGTTTCATCATAACTTATCCAATCTAGAATAGTTGATAAATAATTTGATACTACAAATGTTCCATTATTAATCCCATAACAAACTACTGTATCTTTACTTAAAATACCTGCATTTGATTTCTTATCTACTTGAACCGTTGCAATAGGAGTAGAAAGGGGTGTGCATGCCCCATTTTGAACAACTGCAGCATAGTAAATTGTAGTATTTAAATTATAATAACCTTGTATAGATGCTGTATTTGAAAGGACTGTCCAAGTAGTACCTGTATCAGCACTCATTTTCCAATATAAGATATTGCCATTAAATCCATTTAAGATTAAAGTTCCCAAATTAGCATCTTGGCAAACAGTTGTAAAACTTGGTGAGATGTTTCCTGGTATTGTCAAAGCATCTACATTTATCACGTATTGTGCAGTGTCGTCACATCCATAATCAGATGTACCTACTAATGTTACAGTATAAACGCCAGAACTTGTGTATTGATGTGTTGGATTTTTTACATTGCTCGTATTTCCATCGCCAAAATCCCAATACCAATTATTGAGTACACTTCCACTTCCAATCCAACTATTATTAATAAAATTCACAGTATCCTGAACACATACAGGATTTTTAGAAACAAGAAAATCTACTGATGGGGATGGTTCAATAGATACTTGATGCAATATAGAGTCCTTGCAACCATAAGGATTTGTAATAACTAAAGCAACATTTTTAATGCCAGGATAGGCATATTGTACATTATTTGCATTTGGTGTATTCATTGTAGGTGGAATGGCTCCAGATCCTAAATACCATTGATAAATATAACCTATTCCTGATGAACCAACATTTATATAGTTTGTAGGTAATGACTCAAAACATACATTGTTTGTAAAAGTAAATTGGCTGTATGGTTTAGGATAAACATTCACTGTTTGTTGATAAGTGGCTATAGTATTTCCACAAATAGCATTTAATTGAATGTAATAAGAACCTGCATTGGGCTGTAATATCACTGTATCTTTGTAATTGACGATATTGTTATTAATATTCCATTGAAAACAAGTACCACCAGAAACACCTGTAGATTGATTTTGTAAAATAAGGAAATCTCCTACACACAAACTTGGACTGGAAACCGAAAACGAAGGCGTAGGCACTGAACAAGAAAAACAATCAAATTGTTCTGAAATGTTAGGATTTGTTGAAAACGGAACAGGATATTGAATAGACATATTAGCAGTAATATCTTGACTATTAGCAGAAACATTTATATTATTTGTAATAATGGATGATGAAACATCTGCTGAACTAAAAAAGGCAGATATTGAGTTACAACCCGAATTTCCAATAGAATCTAAACGAATAATCATGGGATCATATTCATTATTAAAACTACAAGTATTCAAAGTATTATTAAAATTCATTGTCAAAATATATCCATTTCCCATTCCTATAATACCTGTTCCATAATCACATCCTACTTTTCCATAACTTCTTGCCCAAATTAAATTTCCTGAATTATCTATTCTCATAACAAAAGCATCCCTATCTCCATTTGAAAATGAATAAGTGTATCCAGTAATAACATACCCGCCAAAAGGCGATGCAATAATACTTTTTCCTACATCATCTAAACTTCCTCCATATCTTTTTGCCCATACTACATTGCCCATTATGTCCACGTTAATTAACAATATATCCTTTCCTCCAGCAGTAATAGAAGTATTATCGGTATAACTCAAAATAAGTAAACCTCCTGGTGTTCTAATACATTTTACTTCTTTATCATTTCCTTCATTACCAGAAGTGCCATAAGTTTTTATCCAAGATATGTTACCTAAAATATCTGAATTTGCTAACATTAAATCAAATTGTCCAGCCCCAAAAGAATTTGTATATCCACATAAGAAAACATCATTTGAATTTCCACTAACTATACTTTCAAATGCATCAATGCCATTATTACCAATTACTTTAGAGAAAAGCATAGCCCCTGAATTGCCTGCTATTGAAGAAAAGATTGCATTATGATTAGACCAAGGAAAATTCTTTGTAGAACCAACAACAACAAAATTTCCAGAACTTAATTCTAACACATCATTTCCAATGTCCTCATCATTAGCATTTGCATTATTTAATGTAGAATGCCAAATAGTATTGCCAAAAAAATCCGTTTTTAATATGGATATTTCTTGTTTACTTCCTGTCCCATTTTTGTCATCATAATATCCAGTGAGAATATATCCACCCGAAGAATGCTGCTTAACTTTATTAGCCCTATCATTAGTGGATGAACCAAAACTTCTAAACCAATCATTATTTCCGCAAGCACTTGCTTTATACACAAACATATCTGATTGACCACCTATAGCAGTTTTAAATTCTCCAGCAATTACAAATCCCCCATCTTGTGTAAAAAATACACTATGAGCACCTGTATAATCAGGATAATTAAAACTTTTTACATAAGTTCCATTGTTTTGAGAATATGCAATTTGCACTAAAGAATTGATAATAATAGTAGCAATAAATATTTTTTTCATATCTTAAATATGTTTTTAGTTAGATGATATAACATTAATGTGTCCTTTAAAAATTACATTTGAATTTGTGAATTTAAGAACATAATAATAGGTTCCATCAGGAACTTTATTTCCTTCATAAGTTCCATTCCAAAATACATTCTTATTATCATAATTTTTTGCTTGATAAATCATTTGACCATACCTGTTAAAAATATATACTTCATTGTCCATATAATTTTCAATATTACCTATCCACCATATATCATTTTTTCCATCGTTATTGGGAGTAATAGTATTAGCAATAATAATCTGATAATCTTTATTCACTATTATTCTAAATGATAAAGTATCATGGCATCCGTAAATATCTTTTACAATAACTTGATAGGTGGTATCTTGATAGGGCCAAACATAAGGATTAAATGAAAATGGATTGCTGATATTGTATTTAGGATCCCAATAATAATAATAACCACCTTCTGCAATTAATTGAATACTATCGCCTAAACTAATAGTATTAGTGAAAGACAAAGGTGTTGTAGCAATTAACTTTTTGACATAGATTGTAATAGAACGAGAAGTATCCACTGAACATACCCCATTTTTTACTGTTACTTTTATAAAAGTTGTATCAGTCAAATTACTTAAATACAAAGGATTTTGGCCATAAGAACCAGGAATAGTATCCCATACTACTCCATCATTTGAATAAAGCCAATATTGCGGATAGCCAACATTATTTTGAATGTATAAATTCAAATTATTTCCTTCAATACAAACAACAGTATCTTTTAAAATCCTTCCTGCCTTTGAAGGAGCATCCACAGTTATGGTTGCAAAAGGGGTAGTATACATAGGAGGACAATCTCCACTTTTAATCAATGCTCTGTACCATCTTGTTGAACTCACATTACTAAATGGCTGAACCGTAGAAGTATTATTGATTAAATACCAATTAACACCATAATTATCGGAATATTCCCATTGATACACTTGCCCCACATTACCAACTATTTGTAATGATCCAGAAGCATTGTTCGCACATACCGTTTGAGAAGTTATTACAATTCCAGAATTAGTATTAGGAGAAACTTGTATTGTCTTTGTTAAACTTGCTGTACAACCATAATCGGTGGTAGCAGTTAATGTAACACTATATGTCCCATTAGAAGAATAATGATGATTAACATGTTGTAAATTGCTAAAACTTCCATCCCCAAAATTCCATAACCAACTAACAATTTGACTCATTCCTCCGACCCAAGATAAATTGGTAAAATAAATACTATCACCTTGACAATTTTTGGTGTTATAGATAAAGTTCAAATCTGGTAAAGGTTCTACGTGTAAATATTTGGTAATACTATCTTTACACCCACTCGAAAGATTTGTTGCAACTAAGGTTACTGGATAAACGCCTGCCATTGTATATTGAGCCACTGCTGGATTTGCTATCGATACAGAAGGTGTCGATTGTGGACTTAAATTCCAAGATACACTATAAGATCCTGTTGAAGTGAGGATAGAGGGTGTCAAAGTAAACTGAGCACTATTTTCACACTTGTACCAATTATCCGGAGTAAAATTAAGTTGCACAAACCCAGGTCGAACAAAAACTGTGGAAGGATTTGAAGTTTTACATCCATTTGTAGGGCTGATATATTCTAAAGTATATGTAGTAGTAGCAGAGGGAGATACCGCAATAGAGGGACTAATATTTCCACTTGGCCACCAAATATAAGTACCACCCGGAGGATTCACTGATGTAGGCGACAACACTATACTATTGACAGGTGACGCACAATAAGTGAAATTACTCATTGTAATTGTAGGACTTGGCTGAACATTTACCTGAATAGTAGATGATTGTGGACAACCATCAAGTGAAAAATAATTTACAGTATAAGTTGTTGAAGTAGTAGGTGAAACAGCAATAGAAGATGATGTGATATTTCCTGGCATCCAAGTATAACTTCCCCCTGATGGACTGATAGTTGGATTAAGTATAGCACTCGATAAATAACAAATTGTAGGATGGGTAACAGCAATGGTAGGAGTAGGAAATACGGTTATTGTGGTCATTGATTTATCATTACATCCAGCCGAAGTGCTAACTTCCAAAGTATAAATAGTAGTTACAGACGGACTTACATTGATAGTTGAATTATTAGACCCAGTGGGTATCCAAGTATAACTTAACCCACTTGCAGGATTTACAGTAGAACTAATAATAACACTATTACCACTGCATAATGTAGAAGAAGAGAGTGCAATAGTAGGTGTTGGATTAACCGTTAAAGTAAAAGTGCCAGAAGCAGGACAACTATTGGGTGCGGTATAATTAACCGTATACACTTGTGAAGTCAAAGGGGAAACAACAATACTGGATGAGTTAGCCCCTGTCGGATTCCACGTAAAAGTTCCCCCTGCCATACTTGGACTTGCAGAAAGAGTAGCACTTTGTCCTGTACATATACTATTTGAATTACTATTAACAGACAAGGTAATGGGTGGTGAAAAATTCAAGGTCATTGTTTTCACAATAGGATTGCATATTCCGGGAGGACTCATCACTAATGTATAAACCCCTGCAACAGTAGTAGTTATAGATTGATTAGGATTATTAGTGATTCCGCTTCCAGAAGGACCATTCCAATTATATGGAGCCAAACCAGCTGGTGCAGTTAATGTTGCTGATGTAGCACCGCATGCTGTAACACTTATATTATTATTACCGGCAGGAAATTGAATGCCATTTACATCTATTGTAATAGGTTTACAAATAGCATCAAAATAGGCATAACCAAAGTGCCCCGTCCAAGTACAATCATAAACATCCACAATAATACTTATATTTTGACCCAAAAAACTTGTTAAATCAATAGAACCAATTTGCCAATTTGGATTGTAAACTACCGCACCAGAACTTACCCATCCTGCTGGTAAAGGTGGACACCCTCCTTGTGGGACAGATACTTCAACTTGAGGACATCCTAATATATTCCCAGAAGGATCTATTATTCTAATTTTTATTTTTGGAACTGCACAACAGGGATGTGAATTACCTGGCACATTCAAAACTGCAATATAAGCAAATTGAAATAAAGCATTATTAGGTGTTACATTAATATTTTTCCGAATTCTTACCGCTCTTGCACCAACTGCGGCATCATTTAGCATTGCTACTTTCGTTCCACCAAATGGAGAAGCGGGTATAGCACCAACATAAGGATCACTAAAAGGTGTAGTCATTACGTTAGCTAAACCAAATCCTGACCCACAACAACCCGCCCCTGTACAAGCATCTGACACTATCCCTGTATTCACAATCCACCCCGTAAAATCACCCGTTTCGAAATCTTCATTATTACAAGCAGCACTAAAAATTTCATTTGATGTAGAATTTCTAAAATAAGAACCTTCATTTCCGTGATAATGATTACAAGTCAACTGGTACTTTTGATTGATGAATTCTCTTTTTTTAATGTATAATAGATATTTTTGAGACAATTCATCTTTTGTCTCTGCCTCAATTTCTTCTTTAACAACTTGCTCATTAAAACCTTCTAATGAATCTTTATCAAATTGATACAACAACAACTTTTCAACAAACTTTCTTTCATTATATTCATCATATTCATTATTGACATTTATTTGAGAAAACAAAATATCTTGAAAAAAAATTAAGAATATCAAGAAAAGGGAATGCCTTATCGTTCTTGATAAGACAAATTTATTTGTTTTCATAATTTTAATTTTTTATAACTTTTGTGTATGTTTGTATTCCTTCTTTTTTAAGTTCAAGAATATATACCCCATTTGGCAAATCCATAATATCAATACCAATTAAATCATCTCTTATAAGTTTTTTATCAATACTCATTTTTTGGCCTAATGAATTGTACATATTTACATCTAATTCATTTAATTTGAAACTCACGTTATTGCTTTCAATAAGCAACCTGTCTAAAACAGGATTAGGATATATTAGTAATGAACTCAAAAATGTTAATTCTTCAACCCCAGTTACACAATTTATTTGCACAGTATATTGTTTAATACATCCTGCTTGATCTTTTACATTTACCGTATAGGTTCCACTATACAGAAAATTGACTTGATTGGTTTGATAATTTCCTGGAGTCCAAGTATAACTATAACTTCCTATACCGCCACTAGGCGTAATTGTTGCTGCACCATTATTACAAATTGGCATTACAGCATCTTGCGATTGAATACTTGCTGTTATTTGAGAAACTTTTATTTCAATTGTTTTTGTTGTACTAGAACATACTCCTTGACTTCCTTGGACACTATATGTAGTTGAAACCGAAGGAGAAACGGTAATTGAAGAACCTGTATAAGTATTCCCAAAAGAACTTGTCCAAGTATAATTTGTTGCACCATTTGCTGTTAAGGTTACCGTTCCTATATCGCATATTACATTAGAACTTGCAGAAAGATTGATGTTGGGTGTATTTGAAGTATAAATTTGAACGGTTTTTGTATCACTACAATTTCCTGAATATCCCGTAACAGTAAAATTTGTATTAGCATTTAATGATGTACTTACTACACTTCCTGCATAATAAGTACCATTACTTCCAACCCACGAATAGGTAATTGCTCCACTAGCAGACATTGTAAATGTTTGACCAGAACAAACCGTATTTGATGGAAGAGAAATTGAAACTGTAGGTTGGGGCACTACACTTAAATTAAATTGGTTTTCACCCATACATCCATAAGAATTGACACCACTTACTGTATACGTTGTAGATACAGAAGGACTCACAACAATAACATTGGTATATGAACTTCCTGAGGGTGAAGTCCATGTATAATTATTTGCTCCACTTACTGCTAATGTTGCAGAACTTCCATTACATATAGCATTAGAGGATGCAGATATGTTAAGGTTGGGTACAGGATAAACAAAAACTGTTTGTTGATTAATAGATGCACATCCAAACGAATTAGTACCCATTACTGTATACGTTTGAATACCAGGCGATGCTGCAATGGGGATATAGACATAAGGATTGGTAGATACAGTTGAAGTAGGAGTTGTCCAAGTATAGTTTATTGCCCCAGATGCAGATAATGTAACTGTTGTTTGAGCACACATAGTACTACTGCTTGCAGAAGTTGTAATAGTTGGATTTGGATAAACCGATATATTTGTTATATTTTGACCAAAACATCCATTACTATCATAACCATATACTGTATAAGATTGCGTAGCAGTAGGTGTATAAGTAACCGGGTCGTAGGTATATGAAGTACTACCATTCGTCCAAGTAAAATTAGTTAATCCTGTTTGAGATAACATTACAGAATTTCCTTGACACAAAGTAGAAGATGATACTGTCAATGCAATAGTCGGTTGACTATAGACAGATATTGATACTGTATTACTTCCGTTGCATCCATTAGTAGTAGATACTTGTACTGAATAGGTTGTGTTTACGGATGGAGAAACAACTATTGAACTTGTGGTAGCACCAGTATTCCAAGAGTAACTATCTCCCCCCGAAGCAATTAATGTTGTTGTTAATCCTGCACAAAGCGGATTTTGTGTAACAAAAACATAAGGCGTACTAAATGTTCCCACTCTCACACTATCAATATCTATCCAATAATCACCTGAGCCCCATTTTGCCTCAATCTTAATTCTTACATATTGCCCTGTATAACTTGAACCTATACAAAATTGCGCTTTTTGAAAAGAGGTTGTTTTATTATGCTTACTTCCATTAATATATCCAATTAAATTCCACGTATTGCCACAATTATTAGAAACATATACCTTAATAGAATCATTATTAGAATAATTTGTAGCCAATCCACCTGGGTTAATATAATCAATATTATCCGTTATGCGATATAAAAAGGAAACAGCCGCATTACCTCCAATAGGACCAATCACAGGTGTCTTAAACCAAGTTTTTGTCGCATAGATATACATATTACTACACAACCCTCTTGTTGGCGGATTACCAGCACCATGTTCATAAACAAGATCAGTAACTCTTGTGTAGAAAGAGTTCGCGTCACTTAATTTATCATTTTGCCAATAGAGTGGAAGCCCAAATGGTGGAGATGCATCAAAAGTTTCCAATGTCGGATACGACAACTTTGCACTTGTATAAATGTACTTTATAGTATCATTTCCTATATTCATATCTCCTGGTGTCTTTGCAAATAATTTGATAGTATAAGTTCCCGCTGGGCTCATATTAAAACTACCTAAATTCGCAGTGGCTGTATTTAATGATGTAATACTCGGTATAGTGGCCGTTAAAGTCCCCGAATTAGGACCTTGAATAACTACTCCAACAGTATTACTTGTAACAGTATTACTTCCATAATTTTTTACTTTTACTATAAATGTTTCAGTAAAGAAACAATTGTCATAATTAGTGGGTTGTATAATGGAAAGTGCTCCTATATCAGTAGGATACAAATCGTATAAGTTGATATTATCAATGTGTAAATCATAATTATTTGGATCAGCCACTGTTCCATCGGTTGCATAGAAAGCAATAATAACAGGCGTATTTGAATAACTCGCTAATGATACAGTAAAATTAGTCAATGTATTAGGCAGATTATTAGATGCACTAATTGTGAAAATTGGTGTATAACTTAAACCACAATTTGTAGATATCATAACATATAATCTATCATCACTCCCCATTGTGGCAGGTGCAAAAACATTATTTACATCAGTAACAGCTGCATCAAAACTAAGTATAGTACTATTTGTAGGAACGACAATAGGTCCAATAATCCATTCATTCTTTACAGTAGATAATAAATTCACCTTTGCAGTAAAGTTGGTAGGACCATCCAAGCCAATAGCATATTCCCATTGACTAACAGTTCCAGTAGGAACAGATCCACCTTGTCCTTCGTACCAACCGTTAAATAAAGCACTTAAATTGGTTCCATCATAATTAGTAAAATCAACATATTGCGGTAATGGGAAAGTAGGTGGCTTATAATAAGTAGCATACGAAGTATCGTTATTAAAATTAATATCTCCTACAATAGATGTATAGGCCTTAAAATAATAAGTTCCTGATGCAGACATATTAGCCACTCCCACATTCATTGTAGCACTACTTCCCGCAGTAATAGTTCCTGTATATGTTGCAAGTAAATTTTGAGAATTGGCCCCACTAATTTTTACGTTGACTGGAAAATTTGATATATCTACACTTCCATAATTGTTGATTGAAACGATAACGTTTTCATTATTTGCATAACAACCCGTAGATTGGGGAGATAATATTGCACTTACACCTCCATCTACATTAGCACATTGAGGACCAAAATTGAATATCAAACCAGATGTAGGTTTATTTTTTATATTCGTTGTCTCAAGTGTTTTAGAAACCGCTGCCGATAGTGCTAAGGTATCAACAGAATAAAAGTCGCCTCCTATAGGACCGGCTAAACCAATAGAAGCACTACCATTATTGACATTTCCTGCTAAAACATCATAAACAAATTCAATTTTATTAGTACCTTCATACAACTTCACTTGAAAAGAAACAGCAGATGCTGTCGCACTTTTATCCCATCTTATAGTTTTCCATTCAATTGTCAGAACTCTACTACCAGGAGAACCCGTTCTTCTGTAAGCCACTCTACCCCCGAATGGTGAGGTCAACAAGTCATCCCACAATGGAGCGATAATAGGCCTATTAGGAACATTCGTCAAATCATTATTAGGATACGAATTTGTGATGGTATTGGAGGTTGTCGTTAAATAAATAAATCCATTTGTACTCACTTGCATTGTATCATATTTTACACAACCATACAAAAATGGGAAACCAATAGCAATTGGTGGAGAAATAGCATCATCTACGCCTGCACCAAATATAGTTGTTGCCCCTCCTGGCAATGCATTAAATGAACCATTAGAAGCATTAAATGTATAAGATATTTGTGCAATTGAACTAAAACTAACTAATAACAATACTACCAATATTCTTAAAACTGAAAATCTTTGCATAATTAAATTTTTATGCAAAATTACAAAATATATCAAATACAAAATAAATTTTTTTGTAAATTTAACAAAAAATTAAAATCAATGAATTCGAATTAAATGAACAAATGATTTTTAATGTTTAATATGTTTAAACTTTTTTAGGTAGTATTTTCAAAGAGAAATTACTTTTAAATTATTTTTCCACTTAATTTAAGATACATCTTCAAAAAGTTTGTCTGTATTAATCAAGCCCTTTTCAGAATTTATCTCTTAATATTTATCAAACGTCACTAAAATTTTTTACCACATTTTAAATTATGAAAACTTTCTCATTCATTACTTCAAACTATTTGCGTCAACTTTGTAATTTATTAAATGAATAATGACAAAAAACCAAACCAAACAATTTATCTTTCAAGTTCTTCTTTATTTTTTCTCCTAATTACTACTTATCACATTTATACTTCCTTTGAATATCACATTACTATCTGTGAATTTGATAACATAATAATAGGCACCATCGGGCACCTTATTACCTTGATACGTTCCATCCCAATACACTTTCTTGTTATCGTAATTATTTCCCTTAAATATCTCCTGTCCGTATCTGTTGAATACTATAACTTCGTTATTGGGGTAGTTTTCGATAAAACCAATCCAGAAGAAGTCATTGTAATTATCACCATTGGGCGTCATTGTATTAGCAATAATGAGTTTGTAATCTTTTAGGACTAAAATACGAACTGAAGCAGTATCTATACATCCATAATTATCTTTCACAAAAACAATATAGGAAGTATCTTTGGTAGGCCATACAAATGGGTTATTAATAGTAGTATCTGAGATATTATAACTTGGTGTCCAAGCGTAGTTGATACCTCCACTTGCCACTATCTGAACTGAAAAACCTATGCTTATACTGGTATCAGGTGATGGTGTAATTTTTGCTCCATTGAAATATCTCACCAATACTTTTGTGATAGATGTAGTTTGAGTAGGACATACTCCACTTTGAACTGTTGCAATATACCAAGTAGTATCCGTTAAATTAGCAAATGTATAAGTGGGTGAAGTATTAGATAAACTTGTCCACGTAGAACCATTATCGGTTGAACTGTACCAATCTAAAATAGTACCCGTGTAATTAGTTAATGTAAGTGTTCCTTGATTAAATGGGAAACAAACAAGTGTGTCTCTGCGAATATAACCAGCTACTGTAGAAGGATCAACGGTAATAGTAGCGTTAGGCGAAGTAGTAGCCGAAGGACAAGTACCACTTTGCACAACTGCACCAAAAATAGTAGTTTGAGACAAATTAGAATATGTATAAACAGTATTTGTATTAGCGATAGGTATCCATGTATTACCATTGTCTGTAGAAAACATCCAAGATACAACATTTCCATTATTTCCACTAATAGATACTGTTCCTGTATTAGAACCAGCACAAACAGTGGCATTTGATGCTACACTTCCAGGAATAGTTAAAGGAGAAACATTAATCACTTTATACAATGTATCATCACATCCATAATCAGAAGTAGCCACTAAATAAACAGTATAAGTTCCACCTGTGCTATATAAGTGAGAAGGTTGATACAAAGTAGAAGTATTACCATCGCCAAAATTCCATAACCATGAAGCAATAGTTGCACTTCCTCCAATCCAAGAATAATTTGAGAAATATACAGTATCACTAACGCAATTAGGATTGGTAGCACTAAAATTGACAAATGGTAAATCCTCAATAGTTACTTGATGTACTATTGAGTCCTTACAACCAGAAGATAAATTCTGTATAACTAAACTCACATATTTAATTCCACTACAACTATAATTTACTGATATAGATGCTGTATTTGCAGTAGAAGGCGAAGAACAGTTTCCTAAATACCATTGATACGCATAAGGTCCACTTCCACTCACAGTAGCAGAAAATGTATAAGGTTGATTATCTACACAAGGATGGTTGGGATAACTAAAATCAGCAAAACTAAAACCTGGTAATACAGTTACATAAGATACCGCTGAATTAGAGCAACCACCAGGTTCCGTATATGTAACAGTATAACTTGTTGATGATGTTGGAGAAACTACCACTATAGGACCACCCCCTCCTATGGGTGTCCATGTATAGGTACCACCACTTGGAGAGACCGTAGCAGTTAAAATTACACTCGCACCTGGTGCAGAACACAATGTTGCATTATTAACGGCTACTGTTGGTAAAGCACTAACATAAACAGTTGCTTGTGTTGTATTTGTACATCCCGCAGGAGAAATATAACTTAACGAGTAGGTTGTTGTAGATGCAGGAGAAACCACAATAGATGGAGTAGTCATTCCACCTGGCGACCAAAAGTATAAACCTCCTGTAGGATTAACCGTTGCACTCAAAGTAGCACTGCCTGAACCACAAATTGTAGCATTATTAACAGATACCGTGGGTAATGGTTGAACAGTAACATTAGATACAGCTTGCGAAGAACAAGAATTCGCATCGGTATAAGTTACTGTATAAGAAACATTAGAAGGTGGAGTAATTACAATAGAATTTGTAGTTGATCCTCCGGGTGTCCATACATAAGTACCACCTCCTGGAACACCATTGGCTGTCAAAGTAGTAGATTGACCTGCACATAAAGATGGACTATTCACTGTAACATTTGGTGAAGGATTAACAAATACAGTGCCTGAAGCAGATGAGGTACATCCATTAGGATCTGTGTAAGTAAGGTTATATGCTTGTGTAGAAGGTGGAGAAACAACAATACTTGATGTAGTAAAACCACCAGGTGTCCAATTGTAACTACCACCAACAGGATTAACTACACTTGTAAGAGTAGCATTTTGACCTGCACATATAGTAGCATTTGATACAGATACAGAGGGTAATGGATTGACGTTAACACAAATCGTATTAGAATAAGCAGTACCTCCACA
>JAOAIP010000011.1 GCA_026414605.1 Bacteroidia bacterium
ACATATTTCTTCACTTACAATTTTTAACTGCGAATTCACCACTAAGATAAAAAATCATAAATTCCATTATGGATGAATATTAAACTCGTACATTTACGCCAATTATGATGGATTTTTTGAAAACATTGACCGACCCTCAAAGTATTATTCAATATGGTGGGTTGTGGCTTTTATTGTTTGTTATTTATGCTGAAACGGGGCTTTTCTTTGGTTTTTTTCTTCCGGGTGACAATCTAATTCTCATTGCAGGTATTATTGCTGCAACACATCCTGAATGGCTGTATAATTTACCATTTCCTATCGTTGCATTACTGATGATAATGGCGGCTATATTAGGGAATACAACAGGTTATTGGTTTGGGCAAAAATTAGGGAATAACATATTCAAAAAAGAAGACACTTTCTTTTTTAAGAAAAAACATATTATTCAAACCCGATTGTTTTATGATAAATATGGTGCAATGACTTTGATAGTTGGAAGATTTATTCCAATAGTTCGCACGTTTGCTCCTATTTTGGCGGGTGTTATCAATGTGCCAAAGACAAGGTTTTTTTTATACAATGTTATTGGAGCGGTTTTGTGGATAGGGAGTTTGGGCACTGTAGCGTATTATTTGGGCATTTATTATGCAGAGTGGATAGAAAAAAACATCGGTTATGTTTTTATAACATTAATCGTCATTACGGCTATTCCTGTTATTGTAACGGGTGTTCGTTCCAAACTTAAAGATTCAAAAGAAGTAGAAGATCATCACCCGACAAAATAAAAAAGCGACTTTTATAAATTATAAAAGCCGCTTTGTTGAATAAAGAGTTATAGTTTACTATTGTTATAAATTAATACTTTTCTTGTATTCTTCTGCAGATAAAAGGGTATTTAATTCATCAGGATTATCAATAGATATTTTAATAATCCAACCTTCACCATAAGGGTCTTGGTTAATTTTTTCAGGTGATCCATCCAATGAAGTATTGAATTCTAAAACTTTTCCTGTAACAGGGCTAAATAAATCAGACACTGTTTTTACGGCTTCAATTGTTCCAAACACAGCATTTTGTTGAACAATTTCGCCTACGGTTGGAATATCCACATAGACAATATCGCCCAATTCTTTTTGAGCAAAATCTGTAATGCCTACTATTCCTACATTACCTTCTACTTTAATCCATTCGTGTTCTTTGGTGTACTTTAAATTATCAGGAAAATTCATAAATATTAATTTTTGCCGCAAATAAAATATATTTATTGTGAAAAATCAAATACTATTATTAATAGACATTGACGAACTCTTGACGCAGTTCTGTGATTAGTTGATGGGCTTTTTGAAAATTTTCAATCTTGTTAGAATTTTGAAGATATTGTTCAAGAGTAGATAATTTGTCAATTATCTTTTTATCTTCTTCAAAGGAAGTGGTTTTTAATAAATTGATTAGATAGTTCAATGCTTCTGCTTGTTGGTTATAGACCGTTAATAATTTATTGACAGCCATTGTATCATTCATTTTAAGAGAGATATATTGTCCGCCAACATACATTGCTTCAACAAAAGCACCTGTTACCATCAAGATCGATAATTCGCATCGTTTATTAGCACAGAATAAATTATCTGCTTTTTTGAACGATTGAGAAACAATTTCTAAAGTGCTATCTCTATTGTCTTTATTTTTTTCTAATCGGTTCATAATGTTTTCGTCAAAAGCCGCACTAATACCTAATTCTTGGGCTAAATAATTGGTGCATTTTAAAAACAGCATACATTCTTGTGCTTGGTTAAATGCCCCTGAAATAGCCAAGTCCGTTCCATAAATGCCAAGATTAAAAGCCCTTGGTTTTTCAAGAGTATATTTTTTGTATTTTGTAGGATCGTTAGCGTATTCAGGATTGTAATTTAATTTTGTTTCGTGGATTAAATGAAATATCAAGGTAGAGGCAGGAACTGTATTAAAAAAGTTTTGAACATTAATTTGTTTGTTCAATTCATTTTCTGTGAGAATAGTATCTTCGCTATTTTTATTTGCATTATCCGTACAGCGAACAAACAATAATTCTAATATACAAATGCCAATGATGTATTTGAATACTCTTTTCATTTCAGGCAAATATGCGAAATTTTATAGATAGATAATAAAAAATTTAACTTAATGTATAAGGTTTCTTAAAAAGTTTACATTGAAAAGTAATTTGATATTATTTATTTTGTTATGACGAATAAAAAAATACACTACTAATATCGCTTCTATGGTATAACTTATACTTGCTACTATTGATCCGCCTTTAATGCCCCATATTTTAATAAATACAGAACTAAAAAGAATAGTAAACAAGCAAGCAATGGTATTACTTATAGCATTGTATTTTAATACACCAATAGCACTGAAGAAGTGCGAAAATACGGCTGAATAAGAGATCATCAATGCCCCTAATGCCAAAATACACATTACGGGCTTAATTCCCATAAACCCTTTTCCTAATATCCATAACAACCAAGATTCAGGGATAAGTAATAATACAATAATCGCTATTAAACTTAAAATAAAACTCATTAACGCCGATTGAATCGTAATACGCTGTGCTTCTGATTTATCTTGTATATTAGATACATAACTTAAAACCACTGTAGAAATTCCTGTGTAGATAACAAAAACACTTTCTATTAAAGAAGTAGCAGTGGAATATATTCCTAATGACTGCAATGCTACAGATGATAAAATATAATAACTAAACCGATTAGAAAGCAAGTGCATCCAATTACCCCATTGTGATAAAAATCCATTTGAAAAAATAGAAGACAATGTAAATTCAGTTGGATGGTCTTTTTTTAAGTATTGAAAAACGCTGACACTATTGATGATCACTACTGTTCCAAAAGAATAAAATAAAGCATCAAAATACGAAGATAAAACTAATTTCTTTTCAACAAAGATATTAAAACTTAATACTACCAACAAAAGTAGAGGTTGTAATACACTCAACCAATTGTATAATCTTATATTACTTTTACCTAGGTTGATAACCATAAAAAAAGTATTCAAAATAATCAATGTACTTACTATTACAAATTCCCATTCATAATTTGGTATTAAATATCCCAAATACCCCAATAACATTGAACCAATAGATATAATTAGTATTATCCATACTAACCCATATAAAAAAATTTTTTTCAGTGAAAATTTTGGAATAAAATGTACTAATGCATATCCTGTAAATATCTCACTAATCATTTGGATATTGGCGATGTTTAATAACAATAAACTTATCTCCCCTCTTGTTTCTACACCTAAATAACGAGATGAAACAATAAGCACAAAAAAATTAATGATTGCTACTAATCCTCGTGTCAGTACGCTATATGAAAATTTTTTTAATAACATATTTATTTAATCCGAAAAATCTCTTTGGACTTTAATAAAATACCAATGAAAATGCAAGCCCAATGTTATCCAAGAGATATTAAACCGATTGTTCCACTTTGTGTAATCAACATATTTATCTAATGAAGCATGCGAAGGATTGAAAGTATTAAAATACATTGTATAATTGACAAATCCACCAAAACCTAAATTTTCTTCTACCATAAAGGTATAAGAAAAATGCGGTTGAATATAAGTAGTATAATATTCTGTAAGAGGTGTGGGCTTGCCGCTATCTACCTTCAATACCACATTTGTATATTTGTTGTAACTGTAACCAATTCTTAATTCTATGCTACCAAATTGATCGGGCTTATCTTTGTCTACTTCTACAGGCAAGAACGCACCAAGTATAAGATTGGTATTGTATGTTCTCAAAAAAAAGTCGTGTGTTAATGTTACATTACCAATACGAAATTGAAAGTTATTAGAGGTCTTAAATAATGCATAATTAAATCCTACTCCGCTATAAAACTTTGGAAAAACTCGGACGACAAATTGTCCACCTGTTTGAAACTCTCCAACAAAAGTATTCTTAAATGCTTGACTACTCAACACCGTAGGAATCCCACCTTCTCCCTTAAAAGAAAATCGGGCTAATTTATTTTGTGCCAATAGCATAGAATAAGAAACAGTGCAAAACAATATCCAAAATAAAATTATTTGTTTTAGCACATTCATACTATCTAACTCTTTTTATTCGCCCAAAAGTATTTAATTATTTTGGTACTTCTGATTAAATATAGCAATAAACCTTTCACTACCAATAAATATTCGTCTTATTTTTCTTTACTTTAAATTAAAAGAATGCACAATCTCTATTTTAATAAAAATTTATTTTTCAAAAATTTAATTAATTGATTTACAATGAAATACATAAATATATTTGTTTTATATTCATTTCTTTACTTACCTTTGTTTGGACTTATTCTAAATAATAGGTTATGAAAATTTTAATTGCTGACAATCATTTTTTATCACGAATTGGATTAGAACATTTTGTTCAAAATTTTTTTCAAAATGCAGAATACATATCTGTTTTAGTAGAAGGATACAAAGCATTGTCAGATAAGATTAAAAAACATTCTCCTGATATTGTCATTATGGATTATATTTCAACAAAAATAACATCTGATGAATTAAACAAATTGCAAATAAAATACCCTGAAATAAAATTTGTTTTAATAACAGAATGGTTGCCAAAGGAAGAATGGAAGAAGTATTTTCAAGTAGGAATTAAGTGGCACTTGCTCAAAGAATGCGATGCCGATGAAATCAAAGAATGCATAGAATATGCTTCTAATAATCAGGCGTTTTATTGTAATAAACTGATACAATTTATAAATTCTTCAACAGAAGAGTTGTCCGTAAATGAAAGAACTTCTATGGATTGCAATGGGGTTATAATTACCCAAAGAGAGCGTGAAATTATTCAACTCATTGCAGAAGGATTGTCTAACAAACAAATAGCAGATAAGTTGAATTTGAGCATTCATACGGTTCTTACACATCGCAAAAACATTATGAAAAAAACAAGTGCTAATAACACTGCGGGATTAGTATTATTTGCATTAAAACATCAAATTATTACATCTAATAATCATTATCTTTTTGCTGATTATGCTTGAAAAGAATAGGATAATTTCTTTTGAGGAGTTAGTACTAATGTAAAAACTACCGTAGACACGATTCTACTTTGTATTGGAAAGATGAATTTTAGTCCATTGCTACAATATGTGTTGTTTCTAAGGAACAGATTATTTTGGGATACCAAACATTTTGTTTATCGTTTTCAAAAAAATCATTCACACAAAGCACTTCAAAAAAATGAATTTTCCATTTACACCCTATAACTTATTATTGGATTATTTCAAAGTTCAGCAATATTAATAAATTGTTAAAGAATTATTATTTTTTGTTTAAACATACTTAACACATATACAACATATACATAACGATACCTAACTTTGCCGCAAAAAAATTATGAAAAAGGTTTTATTATTTGCTGGATCATTAATGCTTACAATGGCAGCATCTGCACAAAACATCTATGAAGAATCTCGTTATCAATTAATGATAAATTACAAACTCAATGACAGATATTCTTTGAGTTTTCAGCCAGAAATGAGAGTGAATAATTTTACAGAAAAAACAACTATTACTTTATGGAGATTATTGTTTATTAAAAAATGGAATGAAAAAATACACTCTCATATTGGTGCTGATTGGTTTAATAATTGGTATAACTACGATATTGTATCAAATGAATTAAGAGCCCATTTGGAAACAGGATTTAAAGATAAATATGGAAAATGGACGTATTTAAATCGTTACCGATTGGATTACAGAAATTATTACACATCTCAATGGGAATTTCAAAAATCTGTAGTTCGCATCAGATATATGATGAATTGGAGCAGGGATTTATATCATAACGAAAACAATGGGCAAAAAATTACACTTTCATTAGCCGATGAAGTTTTCTTGAATATCGCTGGAACTTCCCACTTTAATATCTATGATCAAAATCGTTTAGGAGGTTATTTGGTTTACAAAATAAATTCATTGTTTAGTATTCGTAGTACCTATTGGTGGGAGTATAGAGGGAAAAACAAGTATAATCATCAGTGGTGGATACAATTAGGTTTTAATTTTTAAAGTAATTAAGATTCTTCTTTCCAACGAATTACTTCCACACCAAATTTTTTCAAAAACTCAACGCCTTCTTCTATGCCTATTCCTTTGTATTCAGCATAACTATTTTTGTAAATTACTTTTTTAATACCCACACTAAATATCACACGAGCACAAGCAATACAAGGGGCTAAGGTTACATACAAAGTAGAACCTTCCATATCTACTTTATTTTTGGCGGCATAAAGAATAGCATTTTGTTCTGCGTGTAAAGCCAAAGAACAACTTCCTTTACTATCTCTTGGGCATCCCGTGTCTGGCCATTCTTCATCGCAGTTGTGCGTACCTGCAGGTGGTCCATTGTATCCTAATGAAATAATGCGAGTATCTTTTGTAAGAACTGCACCTACCTGCATTTTTACACAATGAGAACGACGGGCTAATTGTTCCGCCAATTGCATATATATTTCATCAAACGAAGGACGTTTCATAAATTTTTGGCAAAAGTACTTATTTTGTTTGCATAATTAAAAAATGTACCTTAACTTCGTGCTAAACTTTAAACTTATGTTTGGAAAAGATAATAAATTAATACATCAGCATATAGTAAATATCATTCAACATCATACGGTTATTAATGGAGATGTGAATTGTCAAGGTGATTTGAGATTAGATGGCATAATAAAAGGCAATGTGAAAGTTTCAGGACGATTAGTAATGGGACAAGATGCACATATAGAAGGGAATGTAGAGTGTGAAAATGCAGATATTTCGGGCAAAATAAATGGTATTGTAAAGGTGAAAGAAAATGTGCACTTAAAAAAACATTGTATCATTGAAGGTGATATTTATACTAAAAGATTGATGGTAGAAGGTGATGCGATATTTAATGGAAAATGTATTATGAAAAAAACTGAAGATATGCACACAATAAGCGAAAAACTTGAAAAACATAAAACGGCTTCTGTGTGAATAATTACATTAAATATACTCAAATGGGCTTCCAAATGGCTATTATCATTACACTTGGTGCCTTTGGAGGAAAAAAATTAGATGCCTATTTTTCTTTACAAACGCCTGCTTTTACTATTATTTTATCGCTGTTATCAATTGCAGCGGCTTTGTATTTAGCACTTAAAGATTTTATTTTTCCCCCAAAAAAATGAATACCCAATTCCCCAAATATATGTCAATTCTTATCCTTGTGTTGTTAATTCTATTCTTTGCTTATACGGGCTATTTCTTTTCTCCCGGTTTTTTTAAAACTTATGATAAGCCCACTATTTTATTTTTATTGATAATGTATTTGATTTTTTATGCCATTCATTTTATTGTTGAAAAAAAATTAGATCCCCCAAAATTAGTAGGAAAAGATATGGTGTTTTTGGTATTAAAATTTATTATTCCTTTATTTTATGCACTGATTCGGCAATATTTCATAACGGATACAAGAGATAAGAAAGATTTTTTGTTTCATTTTTTAATTTATGCAGTATTGTTTATGATTTTAGATACTATTATCTATTATTCTCTAATAAATAAAAACAATGGACAATCCAATTGATAAAGATAAAGTAGCAGAAAATCCAGGACTTATAGATTTTCCGCATCATATAGGAAGTGCACCTATTATTAAAAACGATCCTGCACTCATTAAGAGTAAAGCAATGAGTGCAATGATTGAACAAACTAATGCACAATGGCAACAAATTCAACAACAATTAGAATTATTAAAACAACAAGCAGAAAAACTAAAAAGAAGAATAGAATTTTCTGAACGTATCTATAACGCTCAAATGAATTTTGAACCCGTGATAGGACACATTTATTTTTTGTATCACAATCAAAAAAAGAATATTGACGTGCTAATGATGGTTCATCCTAAAGAGTGGCGTTCTATGCCAGATTATTTAGTATTTGAATGTGCTATTAAACTTTTAGCAGACCACACTTGGGAAGTATTAGATAATCATCAATTTTGAGTTGTACAATTTAAAAACGAATTTGTTTGAAATTTTTTATTCTAAACTTTTTCTATTAAAAATAGGATAACCAAAATGAAAAAAGAACGTAAAGTTATTTTCAGCATTTTTGTAATAATTGACTGAAAAAGCCACAGGACCTAATGGACTATGAAATACTAAACTTCCACTTCCTGCTATATTTTGATACACCAATGGTTGGGCAAAATCGGCTTTGTAATTATTATTAATGATGGCTTGTATCGGTTGAAACCAATAGAGTTCTAATCTTGCATCCAAGCGGCTAAATAAAGTAGTTACAGATTTTCCACCTAAAACAAAATAGTGATATGCCCTAAAATTAGGCAAAAACAAAGTAGTGCTTTCTACTGTAGGATAAAAAGCAGGAGCAGAAAGGATAGTAGATGTATAATTAGAAAAAAAATCTTGTGTAGAAAAAGCATATTCAAAATAATAACCTAATTTAATTTTCTTGATAGTTCGAATATAGTTATCTGAAAAAAGTTTGATATACAGCCAATCTTTATGAAACATGTTATTTACAGGCGTTTTATCAGGGGCTAAATTTCCAGGAACAAAATTTTCTTTCCCTTTAATGTATTTTAGTTTGATAAAAAGCCGAGACCCATTATTAGCATAAATTCTTCTGTTTTGATTATTAATATCAATATTGCTTTGAAAATAGTAATAATTAAAATTGGTAACATCGGCAGTATCTTTATTGGTAAAATTAATATCTTGATAATAAAAATTTATCCAATTGGCAATACCTCCACCCCAAGAAAATATACCTTTTGTACCAAGTGGTATTCCCATATTTAACTCTTGATAATTATCTTCTTGAATTAAGTAAGAAGGTTTTTTAAACTCAAAAAATAAAGTACTACTCTTGTAAAAATCCCACCTTGAATAACAAGTTACTGCTTCTATAAAAAAAGGATTATACGCAGGAATATCCAATTTTATTTTTCCTAATGCACCATTGTACAATCTACCTAAATAAGCATTTCCATAAATACTCCATCCTACTTTACCTAAATGATGATATTGTAAGGCAGTAAAAAATTCATTGACAGGTCTATTAGACACAACGCCACCTATATCAAAATAAAAAGGTTTTTCGTATTTTGCTAAAATATCAAGGCGAGCAGTATTGCTATCTAATGGGACAACTCTTGGATACATAAATTTTATTCTTTCATCAGAAGCAAGCCGATAGTAGCGTTTTTTAAATTCTGTAAATGGAATATTTTCTTTTGAAGAAATAAGCGATTTCCTAATAAAATGAGGAGATTGACGATTTAGCATTGTTATTTGCACGTCTTTTACAATAACTTCTTTGTGTTTTTCATTGTAGTGTTTTCTTTTGAGTTGCAATTCATATTTATTTTGAAAGCGATGAATATGCTTTAATATCTCTGGTAATTTTCTCATAGTAGCAATATAACCACTATCAATAAGCGAACGAGCAGATTCAAAATCAAATATATTATTAGTGCTATAGGGCTTGATGGTTATTTCATTATCGCATTTTTTAGTAGTATCTTTTTTGGTCATCATCATATTTCTAATCTGTAAGTAGATATTATCATCTTCGGGAGGAATATGATTATCACTCACATCTGAACCAATAATAATATCAGGATAAAATTCTGAATAACAAACATCTGTAGGATAATTATCGTATAAGCCACCATCATAATAGAGTTTTCCATTAAGCAATAATGGTCGCAAATAAAAAGGATAACTCATAGATGCACGAATGGCGTCTGATAATGAACCATCTTTAAATATTACTTTTTGTTTGTTTTCAATATCCGCAGCAATACAACGAAACGGAACAAATAAACTATCAAAATTTTTTTTGAAATTACTATGTATAAATTTTTCTAATAAAAAGAAATCAATAGGTACAGAATTAATAACATTAACAGGAATATTTTTAATTAAATTATCTTTAATAGAAAAACGTAATCTCAGCCAAGATGCATATTCTTCAGGATGCTTAAAATAAAACACATATTTGTCCGGAATTTTTCCTTGACTGACTTGAATAAATTCTTCGTCGTCTAAAATTTTAGCAATATCATCGGGGGAATAGCCAGAAGCATACAATCCTCCAATAATCGCTCCCATTGAGGTGCCTGTAATATAATCAATAGGGATATTGTTATCTTCTAATGCTTTTAATACACCTATATGTACTAATCCTGCAGCACCGCCTCCACTTAATACTACACCTACTTTTTGAGCAGATATTTTATTTAAAGCAATAATAAATAACAAACAAACTATAAGGGATATTCTGAACGATTTCATTTTATTATAAAGATGAAAAACCAAATTTATCTCTTAATTGACTTATCACTTTTTCTACTCTTCGGATTTTTGTTTCTTCTTTTTTGGCTTCTTTTATCCACAATATATATTCTTTTTTGTGTGAATAACTCATATTGTTGAAACTCTCTAATAATCCTGCATTTTCAAGAGCATCTTTTAAATAATAAGGAATATCAATGGTTTTGTTTTTAGTTTGATTGATTCGCAGTCCTTTGATGTTATTATCAACGGATTGTAATAGATAATCTTTTATAATCGTTTCATTGATTTCAGAGACATTTGTATACTTAATATGTCTATTGTGTAAGTTATCTGAATGCGAACTCAATACAGCAAAATGATCATTAATCATAGCACCTTGAAAAAACACTAATGTAACGTGATCTTTGAATGCCCATATTCCGCACACCATTCCGTTGCAATAATAATTAGGATGATTCCACTTCCAATCTTCTTGAATTTGTTGAGATGCTGATAATATGATTTGACGCAACTTTGAGCAAATGGCTTTGCTCCACTCAGGTAATTCATCTATGTAATTATTTACTAACTTTGTGGCTTCAGGATGAACCTTTGAGTGTGTCATTTTAATTGAAGTTTAAAATGCTTAATTATTTTTTTGCAAACATAAATAAAAATTTACTTTTTGAGAAAAATGATTTTTTACTCTTGGCAATTAGCGGAGGGGTAGATTCTGTTGTATTGGCAGACCTTTTACACAAAGGCAATTTTAAGTGGGCAATGGCTCATTGTAACTTTTCTTTGAGAGGCAAAGATGCTGATGCGGACGAAGCATTTGTACATCAATTAGCCCAAAAATACAATGTTCAATGTTATTCAATCAAATTTGATACTCAAAAATATGCTAAAAACAAAGGGCTTTCTATTCAAATGGCTGCCCGAGAACTCCGTTATCAATGGTTTCAAGAACTCATTAACATCTATTCTTTCAACTATCTTCTTACCGCACATCATCTTGATGATTCTATTGAAACAATTTTTATTAATCTTTTGAGAGGCACAGGATTAAACGGACTTTTAGGAATTGAACCAAAATCCAATCATATCGTACGACCTTTATTGCCTTTTACCAAAGAACAAATTATTCAATACGCTCAACAACATCAATTGTTTTATCGTGAAGATGCATCCAATAATGAAGATAAATATCAAAGAAATTATTTACGACTAAATATCCTTCCAAAATTAAAAAACATTCAACCTCAATTGTATTCTGTGCTTCAAAATACTATTTCTCATCTTAATGAAGCCCATAATTACATTCATTATCATATCTCAAAAGACCTTGAAAATTGCATTCAACAAAACGATTTTACAATTTCATTAAATATCCATCAACTTCTTCAAATCCCTAATTTGCAGTTTATTTTAAAAGAATATCTTAGACCATTTGGCTTTCATCATTCTCAAATCACAAGTATTATTCAACATCTTTCATTGTCAACTACCTCAGGCAAACATTTTGAATCAGAAAAATATGTATTATTATTAGATAGAAAATTTATCTACATTTATTTTAAAGAAAAATTACAATCATTAAATAAGTCAGAGTATATTGCTCACGATATTGATGAACTTAATTTGTTTTCTCATCAATATAAATTTGAATTTATTGATAATAAAGATAACATTAACTATGATTTAAAAAATGTCTCTTATTTATCTGCTGAAAGCATTGAGTTTCCTTTGATATTAAGACATAGAAGAGATGGCGATAAGTTTCAATTATTAGGAACATCTTATCAAAAAAAAGTAAGCGATATTTTTATTGATAAAAAAGTCCCCTTGATTTTAAAGGATGCTATTTGGTTTTTGTGTAATAAGAAGGGAGATATAATGTGGATAAGTCATCTTAATTTAGTGAATGAAAAATATAAAGTAACACAACAAAGTCAGAGAATATTGAAAATTTCAACGGGTGAATAAGTATCTTTTATACGAAGAGAAACAATACATTGGTCAAAATAGATTAGGGCAAATGCTGAGGTTAACCTTTGCTATGCTATGCTTTTTGGCATATTATTGGAGTGAAAATCCAAAGCCCATTAAAATTATTATTGTCAAAATTGGTAGTTATCCTATTCAACATATCCCTCATTCGGGAACTATCTTTTTTTGGCTGGGTTGTTTTATTTTGCTTCTGTCAGTAGTATTAAATTTTATCTACCATTTTCATTTACAGATATTTCCTGACAAGGTTTTGATAAAAGGACAACTTACTTCTCGTGAAGTTGAAATACCAATTAAAGAAATTAAACAAATTAAAATAAAAAATATACGCTATCCATTTCTGCGAAACATCCGATTTAATTTGAGAATAAAAAACAAAAGACACTTTTACACATCTGGTGATAAATTAGTAGAAATTGAATTACTTTCAGGAGAAAAATATGCAATAGGAACATCTAACGCTCGTTGGATTAAGAACATCATCCTTGAAATAAAGAAAAACACAAGGCCGTGATAAAGTGCTATCAATACTCGGTTTTTATAGAACTTATCTCTAATTCTTGACCTATTAACTATTATCACAAATTTTCATTGCGATTGGCTTATTAAATGACGCCCCTTCAGGGCTTGAAATGGTGTGGATTTACTTTCACAGGGCTTTGCCCTGTGCTATTGTATTTTGCCCCTTCGGGGCTTAAACTCACCCCACCCCCTCTCTTTTTCAAAAAGAGAAGGGCGATACGAAAATTTCCTCATACAATTGTTTCCCCTCTCTAATTCAATTAGAGAGGGGGGAATTAAAGGGGGTGAGTTAATGACCTATCACTTTCTACTTTATACTAACCATTATCTCAAACTGCTTCTAATGAAAATTGAAACTTAGTACCTTTTCCTAATTGACTTTGAACAGTTATACTTTGTTTGTGGGCTTCTATGATATGTTTAACAATGGCTAATCCAAGACCTGTACCGCCTTGCTCTCGGCTTCGTCCTTTATCTACTCTATAAAAACGTTCAAATATCCTTGGTAAATGTTTTTCTTCAATACCTATTCCATCATCTTCTACACAAACAAATATCTTTCCTTGTTTTTTTTGAAGCCCAATAGTTGTCTTTCCATTTTCTTTTCCATACTTAATAGAATTTGAAACTAAATTTATCAATACTTGTCTTATCCTAAATTTATCAGCATTTACAACATATACATCATTTGTATTTTCTTTTTTCAAAATAAATTGAATGCCTTTTTTACTTGCTAATAATTCCATTTGATCAAATACTTCATAAATGAGAGATTCAATATCAAAATCTTCTATGTCTAAAATCATTGATCCACTTTCTAATTGAGAAATGGTTTCTAAATCATCAATGATATTAATCATTCGCTCTATATTTTTATCTGCTTTTTTCAGATATTCATTTAAAATAACAGGATCTTCTGATGCCCCATCCAAAAGAGTAGATATATATCCTTGAACATTAAATAAAGGTGTTTTTAATTCGTGTGATACATTTCCGAGATATTCTTTTCTGTAACTATCCAGTTTTTTAAAATACTCTAATTGTTTCAATCTTTCATCTTTAATTTTATCTATCAATTCATAAACATCTTTTAGTTGATATTCTTTAAATTTTGTATTGATTTCATCAAAAAATACTTGTTGTAATTTTTGATAAATATCTTTGGCTATTTGACTTTCATATTTTTTTTGAAAGTACATAGTAAGATAAATAACAAGAATAGAAATTATACTTATCTCAAAAATACTCATCCACCAAAATAACTTTTGCCAATGATAAATAAAAAGATGAAATAAAATTAGAATGACTAACAAACTGGAGAGTGCTAAAATTTTTTTTGGCATATACTATTAATGAAAAACTTGAAAATATCCTTTTATTTTTTTGGGGATAATCCCTTTTAATCGGATTTCATTGACGATACAAGTATAAAAATACACGCCATCACTACATCTTTGACCTGTTTGTTTGACACTTCCATCCCATTTGAAATAAGGGTCATTGGTCTCATATACTAATTGCCCCCAACGATTAAAAATTTTCAAATCAATATCTTTAATGTATTTTACTTTAATAGCCATAAAAAAATCGTTGACACCATCACTATTAAAAGTAACTACATTGGGCAATTCAAATTCGGGACAATTGTCGGTACACTTGATATTCATTGGCGTCAAAGGACTTTTATTGCCAACAGAATCAATTAGTACAATTGCAAAACATCCTGCAATAGAAGTTGTATTATCAAAAGTAAAAATGGTATCATTCAAGTTGATTAAAGAATCTAACAAGTGATAGTCATCTTCTTCGGTGGGCTTGTAGTATAAATAGTATTTCACCACATCATCATTGCATCTTTCTCTGGGCTTACTCCATTTTAGTTCTACTCTACTGTATATACAATCGCTGATAACATTCAAATGGACAGGACAAGGATTTGTTTTATCAATGGGTTGGTCGCACTTTTCTTGTGAATAATTAAGCAGAGGACTTATTATCATTGGGTCGGTGTATTTTCCTTCGGTTTGAACTTTGTAACAATAGGTTTGTTTATTGACAAGCATTGTATCTTTGAAGTAAGCAGAAGTTGTAGTTCCAATAAGATTAAAGACAGGCGAAGAAGGGTCTTTGCGATAAATGTAATATTTGTAATTCATCCAAGGCACAGCGTAAGACCATTGCAATTCTATTTTTCTATCATTAGGGATTGTTTTTAAGAAAACAGAAGTGGCGGGGCGTGAAGTGGTTAATAAATTATTATTAGAATAGAATTCAACTTTGTATTGATATTGATTGTTTTGTGTATTGAGTGTGGTAGAATGAATGGCTAATGTAGAAGGCATAGATGCAAAGAATGGATAATTGAATGTGTTTATCAAGGAATAATTACCGGATGGATAAACTTTTTCATATACCTTTAGTGTATAAGGTGAAGGATAGAGAGTAGTATCCAAGCCATTACTTCCTGCTATTGGGTTCATCCAACGAACATAAATATCACCATTTGTTGTTCCTGTTGATTGAACATCTACATTAAGTATGATAGGAGTATCGTATTTTAATTTTTGACATATTACATTGCTGGCAATACTTTCACTACCATCCTTATGAACAGCAGTTACGATATAACTATAATTAATGCCGTGTGTAAGTCCTGCACCATTATTTGTATCGGTGTAAGAAGTGGCGGGATATAATGTAGAACCAATATAAGTAAAGCCCCAATAAGACGGTACACCTGATTCACAATAAGAAGGTGTTCTTATATCACAAGAATCTTTACGATAAATTTTATATTCAACAACAGGATTAATAGTATTTGAAGCACATACGCTATGATTCCAATTTAAGACAATGCTTGTACCAATGGGATTGGCAGTTAGATTTTGCGGAGGAGGTGCAAGCACATAAATTAAAACCGTGGTATAAGTGCTTAATACATTTTGAGAAAAACAATTACTGGAACTAAAATTATCTGTCGCTTTAAATATAGCCACATAAGGATCTTTTTTAATGTGTTGACAAGAAATACTCCATGAAAAATAACCCGTAATAGTACCCGTAGAAGGAGAAGCAGAAAAGTTAGCCGTTGGAGAAGCCGCCGCGAACGGACTACCTGCTGCTTCTAACAATAAATTATTACCATCCTGATCTGTTGCAACAATGGTTTTATTGATAATTACTGGAGTAGATGTAGCAACTATACAAGTATCTTTTACATTTTGAAATACAGGGGCGTGGTTTGAACAAGTCCCTACAACAATCTGCATATCTCTGAGTACGTATCCCAATTTTTTCCATTTTCCTTTGATATTTCTCCATTCGTATATCTTAAAAGCAATGTTATATTCTCCTTGCGTTTGTGGCGTGCACCAAGTAATCGTACCTTTTGCAGGGTCTATGCTAAAAGTACCAATACCCGTAACTTGATTGGGATATTGATAGCCAACAATAGGCACCCCAATTTGCCCTGTAATTGGGTCTACGCCACGACATTCGGTTAATTCATAAGATAATGAATCACCATCTGGGTCATACGCACCTGCATTGAATACCCAACAATTTCCATAGCAAGCAAAATCTTGAGGTTTCATATTCAATTGTGGAGAACTATTGATATAAGTTTGATTAAAAACATCAGAGATATTTAGTAAAGTTTCTATGTAAAAATACTGATTTCCTGAATTTGGGATATTGGTAACACCTACATTTCGCATAGGATCATACATATACACCTTGTAAGTGCCAGGCGATCCATAAGAATGCGTAACGGTATAAGTATTGACTTTAAATTTAGGGCACAATAAAACACCACAAGGAATACTTCCACAACCACAACCACTGACTGTCCCATTTGATCTTGGGACGACAGCACTCGTTCCATCTCCAAAATAAAGCGTATCATAACATCTATCTGCCACATCTTGACCATCATTCATATATACCGTTATAGTAAAAAGATATTTGTATTTTTCAGATGGAATGTTAGAATATGGATTACCAATGTATTTATATGTAATCTCCCCACCTCTATTATGGGTTGCAAAGAGACCTGCACTAAACAACAATAAAGTGATGATAAAACTATAAAAACGCATTCTTTTTGCTCACAAAGATACAAAACAATTTGGATAAGAATTTTACTTGTATAGCGAAAAATGAAATTAGATTTTTATGTTTCAAATATTTTTTATTAAATTGGCAACCTGTATAAAGTGATTATTCAACAATGTCTGCTAAAACTCAGATAAAACATATAGCCATTGCAGGAAATATTGGTTCAGGTAAAACAACATTAACCAGTTTGTTAGCCAAACATTACAAATGGACGCCTCATTTTGAAGATGCTGATGACAATCCTTACCTCAATGATTTTTATGAAGACATGCAAAGATGGTCTTTTAATTTACAAGTATACTTTTTGAATACTCGTTTTAATCAGATATTACAAATTCGTCAAGGTAAAAAAACGGTGGTTCAAGACAGAACTATTTATGAAGATGCGTATATTTTTGCTCCCAACTTGTATGCGATGGGACTAATGTCCAAGCGTGATTTTGACAATTACTTGTCTTTGTTTCAACTGATGGAGCAACTTATTCAGCCCCCCGATTTAATTATTTATCTCAAAGCATCGGTGCCTACTTTGGTTCAACAAATTCAAAAACGAGGCAGAGAATACGAAAGTAGTATTCGCTTAGATTATCTTAAAAAACTTAATGAACGTTACGATAACTGGGCTTCATCGTATAATATGGGTAAACTCATCACTTTTGATATAGATGAATATAATTTTTTGGAAAAAAAAGAGGACTTTTCTAAAATCGTTAAACGCATTGATTCTGAAATCAGCGGATTATTTTAAATATCCTTTTTATAAATTATTGACTTTTGAGTAAATCAAAAACATATCTAACAGAAAACGAATTTTTTAGAAAAAAATTTGAGAATCTTCTTGAGTTTTTCTCTAAGAAGGGTTATGAATTTATTCTCGCTTATGATGGTGTTATCAATCAAAGCACTATTTCCAGATTAGAGTCAGAAGTAGAAGAAAAAATTTTACAATACAATTACTCTAAAAGCATTATTAAAAAAGTTTTTTTTATTACCGTAGAATTATTGCAAAATTTATTTATTCATGGTGCAGAAGATCATACACATACTAAGCATAATTTTATAATCATTGCAAGAAATGACCAAGAGATTATTATTCTTACAGCAAATTTAATTGAGAACAAAAATGTTGAAAAAGTAAAAAATATCTTTGATACTATTAATAGTTTCAAATCTTATGAAGAGTTGAAAAGATATTACATGGAACGGCTTGAAAACAATGATATGAGTGATAAAGGAGGAGCGGGTTTAGGATTTATTACTATTGGATTAAAAACTCAGCCCCCACTTAATTATAAGTTTGAAAAAATCAACGATACCTTTTCTTATTTTGAATTATCTGCGAAGTTGTTGACAAATGACTAATTCTTTTTCTGTTTTATTTCTTTCCTCTTGGTATCCCACCATTGAATATCCTACACACGGTATTTTTATTAGAAATCATGCTTTAGCACTTTCTAAGTATTGTCAAGTGATTGTAATATATGTTTATTCTTCACAAGAAATTAATACTACAGAGTTTGAACATACACAAACAGGAAACTTAAATGAATACATATTGGCATTTCCAAAATCAAAAATTCCTGTATTAAAGCCCATTGTTCATTTTTTCAAATATCTCTACTATTACTATAGATTAAGCAAATTAGTAAAAAAACATTATCAAAATATCCCATTTGCACAAATTAATGTCATTTATCCTGTATCTTTATTTTTTCCACTGATAAAAAAAATACTTCGTATTAAACATTATACTGTTTTTGAACAATGGACAGGTTATTTGAAAGAAGATAATTTTTACAAGGGATTCATTCAAAAATGGGTAACTAAGGATATTATTAAAAACGCAGATAAGGTTTGGTGTTTGTGTGAATATCAAAAAGCAGCAATGCTAAATCATGGATTAAATGCTTCTTATGAGATTATGGGAAATGTTGTAAATACAGAGTTCTTCAAACCAATTGAAAAATCTGCAAATTCAAAAGATAAAAAAACATTTATACATATATCTACATTAGATGATAGACAAAAAAATATAAGTGGCATATTAAGAGTATTTAGTGAACTTGAAAAAGAAGGGCATTCATTTGAATTAATCATCATTGGTGGAACGACTGAAAACATCCAAAAATGCAGAGAAATTGCACAACACTATCATTTACAAAATGTAAAATTCAAAGGTATTGTTCCACAAAATGAATTACCAACTTATCTTCATAATGCAGATGCCTTGGTAATGTTCAGTAATTATGAAACCTTTTGTGTCGTAGTATACGAAGCCATCAGCACAGGGACTTATGTAATTAGTACAAATGTTGCAGATTTGGATAAAGTGATTACAGAAAAATATGGTTGCTTAATTCCTCCGAAAGATGAAAAGGGATTAAAAGATGCTATCCTTAAAGTACTACATAATAAAGTCCCAAAGAGTTCTTCAACAGAAGCACATCAATGGATAAAGAGCCATTTTTCGTCAGAAGTCATTGGAAAAAAATTATACGATTATTATTCAACAAGGATATTACAAGAAAAATAAAAACCATTTTATTATGTCTCATTTACATCCCCATCAAGAAAAGCACTTTCAAGGTTCTGAAATGCTTTCAGATATTGTTATTGGAATGAGTGATGGACTCACAGTACCATTTGCATTAGCCGCAGGTGTGAGCCAAGCAGGTGTTTCAAATTCTGTTATCATTACAGCCGTCATTGCAGAAATAGCCGCAGGGGCTATTGCTATGGGGTTAGGTGGCTATTTAGCAGGACAAACAGAACGAGAGCATTATTTTAATGAATTAAAGCGAGAATACGATGAAGTAGAACATTTACCTGAAAGAGAAAAACAAGAAATCAAAGAGATTTTGTCAAAATATAATATCAGTGAACGAGTACAAAATGATTTAGTGGAAGAATTAAGTAAAGATAAAGATAAATGGGTAGAATTTATGATGCAATTTGAATTAGGATTAACTGAACCTGACATTAATCGGGCAAAAAAAAGTGCTTTTAATATAGGATTAAGTTATATTGCAGGTGGTGTTATACCGCTTATACCTTATATTCTTACTAATACACCTAATGAGGGATTTGTAGGTTCTGTTATTCTTACTGTGATAGCATTGCTTATTTTTGGATACATTAAAAGTCGTGTAACAGGACAATCGCCCATTAAAGGTGCTATCAAGACCACTATGGTAGGGCTTATTGCTGCCTCTGTTGCGTATTTTGTTGCCAAACTGTTTTAGATTTGAAATTTAAATTGTAGATAGTTATTTGACAATTGGTAAATATAGTTTGATAAGTAAAGTATTAGTACTATTTTGTGAAATTATTTGTTAAGCATTCATTATAGATTTTGCAGTAAAACAATTCATTGTATTGTTGTTCTTTGTGTATTTTTGCCGATACATTAAATTAATCATTGTATGAAAAAGATATTGCTTGTTGTTCAGTTTGAAATTTTAAGAAAAATCAAGAACAAAGTTTTTATATTGATGACCTTTTTAACGCCCTTTATTATTGCAGGTTTCTTTGCACTTATTTTTTGGCTAAGTATGGAAGAAGAAACAGAGTATAATGTTTTAGTAGTAGATGAAACACAATTTTTTATTGGGAAACTTCAAGGCAATAATTATATCACTTTTTTGTATTCAAATAACTCTTTAGAAAAATGCTTAGATAAATTAAATCGTGAAGATGTTGATATATTGCTTTATGTTCCTCATAATATCATTGAAGGAGCAGGAGGTACTATAAAACTATTTTACAAAAAAACGCCGGGCTTAGCATTTCAAACAATGATAAAGTCGCAAATGGAGAAATTACTCTTTGAGCACAAATTAGCCGCTAATAATATAGATCCGCAAATCATTCACAGTGCTCGTCAAACAATTAAAGTCATTACTGAAAAAGTCAATGAAAAAGGAGAACATGCCGAACAACTTACTGCATTTATGAGTATATTTGGTTTCTTGAGTGCCTTTTTGATGTTTATGTTTATTATGATGTATGGAATGATGTTGTTTAAGAGTGTAGTGGAAGAAAAGAATAACCGAGTAATAGAAGTTATTGTCTCTTCTGTCAAACCATTTCAGTTATTGATGGGAAAAATAATAGGTATTGCCATTTTGGGTATTGGTCAATTTATAGTGATGGGTGTTCTAACTTTTGGCTTAGTAAGCATTGTTTCTGCTACCTTAATGAGTGATGTCAAACAAGATTATCAGAAATTTGTCAAACAACAAAAAATGGTCTATGAAAAAGGCGTAGAAGCCAATTGGAACGAATTAGAACAGTTTCAAGGCGAATTACAAGCATTTGAATTATTGAAACAAATTGAAAAATTAAATTTTATTGAAATTGCTATTTATTTTGTTTTGTATTTTATTGGAGGATATTTGTTTTACAGTTCATTGCTTGCTGCATTAGGAAGTGCTGCCGATTCTGATACAGATGCCCAACAGTTTACAATGCCTGTTACATTATTATTAATGGTTGGTTATTTTATAGCGAGCAAGATGATAAGTAATCCGGATACACCGTTATCTTATTGGGCATCTTTTATTCCCTTTACATCACCTATCATAATGGTAGCACGTTTGCCCTTTGGTGTGCCATTTATTGAAGTATTTATTTCATTAGTACTACTCTATACATCCTTTATTTTAATGACCAAATTTTCTGCTAAAATTTATCGTACAGGTATTTTAATGTATGGGAAAAAAGCCACTTGGAAAGAATTATTTAAATGGTTATTAAGTTAATTATTTAGAAAAAGAATTTGCACAAATATGTGCTTAATTTAAAAGCTCTTATCCTCTGTGTGTTATTAGATTTTGTTTTCGATCTACCTTTCATAACAGATATTTTATTACTTTCGCCCAAATATATTTTTAAGGTGAAAAAAATTGCAGTTATATCCATTTTAGCATTGACATTTCAATTTGTCAAAAGTCAAACTTTAATAGATAAAGTAGTAGCCATTGTTGGAAAACATCCTATTTTACTTTCTCAAGTAGAAATGGGTTATAGAGAAAAAATAAACGAAGATTCTACGGCTACAAAATGCATAGTATTAGAAGAACTAATGTTTCAGAAACTTTTATTAGTTCAAGCCGAAAAGGACAGCGTTACTGTTACAGACAATGAAGTAGATGCCGAAATAGGTAGACGTTTGGCGTATTATATTAATATGTTTGGTAGCCAAGAAAAGTTTGAAGAATTTTATGGCAAAAAGGTCAATGCTTTCAAAGACGAAGTTCGCCCTGATATAAAAGACCAACTCATTGCTCAAAAAATGCAACAAAAAATTATTGGCGATATCAAAATCACACCTTCAGAAGTAAAAGCATTTTACAACAGCATTCCTAAAGATAGTTTGCCCCTCATACCTACTGAATACGAGTGGAGTCAAATTGTTATACAACCACAAATATCACCAGAAGCCAAACAATTGGCTCGTGAACAATTAGAATCATATCGTAAAAGAGTATTAAATGGTGAAAGTATGAGTGTGTTGGCAGCTCTTTATAGTGAAGATCCAGGATCAGCCAAAAACGGCGGACGTTATGAAAATGTAGCCCGTGGGATGATGGTGCCTGAGTTTGAATCAGTAGCATTCAAATTAAAACCTGGCGAAGTATCAGAGATATTTGAAACCCCTTATGGTTTTCATTTTATACAACTTATTGCACGAAAAGGAGAATTAGTGGATTTACGCCATATTTTAATAATTCCAAAAATACAAAGCATAGATATATACAAAGCCCGCCAAAAAGCCGATAGTATCTATACAGCCATTGAAAACGGAAGTATTACTTTTGAAAAAGCCGCACAATTATTCAGCACAGATAAGGATACTAAACAAAATAGCGGAATAATGATCAATCCTGCTACTGCCTCTGTCAAATGGGAAATTGAAGATATTGCACGACTTGATCAAAATTTGGTCGTTGTATTTGAAAAGATGAAAAAAGGAGATATTTCCAAGCCCTTGCAATATATGACTCAAGACAATAAGCCCGCTTTCAGAATTATTAAACTCAATAATGTTACACCACCTCATAGAGCGAATTTACAAGATGACTATCAAAAATTAGCACAACTGGCTCAACTGGATAAGCAAAAAAAACTTATTAAAAAATGGATAGCACAAAAAAGTACATCTGTGTATATTAAAGTGGATAAAAGCACTTACAATTGCGACTTTTCAAATTATTGGAAAATACCCAGTAATTAATTATACTTTCAACTTTGAACTTTCAACTCACAAGTAACCACTAATCATTATTATATGAATGCTTCTTTATCAGAAAAAGAATTGGCTGAGCAACTACATCATAATTATCAAGCATTAAAAAAAGAAATTGCAAAAGTCATTGTAGGGCAGGATGAAGTCGTTAAAGAAACAATTTTATCTATCTTTTCAAAAGGGCATTGTCTTTTAATTGGCGTTCCAGGTTTAGCAAAAACCTTATTAGTAAAGACAATTGCAGATACATTAGGTTTAAAATTCAATCGTATTCAATTTACACCTGACCTTATGCCCAGTGATATTCTTGGATCAGAGATATTGAATGAACAAAGACAATTTCAGTTTATCAAAGGACCTATATTTGCTAATATCATATTAGCAGATGAAATTAATAGAACACCGCCCAAAACACAATCGGCTTTGCTGGAAGCAATGCAAGAACAACAAGTAACCATTGCAGGTAAATTATATCCATTACCACAACCATTTTTTGTACTTGCTACCCAAAACCCTATAGAACAAGAAGGAACATATCCCTTACCCGAAGCCCAATTAGACCGATTTATGCTGAGCATAGAATTGGATTATCCTTCTCTAAATGATGAAGTACAAATTGTAAAGCGGACAACTACTGATGAACTTGTTAAAGTTAATCCCATCTTATCTGAAAAGCAAATTTTAGATTATCAACATATTGTTCGTCGTGTGCCTGTTACGGACTTTGTAATTGAATATGCTGTTAAATTGGTTCAACTAACAAGAGACAAAAACAATAGCATTACCAAAAATTTTATAGAATGGGGGGCAGGACCAAGAGCATCACAAAATTTAATTTTAGGGGCAAAATGCCACGCCTTGTTACAAGGTAAATTTAGCCCCGATATTGAAGATGTCAATGCTGTTGCCAACGCGGTGCTTCAACATCGCATTGTATTAAACTACAAAGCAGAAGCCGAAAACATTCGTCCTAAACAAATTATTCAACAACTCATTGAACAAATCAAACTATGAATACGACTATGAATATTGAAGATTTATTTCCACTCAGCGATGATGAAAAAAAAGATGCCCTCAATGATGATGGGCTTGAACTCAATGAAGGATTTTTATTTAATGAAAAAAATTTTAATACCATTATTCTTCAATCAAAGGAATCACAAGACAATCAACAGAAAAAGCAAATCCTTGATGTAGAAAAATTTATTCAACAGTACAATAACATTTCTGAAAAAAACGATTTGCTTTTGTGGTTAAAACAAAACAACTTTAAACATTTACTTACAGATCAAATTCAGTCCATTACGGACGAAAAACTTCTAACACCATTGATATGTGCTTATTGGGAAGCAGGTTTTGATGACTGGAATGATTTGTTGATTTTCATCCCCCATTTAGTATCTAATAATTTATCAATTGCATTAGAAGCAAGAAGTGCTATAGAAGGATTGGCTCGTCCATTCAAGGAAGATGATGTACATCAAGCATTGCAAATAATAGAGTCAAAGTACGATCAGTTATCAACAGAAGTTCGTTATTTAGTAGATGATATTGTAGAGTTATTAAAATCAGAATTATCATCAAACGAGTAAAAAACAAAGTGCGTGAAAAAAATCACTATTGCTATAGATGGTTATTCTGCTACAGGCAAGAGTACTTTAGCAAAGGGACTGGCTAAAAAGTTAAATTATCTGTATATTGATTCAGGAGCAATGTATAGAGCCGTGGCTTTGTATGCTTTGCGAAATAATCTCATTACAGATGGACAAATTAATATCCCCAAATTAATTTCTGAATTAAAAAACTTAGATATTCAATTTGTATTTAACCCGTCTACTTATAGTTCAGAAACCTATTTGAATGGAGAAAATGTTGAAAAAGAAATACGCACACCATTAGTATCGGATGTAGTTAGCAAAATTAGTAGTATTAAAGAAGTGAGAGAATTTTTAGTTCAAAAACAAAAAGAGTATGGTAAAAATAAAGGCATTGTAATGGATGGCAGAGATATAGGTACAAATGTTTTTCCCGATGCAGAATTAAAATTATTCGTGATAACAGATATAGATGTACGAGTTAAAAGAAGGTTGGATGAACTGCACAGCAAAGGTATTTACGTATCAGAAGATGAAGTGCGAAAAAACTTAGAAGAAAGGGACTACTTAGATATTCATAGAAAAGAAAACCCATTAGTGCAAGCAAAAGATGCTATTGTTTTAGACACTACTGACCTTGACAAAGACCAACAATTAGAATATGTACTAAAACTCATCAAAGATTTAAAACTGATAAAAGAAGAATAATTTTTTATTCTCTTGTTGATTATAGAATTTCCTGCATTTTATTCGTAAAAGAAATTGCTAAAAAAGAAAGTACAAAATCATCATTTTCAATCAATCCATTCAAAACCCGTATAAGGTACTAATACAGATGGAATTTTAATGCCCTTTTCAGTTTGATTATTTTCTAACAAGGCGGCTACGATTCTTGGTAATGCTAATGCACTGCCATTCAAACTGTGGGCTAATTGTGTTTTTCCTTTTTTATCTTTGAAACGACATTTTAAGCGATTGGTTTGAAAGGTCTCAAAATTGGAAACAGAACTTACTTCCAGCCATCTCTTTTGGGCGGCACTGTATACTTCCATATCATACGTCAAAGCAGATGCAAAACTCATATCTCCCCCACATAATTTTACAGTACGAAAAGGCAACTCTAACTTTTTTAATAATCCTGCAACATACTCACGCATTTCTTCTAATACTTCATAAGATTTTTCAGGATGTGCGATTTGTACAATCTCCACTTTATCAAACTGATGCAAGCGATTTAATCCTCTTACATCTTTTCCATAACTACCTGCTTCTCTTCTAAAACAAGGTGTATAACCACAATTTTTAATCGGCAACTCTTCTTCTTTTAATATCACATCTCGGTAAATGTTGGTAATAGGCACTTCGGCAGTAGGTATAAGATATAATTTATCTTCATTGACAAAATACATCTGCCCATCTTTGTCAGGTAATTGTCCTGTTCCAAAGCCACTGGCTTCATTGACCAAAATAGGGGGTTCAATTTCTGTATAACCATTTTGAGTGGCTTGATCTAAAAAGAAATTAATAAGTGCTCTTTGAAGTTTTGCTCCTTTCCCCTTATACACAGGGAATCCTGCTCCTGTCAATTTTACTCCTGTTTCAAAATCAATAATATCATATTTGGCGGCTAAATCCCAATGACATAAGGCACTGTCGGGCAAGGAAGGTATTTCTCCGTATTGAAATACCACTTCGTTGTCTTCTGCTGATTTTCCTTCAGGAACAGAATCGTGAGGCAGGTTAGGCAACAACACTAATACATTATGTAATTCCTGCTCAACATCTTTCAAGATTTTATCTAACTCTGCTTCTTTGTTTTTATATTCAGTAGATTGTTGTTTTAATTTTTCGGCTTCTTCTTTTTTTCCCGATTTGAATAGTTCTCCAATTTCGCGAGAAAGTGAGTTGATTTTATTTTTTATATCATTGCTTTGTGCAATGAGTTGGCGTCTTTCTTGGTCTAAATGAATTATTTTTTCAACGAATTGTTCTGCATTTTGAAAATGTTTTTTTTGAAGTCCACGAATGGTTTTTTCTTTATTTTCAACAATAAATTGTAATTGTAGCATAGTGTGTAAATTTTTATTGAAGGTGCAAATTAAATGATTTTTTATTATTACGATGACTTAATTCAAAAGATGCTTTTATTTTATTTAAAATGTTTAGGAATGTCCAAGTAAAAAATAGTTCCCTGATTTATTTCGGATTCAAAGTAAATGTGGATATTTAACTTATCACACAATGTTTTTACGATGGATAAGCCCAATCCTTTGCCTGATGTTTTAGTAGAAAATTGTGGTTCAAAAATTTTATCTTTTATGTCTTTTGGAATACCGCAACCATTATCTTGAATCATTAAGATAATTTCATTTTCTTTGTTTTGAACTTGAATTTTAATTTTTCCATTTTCATTGATGGCATCTACTGCATTATTCAACAAATTCAAAATAATGCGAGACAACAAATGTGCATCTGAATAAATAGAAATATCTTTATTTGGAATATCAAGTTGTATTTGAATGTGAGGATATTGCGTGTATTGAGTTACAATAGATTCTAATAATTGCTTCAAGTATATAAATTCACAAGAAATAGACACATCTTGGGCATAAGCAGAAAAATCTTCTGCTATTCTTGAAAGCATTTGTATTTGTTGGAGAATGGAGTTTAAAAGTTTTTGTTGAAGTGGCTGATCTTTGTTTTGACGCAATAAAAATTCAATATTAAGAAGTAATGGTGTTAATGAATTTTTAATATCGTGTGCGACTTGTTGAGCCATTAGTTTCCACGCTTTTTCTTGTTGTTCTTTTTTTAGTGATTCTAATGCTATTTGTAATTGTTCAACAAGATGATTGTAATTTTTGACCAATTCCCCTAATTCATCATCATAAGAATAATCTATTGGATTAAGATGCAATGGAGAATTGTTGTTTTTCAATATCGTGGAAATTCGGCGTATAGGCGATACAATATAGTTAGACAATAAAATTCCCATCAAAAATGAAATCAAGAATAAAAGTGCGTAGATATTAAAAAGCGGCATTAATAAGTTATGCAATTGTTGTTCAACAAATATCCCTTCATCAAAAAATGATAATTCAAGAAACTTGGTTTGATGATTGGTGTTAATTGCTGCAATTAATGAAGTATACGTGTAGGTTCCAACATTTCGTTTAATAAATACAAATCTTTTATCTTTTAATAATTGTAATAATTCATTAGACAAATAGGAAGGAATCAATTTATATCTAACAAGTGTATTTGAAATGGATTGGTGGTCAATATTTCCATCGCTTTTATACATTAGATATTGATTAACATTTATTGATTTCAAATCAAAATCTTGAAGTTGTTTTAATAGCAAAACTTTTATATCACTCATTAAACTTTTTTGAATGTGTTTATAAGAAAAAATAAAGATTAAGTAAAAAGAAATAATTAAAACAAATAAAACTAAACCTGTAATTTTGTAAGAGTATGAAACAAATTGTATAGGAAAAAAATGTCTGTGCTTAATGCTATAAAACAAGTAGAATCCAATGAGTAATAAAGATAATATGAAAATCCAATAAATTGAAAATAAGGAAATTAAATGTTTGATTTTTTTATTGGGATAAGCAATAATGATTTGTTTATTGTTTGTATTTTTTGTCTCAAAATTATAATTTGAAAATTGTGCAAACAAACTCTGTGTATATTGATAATACTTTGGAAATGGGATATTACCGATTTTAAATTTTAAGTTTTCATTTTCATAAACTGCAACATCAAAATTTTTAAACCCTGATGGTAATTGAAAAATTTTATCCGCTAAAAACGAATAAAAAGTATTGTTTGAAAAAGGAGAAATGAATTCAAAAACACTCAATAGATATTTTTTATTTACTTTATTCAAATAATAAATAATATCTATACTATTTTCTTTGCTATTTTTATCAATAAATAGATTTTGCCAAATTTCTTTTTTATCTTGTAAGAACTTACTTATGATCATACTATCTTCAAACAAATACCGCTTGGATAGTTGTAAATAAATAGACGCATTTTCAATTTCTTGAATGCTTTTGAAATAATCTGTATCCAACAAAGATGTAATGTTTCGTAAATATCTGTCAATAATTTGGCATTGTTCAAATACTGCAATTTCATCTTCTGATTCAACCCAATCAAAAACTGCATTTATCTTTTGATGCAACGATTTATTTTGATAGTGAAAAACTAAATAACTTGTTATAATCAATAAAATAAGCAACACAGATCCATATTGATAGAGTGAATGTTTTTTTGACCAATAGAGATATTGAACAATTAAATAAGATAAATAAACTATGAGTAAAAAAATGAGTAGCAAAGCAAATAATGTATAAGTTATATGAGTATAGTTGTAAAATAAAACATCAATTATATCTATTGTAAAACTGGAGTGTTGTGTGATTAAATAAATACATAACCAAAGCAAAAATAAACCTATCAAAATAACTATCACATTGTATAATTTATTTTTCTTCTGAAATACATTGTATGAAAACACCATAAACAATAATACATTCAGAACAATATCGCCTAAATACTGAAAAAACAAGAAATTTGGAACAGCATAAATTTTCACATCAAATAACATTGAATCTGCAAGTAAAGGTAGAGGCATCCATTTGTAAAACAAAAATCTAATAATCAAAACGATTATTAAACCAACAAGTTCTGGTAGTACCAAAAATTTACATCGTAACAAAAAAACATAAACTATTAAACACCAAAGTATAAACAATATTGCATTTAAATGAACAAGGCATTCATTTTTATATTTTGGGGAATAGACAATTTTTATTGGTAAAACATCATTTTGAATTTTTATATCCCTTGCGTTTTTGTCATATTCTAATTTATAATCATCAGGAATATCAAGGCAAGTAGCATAATGATCTTTCAAATACTCATTATTAACGGGATACAGATACTTTATTTTTACTACATAATGCAAATTATTGTTTTTAATAATCCAATACCAACCTGTATTATTAACAATAAACGATTGATTAAAAAGTTCTTGAATATCATTAATGCCCCAATCCGACAAAGCATAAATCTTGGATTTATCAATCTTTTCTATCACTATAACATTATCCAAAGATGATGAAGCAGATATTACATTTTCCTTTAAATGCTTGAATTTATCTTGAACAAATACAGCAGCACTTTCTTTTGTATTGTGATTAATTTTATCTAATCCCCAAATAAATGCTAATGATGCAAGAGAATACACAAAATATAATACCCATCTATTCATACGACTGAACAAAGGTCTATAATTATTATTTAAACTGCAATAGAAATTTTTGATAGTGATTAAACTTAAACAAATGCTTACTTTTGCACCCAAATTAAAAAATTATGATCAACACACAAAATTCTATTGAAAAATGTATCATTATCGGATCTGGTCCTGCAGGATATACAGCGGCTATTTATGCAGCTCGTGCAGCATTAAATCCATTATTAATATCAGGATTGCAAGTCGGAGGACAATTAACAACAACTACTGAAGTAGAGAACTATCCAGGATATCCTGAAGGTATTATGGGACCTCAAATGATGGAGGATTTTAGAAAACAAGCCGAAAGATTTGGCACCCGGTTTCACTATGCCTCTGTTACAAAGGTTGATTTTACTGGACCTATACATAAACTATATACAGATGATGGTAAAGAATTTTTAGCATATACTGTAATAATAGCCACAGGGGCTTCTGCAAAATGGCTGGGATTAGAAAGTGAACAAAGATTAAACGGAATGGGCGTATCTGCCTGTGCAGTGTGCGATGGATTTTTCTTCAAAGGTCAAGATGTAGCAATAGTAGGTGCAGGAGATACTGCTGCCGAAGAAGCAACTTATTTGGCTAAATTATGCAATAAAGTGTATATGTTGGTGCGTAGTGATAAAATGAGAGCCAGCAAAGCAATGCAAGAAAGAGTATTTAAAACTCCTAATATAGAAGTATTGTGGAATACTGAAACTCAAGAAATTTTGGGAGAAAATAGCGTTACAGGTGTTCTTGTCAAAAACAATAAAACAGGTGAGATAAAAGAATTAAAAGTTACAGGATTTTTCGTGGCTATTGGACACAAGCCCAATAGTGATCCTTTCAAAGGATGGTTGGATATGGACGAACAGGGATACATTAAGACAATTCCTGGTAGTACTAAAACCAATATCAAAGGTGTATTTGCAGCAGGTGATGTGCAAGACAAAGTATATCGTCAAGCGGTAACTGCCGCCGGAAGTGGTTGTATGTCAGCACTCGATGCAGAAAGATATTTAGCAGAAATGGATATGCATTAAAACCTTATTATTCAATAAAATTGTAAGATAAAAAGAGGTTAGTTTTAATTAACTAACGAATATTATCTATTAACTATATTTGAGAAGGATTGTCAAATTGATATTTGACACTTTAATTTATTGATTTTATTTGCAATTTAAAGTATTGTAATTCTTTATTTTAAAAGTGAATAGAGTTTTTGCCTTTTCTTTTTTATCTGTTTATTCTTTTAATTTAAATACAAAGCGGCATAATAAAATCCATAAAAAACTCTACGTAGATGTTTTTATAGATAAATAATCCAAGAACTCTCTTTATTAACTCTTAGGAAATATTATGTGTTCATTGTTTTAAAGTTTTAATCTTAATAATAATTTCATTTTAAGTTGCATAGTTTTATCCGCACAATTTCTCCCCAAAAAGTTTGCCAAAAATAATGTAATTTGCTGCCTGAAAAAATATAACTATACTATCATTTTTACTAATTATTATATGAGTGCTTTTAATCAAAAAAAAATAGGTATTTTAGGAGGAGGACAATTAGGAAAAATGTTGCTTCAAAAAGCAATGGATTTTGATCTTAATGTATATGTTTTAGATCCTGATACCACGGCACCTTGCAAATACATCACTCCAAACTTTGTAAAAGGGGACTTTAAAGATTTTGATGACGTTTATCATTTTGGAAAAAAGATGGATCTTTTAACCATTGAAATTGAGAATGTCAATATTGATGCGCTTAAAAAACTTCAACAAGAAGGAAAAGAAATATATCCATCTCCTGAAATTATTGAACTCATTCAAGATAAGGGCTTGCAAAAAATTTTTTATCAAAAAAATGGAATTCCTACTGCCGATTTTTTTCTCGTTGAAAATAAACAACAAATTGAAAAATATCTGGACTATTTACCTTTCTTTCAAAAAATAAGAAGAGGTGGCTACGATGGAAAAGGAGTTCGTAAAATAACCAACAAACAACACCTTGATAATGCTTTTGATAGTCCAAGTGTATTGGAAAGAATGGTAGACGTGGATAAAGAAATTAGCGTTATTGTGGCTCGCAACGCATCAGGCGAAATGGCTTGCTTCCCTGCTGTAGAAAGTGTATTTAATCCTCAAGCCCATCTTGTAGATTATTTGGTGTGCCCCGCTTCTATTTCTCAAAAAACAATAGAACAAGCAGAACAAATAGCCAAGCGAATAGCCGAACAACTTCAACTTGTTGGTGTTTTAGCCGTAGAATATTTTTTTACTAAAGATGGAAAATTATTAGTCAATGAAATGGCACCTCGTGTGCATAATTCAGGACATCATACTATTGAGGCCTGTGTAACATCTCAATTTGAACAGCATTGGCGGGCTATTTTAAACTTCCCATTAGGCGATACCTCTCTCATTCGTCCTGCTGTAATGGTGAATTTGCTTGGTTCAGAAGGATTTGAAGGCAATGCTTTTTATGTTGGGATTGAAAATATCTTGAAATACAGCGGCGTGTATCCGCATTTGTATGGGAAAAAACAAGTGAAAGCATTCAGAAAAATGGGGCACATCACCATTACAGACAAGACCTTAATGGCAGCACTTAAAAAAGCCAAAAAAATAAAAGAAATGATTCAAGTAACTGCTTTATAACATTGATTATGGATGAATTAATTACAGGAATACTATTCGTAGCCGCAGTGATCTACTTAGTAATGCGATGGAAAAATAAACCTACTTGTTCTAATGATTCAAAATGCTGTAAAAAATAATTTATGCAAATAATTTTACTAATACATCTACAAAATAAATAACTAAACAATATAAATAATTTGCAATTACATAGTTGCTTTTACCAAAATATTAAATTATGAAAAAGCCCTTTATTCCTCATATAAATAGAGAGTTGAGTTGGCTTTCTTTTAATGAAAGAGTATTACAAGAAGCCGAAGACAAGAGAAATCCTTTGTTAGAGCGATTACGATTTTTAGGCATATTTAGTAATAATAGAGATGAATTTTATCGTGTGCGAGTAGCCACTGTCAAGCGATTGATGAAATTAGGACACAAAGCAATAGAAATCTATGGCGAAGATCCTGAAATATTATTGAAACAATTACAAAACAAAGTATTAGCACAACAACAAAAGTTTGATAATTTATACTTGTCTATATTAGAAGAATTGAAAGAAAATGATATTTACATCATCAATGAAAAAGAATTGTTGGAAGAACATAAAAAGTTTGTAAAAGATTTTTTTCATAATGAAGTAATGCCTTCTTTATTCCCAATTTTAATTGATCCTAAACGTGAATTTCCGTTCTTAAAAGACAAATATGGTTATTTGTATATTAAGTTAGTTTCAAAGCATTTTCCAACACAAATTAAATATGCTTTAATTGAAGTACCGACAAAAGTATTGAGCCGTTTTGTGATTTTACCCGAGATAAAAAATAAAAAATACATTATCTTATTAGACGATGTAATTCGTTTTAATTTAAATGAAATTTTTTCGGTATTTGGATATACTTGTGTTGGAGCATATAACATCAAACTTACAAGAGATGCAGAATTAGAAATTGACAATGATCTTAGTGAAAGTATTTTAGAAAAAGTAAGTAAAGGACTCAAAGATCGTCAAAAAGGGAATCCTGTTCGCTTTGTTTATGACAAAGAAATGCCCGAAGATATGTTGAATTTCATTATGAAAAAATTAGGAATGTCTAAAAACAAAGATAGTGTCATTCCAGGGGGAAGATATCACAACTTTAAGGATTTTATAAACTTCCCTACCTTAGGATTAAATCACTTAACGTTTCAAAATCCACCGCCCATTGATATTCCTGAGTTAGACGAACTCAAAACTCCTATTATAGATTATATCTTAAAAAAAGATTTACTCTTACATTTTCCTTATGAGTCCTATAATTATTTAATTAAAATACTTCAAGAAGCATCTATTGATCCACGTGTTCAAAGCATTCAAATTACATTATACAGATTAGCCGAATCCTCACGAATTGCCAATGCTCTTATTAATGCTATTAAAAATGGTAAAAAAGTTACAGCCGTCGTAGAATTACAAGCAAGATTTGATGAAGAACACAATATCTATTGGGCTGAAAAATTAAAAGAAGAAGGGGCAGAAGTCATTTATGGAGTAAGGGGATTAAAAGTACATTCAAAATTGTTTTTAATAACAGGCAAAAACAAAAATCAACACTTTAAAATTGCACACATTGGCACAGGTAATTTTAATGAAAAAACGGCTCGTGTCTATACAGATCTTTCTTTAATTACAGCCCATAAAGGCATTTGCAAAGATGTTGAAACGGTTTTTAATTTTTATAGAGATAATCTCAAAATAGGGGAATATAAACATCTTGTTGTTTCGCCTTTTTCAATGCGAAAAGAATTTACTCGGTTAATTTATAAAGAAATTAAAAATGCTCAAAAGGGCTTGCCTGCTCAAATCACATTAAAGTTAAATAATTTAGTAGATAAAGAAATGATTGGACATTTATACAAAGCATCACAAGCAGGTGTAAAAATTAATCTTATTGTTCGCAGTGCTTGTTCTTTAGTTACAGAATTGCCGGGATATAGTGATAATATAACGGCTTATAGTATTGTAGATAAATATCTTGAACACGCTCGTGTGTTTATTTTTCATAATAATGGAAATGAAAAGATATTCATTTCCTCTGCTGACTGGATGACCCGAAATCTTGACCATCGTAGCGAAGTAGCCACGCCTATTTATGATGAAAAAATAAAAAAAGTTATCAAAGATTTAATAGACATTCAACTAAAAGGAAATCAAAAAGTGCGAATAATAGACAGACACCAAACCAACAAATACAAAGAAAAAAAGCCGGGTGAACCAATTATTCGTGTGCAAGACAAAACCTATGAGTACTTAAATAATTTAGTGCATTCAAGAGAAACCAAAATAAAATTAGTATGAATACAGATAAGCAATATGGTACTGTTCTTGCTGCTATTGACATTGGTAGCAATGCTATTAGATTATTATTATCTCGTGTATTTGAAGATAAAAACATTGTTTTATTCCACAAAGAAGAACTCATACGAATGGCTATTCGTTTAGGAGAAGATGTTTTTTTACAAGGCAAAATTTCAGATGAAAAAATTCAACGACTCATTTATGCAATGAGAGCGTATTATAATATTATGCAAGTGTACAATGTCAAAGCATACAAAGCCGTGGCTACCAGTGCAATGCGTGATGCATCCAATGGCAAAGATGTTATTAAAATTTTAGAACAAGAAACACAAATTAAAATAGAGATATTAGACGGAAAAACAGAAGCCAATCTTATCTTTGCCAATCACATTGAAGAGTTATTAGATCCTGATAAAGCATATATGTACATTGATGTAGGCGGTGGAAGTACTGAAATTACTATTTACAACAAGCACAAAGTAGTTGCTTCTAAATCCTTTAACATAGGAACATTGCGGTTATTGTACAACAAAGTAGATGAGTCCGTATGGGATGATATGAAACAATGGATTAAAAAACACACGCAAGGCATTTATCCTTTATACGCTATTGGTTCTGGCGGAAATATCAATAAGTTATACAAGATGAGTGGTAAAAAGGAAAACAAATCTTTAGGATATAACAAATTGAAAGGAATATACGAAATGTTACAATCATACACCTATGAAGAACGAATGAAATTATTAGGATTAAAGCCCGACAGAGCCGATGTAATTGTACCTGCCGCAAAAATTTATCTCACTGCTATGAAAACAGCCGATATAGATAAAATTTATGTCCCACAAATTGGCTTGTCAGATGGAGTTATTCATCAATTGTATGAAGATCTGAAAAAACAAGAATCTTCCAAATAACAAGCGATAGTTATGAATGAAGCCGAAAATACGAATATACTGCATATCGGATGGACAGATGCTCTTGATATTCTTTTAGTAGCAATTCTTTTGTATGTATTGTATAATCTTATAAAGGGCACTTCTGCTGTTCGTATTTTTTGGGGATTAGCCGTAATTTATATTATTTGGGTTATTGTATCTGCATTGGATTTCAAATTGTTGAGTTCTATAATGGGAAAATTTATCAATGTAGGTATCATCACAATTATAATTATATTTCAACAAGAATTACGAAAGTTTTTATTACTCATTGGTACTTCCGATTTTTGGAAAAAGCATTATAGTGTTTTCAAAATCAAAGAAGCATTTAGAGATACAATCACTACAAATATCCCACTCAATGAAATTCAAGAAGCGTGTTTTAATATGGGAAGAAATAAAACAGGTGCACTTATTGTTTTGTATCAAAAAGACGATTTAATTTTATACGAACAATCGGGATTACCTGTTCATGCTCCTGTTACAGAGTATATGCTGGAAAGTATTTTTTATAAAAATGCACCAATGCACGATGGGGCTGTCATTATAAAGAATAATGTGATTGTGGCGGCTAAATGTATTTTGCCCATTAGTGAATCCCCAGAAATACCGGCTCATGCAGGAACAAGACACAGAGCGGCTCTTGGAATCACTGAACAAACCGATGCTGTGGCTATATCTGTAAGTGAACAAACAGGAAGTATTTCTATTGCTAAAAGCGGAAAACTTTATTACAATGTTTCGCACAAAGAATTTATCCCACTATTGGAAAAGTTATTGAAGTAATTAAATTATTCAATATCCTTTAATATCCGCCATTCTGTAGGAAAGTAATTGTTGATTCTATTTTCTAAAACCTTTACCCATCCTAATCCGCACTCTTGATATTGTACTAAATAAATTCCTTTGGGTAAATCTAACCTTAAATTTTCTTTCTTTAAAAATTGTTGTGCTTCTGTAAGCGACAAATTTATTTTAGGTAATTGAGAATTTAAATGAATAGAAAGGGCTAATTCTGCGGCAGGCATATAATGTGGATGTTCAGATATGGTTGTACCTATACCTATAAATTTTAATGGGAACGATAACAATCCCTCTGATTTTTTTGATGCCAAATAAAATTTTTTCTGCCATTGAATAATCGTATGAGAATCTTTAATAGCAATGTATTCTTTGAATGGTGTTTTATCAAGAGACGACTTTGAAATATCTTTTTGTTTTGATAAAAAGGATGTTGAGTGATGGTTTGTATTTACTTTTTTCTGAAATACAGAATAAAAAAAACCTTCTGATGGTGTAAGATGTGGAAAGAAGCGAATACCTCTTTCTGTCTTAATAATACCGGTATTTTCGGGCACAGGAATATTAACTAACTCAAATCCATTTTGCAAAATAAATTCTGCAATATCTTCATTTTCTTCTGTAGTGAAAGAACAAGTGCTATAAATTAAATAGCCATTTTCTTGAATGCTTGAAAATAAATTGGATAGTATTTGCTTTTGTCGTGTTACACACTGTTCAATAAGTTGTTCATTAAATGAATGTATCCATTCGGGGTATTTCCTAAATAATCCAGATCCTGTACAAGGGGCATCGCATATTACAAGATCAAAAGAATTATTTATTTCTTTGAATTTATCCGTAGCATTATTACTTACAATAAAATTACTTTTTCCCCATTTACTTAAATTGTAATGTAAAATTTTAGCACGATTAAAATTAATCTCATTACTTAATAACAATCCATTTTCACTTAAATAATTGCTAATAATCACAGATTTACCACCAGGTGCAGCGGCTATATCTAATACTATTCCTTGCTTGTCTATATTTAATGTTTCTAACAAATACTCTAAAAACATTGAAGAACTATCCATCACATAATATGATCCAGCATAAAATAAAGGATCTGAATAAAACGTCGGACGATGCGATAAATAGTAAGCATCCTTTGCCCACACTACTTTATTTGCATCATCAATTTCAAAACTCAGTTTTGTTTTATCCTTAATTTTATTAGGATTAATTTTTATAGCAGTATGCGGAACTCCTGAATGGGCTTTTAAAAATGCTTTTTCATCAATTGAAACGGATTTTTGAATACTTTTTAATAATAACGAAAACGCAGGATGAGTCATACATTTTAATTCAGAATCTTTTATCTGTTCCCCAATACAACTTATTTCTTAACGAATCAAAAAAATGATAGGGATGTGGAACTACTAAATGAAACAAATTTGATGCTCTACCAATACGAATTGTTTCTTTTGTAAAGTCCAGATTTAATGAATACGTGCGAGCGTCCATTGACAAAGTATATTGCGGATTTCTTCCGTAAATTTTAAAAGATAAAATATGATGATTAGATATCACAATGGGTCTTGCATTAAGAGAGTGTGAAGCAATAGGTGTAATAATAAAAGCATTAAGATTGGGCTCTACTATAGGACCGCCGCAACTCAACGAGTATGCTGTAGAACCTGTAGCAGTTGAAATAATTACGCCATCAGAAAAAATCGTAGTCAAATAAGTATCGTCAATCATTACATCAATATACAACATAGAAGAGACGCCACGTTTGTGAATAACAATTTCATTTAAAGCGTAATGAATATCTTGCACTTGTTCAGTAGGATACAATAGTTCTATAAGATGTCTTTTATCAATAGTATATTGTTTATCAATAATGAGTTGAACAGCATCTGCCACATTCTCTTTGAAGTCATAAGTTAAAAAGCCCAATTTTCCTGTATTGATGCCAAATACAGGAATAGGTAAGTGTTTAATAAGTGTAAGCGTTTCTAACAATGTACCATCGCCACCTAAACTTAATAGTATATCAATTTTATTTTTTGTGAAATCATCAGTTGTACATAAGATAGGCACATCCAAGGCAAGTTGAAAAGTATCTTTTAAAAATCTATAAAAAGATTCACAAATAAAAAGTTGCGAATGGTATTGCTTTAATTTTTCATAAATAGCCAAAACATATTCTGGTTTATTGGCTAATGTATTTCTTCCATATAAGGCAACGTTCATAGGGTAGAGGATATAGTAAATTGAAATAATCTATGATTATGAAGATATATTGCTTCAAAAATACTAATAAATCTGCTTATATTTTGTTGAGAAAAATTTTTCTAATGTGCTTCCAGCCAATTTTTGCCAATACCGATATTTACTTCAATGGGTACTTCAAGTGGTAAGGCATTTTGCATTTCTTTTTTAACTATATCTTTGACTATTTCTATTTCATTTTTTGGCACTTCAAAAATCAATTCGTCGTGAATTTGTAGTAATAATTTTGTTTGTAAATGGTGTTTTTTTAGTTGTTGGTATATTCGTATCATTGCTATTTTAATCATATCGGCGGCTGTTCCTTGAATGGGTGTGTTGATGGCTATTCGTTCTGCATTTGCACGAACTGTGGCATTCGCAGAATGAATATCGGGTATCCATCGTTTTCTACCAAATAATGTTTCTGTATAACCTTTTTCTTTGGCAGATGCAATTAAATCGTCCATTAACTTTTTGATAGCAGGGTATTTTTCAAAATAATTTTGAATCAGGTTTTTGGCTTCTGTTCGTGATATATTGAGTGCTTCTGCCAAGCCAAAAGCCCCTTGACCATAGATAATTCCAAAATTTACACTTTTGGCTTTATGTCGCATTTCTTTAGTTACTTCGTTTTCATCTACACCATAAATTTTGGCGGCTGTAGATGTATGTATATCTTTGTGATGATGAAAAGCATCCATCATTGATTTATCTTTGCTCAATGATGCTACTATTCGCAATTCTATTTGGGAATAATCAGCACTTAATAAGACAACATCTTCATTGCTTGCTATAAATGCTTTTCTTACTTGTTGACCTAATTCAGAACGGATAGGAATGTTTTGCAAATTAGGATTATCACTACTTAATCGTCCTGTAGCGGCTACTGTTTGATTGAATGTTGTATGTAGTCGTCCTGTTTTAGGATTAATCATTTTGGGCAAAGCATCTACATAAGTACTTTTAAGTTTAGTTAATTCTCTATAATTCAAAATTTCTTCTACGATGATATGTTTGTCTTTTAGTTTTAATAACACATCTTCACCTGTAGCGTATTGCCCTGTTTTTTTGGTCTTTTTGGGGGCTTCTATAATTTTGAGATAATCAAATAATATCTCGCCCACTTGCTTTGGTGAAGCGATATTAAATTTTCTTCCTGCATGATGATAAATACTATGTTCAATTTGAACCAGTCGTTCTTCTATTTGATGCGATAATTTTTTTAAAAAGGGGACATCAATGCTTACGCCGTTTCTTTCCATTTCTACAAGCACAGGGATGAGCGGCATTTCAATGTCATAAAAAACTTTTTCGGTTTTTGTTTCTTGTAATTTTTTTTCTAATATCTTTTTTAGTTGAAAAGCAATGTCTGCATCTTCTGCTGCATAATCTTTTATAGCATTGCCATCTAATACACTCATACTCAATTGTCCGCTTTTTTTTGAACCAATAAGTGTATCTATTTTTATGGGTGAATATCGCAAATAGGTCTCTGCTAAATAGTTTAAATTGTGTTTATTATCATCAGGGTTAATTAAGAAGTGAGCCACCATTGTATCCCATAGTTGGCAATGAATAGAGATATTGTGATTAAGCAATATATGATAATCGTATTTGATGTTTTGTCCGATAAGTGTTTTGTGTTTGTCTTTGAATAGTGTTTGAAGGTTGTTCAAAATCTTTTCGGCTTCGGGATTATTGAATAAATGAACATAATAAGCCCGATGGGGATCAAATGAAAAAGACATTCCTACTAACTTTGCTGAAATAGGGTTTAACTCTGTTGTTTCGGTATCAAATGAAAAAGCATCGTTTTCTTTTAGTTCTTCTAATAATTTTTTGTAGTGATTATCTTCTGTACTTTCTATTAAATAATAGTGATGTTGAACTTCGTTGATTGTTTTAAGTTCTGCAATATCTTCATTAGATGTGCTTGTATGCTTGGATTCAGAAGCATTTTGTTTATCAGCAAAGGAAAACAAAGAAGGTGTTTCGGCTTTAATTTCTTTTCCCCATTCTAAAACTTGAACGGCTAATCTCTTAAATTCTAATTCTTTGAATACTTCTAATAATTTATCTTTATGGATATTTTTGACTTTTAAATCTTCAAGAGAGAAATCTATAGGAACATCAGTATTAATAGTGGCTAATTGTCTTGATAAAAATGCTTGTTCTTTGTATTCAATGAGTTTGTCTTTTAATTTTCCTTTCACTTCATCAATATGTTTGTAAATGTTTTCAATACTTCCAAATTGATGAATAAGTTGAGCCGCTGTTTTTTCACCAATGCCAGGCACACCAGGTATATTATCAGATGTGTCGCCCATCAATCCTAAAATATCAATAATCTGTTCGGGCTTTTGAATTTGCCATTTTTCACATACTTTTTTGACATCCACTACTTCTGCATCGTCGCCACTTCTGCCTGGCTTATAAATAAATATCCTATCGTTTAATAATTGCCCATAATCCTTATCTGCAGAAACAATGTATACATAATAATGCTTTTTACTCAATTGCACTGCCATTGTGCCAATAATATCATCGGCTTCATAACCATCTTTTGAAATAGAATGGATATTTAAACCTTCAATAATTTTGTGAATGTAAGGCAAATTGTTGATGATATCTTCAGGGGTTTCTTGTCTTTGGGCTTTGTATTCTTTGAATTGAATATGGCGTTCGGTAGGGGCTTTGGTATCAAAGGCAATAGCAATGTGTGATGCTTGTTCATTTTTCAAAATATGCAATAACGAGTTTGTAAATCCAAACGCTGCCGATGTATTAAGCCCTTTTGAATTTATTAAAGGATTGCGAATAAAAGCATAATACGAACGATAAATCAGAGCCATTGCATCTACTAAAAAAATCTTATTATCTACAGGTAATGAAAGCATAGCCATTATTTTATGCGAAATATACAGAAAAGAAAAATACGGATAAAACGCATTATTGTATAAACAATTAGTTATGCTTTGTCAATTATTATTTTTAAGGCGTGTCTCTCACCGCATCTCTCACGCTAATATAAAAGTTTGAATGTTCAGAAAGTTTTTGTCAATAGAACTTTAAATCCCTAAAAGCAGTTTACCTTGTTAGTTACTCGTATGTTCTATTTACCACAAAGAACACAAAGAAAAAATTAGTGGAAAGTTGAAAGTGAAAAGTAGTATAACGCTACATCATTAAATTGAAAAAATTCCTTCTACTTTCAAACTTTAAACTTTTCACTTTCTACTTTTAACTAATAACTAAGCATTAAACATTATTTCCTTATATTGGGGCACTAAAAAATAATTATGACAAAAATAAAATTTGGCACAGACGGTTGGCGTGCAATTATTGCCGACGATTTTACAGTTGAAAATGTAGCAAGAGTAACAGAAGGCGTAGCAAAATGGTTATTAAAACATTTTACAAAACCATCGGTTGTGGTTGGCTACGATTGTCGTTTTGGTGGAAAATTATTTACTGAAACCATAGCCAAAGTATTGGTCCATCACCATATCAAAGTGATAATGGACAAGCAGTTTGTTTCAACACCCATGATATCGTTAGCCACATTAAAAAACAATGCTTCTCTTGGAATTATCATCACCGCAAGTCATAATCCCCCTGAATACAATGGTTACAAATTAAAAGGAAAATACGGTGGTCCATTATTACCTGAAAAAATTGAAGAAGTAGAAGCCCTGATACCCGATACGATTAAAACAGATTACAAATATACATCCCTAAAAAATGCAGAAGACAAAGGATTATTGGTTTATCAAAATTTTGAAGATCTTTATTACAATCACGTGACTCAACATTTTGATTTAAATGCCATTAAAAACTCGGGATTAAAGTTTGCTTACGACAGTATGTACGGGGCAGGACAAAATATTATGTATCGCTTATTCCCTTATATTGTGCATTTGCATAAACAATACAATCCTTCATTTTATGGACAAGCCCCAGAGCCGATATTAAGAAACTTACAAGAGTTTCAAAAGTTTATTCAAAAACACGGGCATATCAATTGTGGATTATGCACAGATGGGGATGCCGATAGAATTGGTTTATTTGATAGCAAAGGCAATTTTGTAGATTCTCATCATATTATTTTACTATTGATAAAATATCTTGCAGAAGTCAAAAAATATAAAGGTAAAATTGTAACGGCTACTTCTACAACACCAAGAGTTCATAAGTTAGCCAAACATCTTGGATTGGAAGTGATTACTGTTCCTATTGGATTTAAGCACATTGCTAAATATATGATTACAGACGATGTATTGCTTGGTGGAGAAGAAAGCGGTGGCATTGCTATCAAAGGACATATTCCCGAAAGAGACGGTATATGGATGGGGCTGACGATTTGGGAATATATGGCAAAAAGCCAAAAAACATTAGAAGAATTAATCCAAGATGTTTATAAGATAACAGGAAAATTTGCTTACTATCGTTACGATTTGCACATTGATGAAGATTTAAAACAACGGATCATTAGTAATTGCAAAGCAGGAAAATACACAAGTTTTGGAAAATATAAAGTAGTAGCCGTAGATACACTTGATGGGTATAAGTATTATTTGAACAATGAACAATGGGTAATGCTACGAGCAAGTGGCACAGAACCATTATTAAGAATTTACGGAGAAAGTGATACACATCAACACGTAATAGAATTACTTGATACTGTCAAAGAAATTGTTTTAAATGCTTAATGAACATGCGTAAATTTATTTCTTGGTTACCAAATGCTATTACATTAGTAAATCTCTTTTGTGGAAGTATCGCCATTGTGGCATTGTTAGAAGAAAATTATTCAAAAGTTTTACTGATGGTCAGTATTTCCTTAATTGCTGATTTTTTGGATGGTTTAGTTGCAAGATCATTAAAAGCCCAATCGCTTATTGGAAAAGATTTGGATAGTTTAGCAGACCTTGTTACCTTTGGACTTTTGCCTTCGCTTATTCTTTATCATTTAGCAGAACAACAAGAACATTCTATTTGGAATTATATATGCTTTTTGGTAGTGTTATTTTCTGCTATACGATTAGCCCGTTTTAATCACGACACAAGGCAATCTTATTATTTTATTGGCTTACCCACGCCAGCAAATGCTTTATTAATTTTATCTTTATTAGTATTTTTAATTTATGAAAATCCTGAAATAAGCGAACATTCTGCTGTATTAAAATGGAATGCCGTATTTTTTTCAAAAATCATTTATTCCACCAAAGCCATTAGAATTTGGGCTATACTTTCTGCTCTGCTATTAGTGTTACCTATCAATTTAATTTCATTGAAATTTACAAAACTTACTTTGAAAGAAACCAAACACCAATGGATATTACTTATTGGAATACTATTGATTTTATTGATATTTGGAAAGTTTGCATTATTTTGGATAATGCTTTGGTACTTGATATGGTCTTTGATTTGGTATTATGTTATAGTATAAATTTTTATTGAGTGATTATTTTTTTCAAAAATGCAACCCACTCTTCTTTGATATTTAATGAAGGGATGAGTGTCAATGATTGCCCACCATTTTTTTTGAATTCTTCTTCGTATTCTATTTGAATTTCAAATAATGTTTCTAAACAATCTGTTACAAATGCAGGCGATACCACTACTAAATGTTGAATTCCTTGCTGTGCCAATTCTTTGATTTTATCTGATGTATAGGGTTTAAGCCATTCTGATTGCCCTAATCGTGATTGAAAAGAATAACAATATCTATCTTGTGATAATTGTAGTTTTTGAGCAATCAATTCTGTTGTTTGAACACAATTTTTTCTGTAACAAAATGAACGTTTATCAAAATTACTTTTACAACAAGTGTCATTTAATTGACAGAAAGATTCTTTAAATTGTTTATCGGCTTTGTAAATTTGACGAATGGGCAAACCATGATAACTAAATAAAATATAATCAAATTTTGAAGGCCAATGAGATTGAATATGCTTTGCCCATATATCAATAAAATCATCATCATTAAAAAAAGTATGAATCGTTTTAATACGTGGAATAGTCAACCAAGATTGGATATGTTGGAATGCCATTTCAAGAGCAGAACCCGTAGTAGATGAAGCATATTGAGGATATAAAGGCAAAAGAATAATTTCGGAAACATCTAATTGTTTTAATTCATCAAGAATGTTTTTCAAATATGGTTTTCCATACATCATAGCAATTTTCACAACATATTCTTTTCCTAAAACATTTTGTAATTTTTCTTCTAATTGATAAGAATAATAAATCAAAGGGGATTGCCCCTCAATCAATACCTTTTGATAGGACTTTAAACTTTTTGGTGCACGAAATGGAGCAATTATGCCATTTACCAATAAAAACCTGAATGGATATGGTATATCAATAACCCTACTATCCATTAAAAATTGACGCAAATATCTTCGTATAGCAGAAACTGTGAGTTCATCAGGACTACCAATGTTTATGAGTATAACGGCTTTTTTCATTCTTGTACATTACTTTCTGTTGGAGAAATTGGAGATGTTGCAGTAGAATTATGAATTTGTTTATGAAACAATACAAAGCAAAATACCCCAACAGTAATTGAAGCATCTGCAAAATTGAATATAGGACGAAAAAACAAAAACTCTTCCCCACCCCATATTGGAAGCCATTTTGGGAAAGTTCCACTAAATAAAGGAAAATAAAACATATCTACTACCTTACCATAAAATAATGGAGCATATCCATTTCCAATAGATAATTGTGCAACATCATATTCTGTACTTTCTGTAAATAACACTCCATAAAATACACTATCAATAATGTTTCCAATAGCACCTGCCAAAATTAAAGAAACAGAAACTATATATGCTGTACTTTCATTTTTACGAACTAAATCACGAACAAACCAAATACCGAATCCACAAGCCAAAATGCGAAATAGAGTCAATAAGAGTTTTCCATAATCGCCGCCCCACTCTATTCCAAAAGCCATTCCTGGATTTTCTGTAAAATACAAATAGGCCCAATCAGAAAATTCTTTTACGATTCCTAAGGGATAATTTAGTTTAATGTATATTTTAATACATTGATCAATAAAAATAACTGAAAGAATAAGTATTAAAGCCAACTTTGATTTTGAATTCATAAAATTAAATAAGCCGCAAATATAGGTATTTCAAGGAATGCTAAAGTGCTTAATTATTTTGATTTATAAGTAATAAATTTTTTAGCAGGAATGATTTAATTTTTTAATCTCTAACACTAAAAATAAAATTGACACTACTGCATAAAAAGGATTATTCATTTTTCAACAATAGCAACAAGTTTAAAAAAAATTCTGCTGCCTAAAATAAGCAGCAGAATAAAAACCAAATAAAAAAGAATTAGATATTAGGTATGTAAATGTAAACTTTCTTCTAAGAATGGATGATTTCTTACAAGTAATGGTGCTTTTTCCAAATTCTTTAATACTACAAATATAAACAATCCTAAGTAAAATAAAAATGTACCCACTTCCATCCAACTGATACCCGTCCAATGTTTGCCAACGGTTCCAGGCATTACCATCATTATCACATCTAAATAATGTCCAATAAATACGATAGTTCCAACAAAAGCAAGGAAGTTAAAATTTCTCTTAGAATCTCTACTCATCAATAAAACCATTGGAAAAGCAAAGTTTATAAACAATACAAACCACATTAAGGACTTATAACTTTCCCATCTTATTTGAAAATAAGTAACTTCCTCAGGAATATCAGCATACCATATCAACATAAATTGTGAGAAATACATATAGGTCCATAAAAATGAAATAGCAAACATCCATTTTCCCATATCGTGAATAGTACTTTCTGTTACAAATTCAAGATAACCATTTTTTCTTAACCATATAATTAATAAAGTCATAAAACTGATAGCACTAATCCAAAGACCAGAAAAGGTATACCATCCAAATAATGTAGAATACCAATGGGTATCAATACTCATAATCCAATCCCAAGCAGAAGTAGATGAAGTAACTGCAAATACTACCATAAACCATGCTCCTAATTTGACATTTTTCCAATGATAAGCGTGATTGTCTCCACCCAACTCATATTTATCTGCTTCCAAAGAATTTTTTCTTAATTGTAATGTAAACCACGTCCATAACACAATATACAATATCGTTCTTAACCACCAAAACCAGCCAAAATAACCAATTTTACCAGCAATCACAGGATCATAATTCGGACTTGATGGATCTGCAATTCCTTCTGCCATCCAGTGATAAATATGGTGTATGTGCAATTGACCAAGTATGAATAATAAAAATAGAATGCTCAATCCATAAGGTAAATACAAAGATGTGGCTTCTATAACACGTTTAATAGTAGTAGCCCATCCTGCTTCAGCAGCATACTGCATTCCTAAAAAGAAAGCCGCACCTAAACTTAATGCTGTAAAAAAGAATGCTCCCGAAAATACATTAGCCCATGCTCTATTTAAATGATAATGTTCAGCGTGGTGTTGTCCATCTACTATAAACATGGCAATTATACTTACTAAGCCAATTCCCATTAAAGTATAAGCAAAGGTTTTTGCTTTTGCATCAAATACAAACTGTAATTTTTCTTTATTGATGTGCATAGTAATAATTTTTTAAATTTACTTTTTATTGGAAGTAGCAGATGCTGTTTCTAAATTTTTATTAGCCGTAGTATCAGAGGCTGTAGTAGAATTTTTACCTTGAAGTTTATGGATATAATGAATGAGTTTCCATCTTTCTTCTACTGATAAAAAGTTATGCGAACCCATTAACCCTTTTCCATAAGTAATTGTATGAAACATTTTTCCTTCTGGCAAATTCAAGATATTAGCACTTGTATAAGGTGGTGGAGGTCCAGGAAGTTTAGCAGCCACTTTTCCATCTCCTTGACCAGTAGCCCCATGACAATGAATACAATATTTGGTATAAAGTACTTCACCTTCTTTTACTACTTCTTCTGAATAGGGGATAGGGTTTTTAAGATTTTGCCCCGCCATTTCATATCCTTCGGCTGTGTTTGGATAAGGATAAGGTTTATACCCACGGGCTATTGTATTAGCAGGTGGAACTAAAGCCCCCCAAATAGTATCTCCATCTACTGTTATAGCGTGATAATATTCAAGACCATAAGGTCTGTACATATCAGGCATATATTCAAACCCAGGACTATTGATATCCTTTTTAGTGCAAGCACTTAAAATAATTGTTCCTGAGACAATTCCTAATAAGTTTATTTTTTTCATACGCATAATGTTATTAGTATTTTGGTTCAATATAAATTTCACCCTTATAATTAACTTCTTCTGCACCATTTTTCTTAGCAATATCTTCTGCTAATTTAGATTGTTCATCTGTTAGTTCTAAATACAACATAAACTTATCATCCGTTGTTCTTGGATCGGGATTTTTAGGTGGAACACCTGGCAAAAGCCAAGAAGATAGTAAATAAGTAAGTACCATCAAGTGAGCCGCACAAAATACGGTACTTTCAAATGTAATAGGTATGAATGCTGGCATATTGTAGTAATAAGCCCAGTTTGGCTTTCCACCAATATCGTTTGGCCAGTCATAAATCATCATATACCACATCATAAGCGTGGCTAAGGAAGTTCCTGTAATACCAAAAAGAAATGAAGCAATAGCAATACGAGTTCTTGGAATACCCATAGCTGCATCCAGTCCATGGACAGGGAAAGGCGTAAAAGCATCTTTTATTCGAATACCTGCCTTTCGTAATTCAAGAACTGCGTTCATTAGTGGCTCTTCATCTCCAAAAATAACGTGTATTTTGTTCTTTTTAAGCATAATAGTATTTTTAATGTTGTTCTACTTGATGTTGTTTATGAGAGGCGGCTAATTTTTTGAAGTTTTCGCCAGAAGTTTTTAAGATTGTTTTGGTTTCAGCAATAGCAATTACAGGGAAATAACGAGAGAATAATAAGAACAATACTCCAAAAAATCCTATTGTACCAATAAACATACCTATATCTACAAAACTTGGTGTATAAGTAGCCCATGAAGAAGGTAAGAAAGTTCTACAAAGTGTAGGAACGATAATTACAAAACGTTCAAACCACATTCCAATGTTAACAACAATTGATAAAATAAATGTTGCCAAAATAGAAGTTCTTATTTTTTTGATCCAAAATAGTTGTGGAGAAATCACATTACAAGTCATCATTGCCCAATAACTCCAAGCCATTGGACCAGTTGCTCTATTTAAGAATGCATATTGTTCAAATTCAACACCACTGTACCAAGCCATAAATAATTCAGTAAGGTAAGCAACTCCTACAATTGACCCCGTTACTATTATTAAAATATTCATATATTCTATGTGCTTGATAGTAAGGTATTCTTCCAATTTATATGCTTTTCTTACTACTAACATTAAAGTTAATACCATTGCAAAACCTGAAAAAACCGCACCAGAAACGAAATAAGGGGGGAAAATAGTAGTGTGCCAACCCGGTAAAATAGAAGTAGCGAAGTCAAAAGATACGATAGAGTGCACTGAAAATACTAATGGCGTAGATAAACCTGCTAATACTAATGATACTTCTTCTAATCTTTGCCAATGTTTAGCACGACCACCCCATCCAAAACTTAAAATACTATAGAATTTTTTCCATCCTTTGTGAACCATTCTATCGCGGATGGTTGCAAAATCTGGAATTAACCCCATATACCAGAAAACAATAGAAACGGTCATATAAGTAGTTACAGCAAATACATCCCACAATAAGGGAGAGTTAAAATTAGGCCAAAGAGAACCAAACTGGTTAGGTAAAGGGAACAACCAATAATCCACCCATGGACGACCTGTATGCAAAGACACGTATAACCCTGCATTAATTACAGCAAAAATAGTCATTGCTTCTGCAGCACGGCTAATAGCCATTCTCCATTTTTGTCTAAAAAGCAATAATACTGCAGAGATTAAAGTTCCCGCATGTCCAATACCAATCCACCAAACGAAGTTGGTAATGTCCCACGCCCAATCAACAGAGTTATTAGATCCCCATGTACCGATACCTTCACCTATGGTGTAGGTAAAACTGGCTATTCCCCATAAGGCCGTAAGTAATGATACGGTAAATAAAAAGTACCACCATTTACTTGTTTTTCCTTCAATAGGAGCAATAATATCATCCGTGATTTGTTTGTAGGTCTTGTTGCCCAATATCAAGGGCGTTCTTATTTCTGATTCTGGATGCATAGTACTATAGTTTAAGTTTTTATGTTTGTTGCAATTTTTAGTTTAATCTATTTTTTCAATTTTTTCTCTACCCAATTGATGATTTCTTCTGCACAAGACAAACCATCTTGAACGACTGTATACTTTCCTATTCCATCATATCCCATATCTAAATGTAAGATATTGTATGCTGTATTAAAATAGTTTAATATCTTTTTATCTATTTTAGATATAAAATCTCTATAATCATCTACATGTTTTCTTGTTGTTTTTTTTATACCATTCTGTTTCATAAGTTCATTAAGTGCAACTAAAATTCCTCTGTAAGCAGTATGTCCTGCCATTACAACATATTTTTCATCCGTATAAAAACCTTCCTCTTTTTTACCATTTTCATGTAATATCTTTCGGGCATTTTCAATATGTCTTCTGGCATCTGCTATATGTTCTTCTTTACTTTTACGCATTTTTTGTTTTTTTGCAAAAATAAGAAATTATCATTTATGCTTCAGAATGTTGTTCTTCTTTTTTTGTCTCATGGGCTTTTTGAGGATTTTGTAGCCATAACTCTTCATTCCAATCAAGTAAAGGTTCATCTACATTTCTAACTTTTAATAAATAGGATACTGTAGGACGAATACCAATTTCTTCAAGCAATAAGTAATTTCTTTCATTTTTTCTCCAAGCATTTACTTCAGAGTTTTCATCATTAAGGTCTCCAAAAATGATAGCATTAGTAGGACATGCTTGTTGGCAAGCAGTTTGTATATCTTTATCCTGTAATTTTCTATTTTCCTTTTTAGCTTGTAATTTACCTGCTTGTATTCTTTGTTGACACATTGAACATTTTTCAATAACTCCCCTTGTTCTTACAGTTACATCTGGATTCAATACCATTCTGGTTAATTCTTGTGCAGCAGGATTAACATCTTTGAATCTCCAGTTTTCAGCATAATTAAACCAATTGAAACGACGCACTTTAAATGGACAGTTGTTAGCACAATAACGTGTACCTATACAACGATTGTATACCATTTGGTTAAGTCCTTCGGTGCTATGTGCAGTCGCTAATACAGGGCAAACTGTTTCACAAGGAGCGTGATTACAATGTTGACACATTATAGGTTGGAATGTAACTCTTGGATTAGCCGAAGGGTTTTCCATTTCAAGGTTCATTTGTTTGTAGCCAATACCTTCCTCTTCTGCTTTTTTTCTGGTCATATCGGATGAATAATATCTATCAATACGGAGCCAGAACATATCACGCGTTTTACGCACTTCTTCTTTGCCTACTACGTGAACATTATTTTCAATAGAACATGCTACAACACAAGCAGAACATCCTATACATGCGTTCATGTCAATGGTTAAGCCCCATTTATGATTAGGTCTTGGATGTGCATCCCAAAGATCTACTTCTGTTACTGGTTTTTTGCCTTCTGCAGTAATTAAAGCAGCAGTAGGATTAAATGCTTCTTTGTCTTTTTCTTTGAATTCTGGTAATGATGCTTCTCTTAAAATCCATTCTTCTCTTCCCATTACCGTATGTTGCAATTGGTTTTGTGCAAATTCATGCCTTTTACCAGTATTAGAAAGTTTTACACCAAATACTACATTTGTAAATTGTCCATTGTTATTTTGAACTAATGGATAAGCATTTACACCTACATTATTGGCAACTTTTAATGTTTTTGCATCTCTGCCATAACCTAATGCTAAACCAATAGTACCAGGTGCTTGCCCAGGTTGAGGTAAAACAGGCACTTCTAATTTTATTCCATTGACTTCAATAGTAGCAATGCTTCCATCTTTGTCTTGACGAAGCATTTTATCAAATCCTAATTTATCCATGTCTTCTAAAGACACGGTGATGTAATTATCCCAAACTACTTTTGAAATAGGATCTGGTAATTCCATCAACCAAGGATTGTTGGCTTGATTACCATTACCCATGCTTATTTTTTCATAAACAACTAATTCGTAATCTGCAGATTTTGTAGATACTGCATTTTGAGCAAATTCAGATAAGTTGGGAGAAGTAATTGACGCTGTATTTTCTGCTTCTGATTTTTCTTTTTTATTGGATTTATTTGTTTCAGAGGATTTCTTATCTTCATTATCTGTTATTGCAAGAGTTGAAGTTGTTTCAAATACACCATCGTGTAAAGAATTTACCCAAAATGTTTCAAAGTCCGTATCTTTATTTTGTAAATTAAAGATATTGTTTTTCCAATAGTTGCGGATGTATGTATAATAATCTTCGGATTTTCCAGCCCAAATTAAAAGATTGTCTTCAAATTGACGAGTACCTTCATATTTTGGAGGAGAAAATACAGGACGAATAGTAGGTTGTTGAAGTGTGAAAATTCCAGTTTTGGGTTGTGCATCTCCCCAAGATTCTAAATAATGATGATTGGCTAATACAATAGATGCTTTTTGGGCTGTTTCATCCAAATAAGTAGAAGCATGTATTCTATTATTAACTTTGTTGTAAGCATCGAGGAATTTTACACCTGCAGGAGAAGAATACACAGGATTTACTTGGTAAGTAATAAGGGTTTTAACTTTTCCTGCATTCATTTCTTCTACCAAGGCAAGAAAATCTGCATCGCTACCTGATTTTAATAAATAATTTGTTTTTGTATCAATTGTTGTATTATAGTTACCTAATAATTGGTTTATTCCAATTGTAAGTGCTTGCAAGTTTTCATCGTTAATACCACAAACAACTAAAGATTTTTCTTTATTTTCAACTAATTCTTTTGCCACTTTTTCAATAGCAGATTGGATATTTTTATTAAGCCCATCAACATTCACTAATTTATTTGAACCTACTTTTTCTGCAATTGAATTGTATAAAGCCACTAATACTTTGCCATACTCTGATGGTTTAATCATATATCTATAATCGGCGTTTGCTCCTGTGAGAGACATATTGGACTCAAACTGATAATGGCGGTTCATTTCAGGAGACGCTTTGGATATTTTTCTATTAGATGCATATTCTCTTGCAAATTCAACAGGATTTAACCAAGTACCAAGGAAGTCACAAGCAACACCTACAATTACACGGGCTTTATCAAAATGATATTCAGGAATAATGGCTTTTCCAACAAGTTTTTGATGTGCAGAACGAAGAGCCGAATAAGATACTTCATCCCACATTATGTGTTTAAAATCATTGATAGAAGAAGATAATTCGTTTATCAATGCTTTTAAGGATGGACTAATAACAGTAGATGTTAATAATCTAACAGAACCTTCGCTAAGTGCTTTTTTTACTTGTGCATCAATATCTTTCCAAGAAGATGTTTTACCATTTATTAGAGGGGCTGTTAAGCGAGCACCATCATACAATCCTAAAATAGATGCTTGTGTACGAGCAGTTGTTTTCCCTTTATTGATAGAAGATAATTCATTGCCATCTACTTTGATTGGTCTACCTTCTCTGGTTTTTACAAGTATGGAAGCAAAATCGTGTCCATCGTAAAAAGTAGAAGCGTAATAGTTAGGCACGCCGGGAATAATTTCTTCGGGCTTAACCACATAAGGAACTACACGATTGACAGGCGTTTCACAAGATGCTAATGCCACTGCTGCAGTGCTGAATCCCATTAACTTTAAGAAATCTCTTCTAGAAGTTTTTAAACCTTCTTCTGATGTTTCACCTAATGGTAATTCTTCAGCAAATTCATTTTCTGCTTGCTTAAGAAATTCTTCGCTTTGATATAATTCAGGAAGACCTCTCCAATATCTTTTAGGTTTATTAGTGGCTTTGTTATTATTTTGTGTATTATCCATATTTTTAATTTTTAGTTTTATGAAAAAACTTTTATAAAATTTTTATTAGTAGTGGCATTTTCCGCATTCTAAGCCACCGATTTTTTCAACGGTAAATTTCACATCTTTTTTGCCTTTATATTTTTCTTTTAAGTAAGCGTGAAGGCGGTCGTAGTATGGATTTCCTGCCATTTGAACTTCTGTTTCACGATGGCAGTTGATACACCATTTCATCGTTAAAGGATTTTTTTGTTCTATCACATCCATTTCTTTGACATTACCATGGCATTTTTCACATTCCAATTTGCCCACAACTACGTGTTGTTGATGGCTGAAATAAACGTGATCAGGTAGATTGTATACTTTTATCCAGCGTATTGGGTTGGCTTTTGATAAGTCATACTTACCAGTAGATGGGTCGTATCCTGCAGCAGCATATATTTTTGCGATTTCAGTTTTTCCGGTATTAGGTCCTTCTTGAATTCCTTTATGACAATTCATACAGATATTTACTGTTGGTATTCCAGAGTGTCTTGACTTTTCAACTCCATTATGACAATATTGGCAAGCAATTTCATTATCACCCGCGTGAATTTTGTGAGAGAACTTAATAGGTTGTTCGGGTTTGTATCCTTTTTGTGTTTTCCAATCATAATATACACCTACTTTAAATAAAGCATCCCAGCAGGATTTCATTCCTACAAATACTAAGACCACAGATACTACAAAAACAAAACGATTGTTTTTAACTAACCATTCTTTAATTTCTTGACTGATTGGTTTGGGTTCATAAGAGGGCTTACCCATTTTAGCATTCACCACATTTTCCATTGCAATTCTAACATTACGCAATGAAATCCATAAAACGGCTAACACAAAAAGTACAAGGAATATCAACAAATAATTACTACCTTTTTCTTCTTTTTGTTCTGAATCAGCAGAAGTTGTACCTGCAGCAGGGGTTTGAGCAGCGGCTGTTTTTTGAGCAGGTGGGGGGGCTTTTAAGAAAGCCAAAATATCTTTCACATCGTTTTCAGTCAATTGACCTTCAAAAACGGTCATTGCTGCCTTATTGTTTTCATTATAGATTTTATTGGCATAAGCATCTCCTGATTTAATCAATTTTTCATTATTTAAAATCCATTTAATAAGCCATTCATCTGCGGGCTTAGGCACTCTATCAAAAATTCCTTTTAATCCTGGACCAGTTAACTTTTGATCCGTATGAGAAGCGTGACAAACTGCACAATTTTGTTTGAACAATTTTGCTCCATTGTCGGCATTTTGAGCAATTAACAAAGGCGCAAGGAACAAAGAAAAAATAGTGAAAAACTTTTTAGCATTCATAATAAAATTGTTTTGAAATGTATTAGAATAGGACTTAATAAACTTTTTAATACTTTGTGTTTTAAGTGTATTAGATAAAGAAACAGAAGCAGGAATTGATGTTTGGGTCCAATGACTATCCACAAAAAATTTTTTAGTGGGGGCAAATATATTGTATTTATATTTTACCTTGCAAGAAAAATTTAGTAATTTTTAAGATTGTTTTACTATTTAAAATTATTCTAAATAAGAACCTGATAATGACACAGAAAATTCAAGGATATTTAATTCTCTTTTGGGTATTAATTTTCTTCGTCAATCATTAACAATTTAATTAGTAAGTTTGCCCCAAACAAAAATCATGGGGACATCTACAAAAGTATTGGTAATAGGGGCAGGGGGACAAATAGGTATTGAGTTGTGCGAAGCATTAAATAAACTGTATGGTTCTGAAAATGTAATTGCATCCGATATAAAACCAATTGACGCATTGAGTAATAATCCTTTTGAACAATTAGATGTTTTAAATAGTGTAAAACTAAATGAAATTATCCAAAAATATAGAATTACAGATGTTTATTTATTAGCGGCTCTTTTGTCGGCTACTGCTGAAAAAAATCCTTCTTATGCTTGGAAACTCAATATGGAAGGATTATTTAATGTTCTTGAATTAGCCAAAGAAAAACACATTCAAAAAGTTTTTTGGCCCAGTTCTATAGCAGTTTTTGGTCCTACTACCCCTAAAGTAAATACCCCACAGTATACAGTGATGGACCCAAATACGGTGTATGGTATAAGCAAATTAGCGGGCGAAAGGTGGTGTGAGTGGTATGCTCAAAAACATCAGGTGGATGTAAGAAGTATTCGTTATCCTGGACTTATAGGTTGGAAATCGCAGCCGGGTGGCGGAACGACAGATTATGCAGTGCATATTTTTTATGATGCTTTACAAAAAGGGCATTATACCTGCTTTTTAAGAGAAGATACGATGCTTCCAATGATGCATATAGAGGATGCAGTAAGAGCCACCATAGAATTAATGCACACACCTTCTGAGAAAATAACAATTCGAAGCAGTTACAATCTTGCTGCGATGAGTTTTACACCCCAACAATTGGCAGAAAAAATTCAAAATTATCTTCCCAATTTTAAGATAGATTATCAAATTGACTTTAGACAAAATATCGCTGATTCTTGGCCCCAATCTATTGATGATTCTTATGCACGAAGAGATTGGGGATGGAAAGAATTTTACGATTTGGATAAATTGGTGCAAAATATGTTAGAAAATATACGCAAGAAGTTAAATGGGAAATGAACGTTTTTTTGCTAAAAAAATGACATCCATTTTTACATAAATCAATATATAATTAATCTATTTTGACGATAATTTTATTTTTTATTGCTATATGCGATACCTCAATCAATACAGTTTTTTAATAGGATTACTGATTGTATTTATTCAATTATCTCCTATTGTGTTTTTAGGGAAAAGCGTCTATTTAACAATACCCGATGGATTAGAATATTTGCCAATGTACAATTACATTGCTCATAGTGGAAAATTATTTGCAAGCAATAATGAAATTCTGCCCCACTTAATGAATGGATTACCACGCGTATCATTTCCAAGTGAGTGGAATGTGCAAGTTTGGTTGTATTATTTTTTAGATCCTTTTTATGCTTATTCATTAAAC
>JAOAIP010000012.1 GCA_026414605.1 Bacteroidia bacterium
CCTATTCGTATTCTAAAATGGCAGTGGGTGGAAATAATCATACTTTTGGTTTATTGTTAAAGATGAATGAGTTTATTAAATAATTAAGTTGAAAGTTCAGGATTAAAAGGGGTGAGTAAAAACTCCGCATCCCTTACGCAATTTTTTAGTAAAAAGTAACACGAATTTTTTCTTTGCTATCAGATATTTTCCTTAATTTGTGCGCAAACAAAATACATTTTAAGAAAAATTTATGACAAACAATAACAATACTACCAGGGAACAGGAACGTGCCGATCTGTACCGTACTATCTGGCAAATAGCCAACGACCTGCGTGGCAGCGTCGATGGGTGGGATTTTAAGCAATATGTGTTAGGGTTTCTTTTTTATCGCTTTATTAGCGAAAACCTAACCCATTACATCAACGAACAAGAAAGAAAAATTGACCCCAACTTCGATTACGCCAAACTTTCGGATGAACAAGCCGAAATGGGACGTGCCGTTACGGTAAAAGAAAAAGGATTTTACATTTTGCCCAGCGATCTTTTTGTCAATGTACGTGATCGGGCAAAAAACGACCCGAACCTCAACGAAACCCTTACCCGCGTGTTTCATAACATCGAAAATTCGGCCAAAGGAACCGACAGTGAAGACGACCTTAAAGGTTTGTTCGACGACCTGGATGTTAATTCCAACAAGCTGGGCAATACAGTCGAAAAAAGAAACCAAAAGCTTGTCAAAATACTGGATGCCATTGGTGATATGCCGCTTTCTAATGGCAAATTTACCGAAAGCACCATTGACCTTTTTGGCGATGCCTACGAGTTTTTGATGACCATGTATGCCAGCAATGCAGGCAAATCAGGGGGTGAATTTTTTACCCCGCAGGAGGTGAGCGAACTTTTAGCCCGTATTACCACGGTTGGAAAAAAAGAGGTGAACAAGGTCTATGACCCCGCTTGCGGCTCCGGCTCCTTGCTGTTGAAGTTTGCCAAAATTCTGGGCAAAGAAAATGTACGCATCGGATTTTTTGGGCAGGAGATAAACCTTACCACCTACAACCTCTGCCGCATCAATATGTTTTTGCACGACATCAATTTTAATAAATTCAACATTGCCCACGGCGATACCCTTACCGACCCCAAGCACTGGGACGATGAGCCCTTCGATGCCATTGTTTCTAATCCGCCGTATTCTATTAAATGGGAAGGCGACAGCAATCCGGTGCTCATTAACGACCCGCGTTTTGCCCCGGCAGGAGTGTTGGCGCCTAAAAGTAAAGCCGACCTTGCTTTTGTGATGCACATGCTTTCTTGGCTCTCCCCAAGGGGCACAGCTGCCATTGTTAGCTTTCCCGGCGTACTCTACCGTGGCGGTGCCGAACAGAAAATACGAAAATACCTCATCGACAACAATTACATCGATACCGTAATACAACTGCCGCCCGACCTCTTTTTTGGTACCACCATTGCCACTTGCATCCTGGTGCTCAAAAAAAACAAAAAAGACAACAGCACTCTATTTATTGACGCCTCAGCCGAGTTTGTCCGCGAAGGCAACAAAAATAAACTTAGCGAACAAAACCGCGAAAAGATTTTAAACGCCTTTATAGAACGCAAAGACATTCCCCATTTTGCCAAACTGGTGCCCAACCAAACCATTGCCGAAAACGACTACAACATTGCCGTATCTACCTACGTAGCCCAAAAGGAAGAACGCGAGGAGGTGGATATTAAAAAACTCAATGCCGAAATTGATCAGATTGTAGCAAGGCAGGCAGAATTACGCAAAGCTATTGATGCGATTGTAAAAGAATTAGAAGATAATGGTTAATGATAAATGATTAATTGAGAATATTAAAGCGTATGAATAAAATTGAAAAACTTATTGCCGAACTTTGCCCCGAGGGAGTGGAGTGGAAGAAGTTGGGGGAGGTTACTATATGGGACAGGCGGTTTAATGGGATTTATAACAATATTCAAAAAAATGTCATATCATTCAAGCATATTTCTGCAAATGATTTAAAAAAGTTAGAAACAACAGGTGGAAATATTAAATTGTTATCAACAGGAAAATTTGATGGATGGACTACGGAAAAATTAGCTGAAGGATACATAAATGAGGGAGAAATTATATCAATACCTTCAGGGGGTTCAGCAAATATTAAATATTACAATGGTAAATTTGTTGATAGCGGAAATATTTTAGCAACATCGTTTGATTCAAATATTTTAAATTTAAAGTATTGTTATTATTTTCTCTTAACGAAAATAAAGCTGATTGAAAGTTATTTTAGAGGTAGTGGGGTAAAGCATCCTGATATGCCGTCAATTCTGAACATCCCCATCCCCATCCCGCCCTTACCCATACAGGAAGAGATAGTAAAAATACTCGACACCTTTACAGAATTAGAAGCAGAATTAGAAGCAGAATTAGAAGCAGAATTAGAAGCCCGCAAAAAGCAATACGAATACTATCGCAACACGCTCCTTACCCCCGTAGAGCACAACGGCCGCTGGTACCTCAATGGCAAAGAAGTGGAGTGGAAGAAGCTGGGGGAAGTGTGTGAAGTTTGCTCTGGCGGAACTCCATCCAAAAACAAGGAAGAATACTGGATAAATGGAAATATTCCTTGGTTAAAATCTGAAGTTTGCAACAACAAGTCTGTAAAAAGTTCTAATAGTTTTATCAATGAATTAGGTTTAAAAAATTCAAATGCTAAATTATTAAGAGAAAATACTACTCTAATGGCATTAGTTGGTGCAACAATTTTTAAAACAGCTTTTTTAGAGTTTAAGGCCTCAATAAATCAAAATATAGCTGCTATAAAATCAATTGAAGAAAATAAATTAAAAGATAAATTTATTTTTTATTGTTTGACGAATATGTATAAAGAATTAAAATCTAAAATGAATAGTTATGGAATGTTAAATTTATCAATTTTGCGTAACATCTCCATCCCCATCCCCCCACTTTCCGATCAGGAGCGTATTGTGGCTATACTGGATAAATTTGAAGCATTGGTGAACGATTTATCGCAGGGCTTGCCGGCCGAGATAGAAGCAAGAAGAAAACAATACGAATATTACAGAAACAAACTTTTAACTTTTAAGAGGAAAGAATAAAATGGATTTTATGAATAAAAACTTGCAATATGATCTTGTTGTTGAAAGCTCCCTTAGCACGGTAGTAGCCGAATACACTCCCCAATACCGGGCAGAAAAATCGTATCAGTCGGAAGCCGAATTAGAAAATGCATTTATCAAACAACTCCAGGAACAGGGCTACGAATATTTAGCCATTAAAGACGAACAACACCTTATAGATAACTTACGCAAAAAACTAGAAGAACTTAATCAAATCACCTTTACTGACAAGGAGTGGAACAATTTTTTTAAAACAGAGATAGCTAATCCCAATCATAGCATAGAAGAAAAAACATCTATCATTCAAGAAGATCATATAAAGATATTAAAAAGAGATGATGGTAGCGAAAAAAATATTTATCTCCTTGATAAACAAAATATTCATAACAATAAGCTTCAAATTATCAACCAATATGAAACAGAAAGTGGGAAAAGAAAAAACCGTTATGATGTTACTATTTTGGTAAATGGATTACCCCTTGTACATATAGAACTTAAAAGAAGAGGTGTAGCACTAAAAGAAGCATTTAACCAAATCAATCGTTATCAAGTTGAAAGTTTTTGGTCGGGCAGTGGATTATTTGAATATGTGCAAATCTTTGTTATTTCAAATGGAACCCATACCAAATATTATAGCAATACTACAAGATGGAGACATATAAAAGAACTCAAAGAAGCTAAAGTTCAAAAAGGAAAAAGAACTAATCAAAGCTTTGAGTTCACAAGTTGGTGGGCTGATGAGCAAAACAACCCCATCATGGATTTGATGGATTTTACAAGAACATTCTTCCTTCGCCGCACTTTGCTTAATATTCTCACTCGTTTTTGCGTGTTTACTGTTGACAAACTTCTTTTGGTTCTGCGCCCCTATCAGATTGTAGCAACAGAAAAGATATTGAACAAAATACTTATAAGTTACTACAATAAGAAGTATGGAACCATAGAATCAGGGGGGTATATTTGGCACACTACCGGTTCAGGCAAAACCCTTACAAGTTTTAAAACAGCTCAGCTTGCCAGCCGACTGCCATTTATCGAAAAAGTACTTTTTGTAGTAGATCGCAAAGATCTGGACTACCAGACCATGCGCGAATACGACAAATTTGAAAAAGGCGCAGCAAACAGCAATACCAGTACCGCTGTTTTAAAAAAACAACTTGAAGATCGTGATGCTCGTATAATCATTACCACTATTCAAAAACTTGAACGTTTCATCAAAGGTAATAAAGGGCATTCAATTTTTGATGGACATATTGTCATTATTTTTGACGAATGCCACCGATCGCAGTTTGGCGAAATGCATAAGGCAATTATTAATTCTTTTAAGAAATATTACCTTTTTGGATTTACAGGTACGCCAATCTTTGCAAAAAATGCTACTTCTGATATAAAAACAACAGAACAAGTGTTTGGGCAAAAGTTGCATGCTTACACTATTGTAGATGCTATAAGAGATGAGAATGTTCTTCCGTTCAAAGTGGATTATATTTCAACAATGAGAGAAGCAGAAGATATTGAAGATAAAAAGGTAAGTGATATAGAGAGGAAAAAAGCTCTTTTGGACCCAAGAAGAATATCAAAAATTGTAAGCTATATCATAGATCATTTTGACCAAAAAACTAAACGAAATACTTACTATGCTATAAATGAAAGAAGATTAGCGGGATTTAACTCCATTTTTGCTGTTGATTCCATAGAAATGGCAAAACAATACTACGCAGAATTTAAAAAGCAACTTTCAATTTTACCTGAAAATAAGAAACTTAAAATTGCACTTATCTATAGTTTTACTACAAATGAAGACGATATTGATGGTGTTTTGGATGAAAATTCAGATGATACAAGCGGACTTGATCAAAGATCACGAGATTTTTTAGAAAGTGCAATTCAAGATTATAACAAAATGTTTGGTACAATGTACGACACCTCGTCCGAGAAATTCCAAAATTACTACAAAGATGTTAGCGAAAGAATGAAGAAAAGAGAAATAGATCTTCTTATTGTTGTCAATATGTTTCTTACCGGTTTTGATGCAACTACCTTGAACACCCTTTGGGTTGATAAAAATCTTAAGATGCACGGTCTTCTCCAAGCGTTCTCTCGTACAAACCGCATACTTAATTCGGTTAAAACTCATGGCAACATTGTTTGCTTCCGAAATTTAGAAGAGGCAACAAATGAGGCAATAGCTTTATTTGGTGATAAAGAGGCAACAGGATTGGTGATTATAAGACCATATAAGGATTACTATTTTGGTTACAAAGATGGAGAGAAGGAGGTAAAGGGATATAAAACATTAATAGAAGATCTTCAAAAACAATATCCCATCAATCAACACATAGTAAGCGATCAAAAAGAAAAAGAATTTGTCAAGCTTTATGGCCAAATATTGAGGATGAAGAATATACTTTCAACATTTGATGAATTTAGTGGCAATGAGATATTAAGCGAACGAGATTTTCAAGATTATCAAAGTATCTATTTGGACTTATATCAGAAGTATCGAAAAACTACAGATGCAGAAAAAGAGGTTATAAATGATGATTTAGTTTTTGAAACCGAACTTATTAAACAGGTAGAAATAAATATAGATTACATACTTGAACTAATTAAAAAATATCATGAAGACCATATAAAGAATAAAGAAATACTTGTAGATATTAGAAAAGCTATTGATTCAAGTATTAGATTGCGAAGTAAAAAAGATCTGATAATAGAATTTATATCTCAACTTGATCCTCATGCTATAGTAGAAGATGAATGGGTAAAATATATTGATGCAAAGCGTAAAGAAGAGTTAGATAAGATAATAGAAGAAGATCATTTAAACCCGGAAGAAACTTATAGATTTATAGGGAATGCATTTAAAAGTGGATTTTTAGAATCTACCGGTACAGAGTTCCCCAAATTACTTCCACCAGTATCTCGTTTTTCTCCAGATGGTGCATTCTCTAAAAAGAAGGAAGCTGTTTTTCAAAAACTATCGGCATTCTTTGAAAGGTTTTTTGATATTTCTAATGATGAAATAAAATTATTTTTGGAGTGAAAATATTAGCTTATGAGTATTCAAAAATATTCAGTAAATCAATACCTTGTTCAACATATTTTCATAAATTTTTTGTTTAATATCTTTACAAAAAAGTTGAAAGTTGTAACTTACCCCCTTTATTTCCCCAAATCTAACTCTGTTAGAGAGGGGAAAAAATGGAAATAAATTTTATTCACATCGCCCATCTCTTTTGAAAAAGAGAGGAGATGGGGGTGAGTTAAAATAAATAGAAGGGAAGAGATAAGTTAATTTACTATCGCAAAAAAAGCCAATACATAAATGTGTCGTAAAAACCTTGAAAAATTAATAGGAACCATTATTACTTCTCTTGCGTTTGCCTTTGAAGTATTTTTATTTGAAGTTTATTTCAATCAACATTTAAGTCCATTTACTTTTTTGTCTGCATTTTTATTGTGTTTTTCAGGATATACTTATTTAAGATTTACAGAAAATAATCGTATCAATGCCATCAGTTTTGTGGCATTTGTGGTTTTTTTATTATCCATTTTCTTTTATATTCAGTCAAATGAAATGAAAGAACTTTTGAATAAATTAATTATTCTATTCTTTGCTTTATTGATAATTCTAATTTATCATTCTTCTTTGTATTTAAGAGTTTTAAGAGGAAATATAATTTTGAAACCACTTGTAATTTCAATTATTTGGCTATTGCTTATTTATCTTTATGTCAATGAATTTGAGTGGATGTTTTATTTTCATCAATGTTTGTTTATTGCTTTACTAACTATTCCTTTTGATATTAAAACAATGAATACTGACCAATTTTCAACACTTCCAAAAGTTTTAGGCATTCATAAGACCAAAAAGATTTTGGCTATTTTAATTGTTTTTTATGCTTTATTATCTCTATTATTTTTGCTTCCTTTTAGTATTATATCATTGGTCATATCGGTTCTTTTGTTAATTAGTGTATTATCAGATTTTACGTTTAAGAATTTATGGTTGTATATTTTTTATGATGGTGTGATAATTTTACAATCGCTTCTTGTTTTTATTTTTACTTACAATCAATAATATCTGTTTTCAAAATAATGTTTGCATAAAGTTTAATCATCTATTATTATTTTAATACAATATTTTGTAACTTTACAGCAAAAAAATATGTGTGGTATTGTCGGATATGTAGGCGATAAAAATGCCTTTCCAATTTTAATTAAAGGTCTGTATCGTTTAGAATATAGAGGATATGATAGTGCAGGTGTGGCGTTGATTAATGCGCAAGGAAAATTAAACATATATAAAAAGAAAGGGAAGGTTTCTGAACTGGATGCTTATTGCAAAGATAAAGATATTTCAGGGAATATAGGTATAGCACATACCCGATGGGCAACGCACGGAGAACCCAATGATATCAATGCACATCCCCATCTTTCACAAAATGGAAAATTGGCAATTATTCATAATGGCATCATTGAAAATTATGCTTCCTTAAAAGAAGGACTTAAAAAAAGAGGACATCAATTTTTGTCTGAAACAGATACAGAAGTTTTAGTTCATCTTATAGAAGATATTCAACAACACGATAAGTTGGAATTAGAAGATGCTGTCATTGCTGCATTAAATAAAGTAATAGGGGCTTATGCCATTGTGATATTAGACAAAGAAAATCCCGATACGCTCATTGTGGCGAAAAAGAGTAGCCCAATGGTAATCGGTATTGGTAAAAACGAATATGTAATAGCATCGGATGCTTCACCAATTATAGAATATACAAGAAATGTAGTTTATCTTGAAGATGAAACAGTGGCTGTTATTAAGAAAGGCGAAGATTTGAAAATCATCAATTTAAAAGATAGAAAAGAAGTAACACCCTATATTGAAGAACTGACATTAGAATTAGAAGCCATTGAAAAAGGCGGTTATGAGCATTTTATGCTCAAAGAAATTTTTGAGCAGCCCAAATCTGTAAAAGACAGTATGCGAGGAAGAATCAATGCCAGCGAAGGAAAAGTATTTTTAGGGGGAATAAAAGATTATGAAGATACGCTTACAAAAGCAAAGAGAATTATAATGGTAGGATGCGGAACTTCTTATCACGCAGGGCTTGTAGGCGAATATCTATTTGAAGATTTTACAAGAATACCCGTAGAAGTAGAATATGGTTCTGAATTTAGATACAGAAATCCCATTATTTATCCTGATGATGTGGTGGTTGCCATATCGCAAAGTGGAGAAACAGCAGATACATTAGCGGCTATTGAAATTGCCAAACAAAAAGGGGCTACAGTATTAGGAATTTGTAATGTGGTGGGTTCATCTATTGCTCGGGCTACTCATGCAGGAAGTTATACTCACGCTGGTCCTGAAATTGGTGTTGCATCTACCAAAGCATTTACAGCACAAGTAACCGTTCTTACCTTAATGGGCTTGCATATTGCTCAACTCAAAAAGACCCTTCCTGTTAATCGCTTTCGTTCATTATTGTATGAATTAGAAGCCATCCCCCAAAAAATAGAACAAGTGTTAGAATCCGATTCATACATTCAAGAAATTGCTCGTATTTACAAGGATGCTAAAAATTTCTTATACCTTGGTCGTGGTTATGGCTATCCTATTGCATTAGAAGGGGCATTAAAACTCAAAGAAATTTCTTACATTCACGCCGAAGGATATCCTGCTGCAGAAATGAAACACGGTCCTATTGCTTTGATTGATGAAAATATGCCCGTTGTCTTTTTAGCCAACAAAGGACCCAACTATGAAAAAGTATTAAGTAATATCCAAGAAGTAAAAGCCCGCAAAGGAAAAATTATTGCTATTGTTACTGCAGGAGATAAGCACGTTCAGCAGTTTGCTGACCATATCATTGAAATCCCTGAAACAGATGAAGCATTGAGTCCCCTTGTTTCTGTGATACCTTTACAACTTTTAGCATATCATATTGCGATTTTAAGAGGATGCAATGTTGATCAACCAAGAAATTTAGCCAAAAGCGTAACCGTAGAATAATACATTTTAAACGCATCAATTTTTTTAATACTTAATGCATCATTTCTAATTTATAAAACAATAATTATGCACAAAAAGTCATTTTATATAGAATCCTATGGTTGTCAAATGAATGTTTCTGATAGTGAAATTGTGAGTGCTATTTTAAATGAAAAAGGTTTGCAATTGGCGAATGATGCAGAAAATGCAGATATTGTTTTGCTTAATACGTGTGCTATTAGAGAAAATGCTGAACAAAAAATACGATTTAGATTAAAAGAATTAAAACAATTAAAAAAGCAAAAAAATACAGTGATTGGAGTTTTAGGATGTATGGCAGAACGCTTGAAAAATCAATTATTAGAAGAAGAACAATTAGTAGATATTGTAGCAGGACCTGATGCTTACAGATCTTTACCTGACTTAATAGAAGAAGCAGAAGATGGAAAAAAAGCCGTGAATGTAATATTAAGTAAAGAAGAAACGTACGCCGATATTGCCCCTGTTCGCTTGAATAGCAATGGAGTTACAGCATTTATTTCTATAATGCGTGGATGTGATAATATGTGTAGTTTTTGTGTGGTGCCATTTACTCGTGGTAGAGAAAGAAGTAGAAATCCATTTTCCATAGTTAATGAAGCCCAACAACTTGTAGCACAAGGATATAAAGAAGTTACCTTATTAGGTCAAAATGTAGATTCTTATTATTGGAATGGCGATGGACCTAAAAAAGAGATATTAAAAAAAGAAGATAAGACAAATGCTGTTACTTTTGATAAACTCTTGCAAATGGTGGCAGAAGTAAGCCCACAATTAAGAGTTCGTTTTTC
>JAOAIP010000068.1 GCA_026414605.1 Bacteroidia bacterium
AAATCTGTTTGAATAGGAACAACCGAAATATAACCATTGGCTAATGCCCATTCGTCGGTATCTTGAGCATTGGGTTCAAAGTTGGTGAACTTTCCTGTCATCCAATAATAGGGGCGATTGTAGGGGTCTAATCGTTCTTCAAATTCTTCTACCCAATTTCCTTTGGCTTGGCGACATAGTTTTATTCCTCGGATTTCATCTGCAGTCAAGTCGGGGATATTGACATTTAAACAAATTTTTTCGTGAAGATGATTTTGAATGACCCACTCAATTATTTGACGAATGTATCTTTCAGATGGTTTGAAGTCGGCTTCAATACTATAATTACACAATGAAAATCCAATAGAAGGAATGCCTTCTAAATATCCTTCAATGGCGGCAGACATTGTACCCGAATAAATGACATTGATAGAACTATTACTTCCGTGATTGATTCCTGATAAAATTAAGTCGGGCTTTTTAGGTAAAAGTTTATTAACGGCTAATTTTACACAATCTACAGGCGTTCCATTTGTAGCATATTCAATATCTACTTGATGTAAATTGGTGGATTGAACCCTTAATGTAGTATGAATAGTGATTGCATGCCCACTTCCGGATTGGGGCTTATCAGGGGCAACTACGGCTATATCTCCATAATCACGGGCTATTTTACTTAATTGTAAAATTCCTGGTGCAGTTATTCCATCGTCATTGGTTACTAATATGAATGGTTTTTTCATCGTAATTCTGCCTTTAATTGATTTTTCAACGCATTAATTATTTTGTTCATTATAGTGTCAATTTCTTTGTCTGTCAAGGTTTTTGACGTATCTTGTAAATACAATCTTACTGCATAAGATTTTTTATTTTCAGGAATATTTTTACCTTGATAGACATCAAATAATTCTACCTTTTTTAAATAATGATTAGCGGCTTTTTGAATGCATTGCTTGATAGAAGCATATTGAATAGATGTATCTAATAACAATGACAAGTCCCTTTCTACTACTGGAAATTTAGATACTTCATTATATTGTACTGTTTTATTCAAATAATTTGAGAAAATTTTTTCAATGGAAATTTCTGCATAAACCACTTCTGTATTTTCTACTTCCATTTTCTTAAGAATATTGGGTTGAATAAAACCAATGCGAGCAAGTACTTGTTTGGCATCTTTAGATAAATAAGTCAATGCTTTGATAAAAGGTTTTTCAGTTATTTCCTGAATAATCCAAGTAGTATTTGAAAAATCAAAGATATATTCAATGATTTCTTTTAAGTAATAAAATTCTTTGTGCGAATGGTAAAAACTTTCAGGAAGTTTATTTTTTCCCGCGGTAAAAAGCGAGAGATGATATTCTTCTTTGAGTGTAGCATTTTCTTTCCAATATACTTTTCCAATTTCAAATGCCATTAATTGTTTTTGTTGATGCCGTTCATTATGACTAATGGTTTGTAAAGCATTAAACAACAAAGTTTGACGCATCACATTTAATTCTGCATTGACGGGATTTTGTAAGTAAATCAAATGTTTTTGTTCGTGTTCATCATAAAAACTATGATGATGAAAAGATAGTCCTTGTGTTTCAAACAATCCTTTATCTACAAGAAACTCGGATATTTTTTGAGTAAATAATGCCCACACTGTTTGGTCAAAAGACGCTTGTTCGGGTAGGGCATAACTGACTTTTTTCTTAATAGGTATTTTGTTGTATCCATAAATTCTCAATACTTCTTCGGCTACATCTACTTCACGGGTTACATCTGATTTTCTGGGTGGGACAAGCAACAACATTCCCTCGTGACTCTCTGATTCTATTTGAATTTCTAATTCTTCAATAATTTTTTTAGTTATTTCAAATGGAATTTCATATCCAAACAAGTCGTTTGCTTGACGAATAGAATAGCCCACTTTGTGATGCATAATAGGTTCGGGATAAATATCTTTGACGCCCATACTTAATGTTCCTCCTGCAATTTCTAAAATCATTGTACACGCTCTATTCAAAGCATAAATTACCATATCAGGGTCGGCATATCGTTCAAAGCGGAATGATGCATCTGTCTTTAATCCTAATCGTGAAGCCGTATGCCGAATAGCCGTTGGATTAAACCATGCACTTTCAATAAATACTGTTTGCGTATCTTCTTTTACGCCACTTTCTAATCCTCCAAAAACACCGGCAATACACATTGGTTCTTCTGCATTGCATATCATCAAATCACTTGATGACAAAGTTCTTGTTACACCATCCAATGTTACAAAAGGGGTACCATTCGGCACGTTTTGAACAATTACCTTATTGCCTTTTATTGCACGAACATCAAAGGCATGCAAAGGATGCCCCAATTCCATCATTACATAATTCGTAATATCAACGATATTATTGATAGGACGGATACCTAATGCTAACAACCGATGTTGTAACCACTCAGGTGATGGTGCTACATGCACACCATTGATGACTATTCCTGCATATCTCTTGCAATCCTCTGTGTTTTTAATTACAATATCAATATCAATTGTCCCCGAAGATTCAGGAAAATCAAGTGTAGCAGGAAAATGTAAATTCATTTCTGCATATTCATTTGGAAAATGTACCTTTAAATACGCCTTCAAATCCCTTGCAATTCCTATATGAGAAGCCGCATCACCACGATTGGCAGTAAGCCCTATTTCAAATACAGTATCTTTAGTAACTTTAAAGTAATCTGTTGCAGCTAGTCCCACCGGTACTTCAGGCGGCAGCACCATTATTCCTGAATGGTCTGAAGAAATGCCCAATTCATCGGCGGCACATATCATTCCTTCACTCACTTCACCACGTATTTTTGATTTTTTAATCTCAATAATATCACCCGAGTAAGTGTGTAATTTTGCCCCCACCAATGCGACCAATACTTTTTGTCCCGCTTCAACATTTGGAGCACCACATACTATATCCAAAATCTTATCATTCCCCACATTTACCTTTGTGAGTGATAATTTATCCGCATTAGGATGTTTCCGTTTTTCAATCACTTCACCTACTACCACATTGTCTAATCCTTTGTGTGAAAGGTATTCCGAAACGGCTTCTACTTCCAAACCTATTTCTGTTAATATCTTGGCAACCTCTTCTGCACTCAATGATATTGGTAATAATTCTTTCAATAAGTTGTAGGATATTTTCATATTAGTAATGCTTTTGTATTTTGAATTATTTTGATGTTTTAATTATTTGGGCGTGCCCCTCGCACACCACAGCATTTCCAAACTTTGTAAATAATCGTATTCTATTGTTTCAAAACGACAAAAAATGTCGTTTAAAAAATTAC
>JAOAIP010000051.1 GCA_026414605.1 Bacteroidia bacterium
TGGCTTGCTGTATTCGCTTTGCATAATGGATGCTGTCTGTTATTTCTTTATTTTTATCTTCGACTAATTTTTTTTGAAATTCAACAATTTGCTTTTGTCTTTCGATAATTTGTTTTTGCTTATTGATTCTCCATAAGAAAATACCCATTGTTACAAGCAATATTCCTGTTGAGAAAATGATAATTCTTTGTCTTCTATTTTCTTCTTCTTTTTTAGTGATTTCCAGTTGATGTTTGGCTTGTTCTTCGGCTTGCTTTTTTTCAAAAAGATATTGCATTTCCTTGGTAGCAAGGGCTTTTTGATTTTCTTCGCTATTGACACTATCCTTATACATCACATGTTTTTTGTATGCTTCTAAAGCGTCTTTATATCTTCCTGTTTTGGAATATAATTCTGAAAGGGAATTATAATAATATTTCAAATAATAAATACCATGTAATTCTTCTAAAATAACAATGGCTTTTTTCAGATATTCCTCAGCTTCTTTGTATTTTTTTTGTTTGATATAAAGATCCCCAATGCTTCCAAGGTTGATGGCTTGACCTTGTTTGTCTCCTATTTCTTCTTTAAATTTCAATGCCTTGAAATAATACTCCAATGCCTTGGCATAGTTGCCTTGTTCTTCATACACAATCCCAATGTTTCCTAAATTGTCGGATTGTCCTTGTTTGCTTCCGATTTCTTCGTTAATTTTAAGTGCCTTGAAATTATACTCCAATGCCTTGGCATAGTTGCCTTGCTCTTTATACACAATTCCAATGTTTCCTAAGTTGATGGCTTGTCCTTTTTTGTTTCCGATTTCTTCATCAATTTTTTGTGCCTTGAAATAATACTCCAATGCCTTGGCATAGTTACCTTGGTCTGAATACACAAGCCCAATGTTTCCAAGGTTGACGGCTTGTCCTTTTTTGTCTCCAATTTCTTCCTTAATTTTCAATGCCTTGAAATAATACTCCAATGCCTTGGCATAGTCGCCTTGGGTATAATATACATTCCCAATATTCCCGAGAATGGCAGCAACTACTTTTTGCTTCCGAATTTTATCTTTTTCATCTACCTTTTCTGGTAATACTTTCAAAGCCAATTCATATTGCTGTACGGCTAAATCATAATCACTTTTTACATAATAACACCATCCCGTTGCCCTAATACTTTCTGCTTCTTTAATGGCGTCATTATTGCTCTTTGCTTTATTAATACTTTCTTTCAGAAAATAAATGGCAGTATCAGGGTTGGAGTTAGAAAATTGTTTTCCAAGATTGTAATAGATGTTATACAGCGTAGTATCTGCTGTATAACCACTTTTGCCTTGCCATTTTTTTAGTTCAGTGAAAAGAGAGTCAATTTTGCTTTGCTGAGCGAAAAGGGAATAAAAAAGGAGGGTGAAAAGAAAGATGAAGATTTTAATGTGTTTTTTCATAATGAAAAATTGGGATACAAAAGTAAGGAAAAAAATATGTATTTATTGTAATTTCACAAACATCATTTTAAAATAATGATTTACAATTATTTAATACGAAATCTGTTTTTTCTTTTGATAGTTAACTCAAAAAATAGAAAATTTTTTTGACAAATTGAAATCTATTCTATAAATTTGCCGCCCTTAAATTAAAAAACAATTGCCGTGGATACATTAAGTTACAAAACCAAGTATTTGAATAAAGCGACTGCCCAAAAAGAATGGGTTGTTGTAGATGCAAGCAATCAGATTGTAGGAAGATTAGCATCAAAAGTTGCTTACTTACTTAGAGGAAAACATTTACCATCATTTACGCCACATGTAGATATGGGGTATAATGTAATTATCATTAATGCTGACAAAGTTCGCTTTACAGGCAAAAAATTTACTGAAAAACAATACATCCGTTACACAGGTTATCCAGGAGGACAAAGATTTGCTACCCCTGAATTTTGGATGAAAAAGAGACCAACGGAGATCTTAAAATTAGCCATTCATGGAATGTTGCCTAAAAATAGATTGGGCAGAAAATTAAACACCAATGTCTATATTTATTCAGGACCAGAACATCCACATCAAGCACAAAACCCAAAAACAATAGATATTAATTCAATCAAAGCATAATTATGGAAGTCATTAACACTACAGGAAAAAGAAAAACATCCATCGCCCGCATTTACATCAAAAAAGGGTCGGGAAACATTATCATCAATGATAATAGAGATTTCAAAGAATACTTTCCAACCCCTACTCTTCAATACTATGTTACACAACCTTTTAAGGTATCTAACTTTGATTATTCAAAATACGACATTTATGCTAATATCCAAGGCGGTGGTGTAACAGGTCAATCACAAGCATTACGTTTAGCAATTGCAAAAGCATTAACGCAAATAAACCCTGAATTACGTCCCATCCTAAAAAAAGAAGGGCTTCTCACACGCGACCCACGCATGGTAGAGCGTAAAAAATACGGTCGTAAAAAAGCCCGCAAGAGATTTCAATTTAGCAAACGTTAATCTCCAATTTATTATTATCATAAAACTCAAAATCAAAACAAAATTATGTCTCAAATTACTTTTGAACAATTATTAGAAGCAGGTGTACACTTTGGACACTTAAAAAGAAGATGGAATCCCGCCTTCGCCCCTTATATTTATGGCGAAAAAAATGGCGTACATATCATTGACTTAAATAAAACACTTGCCAAACTTGACGAGGCCTGCAATATCCTAAAAAACTTGGCTAAACAAAACAAAAAAATTCTATTTGTAGCCACTAAAAAACAAGCCAAGGAAATTATTGAATCAAAAGTAAAGCCATTGGGGATGCCTTATGTTGTAGAAAGATGGCCCGGCGGATTATTAACTAACTTCTCTACTATTCGCCGTTCTATCAAGAGAATGTACCAAATTGAAAAAATGGAAACCGATGGTACATTTGAAAAGTTAGCCAAAAAAGAAAGATTATTACTAACACGCGAAAAAGCTAAATTGCAAAAACAATTTAGTTCTATCGCAGATATGAACCGTTTACCTGCAGCATTGTTTATCATTGATATTGTAAAAGAACACATCGCAGTAAAAGAAGCCAAACGACTCAACATACCAACATTTGCAATGGTAGATACAAACGCTAACCCCAACGAAGTTACTTACCCCATCCCTGCTAATGATGATGCTGCTACATCAATAGATATTATTCTTACTGCTGTTTGCAATGCTATTGCAGAAGGATTAAAAGAAAGAGGTCAAGAAGCACATACGGATAAACAAGAAGCATTTGAAGAAGAAAACAATAAATCAAAATACGAACTTGTAGAAACAGAAGAAGATTCTGAAACCTCTAAAAAACCTAAAACAAGAAGAAGAACCACTAAAAAATAAAAAACTATGGCCATTACTGTTGCAGATATAAATAAACTAAGACAACAAACAGGTGCAGGAATGATGGACTGCAAAAAAGCCCTTGAAGAAAGTGGCGGTGATTTTGAAAAAGCCATTGATTACCTTCGTAAAAAAGGTGCAAAAATAGCAGCCAATAGACAAGATAGAGATGCTAAAGAAGGATATGTTCTTGCAAAAGTAAAAGATAATACTAAAGCCATTCTGTTATCTATTAATTGTGAAACTGACTTCGTTGCAAAAAATCAGGACTTCCAATCATTTGTTGAAGAAGTAGCAAACATTGCTCTTGATAAATTTCCAACCGATACCGAATCTCTCAAAAAACTCCCTTACAACTCTGACATTAGCATTAGCGATAAATTAATGGAACAAATCGCAAAAATTGGCGAAAAAATTGAAATTGGTTATTATGCTACTATAGAAGCACCTTTTGTAGTTTCATACATTCATCCAGGTAATAGATTAGCCGTTATTATTGGATTTAACAAAACCATTGATGCAGAAGCCGCTAAAAATATAGCCATGCAAGTAGCAGCAATGGCTCCTGTTTCTGTTGACAAATCAGATGTTCCACAAGCCGTGTTAGAAAGAGAATTAGAAATTGCACGCGAACAAGTAAGGCAAGAAGGTAAACCCGAAGATATGGTTGAAAAAATTGCACAAGGTAAATTAAATAAATTTTTCAAAGAATCTACATTATTAAATCAAGAATATATTAAAGATAACAAAATGACAGTTGGTCAATATCTACAATCTGTAGATAAAGATGCAAAAGTTGTTGGATTCAAAAGATATTCATTAGCATAACCCTAAAAAAATAGATTATGTCACTCACAAAAGAAAAAAAACAAGAAATCATAAAAAAATTTGCAGGTAGTGAAAAAAATACAGGCGACACTACTGCTCAAATTGCTTTACTGACTGAACGTATAAAGCATTTATCTCAACATTTAGAAAATAATAAAAAGGATTTCGTAACTCAAAGATCTTTAATCAAATTGGTAAATCAGAGAAGAAAGTTATTGAATTACTTAAAAGCACATCATTTAAATAAATACAGAGAACTCATTAAACAATTAGAAATTAGAAAATAAAAAACTGTTAGCAACTCTATCAAGAGTTGCTAATTTTATTAAAAAGAGGGGGGCATTATAATTTAAATCATCAATTAGATGGTTTAAATTATGTGCCCTTTTTTATTAAAATCCAATCATAAAAACAATTTAAAATCATAAAAATATGCTTCAGTCAATTACACATAGTTTTGATATTGGTGATGGAAGAATCATTACCTTAGAAACAGGAAAATTAGCACGCCAAGCAGATGGTGCTGCCGTTGTACGATTAAATAACACAATGCTCTTAGCCACTGTAGTTAGTGCCAAAGAAGCCAAAGAAGGCGTTGACTTTATGCCACTCACAGTAGATTATCAAGAAAAATTTTCTGCATCAGGAAGAATTCCAGGATCTTTTTTCAAAAGAGAAGGCAAACTCTCTGACTACGAAGTTTTAATTAGCCGATTAGTAGATCGTGCTCTGCGTCCGCTTTTTCCAGAAGATTATCACGCGGATACACAAGTTCTTATTTATCTCATTTCCAGTGATAAAAAAGATATGCCTGATGCTCTTGCAGGTCTTGCTGCGTCTGCGGCTATTGCTGTATCAGATGTTCCCGTTAATAAAATAATGTCTGAAGTGAGAGTGGGAAAAGTAGATGGAAAATTAGTTATTAATCCTGATATAGATGTTTTGGAAAAATCAACTATTGATATGATAGTAGCCGCTACCGAAACAGATATAGTAATGGTAGAAGGTGAAATGGATGAAGTTTCTGAAGACGAAATGATAGAAGCCATTCAATTTGCACATAATGCTATTAAAAAACAAATAGAAGCCATTAAAGAATTTGCTAAAAAAGCAAATGCGCCCGAAAAAAGAACTTATAACCACGAGACCAATGATGAGGAATTAAAACAAAAAATGTACACTGAACTTTTTGATAAAGTGTATGCTGTTGCCAAAAGCAAAAATCCTAACAAGCAAGAAAGAAAAAAAGCATTTGCAAGTATTTTAGAAGAATTTAAAAAACAATTTACAGAAGAAGAACTTAAAACTAAATCAGCCCTCATTGATAAATACTACGGACTAATAGAATACGACGCTGTAAGAAAAATGATCCTTCAAGATAGAATACGCTTGGATGGTAGAGGATTAAAAGATATTCGCCCAATATATTCTGAAGTTAATTATTTACCAATGGCTCACGGAAGTGCCATCTTTACAAGAGGAGAAACACAATCTCTTACCACTGTAACCCTTGGTACGCCTGATGATACTCTTATCTTAGACAATGCAATGCGTGTTGAAGAAGAAAAGTTTATTTTGCATTACAACTTTCCACCTTTCTCTACAGGTGAAGTAAAACCAATGCGTGGTCCTGGAAGAAGAGAAATTGGACACGGAAATTTAGCCCATAGAGCCCTTAAAAGAATGGTGCCTCAAGATACAGGATATACCATTCGCGTTGTTTCAGATATTTTAGAAAGTAATGGATCTTCAAGTATGGCAACTGTTTGCGCAGGGACATTAGCCCTTATGGATGCAGGTATTCAAATTAAAAAGCCCGTATCAGGCATTGCGATGGGGCTCATCACCGATGATAAAGGAAATTATGCTGTCCTCTCTGATATTCTTGGAGATGAAGACCATTTAGGAGATATGGATTTCAAAGTATGTGGTACTAAAGATGGCATTACAGCAGTTCAAATGGACTTGAAGGTAAATGGACTTTCGTACGATATTATGCGAGAAGCACTCTATCAAGCCAAAGAAGGACGCTTACACATTATGAACGAAATGCTAAAAGCCATTGCCGAACCAAGAAAAACATTAAAAGAACACGCTCCAAGATATGTTTCTATTGATATTCCCGTAGAATACTTTGGTGCTATTATAGGACCAGGTGGTAAAGTGATTCAAGAGATTCAACGACAAACTCAAACAACTATACAATTAGAAGAAACTGGCGGCATTATGGGACGTGCCAATATATTTGGAAATAATGAAGCGTCTGTAAAAGCAGCTGTAGATAGAATTAAACTCATTGTGGCTATTCCAGAAGTTGGAGAAGTGTATACAGCCAAAGTAAAAAGTATTATGCCGTATGGTGCATTTGTAGAATTTTTACCCGGCAAGGATGCATTATTGCACATTTCTGAATACGATTGGACAAGACGAGAAACATTAGCAGATGTGTTAAAAGAAGGGGACACTGTAGAAGTAAAATATCTTGGCGTAGATCCTAAAACAGGCAAATACAAAGTTTCCAGAAAGGTATTATTGACTAAACCACAGAATTGATTAGTTTAGAGTTTTATATTGTAGTAGAAAGTGGAAAGTTTTTGCCAATAAAAAGTTTAACCCACTAAATATCACAAGAATATTCCTTACTCTTTTCTCTTTCAACTTTCCACTTTTAACTTTTAACTTTTTTCCTTATAGGTTTCGCTCTTTCAGGGCTTGAAATGGTATGGATTTATTTTCTTTCACAGGGCTTTGCCCTGTGCTATTGTATTTTGCCCCTTCGGGGCTACCCATATTTTGTCCCTACGGGACACATCACACTTTCCACTTTCTACTTTCTACTTTTTAAAGTACCCACTAATTTCTTCTCTATCTATTTCTTTAAAAATCCTTTTTCCGGTAGGTGAAAACGTGAAGTCGTTCAAAGCCAATAATTCTGTAATAAGTTTCAACATTTCTGGCTTGGTCAATATCTGTCCATATTGAATAGCCATACTCTTTGCCACCGATCGGATAAAGTTTTCTCTTATATCCTTTATCTCTGCTATTTGATTGATTCTAAAATTTTCCAAAGTGTTTTCTATAACATGCTTTATCTCCTGTGTTTGAATAACATCAGGATACGCATTTACTATTATAGAAGATGTACCAAATTCTTCAATATCAAAACCATTTTCTTTGAATATAGGCATCAATTCTTTCATCAAAATAAAATCATTGGGCGACAAATCAATATTTAATGGAAACAAAAGTGTTTGAGCACTAATGCTTTGTTTGGTATTCTTAAGTTTTTCATAAATAATTTTTTCGTGTGCACGATGTTGGTCTATTATCAATAATTTTTCATTAATCGAACACACAATGTATTTGTTAATCCATTGAAAACACTCAATAATAGAAGTAGGTGCAGTAGCAATATCTAATTGCGACTGCTCTATACTTTGTTCATCTGTAGTAGTTTTTCCTGATTGAAAAATTTTATAATACTCTTCCCAAGATACCTCTTGCTTTCTATCTTTTTGATCTAAAGAATCCTCTCTATTGTAAGATGATTTGAAAGGTGAATATGTTGGATCAATTTTTATTTCTGGTGGCGAAGCACTTTTTCGTATATCAATGTCACGCATATCAATATCTTGGGGCTTGGTAAAATCAATGGTATGTGAAATGCCCGATACCCCTAAACCTTTTTTAATAACGCTGACTAAAAAAGGATAAATCATTTTTTCATCCAACAATCGTGCTTCTATTTTAGCAGGATGTATATTCCAATCTATACGAGAAGGATGTATATTTAAGAATAAAAAAAACTGCGGATGATAATCGGGCGGAATTAATCCCTTGAATGCTTCATATACAGCATGAGACAAATAATTGTTTTTGACATATCGCTGATTGATAAAAATCATTTGGTATCCTCTTTTTTTCTTTGCTACATCAGGATTTCCAATATATGCTTTTAATTCAAATGCAGGTGTTGTATCTTGAATAATAAAAAATTTATCCTTTGATGTATTATCTAAAAAATATTCTATTCTTGAAAATAAATTATTGACAGCAGGTAATTGAAAAAGCATTTTGTCATTATGCGTTAGAGTAAAATGGATATTAAAATGTGGTATTGCCAACCGTTCAAATTCATCTACAATGTATTTAAATTCTATGCTATCGTCTTTTAGAAAATTTTTTCTTGCAGGAAGATTAAAAAACAAATTTTGCACCGTAATGGTTGTGCCCTTGGGACATGCACAAGGTTCATTGATTAATACTTTATTATCTTCAATAACTATTCGTGTTCCCAATTCTGCATCTGCTGGTTTTGTTTTAAGTTCTACTCTTGCAACAGCGGCTATACTTGCTAATGCTTCGCCTCTAAATCCTTTTGTAAGGATATTAAACAAATCATCTACACTTTTAATTTTTGAAGTAGCATGTTTTTCAAAACACATACGAGCATCTTCGGGACTCATCCCTACTCCATCATCGGTAACCTGCAAATACTCTTTACCACCTGCTTTTACAACGATTGAAATTCTTTTGGCTCGGGCATCAATGGAATTTTCTACTAATTCCTTAAACACAGACGCAGGACGTTGAATAACCTCACCGGCGGCAATTTTACTGGCTATATGTTCAGGAAGTAGTTGAATAACATTAGGCATTGTTGGAAAGGTTTTGCTGTAATTGTTCTTGAATGAGTTTCAACCCTTCTTCAAAAGAATGCGGCTGATATCCTAATACTCTTTGGGCTTTGGTAATGTCTAAGCCCGTCATTGGTGGGCGTTTGGCAGGTTGTTGAATATCTGTACTTTTAGATGGTTGAATTAGTGATTTATCTAAGCCAAAGAAATCTGCCACTCTGCAAGCCAGTTCATAAATACTCATATAATCTTTTCCACCGATATTAAAAATTCCTGTGGCTTCTTTTTCTGCAATTAATATACATCCATCGGCTAAATCCTCGGCTAATGTGGGCGTTCGGAATTGGTCAGTAACAATTGAAATTGTTTTCTTTTGTTCTAAAGATTGTTTTACCCACAGGACGATATTGGTACGGCTCATATTACGAGAAAGCCCGTATACCAATATAGTACGAGCAATTGCCCATTTTTTTAATGCCGATTGTTGAATGATTTTTTCGGCTTCTAATTTACTTTTAGCATAAATACTCAAAGGATTAGGCACATCTTCTTCTGTAAGCATTTTTTTTGTGCCATCAAAAATAAAATCTGTAGATAAGTGAATAAAATGCGGTGTGTAGTGATTGTTTTGTAAGGTTTCTAAAACGCTTACCATCCATTCAACGGACTTTGTATTTTGCATAAAACAATCGTAAGGATGTAATTCACAAGCGTCTACATTAGTCATTGCCGCAGTATTAATAATCACGTCAGGAAGGTGTTTTTCAAATACATTTTTAACATTATCAAAATTAGTAATATCTAATTCTTCGTAACTATAATTAGGATGTTGAATAGTCCATCTACACGAACCCCGAGAAGTAGCAATGACTTTATAATTTTTATGTAATAATTTTTCAACCAACTTTTGTCCAAGTAGTCCATTAGATCCAGTAATGAGAAACTTTTTCATACACTTTCAAATAAAATTTTCTTGAGATTTTTAATTTGTTCTTTAGTTCCTAAAACAAAAATTTTAGAGTTTGGAATAATCACTGTATCGGGGCTTGGATTAATAATATACTGCCCATCGGGTGTTTTAAATCCAATGATATTGGCACCACATTTATGTCTTAATTCTAATTCTCTTAATGTTTTGTTTTGTAAAGATGCTGCCAAGTCGCTGTATAAAATTTCTTCTAAAGACACATCATTTAAACCTTGAGATGAAATCATTTCAATTAACTCCACCGTATCTGGTTTGAGTACTAATGTCCCCATGTGTGTCCCACCTACTTTATCTGGCATTATTACTTTATTAGCCCCTGCTATTTTTAATTTTGTATCTGCATTTTCTTCACTTGCTCTGGAAATAATATAAATGTTTGGATTCAAATGCCTTGCTGATAAAACAATAAACATATTATCGGCATCATTTGGCAAAGTAGTAATGAGTGCTTTGGCTCGTTTAATTCCTGCTTTTAATAATGTCTCATCATTCGTGGCATCTGCATTTAATACCAAATGCTTGTATTTATGGGTAATATTGTCGGTAATTGTAGAATCTTTTTCAATCACTACAAAGCGTTGATGATGATGTTTTAATACTTGTGTGGCTTGTCTTCCATTTCTTCCAAAGCCACAAATGATAATGTGATTCTGTAATTTTTCTATTTCTTCCACCTTTTTTCTGTTTTTAAAAAATTGATTAAACTCCCCTTCTATAATAAATTGCGTTATAGAAGATATTGCATAGGCAAAAATACCAAAACTTATTATGATTAAGAAAATTGTAAAAATTTTTCCTTCATCAGATGGCTCTGCAACTTCTCTATACCCCACTGTTGCTACGGTAATAACCGTCATATACAAAGCATCCAAAAAACTCAAATTCTCAATCCACATATAACCAATAACACCCACTAAAAGAATAAAATTTAATAACCCAAACGCAATAATAATTTTACGATAGGGATATAAAAACGACTCTTGACTAAATAATTTTTTCTTTGCCATAAGGCGACAAATGTAATGATAAATAATGATTAGAGAAAAGTGGAAAATACATTAACACAAAATAGATAGAATGAAATAATAAAAATCAAATCAGTAAAATCAGTGTCCGTTGGATGGTATTATAAAAGTTTTGTTTGTATAAAACTTATATCCTATGTATTTTCGCCAATTATGATAAGAAAAGAATTGCTTGTATTTTTAATTTGTTTGCTTATTGCATTTCTTTGGTGGATCATTCATCAATTAAATCAAACGTATATTCGCCAATATCAAGTAAATTCCTATATTGTTGGTGTTCCCAAAACGTATGATAAAGACAGTATTTATATTCTTCTCAATATAAAAGTAAAAGCATCTGGATTAAAAATCGTTTTATTAGAAAATTATTTCCCCGAAAAAATTTTTATTCCGTTTAGCCAACTTAAAAAAGTAAATAAGAAAAAACTTTTTTTGATAAAAGAAGAAAGCATCACAGAAAATCCTTCGTTTCCAGTAAAAGTCAAACTACTTCAAATTCATCCCGATACTATTCAAATTGATTTTTCAACCTTTAAAAAGAAAAAAGAATGATTGTTTGCATTACAGGGGGCATAGGTTCAGGAAAAACAATAGTAGCAAAAATTTTTGAAGTATTAGGTTATCCCGTTTATTATTCTGATGAACGAGCAAAAGCAATGTATTATTTAACCGATATAAAACAAAAAGTTATTGATTACCTTGGAAACAATGCCTACACACCCGATGGTCAAATCAATAAGCCCTACATAGCACAAAAAATTTTTTCTGATAATGACTTACTTCAAAAAATTAATACACTCATTCATACTGCTGTTCATAAGGACTTTGAAGAATTCAAAAAGAAGCACAGTAACGCACCCATTATTTTCAAGGAAAGTGCTTTGGTTTTTGAAGCCAATATCCAATCTACTTGTGACAAAATCATTTTAGTAACTGCCCCCGAAAAGTTGAAAATAGAACGAATCAAAAAACGAGATAACTTAGATGAACAAAGCATTTTACAAAGAATGCAAAAACAATGGTCAGACGATAAGAAAATTGTTCTCTCTGATTATGTAATTGTCAATGACGAAACAGAACCTCTGCTTCCAAAAGTATTAAAGATATTGGAAGAGATTAAGATCGAAAGGAACTCAAATAACTCCAAGCCAACCAACTCATTGTAGAAGTACCGTAAAATAAGGCAGTTTCATCAATATCAAAATATGCCGTGTGTACATTGTGTATAATGCCTTTCTTTTTATTTCCTGTACCAAGACGGTAATAAGTGCCTGGAACTCTTTGTAAATAATAAGCAAAATCATCGGCGGTCATACGAATGGGCAAATCTACAACATTCTTTTTGCCCAATAATTCTATGGCTTTGTCTTTGAAAAAACTTGTCAACTTTGGGTCATTGATAAGCGGTGGATACCCCTTGACGATATTGAGTTGTATGTCTATTGAATATTGTTTCGCAAACTTTTGAGTAATGTTATTCAAATACCGATATAATTTTTCTCTTACATTTTGATTTAATGTTCGCATCGTGCCTGCAATTTCAGCAGTATCTGGTATTACATTAGTTGCCCCATTAGCCATCACTTTTCCAAATGTCAAAACCATTTGTTCTTTTAATAATCTTTCAATAGGATATTCTTTACTAATGGTAGAAATAAGATGTGCAGCGACTGGAATAGGATTGTTAGATCTTTCGGGCATTGCTCCGTGTCCGCCTTTTCCTTTAATCGTTATGTATATTTCATCGGTACTTGCCATATAAGGACCGGCACGAAATCCAATCTTGCCTGCTTCCAAATCAGGGAAAACGTGTTGAGCCAGAATACTTTGAACTTTGGGCTTTTGAAGGGCTTTTTCTTTTATCATCAAAGTAGCACCACCTGGCAACACTTCTTCACCAGGTTGAAAAAGTATTTTGATACAAGCATCCTTATTCAAATACTTTTTGAAAATGGACTGCATCACTAATACAACACCGAGTGCAGAGGCCGTATGAACATCGTGTCCGCAAGCGTGCATTACATTAGGGACTTTGGAAGCATAACTGCATTGATTTTTCTCTTGAATAGGCAAAGCATCAATATCAGCACGAATAGCAATAGTATTTTTTGATTGAGGATTTCCTAAATAAGCAATTAGCCCTGTTTTAGCAATTCTTTGAAAAGGAACACTCCATTCTTTTAGTAAAGATTCAATATACTGCGATGTTTGATATTCTTGAAAAGATAATTCAGGATATTGATGAAGATGTCTACGAATAGTAATTACCGTATTGATTACATTTTCTGATAATGAGAGAATTTCTTTCTTTACAGTTTTAAGATCTTGCAACATAGTTTTGGAAAATTATTCACCAAAAATTTCCTTTAACTTGGCTTCAAGCGAAGGACCACGCAAATTTTTTGCAATGATAATACCTTGCTTGTCAATTAAGATATTTTGAGGAATAGAACTGATACCAAATGCTTGTGCAACTTCATTGCTCCATCCTTTCAGGTCACTTACGTGTGTCCAAGTGAGATTATCTTTTTCAATGGCTTTTAACCAAGCATTTTTATTTTGATCTAAAGAAACTCCCAAAACCGTAAAACCTTTATCTTTGTATTTATTGTAAGCGGCTACCACATAAGGATTTTCCATACGACAAGGACCACACCAACTTGCCCAAAAATCAATTAATACATACTTACCTTCAAAATCTCTAATATTGACGGGCTTCCCATTTGGATCATTTTGTACAAACTCCATAATTTTTTTACCAATACTTGTCCCATTGATTTGCATTAATTTTTGCTGTGCTAATTTTCCAAATTTAGTATTGAGAAATTTCGGATCTAAATAAGATACTACTTCTTCCAATTCACTTACAGAGATATTAGGATTATTATTAAACTCTTGATAAATGATATAGCCACTAACAGGTGAATTGGGATGTGCTTTAATCATATCCTTGAGGGTCTTTTTTACATTTTCATTTAATGTTGCAAATTCGGATTGTAATTGAGTAATCGTTGATCCATCGTTTCTTTGAACGGCTTCGTTGTATTTTTGATACAATTGTTGTTGTTGAACACCAAATTTTTTCATCAGCGAAACATAAGTTGCATAATATTCTTGTTCTTTACCTGCTTTTATACGAGCATTGTACAAACTATCTTCATTGATTGAAACATTAATATCTGATTGATCTATGAAGAATGGTGCGTTAGGTAAAGCATTGGGATTGTTTTCAAAAGTAAACCAATACATATTAATTTCTGGCGTCGTACCTTTGATGACAAAAGCATTGTTTTTAATTATAGCAGAGTCCGTAAAAAAATTATTATTCCACTTATGATGTAGATAAATTTTTTTGTGCTTGTTTCCTTTAACAGTTCCCTTGATAGTAAAAGAAATTGGCTTTTGAGCCAATCCATTAAAAGCATTGATAAGAAGAGCCACTAATAAAGATATTGCTGATATTTTCATAGAAAAAATTTTATAAATTATCAATTGAATTAAGAATTTTAGAATTATATTTCAGCATTTCTTGAATGTTATTTATATCAACTATAACATCATTTGTTATATCAATAGATTTATTATTATTTGGATTAGTTAGGAATATTTTATTCTCTTTATATTCTAACCTGACAAGGTTTTTATTTTTAGATACTTCTTTATGAGTTGAACTCTTGATATAAATTAAGTTTTTATGATTGTCAATTAACTCTAATTGCTTTCTTGTAGTAGCATAAGAAACGGGATAGATATGATGTAACTCAAAACCTTCTTTCTTTGATACTTTATGCCATTCAAAATATTTTTCCTTTTCTTGTTGGCTACGAGTTGCAATAAATTCGTATGCTTCTTGGGAAATACTTAGCATCAAAAATGTTTTTCGAAAAGTTTTGAAATATACTGTTTGATTTAAAAGATTAAATACTTGTAGCGACTCATTATACCAATTACCAAAATCTCTTTTTTCACTTTTGTTTTTTGCTGATTTATTAATTTGTTGAAACTTCTCTTTAATATCTTCAGATATTTGAGTTTGTTCAATTTTTTTTAGTTTTCTAAAATTATTTATTAAGGAAATTTTCTCATTAGTTTTTATATTAGGGTCTGATATAATGTACATATATTCATAAACATTAATTGCATCATATTTGTTGTATAATAAATAAAACAATTCATCAAGAATAGGTTCCAAGATTTTTTCAGTTGATTCAATATAAATTTTATATTGCCTTCTTATTTCTTTTTCATTAATAAATTTTATTGCATTTTCTGATAACTTCACACTGTAAATATGTGTTTTTACATATTGTTGAACTAAATTTCCATTCTTATCATATCTTTCTAATAATCCCATTCTATGAAGATCGGGGAATATATTTTTCTTTAATGAGTTTACTGTACATTGCTCTGTAGCATCATTTATTTTTTGAACAATTTTATAATATGTATCGCAATTTTCTTGTTTTACGCCTTTCCAATCGCCAATATGGATATTAAATTTTTCGTCTTTGGCAATTTCATAGATTATAGTCAAAATCTTTAATACCTTATCAAAAGGTAATCGGTTATGCTGTGATAAATGAAAACCCCTATAATCATCTTTTTTTATTCTATTTAGAATATACTCCTTAAAATTCATACATTACTAATTCGTTATTCAAATTTTCTTTATTTTCGTCTTGTAAAGATATTTCATTTAATCGTTTTTTAGCTATATTCACATATTCTTTATTGATATCACAACCAATAAAATTTCTACCATTTTTTTTAGCTGCAATGGCTGTAGTTCCAATTCCCATAAAACAATCTAATACAATATCTCCCGGATTACTGCTTGCTTTGATAATCCGTTCGATCATATCAAGTGGCTTGGGTGTTACATGGGGTAATTTTGGCGTTTTTCCATTAATTTTATTTTTATGTCTTTCACTTGAAAAATGCCAAACATCAGTGCATAATTTGCCTTTGGGATTTGGGAACCATCTTTTTCCATTTTTTAAAATTCCTTTTTTTGTTGCGTGATTTATTCTTTCAGTAGATTCATACGGTATTCTAATATCATCAACATTGAATGTATATCTATTAGATTTTGTAAAAAAAAGTATTGTTTCTTGTGCATTAGAATATTTTTTTTTGGAAACTGACAATCCGTCTCTTTTATCCCACGTAATCCAGTTTTGAAATATTAAACCTTTGTCTAAAAGATATCTTAATATAAATGCAGCATTGTATGGTGTATTAAATATGTATAAACTTCCCGTTTGTTTAATTGTAGGTATTAATAAATCAATCCATTTAAAAGTAAAAGATAAAAAGTCATCATGCGATTTGAAGTTATCCCATTGTGCTTTTTTTAAGTTATATGGCGGATCTATTACTGCTAAATCTATTGAATTTTTACTTACTTTGCTTAAAAATTTAAAGCAATCCATTAAATAGATATTATTTAATTCTAATTTCATAGTTGGAGTTCGATTTTTTCTTGCTTAAATGAAACCGATTTTAATTTTTTTTCAATAATAGGTTTGTAGGTTTCCATAATCTCATATCCCACAAAATTTCTTTCAAGTTCTTTTGCAACTTTAAGAGTAGTACCCGAACCAGCAAATGGGTCTAAAACTATATCTCCAACAAAAGTGAATAATTTTATACAACGTCTTGCAATTTCTTCTGGCATTATTGCAGAATGTTTTCCAAATGCAATATCGTCTTTTCCTGGAATAGGTATATTCCAAATTTGTTTCGTATACTCCACCCATTCTTTCTCAGAAAGTTTGCTTTTTTCTTTTATTTCCTCTGGTACATTATTATCGGGTTTTCCATCTTTAACATAAACTGTAATAAACTCACTTGTATTTTGTGCATAAAAATTTCGGGGATACGGATAACTTCCAAACATTAAACTCTTTGAAGGGTTTGTTCTATTCCAAATATAAATGTCATATAAAAAAAGATTTGTGTTATTTAAAATAGAATGTTCAATATCGGCATTAATATCAAAGATATGTCTATTGTAATGTGTATTAAAATCTTTTTTAAGCATCGGCATTAAAGGTACATTGATTACTAATTTACCATTTGGTTTTAAAACTCTTTCGCATTCTTTCCATACTAACAACAATTCATCAATATATTTTTTATAATCTTGAATATCCCCAATTTGTTCTTTCTTTTTATCAGATATTTGATTTTTTTGATAACCATCTTTTGAATAATCTTTTATATTGAAATAAGGTGGAGAAGTAACAATTAAATGAATTGAATTGTCTGGGATTTCCGACATTTTTCTTGCATCTTTAAAAAATACTTTATTAACATAAGCGTTTTCCATAAACCTATTCTCATTTAAGTTCTTGCAAATATACGCTAAATTAACTTATCCTAAAACCCTTTTAAGATATTTTTATTTTTTTTAGTATAGCCCCCAAAAACTATGTCCATTGCTTTCAAAGATTTCAAAATACTTAAATTTGGTGGAACAAGCGTTGGTTCCGTTGAAAGAATGCAAAATTTAGCAAAACTCATTACTGTTGATGAATCTAAAAAAATAGTTGTATTATCTGCAATGAGCGGTACTACCAATGCTTTAGTAAAAATCAGCGAATATCTTTATGCCGGAAAAAACAAAGAAGCAGAATCCGATATAAATGCTTTGTATCAAAAATATATTGACGTATGTGAAAACCTGCTTAAAGATGAATATAAAGACAAAGGAAAGACGTTCGTTAATTCAGTATTTGATATTATTCGTCATTTTAGAAATGAAGCATTTACTTTTACTTCAAAGGAAGAAAAAATTATATTAGCCCAAGGAGAGATTTTAAGCACCAACTTATTTCATTTGTATTTACAACAAATAGGTATAAAAAGTATTCTATTAAATGCCTTGGATTTTGTTCGCATTGATGAAAACAATGAACCTGACATTGACTTTACAAGACAAGTTTTATCAGATATTTTGAAAAATCATCCCAATGATAATTTATTTATTACACAAGGATATATTTGTAGAAATGCTTATGGAGACATTGATAATTTAAGAAGAGGTGGAAGTGATTATACTGCATCTATAGTGGGAGCGGCTATTCGTGCTTCTGAAATTCAAATATGGACAGATATTGATGGAATGCATAATAACGACCCAAGAATCGTATCCAGAACTTATCCTGTCAATTATTTGAGTTTTGATGAAGCCGCAGAGTTGGCTTACTTTGGAGCAAAGATCTTACATCCTGCGTGTATCTTACCAGCCCAAAAAGAACAAATACCTGTGTTATTAAAAAACACGATGCAACCACAAGCATTTGGAACGATTATCGCAAACACCTTTCCAAATGAAGGATTTAAAGCCGTTGCTGCAAAAGATGGTATTACAGCATTGCAAATCAAAAGTTATAGAATGCTTTTAGCATACGGATTTTTGAGAGCCATTTTTGAAATTTTTGAAAGATACAAAACGCCCATTGATATGATTACTACTTCTGAAGTAGCAGTGAGTGTAACGATTGATGATACTAAACATTTAAACGAAATCATTGAGGAATTAAAACAAATAGCCAGCGTTGAAGTTTTTCCTGAACAAACCATTATATGCATTGCAGGATATTTGCCTAAAAACAAGCCAGGTTACATTTTTAAAGTAGCAGAAGCACTTAAGGACATTCCTGTTAGTATGGTTTCTTATGGAGGAAGTGACTACAATATCTCGGTTTTAGTTCATCAAAAGTACAAAAAGTTAGCAATGGAACAACTGAATAAAGTACTGTTTAATCTATAATTACCTTAATAATTTTCATCTATGTTTTTTCAAAATTCAATAATAGAAAAACTAAAAAAACTGCCAACCCCTTATTACTATTACGATGTTGATGTTTTTGAATTAACGATTCAAAAAGCCCTTCAAGCATCTAAAACTATTAATGGGCACATTCATTATGCATTAAAAGCCAATCATCAAGATAGATTATTACAGATATTAGCCAAATATAAAATAGGTGCAGATTGTGTAAGCAAAGGAGAAATTGAAAAAGCCATTAAAAATGGTATTTCTGTTAATAACATTGTCTTTGCAGGAGTTGGAAAAACAGATGAAGAAATTTTATATGCATTAAAAGAAAAAATTTTTTGCTTAAATGTTGAAAGCATACAAGAATTAGAGGTAATTAATGATATTGCGAATAATTTAAATACTAAAGCCCCTATTGCCCTTCGGATAAATCCAAACGTAGATGCCTATACGCACAAGTTCATTACAACAGGTTTAACCGATAATAAATTTGGCATCAATGCATCGGATTTAAATTTGGTTTTAGACAAATTAAAACAATTAAAAAACATTCAATTAATAGGTTTGCATTTTCATATCGGATCTCAAATCACAGATTTATCAAGTTTTAAAAACTTATGCTTAAAAATAAACGAACTACAAAGATATTTAGAAGAAAAAAATATAGAAGTAACACATTTAAATTTAGGAGGCGGATTAGGTATCAATTATATGCATCCTGATGAGGGATTAGTTCCAGATTTTGAAGCATATTTCAAAGTATTCTATGAGTTCTTGGAAAGAAGACATTTTCAACAATTACATTTTGAATTAGGAAGATCATTAGTAGCACAGTGTGGATCTTTGATTACAAAAGTTCTCTATCAAAAACAATCGGGGAATAAGCATTTCTTAATCGTAGATAGCGGAATGAATCATCTCATTCGTCCTGCCTTGTACGAGGCCTATCACAAAATTGAAAATATCAGTAAATACCAGCATCCTGATCAGCAATTGTATGATGTATGTGGACCTATTTGTGAAAGCACCGATTGTTTTGGAAAAAATGTTTTATTACCCATTACCCAAAGAGGAGATATTTTAGCCATTCGTTCTGCTGGGGCTTATGGAGAAGTGATGGCATCGGATTACAACTTACGTGGTTTACCAAATGTTTATTTTTCCGATGAAGTATAAAATTTTCCACTCATCAAAATTTAAATTAAATATGTCTTAAAGAATATGTATTTTTCGCATAAAAATTAATTTATGAAAGTTATAATAGTAGATGATGAAAGATTGTCAAGAGAAGAATTAAAACGATTATTAAAAGATTATTCGGATGTAGAAATTGTTGCTGAATGTGTGAATGCTGAAGAAGGAAAAAAGATGATTGAAGAACTAAAACCCGACTTGGTATTTTTAGATATTGAAATGCCTGATAAAACAGGATTTGAGATGCTAAATGAAATTAGTGCTATTCCTGATGTAGTGTTTATATCAGCATACGATGAATACGCTATCAAGGCCTTTGAATTTCAAGCATTAGATTATTTGCTAAAACCCATAGATGCCAAGCGTTTGGCAGAATGCATAAAAAAATATCAAATAAAAGAAGAAAAAGAATCTCTTACTTCATCAAGAACTGACAAGTTAAAACACGACTCTAAAATCTTTTTAAAAGATGGTGATAATTGTTGGTTTATTTCTTTAAAAGATGTGTTATTATTTGAATCTTTGGGTAATTATGTAAAAGTTCATTTAGTAAATAATGTTCATCCGGTGATATTTAATAGTTTGAATGCCATAGAAAATAGATTGCCTGAAGATATGTTTTTTAGAGCGAATAGAAAGTTCATTATTAATCTACAACACGTAGAATCCATTTCTACTTGGGTAAATAATGGTTATATGGTCAAACTTTCAAATGGAATGGATATAGATTTAAGCCGACGCCAATCGGTAAAGTTCAGAGATATGTTTAGTTTGTAATCACTTTAAAGATGATCAATTTGATTCAAAAGATAGATGAATGGTTGTTATTGACATTACAAGAAGGGCATAATCATTGGATGGATGAGATATTTTGGTATGTATCAAAAGCGTGGATATTTTTACCATTGTGGTTATGGGCGATATTTCAAGTATTCAAAAATTATTCAACAAGAAATTTTTGGAAAATTGTTTTAATGATAATACTAACTATTGGCTTAAGCGACCAAATAAGTAATTTGTTTAAATATCAGTTTAAACGATTGCGTCCTACACATGATGTGCGATATAGCGAAAAAATTCATTTGGTAAATAATTACAAAGGAGGAACGTATGGTTTTTATTCTGCTCATGCATCCAATAGTGCGGCTGTGTGTGTATTAAGTTTAATGTTGATTCGCAGAAATAAGTATAAATATCTATTGATTGTTTATCCTTTATTGACGGGCATAAGCAGAATGTATTTGGGAGTACATTTTTTGTCGGATGTATTGGTGGGGTGGATAATGGGAGGTATAATTGCATTTGGAGTATATTTAATCTTTGAAAAGTATTTGGGTTTAATAAGTAAATAGAATGTTTTTGTTTGCGGTATATTTTAGTTTGTTTTTGTATTTAATTTATCGTTATTCATCAGTGTTTTATGTAAATAAATGGATGAGTGGTTTAGTATTTATTTTGAAGGGTTTATTTGTTTTTTTGATTTCATATACTTCATTAAAAGAATCGCACTTTTTGAATGCCCCTGATGAGGATAATTATTTTCACGATGCATTGATGTTTAATGCTTTGGCAAGAGAATATCCTATGTATTATTGTCAATTTTGGTTGGATATAGAGCCGGAAAGTAAAGAAGTATTTAATAAATACTTTACGACTACAAATGCATGGTATAAAGCCCCTGAATTTTTGTATAATGATAATAGATGGGTGGTAAAGGTTCATAGTTTATTAGTGTTTTTGAGTAGTGGAGATTTAGGTGTTCATCGGTTATTTTCAGTAGTATTTGCAATGATTGGATGGATGTTGTATTTTAAATTTGTTGTTGAATTGTATTATAAAATGCGTGAGGGATGCGGAGTTTTTCACTCACCTCCTTTTATTCCCCCTCTCCACGTCAAGTTAGATAGGGAGAACAATAGTAAAAAGAATTATCCGCATCGCCCCTCTCTTTTTCAAAAGAGAGGAGATGGGGGTGAGTTGCGTGAGGGATGCGGAGGGCGGCGAAGCCGGCACTGCCTCGCTTTCTTTTGGCAGCGTCATTGCGAGGGCGAAGCCCGAAGCAATCTCTTTAGGTTTAATATGAAGCATTTTAAATTGCTTCACTGCGTTCGCAATGACGACAAAGCGAGGATTGCCGAAGCGATAGCGAAGCCCGAAGCAGCCCGACCCGAGCGAAGTGGCACAGCCACGAGCGAGGGGCACGCCCAAATACTCAAAAATAAAAATTTAGTAGGTAGTTTGTTTTTGATAAGTTCTTTGGTGCCGTCGTTTTTTTTCTTTACTTCTTTTGTATTAAAAGAGTCAATGATGGTGTTGTTGATGGGGATATTGGTAAATGTCTTGTATCAGTGGATTATCAATAGGAATAAGTCCTTGATATGGTTGTTGGTTGGTTTTACAGGGATAATTATTGCTTTCTTTTTTAGACCTGCGTATTTATTACCATTGATAGTAACTATGAGTATTTTCTTATGGATAATGCAAACATCCTATAAGTATCAAAAGGTAGTGTATTTGGTGTATTTAATGGGTGTGTTTGTATTGTTGTTTGGAATAAGCAAAGTGTTTTTTCACAAGAGTATATTGGATATTTTGCAATATCGTCAAGAGCGATTTTTGGATGCATCAAGGGGTGGTATTTATTTGTTAAATACAAGAAAGTTTGTGCGTGTTCTTTATGATTGGAATTGTTTGAAATATGATTCTACACAAAAAATACCTGTTGTAACTATTAAAAAAAATGTGCCTTTGATGTATTGGTATTTGACAAATTTGAATGATACTATTATTGAAAAAAATAAGGATACATTAGAAGAATATCATATTTTGTATAGCATAGAAAGGGCGAATAGAACGATTTATATTTCACCATTAAATGCGAATAAATCATTTTGGTATAATATCAAATCTGTAATGGAAGCATTGAGTGTGTTTTTCTTTCAGCCCAAAGAAATTAAAGGATTGATGGATGTTGTAGTATGGATTGAAAATATTGGAATTTTATGTTTGATGATAATATTGTTGGTAAATGTATTTAAAAGCCCAAATTTATTTCATTTATGGATGTTTATGTTTTTGATGGGAATCATTGTGATTATTGCAGTTTCATCGCCTAATATCGGTGCCATTGTACGCTATCGTTTTTTGCTATTGCCAATTTTAATTACTAATTTTGTATGGATAAAAGAATTTAAATTTGATTTGAAAGATGGAAGGGAATGATATGATTTATCCATTTAAGAAAGATCCTTTTCCTGGAAAATATGCATATTATTTTACGAATAGATTTAATGATCAGTATGAAGTATCTTTTTCTCGTGATGGAGTTAATTACTTTAAAGTGAATGTAACATTTTGTGTAACAAATGATGAGTATGAAAATGATCAATATGTTGTAACCAATCACGGGGATGTGTATAGAGTATTAAACACAATATGTTTGATTATATTAGATTTTTACAATAGATATCCTACCATTGAAGAGTTTGTATTTTCAGGAGAAATGCGACCATTTGAACGAGAAAACAAAGTAGAAGTATCGGGTAGAACACGCGTTTTTTTGCGATTTGTCAAAAGATATTTTCGTCCGCCATTTTGGAAAGTGGTTCAAAATGGGAATTTTGTTAGTATTTACAGAATACCAAAAAATAATGATTAGTATTGAGAATTATATCTTAGTAAAATCAAAAATGTAAAACAAAACAATGCAGATAAGTGAAGTAATTATAGAACTGGCTTTAATGATAAACTTTAAAGATGGGTTTAATTTATTTTTTCACCTTTGATAATTTTTTTGATATTTTCGTAAAGAATATCTTCATCCCCTTCTACATAAGAATTGTGCGACCATACAATATTTCCCTGACCATCCAATAAAAATGTATGAGGGACATTGATGATATTGAGTGATCTCTTTAAATCTTGATTTTCGTCAAGGTATATTTCAAATGGCCAATTTTTGGCTTTCACGTCTGTTACAACTTTTGCGGAACTTCTTGAGTCATCAATAGATACAGCGATTATTTTGACACCTGTTTCTTTTTTCCACTCATCAAAATTTTCAGCCATAGCATCTAATTCTTTTTTACAGGGCTTGCACCAAGTTGCCCAAAAACTAATAACGACGGGCTTTCCATCATTTTTAATAATGTCAATGGTATTCACTTTTGTACCATCCAATTTTTTGACAAGTACTGAGGGCATTTTATCATTTCCAACTAATAAAGCAAATGATAATGCGATGATAGTGAGAAGTGTTTTCATAGATTGATTTTTGAGTTATTGATTAGCGTAAATTGTATTGCTTATGATTTTCAAACCTTTTATCATAACTAAATCATTTTCGCAAAGGTACTAAATTTAATTCAGAATTACAATCTATAAAATGTCCATTTCTATCTGCTAACATTATCAACTCAATAAAATTGTTCTACACTCACCGAAACAATTCTTTTAAGTGTAAAATTATGTACATTTGGGGCTTTTACGGAGAAACAATAAACTTTTTTTATGGTATTCAAAAGAACTTTGGTTACAGCGGCTTTGCCTTATGCAAACGGTCCTTTACATATTGGTCATATTGCAGGATGTTATTTACCCGCCGATATTTATGTACGCTATTTAAGAAGCAAAGGAGAAAATGTTATTTTTATTTGTGGAAGCGATGAACACGGCGTACCTATTACCATTCGTGCTCAAAAAGAAAACACTACGCCCAAAGCCATTGTTGACAAATACCACCACATACTAAAACAATCTTTTGAAGGACTTCATATATCGTTTGATATTTATTCACGAACTACTCAACCTATTCATTATCAAACAGCCCAATATTTTTTCAGAACACTTTACAAAAAAGGTGTATTTATTGAAAAAGAAACCGAACAATTTTATGACCCAGAAGCCAAACAATTTTTAGCCGATAGATACATTATAGGTACTTGTCCAAAATGTGGTAATGATAAAGCGTATGGTGATCAGTGCGAAAAATGTGGCAGTACGCTTAGCCCCGAAGAATTGATCAATCCTAAATCTGCTCTTACGAATGCTACACCCATCAAAAAGAAAACGAAAAATTGGTTTTTACCCTTAGATAAACTTCAACCTAAAATTGCTGCATACATTGAAGAACACAAACATTGGAAACCTAATGTTTATGGACAATGTAAAAGTTGGTTGGAAAGCACCGGGGGATTGCAACCCCGTGCAATGACCAGAGATTTGAATTGGGGCGTGCCTGTTCCTCCTGAAATTCCTGATTCTGAAGGAAAAGTGCTTTATGTTTGGTTTGATGCTCCTATTGGATACATCTCTGCTACAAAAGAATTACTACCCGATAAATGGGAACTTTATTGGAAAAGCCCCGATACAAAATTAGTGCATTTCATCGGAAAAGATAACATTGTTTTTCATTGTATCATTTTTCCTGCAATGTTAATGGAACACGGCGATTTTGTCTTGCCTTATGATGTACCTGCTAATGAGTTTTTGAATTTAGAAGGCGAAAAAATATCAACGTCCAGAAATTGGGCAGTTTGGATTGATGAATATCTCCAAGAATTTAAAGGCAAAGAAGATGTATTACGTTATGTTTTGTGTGCTACTGCTCCCGAAACAAAAGACAATGATTTTACTTGGAAAGAATTTCAAACACGAAACAATAGCGAATTGGCAGATATATTAGGAAACTTTGTCAATAGAACAATAGTGCTCATTAATAAATATTTTGATGGAAAAATTCCAAATGCAGGAACCTTTTCTAAACAAGATATGATCTTGATGACAAGCATTGCAGAAGCCCCACAAAAAATAGGAGAAAAAATTGAACAATATAAATTTAGAGATGCTCTATTTGAATTAATGCAATTAGCAAGAATGGGAAATAAATACCTCACTGACAATGAACCTTGGAAAAAAATAAAATCTGACCCTGAAACAGTGAGCACTGTTTTAAATCTTTCTGCACAAATTGTAGCCCAATTAGCGATATTGTGCGAACCCTTTATGCCTTTTACATCTCAAAAATTATTCAAAGCATTGAACCTACCAACATTAAAATGGTCAAATGCAGGAAATATCCATTTATTAAACGCAGGGCATCAAATACAAAAAGAATCATTAATACTGTTTGAAAAAATTGACGATACTGTTATAGAAAAACAAATTGAAAAATTGAAAAAACAAAAGTCTCAACCCAACATCACTTCATCCAACCTCACTCCTCAAAAAACAGAAATTGCTTTTGAAGATTTTGAAAAATGCGACATTCGTGTAGGTACTGTATTAAAAGCCGAAAAAGTGCCTAATACCGATAAATTATTAAAATTAGAAGTGGACTTGGGCTATGAAACAAGAATCATAGTAAGCGGCGTTGCACATTGCATTGCACCTGAAGATTTGATAAACAAACAAGTCATTGTTTTAGCCAATTTGAAACCAAGAAAAATCAAAGGAATTGAAAGCAAGGGAATGATTTTGTATGCAGAAAAT
>JAOAIP010000053.1 GCA_026414605.1 Bacteroidia bacterium
TGGCTTGCTGTATTCGCTTTGCATAATGGATGCTGTCTGTTATTTCTTTATTTTTATCTTCGACTAATTTTTTTTGAAATTCAACAATTTGCTTTTGTCTTTCGATAATTTGTTTTTGCTTATTGATTCTCCATAAGAAAACACCCATTGTTACAAGTAATAAACCAGTAGAAAAAATGATAATCCTTTGTCTTTTATTTTCTTCTTCTTTTTTAGTGATTTCTAATTGATATTTGGCTTTTTCTTCTGTTTGCTTTTTTTCAAAGAGATATTGCATTTCTTTGGTAGTGAGTGCTTTTTTATTTTCTTGGCTATTGATACTATCCTTATACATTACGTATTTTTTGTATGCTTCTAACGCTTCCTGATCCCTTCCGGTTTTTGAATATAATTCTGAAAGAAACTTGTAAAAACTATCCAAGTGATAAATAATATGCAATTCTTCCCCGATAGTGATGGCTTTTTTCAGATATTCTTCGGCTTCTTTGTATTTTTTTTGTTTAACATAAATAGAACCAATGTTTCCTAAGTTGATGGCTTGACTTCCTTTATTTCCAGTTTCTTCATTGATTTTCAATGCCTTGAAAAAATACTCCAATGCTTTGATATGGTTACCTTGATTTGAATACAAAATACCAATATTTCCAAGAGTTATGGCTTGACCTTGTTTGTTTCCTATTTCTTCTTTAATTCTCAATGCCTTGAAATAATATTCTAATGCCTTGACATAGTTGCCTTGATCTGAATACACAAGCCCAATGTTTCCAAGAGTTATGGCTTGACCTTGTTTGTTTCCTATTTCTTCTTTAATTCTCAATGCATTGAAATAATACTCCAATGCTTTGGCGTAATTACCTTGTTCATAATACACAGATCCAATGTTTCCTAAGTTGGCAGATTGATGTTGTTTGTTTGCGATTTCTTCGTTGATTTTCAGTGCTTTAAAATAATATTCCAATGCCTTGGCATAGTTGCCTTGGTTTTTGTACGCAACCCCAATGTTTCCAAGAATAGCAGCATATACTTTTTGCTTTCGTATTTTTTCTTTTTTATCTACCTTTTCTAATAATACCTTCAAAGCCAGTTCATATTGTTGCATGGCTAAATTAAAATCATCTTTTACATAATAACACATTCCTATTTGGTTTATGCTTTCTGCTTCTTTAATGGCATCTTTAATATTTTGGGCTATGGCAATGCTCTGTTTAAAAAAATAAATGGCAGTATCGGGGTTGGAGTTAGAAAATTGTATCCCAAGATTGTAATAGATATTATACAGCGTGGTATCTGCCTGATAGCCACTTTTGTTTTGCCATTTTTTCAATTCGGTAAAAAGGGAGTCCATTTTGTTTTGCTGACTGAAAAAGATAGATTTATAAAAAGAGATGCAAATAATGGATATTACTTTTAAAGTATCTTTCATAAAAAAGAATTACGCTACAAAAGTATGGAGATTTTTCAAAATATGAAAAGAGATATAAGAATTTATATGGGTTTAAAATTCAATTTTGGAAATTAAAAATTTTATTCCTTAAATTTGCCGCCTTAAAATTAAAAACTATGTCAGAAATTGCAAGCAAAGTAAAATCAATCATTGTTGACAAATTAGGCGTTGATGAAAAAGAAGTAACTGAAACAGCAAAGTTCACTGATTTAGGGGCTGACTCTTTGGATACAGTAGAACTTATTATGGAATTTGAAAAAGAATTTAACATCGCAATTCCTGATGAACAAGCTGAAAAAATATCAACTGTAGGTGAAGCCATCGCTTACATTGAAGCTAATGTTCAAAAATAACCTTCAATGAATGCCCCAAAAAGAGTTGTAGTAACAGGTCTCGGTGCCATTACACCATTAGGTAATTCTGTTCAAGAATATTGGACAAACCTTCTTAATGGCGTTAGTGGTGCGGGACCTATTACTCGTTTTGATGCATCTAAATTCAAAACACGCTTTGCCTGTGAAGTCAAAAATTTTGACCCTTTAAACTATTTTGATAAAAAAGAAGCTCGTAAAGTGGATACTTATACCCACTATGGAATGGCTGCTGCTGTGCAAGCCATCGCTGACTCGGGCATTGCAGGAGAAGGCATAAACAAAGATGAAGTAGGGGTAATATGGGGATCAGGTATAGGCGGGCTCGATACTTTTCAACAAGAAACTTTTGCTTTTGCAAAAGGAGATGGTACGCCTCGTTTTAATCCATTCTTTATCCCCAAAATGATTGCCGATATATGTAGCGGTCATATTTCTATTCGTTATGGATTGAGAGGACCTAACTTTACTACTGTATCCGCCTGTGCCTCTTCTACAAATGCTTTGATTGACGCATTTAATTATATTCGTTGGGGTAAAGCAATTGCTATTGTGGCAGGAGGAAGTGAGGCAGCCATCAATGAATCGGGTATAGGTGGATTTAATGCAGCACAAGCATTAAGTACCAATAATGAAAATTATTTGACAGCATCTCGTCCCTATGATAAAGATAGAGACGGATTTGTATTAGGTGAAGGTGCAGGTGCTATTGTTTTAGAAGAACTTGAACATGCACTCAAAAGAGGGGCTAAAATTTATGCCGAAATTGTAGGTGGGGGAATGAGTGCAGATGCTTATCATATCACTGCACCACATCCTGATGGATTAGGGGCAAAGTTGGTGATGCAAAGAGCACTTGATGATGCTGGTTTAAAAGTAACGGACGTGGATTATATCAATACCCACGGAACATCCACGCCTTTGGGAGATATTGCCGAATTAAAAGCTATAGTTAATTTGTTTGGAGAACATAGTTATAAACTAAACATCAGTTCAACAAAATCAATGACGGGGCATCTATTAGGAGCAGCAGGTGCTATAGAGGCAATTGCTACAATTTTAGCCGTAGTAAATGATGCCATACCGCCTACTATTAATCATTTTACCGACGATCCTGAAATAGACCCCAAACTCAATTTGACATTTAATAAAATGCAAAAAAGAGTGGTAAATGTGGCAATGAGTAATACCTTTGGTTTTGGTGGTCATAATGCGGCTATTGTGGTAAAAAAATTTCAATCCTAAATAAATTTGTTTGCTAAAGTTTTGGCATAAGAAAAAGAAAGATAGTTTTGTTTTAGAGTTAGAAAAGTTTCTTGGTTTTGAAATTAACAATCCAGAGTTGTATCATAAAGCATTTGCGCATCCCAGTGCTCAATTGCCTTATAATTATCAAAGATTAGAGTTTTTAGGAGATGCGGTGCTTGGTTTGGTCATTGCTGAATATCTTTTTAAAAAATACAAAAAACTTTCAGAAGGAGATTTGTCTAAATATCGTACCAAATTAGTCAATAAGCAAATTTTAAAAGAAATAGCTATCCATCTTAAATTAGATAGATGGATAAAACATCAATTGCTTCCAGAAGCATTAGAAAAATCATCTATTTATTGTGATGTTGTAGAATCTTTAATTGGGGCTATTTATTTAGACAAAGGAAAAGAATATGCCGAAAAATTCATCAACGATAAAATTTTGAAGCAATTGGATGAGGTAAAGAACATTGAAGATATTGATTATAAATCAAAGATTATTCAGTTAGCCCAAAAGTATAAGTGGAATTTAAGATATAATGTAGAAAAAGTAGAAAAGAAAAATAACGATCATATTTTTTATATCGGCTTGTATATCAATCAAGAAAAAATTGCAGAAGCCCATCATTATAACAAAAAACAAGCACAGCAATTAGCGTCAAAAATAGGATTGGAAAAACTCAATCTTTTGTAGTAGCGTATTTGAAATTAAGAAATAATATTACTTAGCGTTTGGTGGGAAAGCCAAAATTTGACTTTCAAAAAAATCAAGTAATTATTCCATAAAATCCGCTGAAGGCGGATAAATGTGAAATAGCCATCGGTGAAACTGGTGGTAAAAAGTAATACATTCATTTACAACCCTGAAAGGGTTGAATAAAAAGAAAAATATCTGTGTAGAATATTTAACCTCTTCGGGGTTGCAAAATTTATTACCTTTTTATACTCCCAATTTCATTGTGGGCTACTCGCATTTAATCCCTTCGGGATAATCTTTAAACTTTAAAAAAATTATTAAGTGTAAGGGGTTTTAGGAAAATGAGATAAAATCATTGCAAAAAAAGACGAAAAAGTTATAGTAACTTAATAAATATCAAATGATTGAAATTTTTTCACCAAGCCCTACTTAAATTTATTTGTACATTTTTTTAGAAAAATAAATCATTTATTAGAGGTTATCTGTTTTGAGTTATTATTTTGTGATAACAAATTTTTTATTTGTCACATTTTGATTTTTAAGTTCTACACGAATAAAGTAAATCCCAGAATTTAATTGTTTAGTGTATTGAAAATTCTGTGAATCTACATTTTTAATTTCATCAACTAATTTTCCACTAATGTCATAAATATAAATTGTATTTATTTTTTCATTACTCAAAATATTTACATCATCAGTACTTGGATTAGGATAGATCAAAATATCAGAATTTATAGTATTTAGTTCATTTACAGAAGTAGGATTAATAATTTTTCTTACTAAAAAATCATCAAAATAAAATCCATCATCAGTTCCATAAACATCGGATGTAAGAACAAACTTAATTAGGATGTTGTTTCCTACATAAGGGGTTAAATCAATTTCTTCTTTTACCCAATCTATTTGTTTGCCATCATAAACAGGTGTGGTACCACCAAAAGAAGAGGGGGGAGTTTGATACTTAGAGCAAAGTGGATTCCAAGTAGATCCATTATTAGTACTAATGTATATGTTTACAAAATCGTAATTTTTTTCAGTAGAAAATTTGGTATAGTATTGAAGGTGTGCATATACAGCATTGGTAAGGTCTAAGTTGTTCTTTAAACTGATGTATTTGTTGGCATTATTAGAATAATTGCCAGAAGGGCTGTCTGTAATAGATGATGGTGATGAAGTGGAGGAAGAGTTAGTTACACCCCAGCCATTGGTATTCCAGTTACTTAATGAATTCCCATTATCATAAATCAAAGTAATAGGTGATCCATATACTTTTTGAATAGTATCGTAATGTGTGTAAGCCCCATTATTAATTGCTAAAATGTATTTTAATTTTTGACCAGCAGTAAGACCTGTAGATAAGGTGAAAGGAATAGAATCGATATTTTTTTGATTTATACTAAGAGTATAAGATTTGGGACTACCAGTACTGGCTATTCCATTAAGAGGTAAAATAGATACAGTAAATTGTCCATTGCCTGTAATGCCTAACCGTTGTATAGAATATCTTAGATAACCACTGGAAGTAATAAAATTGTCTTGTTCATCATTCACATTAGCATAATTAGTTGCTAACAATGCAAAATGAATGTTTTGAAATAATGTTGTTTTACAAATGTCAATGATTCTATTGGATGGTGGCCAAAAACCATCATTTGCAGAACCTGCTTCGGGAGTTGTAGACATTATTTTATTTTTTGAGGATTGATCCCCATACATCCAATCATCACTATCGCCATTTGTTACATAATTAACAGTTTGGTCGCCAGTGCCATATAAAAAGCGGTCTTCACGAGTAAGATGTTTACCCCAGTTAATAAAAGTAATGGAATCGGGGGTGAGAAAACTGGCAATATATCCCCAAGGGTAGATATAAAGATTGCTATAAGTATGAGCATTCAAAGCATTAACAAATTGATGAGATATACAAAAATCACGAACTGCTTGAGTTTCTGGTTCAGAAAAAGGTCCAGTACCGCGATATGTATCAGAGTTGGTATTGGGAGAAGAACCTGTATTGTCGTATCCCCACATATAACCATAGTTTCTATTCAAGTCCACCCCATAAGTGCCATCGCCATTATTCCTTCTGTTTTTTCGATGCATACCACCGCCATTGGGGTTTGTAGTTCGGTTGTATTCATAACCATCAGGATTTACACAAGGAATGAAATACATCTCAGTATTGTTAATTAAAAATTGAACATCTGGGTCTGTAGTGTAATTTTCAAGTAAATACCACATAAAGAAAATAAGTTGAGATAAAGAAGCAGGTTCTCTTGAGTGATGAAGAGCAGTAAACAATACTTCGGGTTCAGGTTCATTAGTACTTGGATTATCAGATATTTTGACATAATAAATGGGTCTGCCTTGAATACTGTTAGTATTGCTTATTGGTTGTTTAATGCTAATTAAATTGGGATATAATAATGCCATGCTATCTAAAATCTGATACATTTCATTAAGTGTAAAAAATCCTCCCATACTGCCTAAATGAAAGTGAGCAGGTTGGGGAAAATTAAACTGATCACAATTACTAATAAATTGTACTTTTTGGTGAGATGCTTCTTCATTTCTTTGTTGATAATACTTTGCCATATCTTCAATCAGAATCTCATAAGGTACATTGCTTTGGTCAATAAGACGCAATTCGCTTTCTGAAAATTCTGCAATGATTCTTTCATTTGAAAAATGGGCGTGGTCAATAGATATGCCTTTATTGGCCAATCGCTGAATAATCTCATGAGGATTGCCTAATAATTGAATACGATAATATTTTTCTTGAGTTTGTGAATAGACCACGGATAAAGATATTATTAAAAATAAGTTGAATAGAAATGAAATTTTTTTCATAGGTTATTTTGGGTGGAAATTTAAATAATCTATTAGATGTCTATAGAATCAATTATTTAATCGGTAGTTATTCTTTTTTAATGGTATTAAAATGGAACTTGAATAGATGTAAATAAAAAACAATTTATACTTATTTTTGCCGCTTAATAAATTGGGCGGGTAGCTCAGGGGTATAGAGCGTCGGTTTGACATACCGAAGGTCGGAGGTTCGAATCCTCTCTCGCCCACTTTTAAGTGATGATAGCATTTACTAAAATTTGTTGTGTTCATTTGCGTTTACCTAAACTTAATCAAAAATCGTTTTTATCCTTTTCAGTTATTATATTTACTGCAAATTTTTTGATATGAAGTTAATAGGGTTTTGTATTGCGTATTTGTTAGTATCTTTAAATTTTATTGCTCAAATATCTCTGGTTTCAAAATTTAGTGGTATTGCAAAAGCAGGACAAAAAGGCGAATTAGAGATTCAAATCACTAAGCATACTATTAATAGTTTTGCAAAATATCAATTAGAAATCCCTGATGGAATAAGTGTTTCAGAATTAGATAGCAAAGGAGGAAATTTTTCAATAGAAGGAAAAAAAGTGAAAATAGTTTGGATAAATCTACCATCCGAAAAACAATTTACAATTAAGTTGAAAATAAGTTTTAATGATAATGCAAGTTTTCCTATTACACTTTATCAAAAATTTTATTATCTTGAAAATAGCGTCAAAAAAGAAGTTTCGGCAGACCCTTTAGTTATCAATGCATCCGAAAGTATCGTAATAGAAGTAAATAAAGAAAGCACTTCTACACCAACGATTACAATGCACAGCAATGCTTCAGTATCTGAGAAGTCAGACAATACGTCTACGCCAAATACAACCTTAAATAAACCAAAAGAAAATCCTTCAGAAAAAACAAATCATCAAACCGATAATGCCCCAACAACTAAGGTATCTGAAAATAAAACAACTACTTCAAGCAATATCTCACAAGATGAATTTACCTACAAAATTCAAATTGCTGCAAGTGCAGTAAAGCCCAATGAAGAAAATTTTTCAAATGCAGGAAAAGTCATTATTGAACAACACAAAGGAATGTATAAAGTATTAATAGATAGAACCTTTAAAACCAAAGAAGAAGCCCTTCAATATCGTGAACAATTGATGCAAAAAGGATACACAGGATCGTTTTTAGTCAAATACTTGAATGGGCAAAGAGTAAATTAATCTTGTTTATTTTACTTTTCTTTTGTACTTAAACCATCTTATTAAAAAGAATTCTCTTTTATTTTCATTGTAATTAGTGGCTTTTCTTAAACTTTTTTTCATTCGCTTGTAGGTCTTTTTATCCTGCAATTTTTTGTGGTGTTTTTTAATCATTTTCTTTTCTAATCTTCGTAATTTTCTTTCTTCACGGGCTTCTTTTCGTTCTTCTTTAGCGATGTATCTTTCTTTTTTTAATTCTTCTTTCGTTTTTCCTTGATATTTAAATGCTTCTAAATAGCGAATCTGTGCAAGATTCACATAAGCCAATAAAACAAAAACAAACACGACTATATGACGATATCTTTTCATTTCTTTTCACAAATATAATCATTTTTTATTCAATAATAGAATATCTATTTTTGTTCCAAAATCAAGGACTATGACAAAAGAAGAAGTGCTTAAAAGAATGAGAGAATTGGCAGAACAAATAGAAGAACATAATTATAGATATTATGTGCTTGATAAGCCCGTGATTAGTGATTATGAGTTTGATAAATTATTGGAAGAATTACAAAAGTTAGAAAAACAATATCCCGATTTGGTTTTGCCCGATTCACCTACACAAAGAGTAGGGGGAACTATTACCAAGATTTTTCCAACAGTGAAGCATAAATATCCAATGTTATCTTTGTCTAATACTTATTCTATTGAAGAACTTTATGATTTTGACCGAAGGGTAAAAGAACTTTTAGATCTTTCAATGTCTGAAAAAGTGGAATATGTTTGCGAATTAAAAATTGATGGATTAAGCATAAGTTTGATTTATGAAAAAGGTTATCTCATTCGTGCTGTTACACGAGGTGATGGTATTCAGGGCGATGAAGTAACCGCCAATGTAAAAACCATTCGTTCTATTCCACTCAAACTCAAAGGTCATTTTTTACCAAATATAGAAGTGCGTGGTGAAATTTTTATGCCTGTCAAAGTGTTTGAAAAATTGAATAAAGAAAGAGAAGAAATTGGCGATGAACCTTTTGCAAATCCAAGAAATGCCGCATCAGGAACAATGAAACTTCAAGATTCTTCTGAAGTAGCAAAGCGAAAATTAGATGCTTTTTTGTATTACTTAATTGCAGATAATTTACCGTATCAAACACATTGGGAATGCTTGAAACACTTAAAAGAATGGGGATTTAAAGTTAATGAAAATGCCGAACTCTGCAAAGGGATAGAAGAAGTAAAAAAATTTATTGACAAATGGGAAGAAAAAAGATGGGAGTTGCCGTATGAAACCGATGGAGTAGTGGTTAAAGTAAATGATTTGCAGTATCAAAAAACATTAGGAAATACGGCTAAATCGCCCCGATGGGCAGTGGCATTTAAGTACAAGCCCGAACAAGCAACCACTCAACTCAAAAGTATTTCCTATCAAGTAGGACGAACGGGAGTAGTTACACCCGTAGCCAATCTTGAACCTGTTTTGTTAGCAGGAACAAAGGTCAAAAGAGCATCTCTTCACAATGCAGATATCATTGAAAAATTGGACTTGCACGAACACGATTTTGTGATCATAGAAAAAGGCGGTGAAATCATTCCAAAGATTGTAGCCGTAGATACATCAAAGCGTCCTGCACATTCCAAAAAAGTACATTTTATCACCCATTGTCCTGAATGTGGAACAAAGTTGATTCGCAACGAAGATGAAGCCGCTTATTATTGTCCTAACGAATTTGGTTGCCGTCCGCAAATTATTGGAAAGATCGTTCATTTTGTATCTCGCAAAGCAATGGACATTCAAAGTTTAGGCGAAGAAACAATAGAATTACTATACGACAATCATTTAATTAAAAATGTTGCTGACTTATATGAATTGAAAGAAGAACAAATTATTCCACTTGAACGAATGGGCGAAAAATCAGCACACAACATTATTACTGGTATTCAAGAAAGCAAAAAAAGACCTTTTGAACGAGTACTCTTTGCACTTGGAATTCGTCATGTAGGAGAGACATTAGCCAAGAAAATTGCTCGTGCGGCTCGTTCTATTGACCATTTACAAAAAATGTCAATTGAAGAATTAACGCAAATTGAAGATGTAGGAGAAACCATTGCTCATTCTATCAAAGAATATCTTTCTAAACCCCAAAATCAAGAAATTATTAAGAGATTAAAACAGCACGGATTACAATTTGAAATAGAAGGAGATTTCCATCAATCCAATAAACTCAAAGGATTGACCATTGTTATATCAGGGACATTCAAGCGATGGAGTAGAGATGAATTAAAAGAACTAATAGAAAGAAATGGAGGCAAAAATACTTCTTCTGTAAGTAAAAAAACATCTTATTTATTGGCAGGCGAAGATCCGGGTCCAGAAAAAATAAAAAAAGCCAAAGAGTTAGCCGTAAAAATTATTGATGAAGATACTTTTGCTAAGATGATTGAATAAGGCAGTTTTGTGTTGTTTGAAATAATGCTTATAAGTGATTAATGCGTGTAAGATTAATGTCAAATGAAAATTTTTTTTCTTTTCTATCTATTCAATATTTTCCTTATATTTGCAAAATAAAATGAGTATATGGGTTTATCTGCCTCTAAAATACGCAGAATAATAGAGCGTCATCCACTACCGGATAAACATTTATACCGGATAAACATTTAAATGATATTTTACAGCAATGGATGATAGAATTAGCCGAAGAGTTAGCCGATAATTTATTAGAGAATGTGGAAGCGAGTGAAAAATTAGCGAGCAAAGAGGATATACATTAAATAAGATCGGATATCAAAGAAATGCGGCAAGAGACAAAGGATGACATTAAGCAGTTGATAGAAATGTCAAATGCTCGTTTTGAATCCTTACGACAAGAAATGAACGCTCGCTTTGAGGCAATGGAAAAAGCCAATGCCGCCCGCTTTGAAGCATTGCAAAAACAAATTGATGGGGTACAAAGACAAATTGCTTTTATGCAATGGTGGTTTAGTATCGGTGGTGGACTTACACTTCTACTCATCATACTCAAACTCTTCTTCCCACATATCTTTCCTCATTAGAAAATTTTTTCTTTTCTATCAAATATTTTCTTTAAATTGGCACCAAACAAAATACAAATAGTGTATAGTGTATCTTTACATATCATATTACAACTCGCAAGTAATATAGTTCATTTAAAAATTTAAAGTTATGAAGACAAAAAATTTTAAGAATCAAAAAATCAACATTCAAACAGCAGCCCTTTTAACGGCTGCACTGCTTGGGATAGTGAGCCCTGCACTTGCTCAAAATGTGAGCATAAGCCCCACAGGTAATACACCTGACAACTCTGCCGCTTTGGATATTCGGGATTTTACGAATAAAGGACTTTTGATACCTCGTATTGCTTTAACTTCTAATACCGATGTTACCACCATTCCCTCTCCTGCATTATCACTATTAGTGTATAACACAGGTACAGGAGGTTTAACGCCCGCAGGTTATTACTACTGGAATGGCAGCATATGGGTGAGATTAGTAACAATGGGCGGATCCCCCTCCGATGCTTGGCTGACCCTCGGTAATGCAGGGACAAATTCTGCTACTCATTTTGTTGGAACTACGGATAATGTTGATTTAGTTTTTCGTACGAATAATACTGAAAAGATGCGAATAACTGCTGTTGGCAATGTCGGCATCGGGACGACGAGTCCT
>JAOAIP010000074.1 GCA_026414605.1 Bacteroidia bacterium
CCCCATAGGGAGGATTTTTTACCATTTGCAACAATTTTTTAAATTGTAATTTTAAGTTATTTCCTTTGATATACCTGCGATTTGAAGGATTAAGTTGTTGCAAATATATCAAAGATCCTTTTTTGAAAGCAAATCACAACAGTAACTTACTACACATCCTACTACAAAAAGTTGTTGCAAATATATCAAAGATCCTTTTTTGAAAGCAAATCACAACTTTTTAGATTATATCCTAATTATCTTTGTCGTTGTTGCAAATATATCAAAGATCCTTTTTTGAAAGCAAATCACAACTCTTAAAGAGACCCACCAGCCGCCGTCTTTGTTGTTGCAAATATATCAAAGATCCTTTTTTGAAAGCAAATCACAACTACTTGTTGTAACAATTTTTCAAAATCTGTGTTGTTGCAAATATATCAAAGATCCTTTTTTGAAAGCAAATCACAACCGGCCTGTGAATCAATTGCTTTTTCATCTTGTTGTTGCAAATATATCAAAGATCCTTTTTTGAAAGCAAATCACAACACATAGGCACTCCCGCTCTTGCACCAACAGTTGTTGCAAATATATCAAAGATCCTTTTTTGAAAGCAAATCACAACTAGATAATCGTCTAATTATCTTTGTCCCCGGTTGTTGCAAATATATCAAAGATCCTTTTTTGAAAGCAAATCACAACTTCTATGATTAGCAATAGAAGGAAAAAGGGTTGTTGCAAATATATCAAAGATCCTTTTTTGAAAGCAAATCACAACCATTGTCCCGGAAAAAAAATTATGTTTCATGTTGTTGCAAATATATCAAAGATCCTTTTTTGAAAGCAAATCACAACATAAGGGGAATATTATCAGATTAGACAATAGTTGTTGCAAATATATCAAAGATCCTTTTTTGAAAGCAAATCACAACCCCTTTTAAAATTCCATTTGATAAATTACAGTTGTTGCAAATATATCAAAGATCCTTTTTTGAAAGCAAATCACAACTTGGACTTTTATCAAGAAATCCATTAGGTGTTGTTGCAAATATATCAAAGATCCTTTTTTGAAAGCAAATCACAACTTTGTTGAATGCAGAAAGTTCCGCCAATCTGTTGTTGCAAATATATCAAAGATCCTTTTTTGAAAGCAAATCACAACAAGGGCTGGTATTACATAGTGGTATTTTTTGTTGTTGCAAATATATCAAAGATCCTTTTTTGAAAGCAAATCACAACTAAACAAGCCACCGCCTTTTTTCCTTCTGCGTTGTTGCAAATATATCAAAGATCCTTTTTTGAAAGCAAATCACAACCCCCTTTTTAACCAGCACTTCGGACAAATGGTTGTTGCAAATATATCAAAGATCCTTTTTTGAAAGCAAATCACAACATATTTGCAGCAAATAAATAATTATGGCAAGTTGTTGCAAATATATCAAAGATCCTTTTTTGAAAGCAAATCACAACGGTCAAAGTCATCTCTTGTTCTTTCTCTTTGTTGTTGCAAATATATCAAAGATCCTTTTTTGAAAGCAAATCACAACAGGTTTTAATTTTAGTTGTTTTAGATTAAGGTTGTTGCAAATATATCAAAGATCCTTTTTTGAAAGCAAATCACAACTTCTACAATCTTTTGATTGATAATGTAGAGTTGTTGCAAATATATCAAAGATCCTTTTTTGAAAGCAAATCACAACAGTTTATTCAAGTAATATCACTCCACCATCGTTGTTGCAAATATATCAAAGATCCTTTTTTGAAAGCAAATCACAACTAAAATTGATGTCAGGGATGTTCCTTTTGAGTTGTTGCAAATATATCAAAGATCCTTTTTTGAAAGCAAATCACAACATCAATAATTAGAGAAAGACGATCAAACAGGTTGTTGCAAATATATCAAAGATCCTTTTTTGAAAGCAAATCACAACAGTTTGAAAGAGATGTAGTAAATACTACTGTTGTTGCAAATATATCAAAGATCCTTTTTTGAAAGCAAATCACAACGCGTCTTTTCCTGCGTTGTTGCTCATTATGGTTGTTGCAAATATATCAAAGATCCTTTTTTGAAAGCAAATCACAACACTTCAAATGTCTTGATGTTCCAATATCCGGTTGTTGCAAATATATCAAAGATCCTTTTTTGAAAGCAAATCACAACGTTCTGAATAAACTTCCAATTACTTGCTGAGTTGTTGCAAATATATCAAAGATCCTTTTTTGAAAGCAAATCACAACTGGCATACATATATTGGTATTGACTATTCTGTTGTTGCAAATATATCAAAGATCCTTTTTTGAAAGCAAATCACAACTCTAATGGGGAACAATCAAAATAAAGAGTTGTTGTTGCAAATATATCAAAGATCCTTTTTTGAAAGCAAATCACAACGATAATCAAAGTGCAAAGGCAAAGCCCATTGTTGTTGCAAATATATCAAAGATCCTTTTTTGAAAGCAAATCACAACTTTAACCTTTGCCTTGCACTTTTTATTTCGTTGTTGCAAATATATCAAAGATCCTTTTTTGAAAGCAAATCACAACACCATCAATTAACCTTAAAAAACATAAAACGTTGTTGCAAATATATCAAAGATCCTTTTTTGAAAGCAAATCACAACGAGATGTGCGATGTGAATGATATTAAACTAGTTGTTGCAAATATATCAAAGATCCTTTTTTGAAAGCAAATCACAACGAATCTTACCACGATAAACGATTCGCATCGGTTGTTGCAAATATATCAAAGATCCTTTTTTGAAAGCAAATCACAAC